>NZ_JBCEVZ010000026.1:0-65220 GCF_038448715.1 Hymenobacter segetis | reverse complement strand
CCTCCAAAGGGAGCGCGGCCTTTCACGTCTGTTGTTTTATGAATCCCACCCATTCGGCGTCCGCGCCCGACGAACCCGGCATCCACATCACCCCGGCCGGCGAAATGCCCCGCGACGGCGATGAGCCCATCACCGGCACGCTGGCCCGCGAGGCCCGGCAGCCCGAGCACGTGGCCGACAAGTTTCCGCTGGTGGCGCTGGGCGGCTCGGCGGGGTCGCTGGCGGCGTTTGAGGGGTTCTTTCGGGCCATGCCGGCCGATTGTGGAATGGCTTTTATGGTGGTGACGCACCTCATGCCCGACCAGCCGTCGGAGCTGGCGCAGGTGCTGCAGCACTTCACCAAAATGCCGGTGCAGGAGGCCAGCGACGGCCTGCGGGTGCGCCCCAATAACGTGTACGTGATTCCGCCCGGCCGCGACATGAGCATTCTGCACGGCATGCTGCTGCTGTTTGCGCCCACCCAGCCCACGGGGCACCGGCTGCCCATCGACTTCTTTTTCCAGAGCCTGGCCAAGGACGCGCGCGACCGGGCGGTGTGCATCATCTGCTCGGGGCTGGGCTCGGATGGCACGCTGGGCCTGAAAATGGTGATGGAAAACTTTGGGATGGTGATGGTGCAGGCCCCTGAAACGGCCGAGTTCGACTCGATGCCGCGCTCGGCGATGGCCACCGAGTTTGTGGATTTTGTGCTGCCCGCCGAGCAGCTGCCAGCCAAGCTGCTCGACTACGTGCGCCACCCCGACACCCGCCCCCGCCGCGAGGAGGCCGACGGCAGCACCCGCCCGGCCCACGCCCTGCAAAAGATTTTTCACCTCATCCGGGCCAAAACGGGGCACGACTTCAGCTTCTACAAGCGCAACACAGTGTTCCGGCGCATCGACCGGCGCATGAACTCGCACCAGATTCGGGAGTTTACCCAGTACGTGCGCTACCTCCAGGAAAACCCGGCCGAAGTGGACGCCCTGTTCAAGGAGCTGCTCATCGGCGTGACCAAGTTCTTCCGCGACCGCGACGCGTTTGAGCAGCTTAAGGTGCGGCTGCTGCCACTGCTGCGCGGCAAGCCTGCCGACAGCACCGTGCGGGCGTGGGCCCCGGGCTGCTCCACGGGCGAGGAAGCCTACAGCCTGGCCATCACCCTGCTCGAATGCATGGGCGAAATGACGCCGCCCAGCTACCTCAAGCTCCAGATTTTTGCCACCGACATCAACCCCGACGCCATCGACTTTGCCCGCGCGGGGCTGTACCCCGAGAACGTGACGGCCGACGTGAGCCCCGAGCGGCTGCGGCGCTTTTTCACCAAAGACGAAGACGGCTACCGCATCAAAAAGGAGGTGCGCGACGTGGTGGTGTTTGCCGTGCACGATTTGAACAAGGACGCGCCCTTCACCAAGCTCGACCTGCTGGTGTGCCGCAATCTGCTCATCTACCTCTCGGCCGAGCTCCAGAAAAACCTCGTGCCCATCTTCCACTACGCCCTGAACCCGGGCGGGCTGCTGTTTCTGGGGCCGAGCGAAAATCTCACCGGCTTCCAGGATTTGTTTCTGCCGCTGGACGTGAAATGGAAGATTTCGCGCCGCACCGATACGCCGTCGTCGCTCACGCGGCTGGCCAATTTCCCTTTCGCGCTGGCCCGGCAACACGCCCAGGCCGCGCCTGCTTCTACCGCTGGTCCCATGACATCCCACCCCGCCCGCAAAGAGGGCCCGTTTGCCGCGCTGGTCCAGCGCGTGCTGCTGCGCCAGTACACCCCACCCGCCGTGGTCATCAACCCCAAAGGCGAAATCCTGTACGTGAACGGCCGCACCGGCCGCTACCTGGAGCCCGCCCCCGGCCTGGGCGCCATGAACGTGTTCGACATGGCCCGCGAAGAGCTCAACTACGAGCTGAGCGAGGCCGTGCACCAGGCCGTGGCCACCCGCCAGGACGTGGTGGCCGAGGGCGTGAAGCTGCGCCTCGATGCCGGCGTGCAGCTGCTGCGCGTCACGGTGAAGGTGCTGGAAGAGGGCGAGCCCCTGGCCGGCCTGCTGCTGGTGGTGTTTGAGGAGCAGCCCACGCCCCGCAAGGTGCGCCTGGGCAAGGCCACCCTGGCCCCCGACCACGACGCCCAGGTGCAAACCCTGGAAAAGGAGCTCCACTACACCAAGCACCGCCTCCAAACCACCATCGAGGAGATGGAAAGCAGCGTGGAAGAGCTGAAGAGCACCAACGAGGAGCTGCAGAGCGCCAACGAGGAGCTGCAAAGCACCAACGAGGAGGCCATGACCAACAAGGAGGAAATGCAGAGCCTGAACGAGGAGCTGATGACCCTCAACATGCAGTACCTCACCAAAACCGAGGAGCTGAGCCAGGCCGCCAACGACATGAAGAACCTGCTCGATGCCACGGAAATCGCCACCATCTTCCTGGACAACGACATGGTGATAAAGCGGTTTACGCCGCCCGTGCACCGCATTGTGAGCCTGCTGCCCACCGACGTGGGCCGCCCCATCATGCACTTTGCCAACAACCTGCGCCGCGAAACCCTGGAGCAGGACGTGCGCCAGGTGCTCGACAAGCTGGTGACCGTGGAGGCCAACATCCAGACCACCCAGGGCCAGTGGTATGCGATGCGCATATTGCCCTACCGCACCCTCGACAACTACATCAGCGGGGCCGTCATCACCTTCACCGACATCACCGACCTCAAAACCCTCGAGGCCCAGCTCCAGGAAAGCGCCCGCTTTGCCGAAAGCATCGTGGAAACCCTGCGCGAGCCCTTGCTCGTGCTCGATAACGAGCAGCGCGTACTGGCCATCAGCGAGGCCTTTGCCACGCTGTTCAAACTCGACCGCGAGCAGAGCAAGGGCCGGCTGCTGCGCGAGCTCGACGGCGGGGCCTGGCAGCAGCCCGCCCTGCGCGAGCGCCTCGAAACCACCCTGCGCCACCCGGAGCAGCCCTTTCTGGACTTTCCTTACACGGCCGATTTCCCCGGGGCCGGCCCCCACACGCTGCGGCTGTTTGGGCGGCCCCTCACCAGCGGCGGGGCGCGCACCGGCCGCCTGCTGCTGGGCGTGGAGGTGGTGCCGGCCTAGCCGCCGGACAAATACGGATTTTGAGCAGGGTATAAATACGGATTCACTGGCCTGCAAGCCCCGCCAGGCCGGGCCGCGCGGGGGAGGGCACTGGCCAGGGGTTTGCTTGATATAATGGTTGTTATATATTTAGCCATGCAAGCCTTCCCCGTATCTATGCAAGCCGTATCCGTTATCCCCGCGCCCACCTATTCGCTGGCCTATCACGAAAGCCTCGATGCGGTGCTGCTGCGCTGGTTGGGACCCTATACCCCGGCCGAGGCCCGCAAATCATATCAGGCGGCGCTGGCGCTGGCCCGCCGCCACTGCTGCGCCCGGTGGCTGCTCGATGCCCGCAGCACCGGCCCGCTCAACCTGGAGGTGGCGGCGTGGCTCACCCACGAGTTTTTGCCGATGGCGGCGGCCCGGCTCGCCCCGCACCCGCTGCGGCTGGCCGTCATCTGCTCCCTTGCCCGTTTCCAGCAGCTGCACACCGACCCCACGGTGGCCGCCGCCGTGGGCGCGGCCCTGGCCGAGGAGCGCCCGTACCAGGCGGGCCTGTTTTATGACGAGGGGGCGGCCGTGGCCTGGCTCATGAGCCGGCCGGGGTAGGGGGGCGGCCGATTGCCCACACCCGTCACCCGATTGCCCACACCCGTCATCCGATTGCCCACACCCGTCACCCGACTGCCCACACCCGTCACTCGACTGCCCACACCCGTCACCCGATTGCCCACATCCGTCACCCGATTGCCCACACACGTTATCCGATTGCCAATATACATCATCCGATTGTTCACATCCATCATTCTATTGCCCATATAAATCATTCTATCGCTAACATCAATCAGTTAATTGCTAACATCCGTCACTTGGGTATTAATGCCAAGCATACTAATGCTACCGGTAGGCATTTGATGAACGATGCCGGGCTTTCGGTTGGTGACACCGGACCCCTTGGCTACAATTATGGAGCGCGTGAAATGCCGGGAATGATGCCTCCGGGCCGCCGCCAAGCAGGTTTTTAGTCGGCTTGCCCCGCGCTGCACTTACCCGGTGCCCGCGAGTGCTTACCTTCACTTTATGCCTTTCCCTTCTTCAATGCCCCCGCCCAATACGCCCGCGCTCCCCCCCGACCCGCACGCCTCGCTGCTGGAGCTCCGTGTCCGCGCCGAGCAGCGCCGGCAGTTGCTGACCCAGGCCACCGAGCAGCACACGCCCCAGGAGATGCAGCGCCTGGTGCAGGAGCTGCAAGTGCACCAGATAGAGTTGGAAATGCAGTACGAACAGCTGTTGCTCAGCCAAACCGAAGCCCAGGCCGCCCGTAGCCAGTACATGGACCTCTACGACTACGCCCCGGTGAGCTACTTCACCCTCACCGAAGCCGGGATTATTGAGCAGCTCAACTTTTGCGGGGCCAAGCTGCTGGGCACCGTGCGCCAGCGGCTGGCCGGGCGGCGCTTTGCCCTGTTTGTGGTGCCGGCCCAGCGGCTGGTTTTTGGGCAGTTCCTGGCCCGCGTATTCGGCACCGACAGCACCCAGAGCCTGGAACTGCAATTGCAGCAGGAAGACGGAAGCCTGTTTTTTGGCCAGCTCGAAGGCCTGCGGGTCGATACGCCGACCGGCCCCCAGTGCCGCCTGGCCGTGCTGGATACCACCGCCCGCCAGCAGGCCACGGCGGCCCTGGCCACCAGCGAGGCCCGCTTCCGCAAGCTGTTCAGCGAAAGCTACACGGCCGCGGTGCTGCTGCAAGGCTACCAGGTGGTGGACTGCAACGCCGCCGCCCTGCGCCTGCTGGGCACCACCGACCGGCAGCAGCTGGTGGGCCAGCCGGCCTGGGCCCACGCCCCCGAGCGGCAGCCCGACGGCCGCCGCACCATCGACCTGATTCACGAAGCCATGGCCGAGGCCCTGCACAACGGCTCGAAGCGAAGCGAGGTGCTGGTGCAGCGCCTCACGGGCGAGTCCGTCTGGATTGAGGCCGTACTCACGCCCATCGAGCTGGACGGGGCCACGCCGGTGGTGCACATTCTATGGCGCGACATCACGGCCGCCAAGCTGGCCCGGCAGCAGCTCCAGCAGGGCAAGGAATTCACCGAAAGCCTGCTCGATAACACCGTGGACGGCATTGTGGCCGTCGACCGCGACCTGCGCATCACTGCCTGGAACACCCAAGCCGCCAGCTATTTTGGCCACGAAGCCGCCGCCGTGCTGGGCCGCTCCCTAGCCGAAGCGCTGCCGTATCTCAAACCCGAAGCCCACCAGCTCATGAACCGGGCATTGGCCGGCGAACGCATCGACCTGTTCAGCCGCGCGTTTCAGCAACGCCCCGGCCGCTACGATGCCCACATCGTGCCCCTCTACCACAGCGGCGAGAGCCAGCCCAGCGGCGTGCTCACGGTGGTGCGCGACGTGACCGAGCGCGAGCGCCTGGCCGAGGAGGCCACCCAGCAGCGCCTGCGCCAGCAGCAGGAAGTGCTGGCCGCCATCCTGAACACCCAGGAAACCGAGCGCAAGCGCATTGCCGAGGCCCTGCACAACGGGCTGGGCCAGCTCCTCTACGCCACCAAGCTCAGCCTGGCGGGGCGGGCCGGGGTGCCCTGCCCCCCGTCCGGGTCGCTGAAGCTGCTGGAGGAAGCCATTCGGGCCACGCGCACCATTTCCTTCGAGCTCACGCCCGGCGTGCTGGAGGACTTTGGCCTGCAAACCGCCCTGCAGGAGCTGGTGAAGCGCATTGCGCCGGCCGGCCTGCCCATTCGCCTGCACCTGTCCGGCCTGGCCCACCGCCTCAGCCCACCGGTCGAAATCGGGGTGTACCGCACGGTGCAGGAGCTGCTGAACAACGTGATGAAGCACGCCCACGCCACCGAAGCCGTGGTGCACGTGGCCCACGAAAACGGCCGCCTCGAAGTGAGCGTGGAGGACAACGGCTGCGGCTTCGAGCCGGCCGCGCTGGTGGGGCAGCCGTTGGCGGGCATTGGCCTGGCCGGGGTGCGCAACCGCGTGGCCCTGCTGGGCGGCCGGTTGGCCATCAACTCGCGCCTGGGCCGGGGCACCATCATCAGCTTCGAGCTGGACGTGTGAGGGAGTGAAGAGCTAGGAGCTAGGAGTTGAATCAACAGCTGTACCGTTTCAACTCTCAACTCCTAACGCTTAACTTTATAACCTGCCCGGAACCTATGCGCGGCTGCCGTGCTTCTGCCAGTACCCTCGCCCATGACCCACTCCTTACCCCTGACGGCCCGTATGCGGAAGGCCCCGAAGACAACGGCCCTGTGGCTCAGTGCCGCCCTGCTGGCCCTGGCCGGCTGCAAGCACGACAGCGACACCGTGGACCCGGAAGGCCCGGTGGTGGCCCCCACGGCCTACAACCTGACGGTGCCCGATAAATTCCCGCCCCTGCCCGCCCAGCCCGCCGACAACCCGCTGACGGTGGAAGGCGTGGCGCTGGGCCGGCAGCTGTTTTACGAAAAAGCCCTGTCGGTGAACAGCACGATATCCTGCGCCAGCTGCCACCGCCAGGAGCTGGCCTTCACCGATGGACTGGCCCATGCCCAAGGCGTGAACGGCAGCACCACGCCGCGCAGCGCCATGTCGCTGGCCAACCTGGCCTGGGAGCCCAAGCTCACCTGGGACGGAGCCGCCAGTAGCCTCGAAGCCCAGGCCCGCATTCCCATCGAAAACCCGGCGGAGATGCACCAGACGCTGGCTGCCGGCGTGGTCCGGCTGCAAGCCACCACTACGTATCCTCCACTGTTCCGCAAGGCTTTTGGCAGCAGCACTATTACTGAGAATAACACCCTCAAGGCGCTGGCCCAGTTCGAGCGCACCCTGGTTTCCAGTAACTCGCGCTACGACCAGTACCTGAAAGGCAACCGCGCGGCCCTCACCAGCTACGAGCAGCAGGGCCTGGTCTTATTCGTGACGCACCCCGACGGGCCGGCCGGCATCCGGGGCGGCAACTGCCAGGACTGCCACAGCGGCAACCTGCAAACAGACAACGCCTTTCGCAACAACGGCCTCGATGCCACGCTCACGGACCTGGGCCTGGGCCTGCAAACCGGCAAGCCCACCGACAACGGCAAGTTCCGGGTGCCCTCGCTGCGCAACATCGAACTCACGGCCCCCTACATGCACGACGGCCGCTTTCCCAACCTCGACAGCGTGCTGAGCCACTACAACGAGCACATTGCCACGGCTAGCCCCAACCTCGACCCGCTCATCCTCAACGGCAGCAACAACGCGCTCGGGGCCGGCCACCCGCTGGGCCTGACCAAAGACGAGAAGGCCAAAATAGTGGCCTTCCTGCGCACCCTCACCGATACCACCTTCACCCACGACCGACGCTTTGCCAAGCCGTAGGCCGGGCCGGGCTTTAAAATAATGAGCCGGCGCGGCTGCGGGATTCGTGGCTGCGCCGGCTTTTTTTGTGCTGATAGATACAGACACGATACAGAATTACCACAGGTTCGTGCTGCAATTTTGGGACTGCAAGCAGCTAGTAGGGGCGAATGGTGTCGTTTGCCGCAGTTGATGGATGATTTTTAGGGATATGAACGTTCTACTCACCGCCCTCGTGCGGTTTTTTAGTGCCCGGCCCATTGGGTTGGTCCAGAAACAATTGGTGGGCGGGATGCTGTTAGTGGCCGGGCTGGCTGGCCCGCTGGCGGCGCAGGCGCAGACCGGCAGCGTGAGCGGCAAGCTGCTCGACGCGGCCAATAACGAGCCGCTGCCCTTTGCCGGCGTGGTGCTGCTACGCGCCACGGATTCCAGTTTCGTGGCCGGCGCGCAGACGCTGGAAACCGGCGCGTTTGCCATCGAGAAAGTGCCGTTTGGCAATTACGTGCTGCGGGCCTCGGTGGTGGGCTACCGCACCGGGCAGCGGGCCGTGGCCGTTACGGCTGCCGCGCCGGCGCTGGAAATGGGCCCGCTGCGGCTGCGTGTGGCCGCCACCAAGCTGGCCGAAGTGGTAGTGAAGGGCCAACGTGCCATCGTGACCGACAACCTCGACAAAAAAGTCATCGACGTAACCAAGGACCTGACCGCCACCGGCGGCACCGCCGTGGATGTGCTCCAGAATGTGCCCTCCGTGACCGTGGACCAAAGCGGCGCGGTGAGCCTGCGCGGCTCGACCAACGTGCGGATTCTGGTGGACGGCAAGCCCACCGGCGTCACGCTGGACCAGCTGCCGGCCAGCTCCATCCAGAACATTGAAGTGGTGACCAACCCGTCGTCGCGCTACGACGCGGAAGGCTCCGCTGGCATCATCAACATCGTGCTGAAAAAGGAGCGCCAGGACGGCTGGAACGGCCAGGCCAATGCCACCGCTGGCACCGGCGAGAAGTACAACACCTCGCTGAGCCTGAACTACCACAAGGGCAAGTTCAACGTGTTCGGCTCCTACGATTTCCGCGACGACCGGCGCACGGGCTACGGCTCGGTGCGCCAGCGCACCACCCGCCTCGATACCACCGTGGTGCTGAACCAGGACCGCACCGGCGTGTTCCAGGGTACGTCGCACGCCGTGCGCCTGGGCCTGGACTACGCCCTCACGCCCGACCAGACGCTGACCCTGACCGTGCAGCCGCGCTACAACAGCCAGGATAACCAGGAAAATATCATCTCAACCCAGACCAACCTGATAACCGGTGCCACGCCGCCGCTGGGCAACAGCACCCGCTACGTCACCAACGCCGGCACCGCCAGGCAAGCCGATTTCAGCATCGATTACCGCCGCCTCTGGCCCGCCCAGAAGGGCCGCGAGCTGACTGCCAACGCCATCTACACGCCCGTGCAAAACAGCATCGGGGTGAATTCGAACGTGAATTACCGCGACCAGACCGCCGGCATCCAGCACCAGCAATTTGATACCCAGAACGACCTGGCCTCGGCCCAAATCGACTACGTGATGCCGGTGGGGGAGAAGGGCCGCTACGAGCTGGGAGCCAAAAGCATTTCGCGCCGCTCCGACAATGATTATAAGTACACCAGCCTGCCCGCGCTGGCCTTCGACCCCTCGAACCGCTTCATCTACCACGAGTTTATTCAGGCCGCCTACGGCACGTATGCCAACGCGGCCGGCGCGTTCAGCTACCAGCTGGGCCTGCGCCTGGAGCAGACCAATACCCGGGGCGACCAGTCGACGGACGTGCCCAACGCCCACTTCACGCGCAGCTACCTCAGCCTGTTTCCCAGCGCGGTGCTGGCCTACGATGTGAGCAAGGAGAACCGGGTGCAGCTCAGCTACTCGCGCCGCGTGCAGCGGCCGGGGGCCGATGAGCTCAACCCCTTCACCGACCGCTCGGACCCGCTGAACCTGCGCACCGGCAACCCGCTGCTGTTCCCCGAGTTCGTGCACTCGCTGGAACTGGGCAACCAACGGTACTTCGGGGCCAGCAGCTCGGTGAGCGCCACGGCGTTTTATCGGCTCGAAGAAAACACGATTACCAACATCCGCGACCCGTTTTTCCGTGACCCCGTCACCAACGCCCTCGTCACGAACACCACGCGCCTCAACGTGGGCCAGGAAACCAACTACGGCTTGGAGCTAGTGGCCTCGGCCCCGGTCACCAGCATCTGGAAAGTGAGTGCCAATGCCTCGGCGTTCCGGCGCATCATCAAGGGCTCGGTGCCGACGAATCTGGATTTCAACAACAGCAACATTGTGTACACGGGTCGGCTCAATACCACGGTGTCGGCCACCAAAAAGCTCGATTTGCAGCTGTCGGCCAACTACCGCTCGCCGGTGGTATCAGCTCAGGGCCAGCGCCTCACTCAGTTCAACGCCGACTTTGCCGCCAAGCAAAGCGTGCTCAAGGACAAGGGCAGCATCTCGTTGCGGGTGTCCGATATCTTCAACACCCTGCAATTCAATTTTAACGCCTACGGCCCCGGTTTCGAGTCGCTGGCCCGCAACAAGCGCGAGTCGCGCATCGTGTACCTGGGCTTCACTTACCGCTTCGGCAACGCCGGCGAAAGCTCCCGCAGCAAGCGCAAAGACGACCAGCCCGACGACACCCGCGGCGGCGGCTTCGATTAAGCTGCCGCCGGTGCGAGTAGGCCAGCCGGAACCTTCATCGTTAAATTTGCCGTTCGGCTGCCGCCACTGGCGCGGACGTTGTTTCATTGCTTCTTCTTTCCGTTTCCTTTATGTTCTCAAAAATTCCCGCCTTCCTGCCGGCTGCCCTGTGCGCCGCCACCCTGCTGCTGAGCAGCTGCGAAGGCCAGAAGCCCGCTGCTGCCACCGCCGCGCCGGCTGCCAAGCCCGCCGCCACGCCTGTAGCCGAGGCAAGCTACGAGTGCCCAATGGGCTGCGCCGGCAGCCAAAGCAGCAAGCCCGGTAAGTGCCCCACCTGCGAAATGGATTTGGTTAAAAAATCGTAGTCAAAAGCTACGAGCACCAGAATTCTACAGCTTTGCGCAGGAATTCTATGCCAGCCGGCGGCGCGGGCAATGGTAACTTTATGATGTCGCCCGCCGCATCAGGCATCGGGCGCTTTCCATCTATTTCACTGGTCAATTCCATGTCAACGCTTCGTTTCAAAACCACCATCAACTGCGGCGGCTGCATCAAGGCCGTCACGCCCGCGCTCAACCAGGAAGTGGGGGCCAACAACTGGCAGGTCGACACCGCCAACGCCGACAAAATCCTCACCGTGAGCTCGCCCACGGCCACCGCCGCCCAGGTAGTGAAAGCCGTGCAGGACGCCGGATTCGAAATTCAGCCGCTGGCCGCATAATTCATTAAGCCAAAAGCCAATAAAAAAGGCGACTCCAATGCGGAGTCGCCTTTTTTTGGTCATTTCGGCGCTGCTTTCGCTATTGCACTACCACCTTACGGCTGGTGAGCTGGTCGCCGATTTGAAGCTTGACGAGGTAGGCTCCGGCGGGCAGGCTGCCCAGGGCAAACTGCTGATTGCCGGCCTGTTCGGTGTTGGCCAGCGAGCGCACGCGCTGGCCCAGGGCGTTGTACACGGCCAGCGACACGGGCTGCCGGCCTGCCGGCACGGTGTAGGCAATGGTGGACGTGGTCGATGCCGGGTTGGGATACACCTGAAAGTCAAAGCCAGTGGCCACGGCGCTGCGGCTGGCCAGCACGCCCGTGCCCAAAGCATCCGTAAGAAACTGATTGCCCGGAATGGCTGAAAAATCCGGGTTGCTGCCCAGGACGGTGGTGCGGCCGGTAATCTGGGGAATCACATCGGAAAAGAAAACGCCGTCGCCGTCGGTGTAGGCCGCTACCAGCTCAATGTTAGTGCCCGTCGTAATGGGCACCGTCGCAGTGCCCAGGCATGATAATGGAATCTCCAGCTCAAACCCGGAATTGGTGGTGTTGGCGGTGAGGGAGGCGGTACTGTTGTAGGCATATTTGCTGCCTGACAAATCCAGTGTACCGGGGGCCACCGCCTGCCCGCCGGCCTTGGTGCCGGCCGCAATGAACGTATCGGTGCCAGGCGTCACGGCTGTGCCGGTCACGTAGGATACCCGGCTGAAATAAACATCATTAGCCGTGGCCGAGGCGGGGCCTACCGACACCCGAAAGCCATAGTCCGTTGGGTTGTCCATGGTGGGGTGGTGCTTGAGCGGCGACTGCGGGTCGCTGCCCCCGGGCAGGGCCGTGCCGGCCGGTGCGCCCGGCCGGGCGGGTGTGTTCAGGTACACGATGAGGGAACGGTACCCGCCCGATGCCGTGGTACTGTTAACCGCCTCGACCGAACCCACCAGCATGATATTCAGCGTGGTAGCAGTGTAGCCCACATAGAGCGCCTGGAGGCCCCGGTCGGCTTCGAGGTGGGTGCCGGTATAGGTGGCGGCCAACTGGTATTTGCCCATGCCGGCACCAATTTCAGCAGCTGTCGCCCTGCCGTCTACAGTAAACTGGGCGCTGGCAGTGAGCGAGGCGATGGTAAGGATACCAGTCGCGGCGAGCATAAAAAACTGTTTCATAAGGCGGGAGGTAAAAGGTTAAACTGTCTAATAAATATATATAAAAATTAAATCATAATAATGAATTTTTAATTAAGATATACATAATTATCATTGCATATCACAAAAAATGCATTGTTGTGAACATCAAAAAAGGGCGGCTCCACACTGGAGCCGCCCTTCTGAGCATGGGTTTAAGGATGAATGATGGGAAACAGTGAGAGAGGTAGGCGGCTATAGCTGCACGTATTGTCGCATCACAGTCTGGTCGCCGTGCCTGATTTTTAGCAGGTAAGTGCCGGGCGCAATGCCGGTTGCCTCGGTCGAAAGCTGATGAGTGCCCCGCGTCAGGCGCTGGGCTGGAGCCAGGGTGCGCACCAGCTGCCCCGTGAGGGTGTAGAGCGTGAGCTGCACGGTTTCGTCGCGGTCCAGCACCAGGTCTACGGTGCGGGCCCCCGTGGCGGGGTTCGGGTACACTTGGGCCGTGAAGCCTGTGCTGAAAGTGGCAGATGCAGAAGAAGTTACGGATGAAGACACGAATTCTACGTCATCAATGCTAGCGGTTTCGCCGGCGTGGGCATTCGAGCGCAGGCCGATTTCGCACTGCCCGTTGCTCACCACAATGCCGCTCACCTGCACCCGCGTCCAGGTGCCGACGGTGGGCAGGGTGGTGGCCAGCTCGGTACCGCCGAAGCCGTTGGCGTAGAGCTGGCACTGGATTTGGCCGCCGCTGCTTTGGGCCCAGGCGCGCAGGGTGTAAGTGCCGTTGGGCACGTTGGCGAGCAGCTGGTAGGTGCGTACCTGGTAGGCCGTGGCCTTCTGGTGGCCCAGCTGGTAGGAGCTGGCGTAGCCAGGGTTCTGCGTCAGGTCAGCGTCGGCATCAGTGGTGGAGGCGGTGTTCCAGCCCAGCGGCGTTTGCGTGGCGGCGGTGTACTCGAAGCCGGGGTTGTAGACCAGGCCGGGGCTGGGCGGGTTGTTGAGGAAGGCGTTGATGGCCACCGTGGGCCGGCCGGTGCTGTCCCAGATGCCCAGGCCGTAGCCCATCCAGTTATACGCCTGCGGCTCCCAGTAGAGCACGCCCAGGCCCTTGTTGTTGGGCACGGCGCGGGTTTTGGCCATCAGGTCGAGCAGCATTTGCTGGGCGGGAATGGGCACGTTGGCGGCGATGCCGGTTTCCACCACCATCACCTCCTTGCCGGGGTAGCGGCTCACCATATCGTTCATGTTGGTGAGGCACTGGGCCGTGAGCGTGGGCCAGTTGGCGGCTGTGGGGTAGAGCGACATGCCGATGACATCGTACCGGGTATTGTTATTCCGCAGGCCATCAAATAGATAGCGAAACAGGCTGTTGTTGAAGCCGTTGGAGATATGGACGATGACCTTGCTGGTCGGGTTCACGGCTTTCACGGCCGCGTAGCCCCGGTCGACGAGGCTGGCGAAGTTGGCCATGTTAGCCGAGGCGCGGCCTTCAGGCCAGAGCATGCCGTCGTCGGTTTCATTGCCCACCTGTACCCATTCGGGCACGATGTTGTTGTCTTTCAGGGAGTCGAGAACGTCGTAGGTGTGGTTGTATACATCGGTTTGCAGTTGGGCCAGGGTGTGGCCCGCCCAGGCGGCGGGCTTGGTCTGCTGGCCGGGGTCGGCCCAGGAGTCGCTGTAGTGGAAGTCAATCAGCAGCCGGAAACCCAGGTTGTGCGCCCGGATGGCCTTGGCGATGACGTCGTTTTTACCGTTCCAGCCGCCGGCCGGGTTCACCCACACCCGCAGCCGGATGGTATTCATGTCGTGGTCGTGCAGCAGTTGAAACAGGTCCTGCTGGGCACCGGCCTCGTTGTAGAAACGGTAGTTGGACGCCTCCATCTGAGTTACCCAGCTCACATCGGCCCCTTTGGCAAAGGGCGTGGTTTGGGCCGTAGCGTAGCGCGGCAGCCCGAGGAACAACCCCATTATCAACAGTGATTGTAGACGTCTCATCATGTGGCTGGGGGAAGATATCAGTTGCATGGGCTAACTGATTTTACGGAGTTTTATAGGAAAAATATTTACTCAAAGTATTCTGTATCAAAAAGTGTATTGAAGTTCACACTGCGAACACTGCGGGAAAGCGAAATTGGGTATAAAGCCCGCTATTGCAGCGAAATCGACTCCACATCCACACTGAGCGGACTGCCTGTGACAGTGGCCGCCTCCCAAGTCAGGTGCAGCATTTCGGCTTCCGAAATTTTCAGGCTACCCGCGCCGGGAGCCTGGTAGTGCAGGGGCAGGAAGCCGGGGTAGGGCCGGGGCATCAGCAGCAGCGCCGCCGGCCGGAAGGCACTGAGCGGCAGACGGATTTCCCGCACTTCCGCGCCCAGCGCCAGCGGCGCGGCGTAGGCCACGGCATCTTTCGTGGTCAGAGTGAGGCTGATTTTGGCATCGGGCTGGCTGCTACGCGCCCGCACCACCACTTCCTTAAAGCCGGCCAAATCGGTGGCGTGCCCGGCCAGCTTATCGCCGAAAAATGCTCGCAGGCTGGCCGCCGGGCCGGTGGCTTGGGCGGGTTGGTTGGGCCGGGGCGGGCCTTGCACGAGGCGAAGGGCCAGGGTGCCGTCGGGCAGGGTGACATAGTCGGTCCAGGTCATTGGGGCTAGGCCGTGGGCTTCGATGCGCTCCTGGTCGCGGCTGGCCTGGAAGAGGGGTAGCGGCGCGCCGGCCGCCACAATGGGCACTTCGTAATGCTCGGCGTGGGCAAAGTCCCAGTCGCGCGGCTGGCCGCTGAAGCCGCCGGGGAAGGTGAGGGTTTGCCCGCCCTTTTTCACCACCAGCCAGTAGCGGAGCTGGCCGGGATAGAGCAACTCGGCCGGCACGGTAGCTTCCAGTGCCGCGTAGCTGCGGGTGGTCATGGGCAGGGTGCGCGTCTGGCCGTAGTAGTGCTGGGCCACGAGAAACACGCTGTCCGTGGGCGCGAGGCCGCTGATGGTGGCACTGATGCGGAGGGGCTGGCCGGCGGCAGCCTGGGCCGGCGCGGTGTGCCGTACCTGCGGGCCTAAGTCGGTAGGTTTTGGGGCCACGAACTCACCCAATTTGATGTATTTGAAAGCCGTTTGGGCCGTGAAAGCGGCCGTGGATTTGCCGGACGCGGCCAGCAGGTACACGCCGGGGCGCACGGTAGCGCGGCCATCGGCGGCCTGGGTTTGGGTAGTGTTGCCTTCATTCAGGCCTTTGATAGAAAAGCTGCGGCCGAGCTCACTCAGCGACACTTGTAGCGGCTGGTCGTTCCACGAAATCTGCGTCACCGGCTTGCTCAGCGAGGCTTTCTCGAATGGGTCGCGGATGGCTACGGCATCGGGCAATACTTCTAAGCGCCACACGCCGGGGGCCAGCTTATCCAGAAAATATGCGCCGGTGCCGCCGTAGCTCACGGCCGGCGAGGAACCCACGCCCGCCAGGTGCTGCAACTTGGCCGGCTGCCGGGGCGCGGTGTTGGTGTTGGCAGTGTAATAGAATTCCTCGGGCGAGTTCAGTTCGCTCAGTCCCAGCCGGTAGCTGATGTGGAAATTGCCAAACACCGAGTCCTGCGGGTATCGCCCAAACGACTGCCCGCGCCCCACGCTCCGAAACGCCTTGCCCGCGATGAGCAGGCTTATTGCTTTGGCCGGCGTGTAAGCTAGATTCAAATAATGGGTCTGATACTCGGTGTTGGCGTAAGCAATGGCCAACGGGTCATAGGCAAACTGGGTGGCCCACTGAAAACCAGCCTCGCGGAAGCTACGGGCCATAAACGGGTACATCACCGGCTGAATAATATCGGCCGACTCGAACTCGTACACCATCTTCGCCTTGCTCAAAAAGCGTGCATCTGTGCGGTACGGAATGGGATACTGGTCCACGTAGGGCAGGAAATTGCCGCGCAGCGTGTGGTTGCTCACCAGGCCCTGTGGGTACCACTGATAGGTCAGACCATCGACTTTGGCGTTGAGGATGGCCTGGTACACGTCGGGGTTTTCCGATACGTTGTAGAACACCGGTTTGCGGCAGCCTGTGGCCCGGATGGCGGCGGCCATGCGGTCAGCGAAGCTGGTCACCTGCGCCTCGGGCTGGTGGTAGCGCGGCTCGTTGCACACCTCAAAGGCCAGAATATCCGGGTCTTCGCGGTTGAGGTTTTTGGTGTAGGGGTTGCGGTGGTTGAGAAACTGCGTCAGGTACCGCTCCTGGGCCGCGATGGCGCGCGGGTTGGTGTAGGCCTCGCTTTTGGAATAGATGCTGGAAAAGCCGGTACCGCTGTCTTTCTCGGGGTAGCCGTTGTTCCAATAGGCAATGGGCGTGAGGATGAGCTTGATGCCGCGCTGCTTTAGCTCATTCACCAGAAAATCGAACAAGCGCAGGTGCTCATTTTCAAGCAGATTGCCGGTAGTGTCCGTGACTTCCACGTCCCAGACGTGCACCCGAAACGCATCCACGCCCAGCCGCGAGAGGTGGTACACGTCCTGCCGGATGGCCTGCTCCAGGTTCACGCCCAGCTTCTGGTGCGCCCGGTAGGAGTAGGCGAACGGTGCAGTGTAGTTCACGCCAAACAGGGCCACTTCCTGCTGGGTTTTCTGCCAGCGCAATACGCCTTTTTTATCCACAAAAACGTCGCCCGAAGGCTCTCTGGCGGCCTTTTGAGCGCAAGCAGTTGAAGTAATGAAAGTCGAAAAAAAGAAGCTGAGCAACAGCAGAAATGAATAGCGTAAGGGCATACTTATAGAACCGGAAAAGCGAAATGGATAGGGATGAAACGGCGGCTGTCGAAATCAGGTCATCGTTTATCTAAATTCCGATTGTGAGCTGCTGCATACCGCCACGGTTTGTTGTCACAGCCAGCGTAATTAGCGAAATCTGAATGTTAATTTTAAGACAAACGATTGCGCAAATGTAACTCTTCTGCCGTACTTTTCGGCCCGCAAATGCGATGGATTGGCCACCCGGCCCAAAGTTGCGTAGTGTCGTAGCGCCGTTTGCGTTTGGTTTCCGCCCGGTTATTTCCTCCCTGATTTTCTATGCCCACTCCGCTCATCCAGGCCGTTCAGGCTGATTTTCAACAACGCTTTGGCTATGCGCCGCTGCTGGTGCGCGCGCCCGGCCGTGTCAACCTCATCGGCGAGCACACCGACTACAACGCCGGTTTCGTGCTGCCGGCCGCCGTGGATAAGGAAATGAGCTTCGCCGTGGGCCTGAACGGCACCGAGAAAATCCGCCTCGTAGCCCATGATTTGGGCGAGGATTTTGAGCTGGCCAATGCGGCCGAAATAAGCCCCAGCGCCACGCATTGGGCCAATTATTTGCTGGGCGTGGCAGCCCAGTTCCAGCTGCGCGGCCACGCCGTGCCGGGCTTCGACTGCGTGTTTGCCGGCACAGTGCCCATGGGCGCGGGCATGTCGTCGTCGGCCGCCGTGGAATGTGGTTTGGCCTTCGCGCTCAATCATTTCCTCGGCACCAACCTCGATAAAATGGAGCTGGCCCGCATCGCGCAGCTGGCCGAGCACACCTACGCCGGCGTGCAGTGCGGCATCATGGACCAGTTTGCCAGCCTGTTTGGGCGCGATGGCCATGTGGTGCGCCTCGACTGCCGCTCACTTGATTACGAGTATTTCCCCTTCGATACCACGGCCTGCCGCATCGTGCTCTGCAACTCGGGCGTGAAGCATAGCCTGGCCAGCTCGGCCTACAACACCCGCCGCCAGGAATGCGAGCGTGGCGTGTCGGTGCTCCAGCAGCATTACCCCCACATCGCGGCCTTGCGCGATGCCACGCTGGCCCAGCTCGAAGCCCACCGCGACGAGCTCGGCCCCACGGTGTTCCGTCGCTGCGCCTACGTGGTGCAGGAAAATACCCGCGTAGTAGAGGCCTGCCGCCACCTCGAAGCCGGCGACCTGGCTGCCTTCGGCAAAGAGATGTACGCCAGCCACGCCGGCCTGCGCGACGACTACGAAGTAAGCTGCGTGGAGCTCGACGTACTGGTGGAAGCGGCCCAGAAAGTGCCCGGCGTGTTCGGCTCGCGCATGATGGGCGGCGGTTTCGGCGGCTGCACCATCAACTTGGTGGCTCCTGATAAGGTGGAGCAGTTCATTGCCAGCGTGAACGCGGCTTATCAGGAGAAGTTCGATATGAAGCTGGAAACCTACCAGACCACGATTGTGGGCGGGGTAGGGGCGGTGGCTGTTTGAACGATGTAGAGACGCAATATTTTGCGTCTCGTCGTTGAACGACCCGCGTTGAACGGCCGGAACCGCGCCGTTCTCACAAACAATTAAACAACATCAGCAACGACGAGACGCAAAATGTTGTGTCTCTACAATCGTTCAAACGCCTGTTCTCATGTCCTCCACTTTCGATTCCACCGAACACCCGCACCGCCGTTTCAATGCCCTTTCGGGCGAGTGGGTGCTGGTGTCGCCGCACCGCTCCAAACGCCCCTGGCAGGGCCAGCAGGAAGAAACCGAGCAGGACCAGCGCCCCGCCTACGACCCCACCTGCTACCTCTGCCCCGGCAACGTGCGCGTGGGCGGCGAGGTGAACCCGCAATACACCGACACCTTCGTTTTCAACAACGATTTTGGCGCGCTGACCCCCGACGTGCCCACCGGCGGCATCAACGAAGGCGGGCTGCTGCGGGCCGAGGCCGAGTCGGGCGTGTGCCGCGTCATCTGCTTCTCGCCGCGCCACGATTTGACGTTGCCGCAGATGACCACACCCGCCATCCGCAATGTCGTGGACCTTTGGGTGGAGGAATTTACGACCCTCGGAGCGCGGCCGGATATCAACTACGTGCAGATTTTCGAGAACAAGGGCCCGATGATGGGCTGCTCGAACCCGCACCCGCATGGCCAGATTTGGGCGCAGCGCACCGTGCCCGGCGAGCCCGCCAAGGAAACGGTGCAGCAGCTGGCCTATTTCCAAGAGTACGGCCGTACCCTGCTGAGCGACTACCTGAAAATCGAACTGGAGCAAAAGGAGCGGGTGGTCATCGAAAACGAGCATTTTGTGGTGCTGGTGCCCTTCTGGGCGGTGTGGCCGTTCGAAACCATCGTCATCGCCCGCCGCCCGGTGCAGGACGTGACCCAGCTCACGCCCGACGAGCGCGACGCGCTGGCCGACATTCTGCGCCGCCTCACCATCCGCTACGACAACCTGTTTAGCATCTCGTTCCCGTACTCGGCCGGCCTGCACCAGCGGCCTACTGATGGCCAGGAACACCCGGAATGGCACCTGCACATGCACTTTTTCCCGCCGCTGCTGCGCTCGGCCACGGTGCGCAAGTTCATGGTGGGCTACGAGATGCTGGGCGACCCGCAGCGCGACATCACGCCCGAATTTAGCGCCGGGCGGCTGCGCGAGCAGTCGGAAGTTCACTACAAGGCAGCGCAGTAGCCCTGCTACCGCCGGGAATAATAATTGCGGCCAACGTTCCGCGCTTCATCGCTGTTATGGGAGCGGTAGGTTACATTTAGCCCCGCACTCACTAATTTATTTCCGCTTTGGCTCAAAAACGCGCCTCTATTTCGGACATTGCCAAGGAGCTCAACCTGGCCGTTTCTACTGTTTCGCGGGCGCTGAGCGGCCATTCGCGCATCAGCGAAGCCACTCGCAAGCGCGTGTGGAAACTGGCCGAACAGCTTAATTATCAGCCCAATCACCTGGCGGCCGCCCTGCGCAAGGGGCGCAGCAATACGCTGGGCGTCATCGTGCCGCACATTGATGGTCACTTCTTCTCGCAGGTGATGAAGGGCGCTGAAGCCGTGGCCAACCGTGCCGGCTTCAACGTACTGCTGTGCCAGTCGAACGAGGACTACGGCCAGGAACAGAAGAACGTGGACACAATGATTAACGCGCAGGTCGACGGCATCATGGTGTCGGTGGCCCGTACCACGCACGATTACAAGCACTTCGACAAGATTAAGAAGCGCGATATTCCGCTGGTGTTCTTCGACCGCATTCTGGACAGCCCGGAGGTGAATGCCGTGGAGCTCGACGATTTCCAGGGCGGCTACCAGTCTACCAAGCATTTGCTGGAGCAGGGCTGCCGTCGCATTGCCCACTTCGGCGGGCCGCAGCACCTTAACATTTACATCAACCGCTTCGGTGGCTACCGGCAGGCTTTGCAGGAGTACGGCATTCCGATTGAGGAAGAGTTGGTGCTGTTCAGCGAGATGTGGGAGGCCGACGGCCGCGCCGGCATGGAGCAGTTGCTGGCTCTGCCCAGGCCGCCCGAGGCCGTTTTCTCGGCCAGCGACTTTTCCATTGTGGGGGCCATGCGCGTACTCAAGGAGCGCAAGCTGCGCATCCCCGAGGACATTGCGCTTTCTGGTTTCAGCAACGAAAGCTTCACCTCTCTCACCGAGCCCAACCTGACGTCGGTGGACCAGTGCTGCGAGGAAATGGGCCTGGCCGCTATGCGCCTGCTGCTGGAAATGGTGCAGGAGCACGAGCAGGCCCCGCGCAAAATTGTGATTCAGCCCCGGCTGATAAAGCGGGAGTCGTCGCTCTGGCACCAGCAGCCCTAACAAACGCCGCGCCCGGCTCCCGGCCCGTGAAGGACTACCTGCTGTTCGTCGATACCGAAACCACGGGCATTCCGCGCGACTGGACGCAGCCATACACCAGCCGCGACAACTGGCCGCACATCGTGCAGCTGGCCTGGGTGGTGTGCACGCCCGATGGCCAGGAAGTGAAGGCCGAAAACCACTACATCCGCCCCAACGACTACGACATGAGCCCGGAGTCGGGCAAAATCCATGGCCTCACGGCGGAGTTTTTGCAAGCCAACGGCCGCTCGCGCCACGCCGTGATGCAACGTCTGCAGCGCGACCTGCTGCACTATAAGCCCAGGGTTGTGGCCCACTTCATGCAGCTCGATTTCCACATGTTGGGCGTGGGTTTCCATCGGGCTGGCCTGAAAAACCCGCTGCCGGAGCTACCGCAGTTTTGTACCATGCGGGCCACGGGGCCACTGCTGCGCCACAGCACCCAGGGTTTTTTGCGGCTGGGCGAATTACACGAGCGCCTGTTTCAGGAGCCGTTATTGCGCGAACATGATGCCTTAGTGGACGCCCGTGCCACGGCCCGCTGCTACTTCCGAATGCGGGAGCAGGGCGTGATTACTGATGAAATTATTGCTCAGCAGGTGCCCATCGGGCTGCCCACGCCGCAGGCCCGACTGGCGCGCCGTCGGCGACGTAAGCTCCGCATCGGTGTGGCCCCGTGGCTGTTGCTGGCTGCCGTGGCGCTGGTGCTGCTGTCGGTGTTTTTACTGATGTGAAAGATTTAAGGAACGTCATGCAGAGCGTAGCGAAGCATCTTTACCGTGATACTAATCCTATCGATTGGTACACTACGCGGTAAAGATGCTTCGCTGCGCTCTGCATGACGGGCTGATTTTGCTGACTACCAACTAATGCCTGTTAACCCTTCGACACCCTGCCCCATGAGCGAAAAACTCGATTTCCTCCGCACCGTGAAGCCCTTTGACCGGCTGCCCGAAGACGTGCTGGCCGAAGTGGCCGAGGGCCTGGAAGAAGTGCGCCACCCCCGCGAGGGTGTTATCTACTACCAGGACGAGACGAAGCTGCGGGGCCTCGACATCATCGTGGAGGGCGAATACGAGACGTTTTTCTACGACAGCCAGCAGAACCGGCGCGTGGTGGAGCTCACCCGGCGCGGCGAGTGCTACGGCGGTATTTCACTGCTGCTCAATAAGAAGAAGTCGCTGCGCACGGTGGTGGCCAAGCGCCATACCCGTGTATACTTCCTGCATCGGCGTGAGTTTCTGGCGCTGTGCCAGGGCTACGAGAGCTTCTTCCACTTCTTCACCACGCGCTACGGGCAGCGGATGCTGAACGAGGAATACGCCCATTTTGTGCGGCCCGCTACCAGCTCCGGCTCCAGCTATCTGGCTTCGGACCAGCTGTTCTCGCGCCGCATCGAGACGCTGGAGCTGCGCCCGCTCGACGTATGCGCCGCCTACACGCCCATCCACGAAGTGGCCCGGCGCATGGCCGCCGCCCGCACCAGCTGCTACTTCATCACCAATGCCGATGTGGACGGCCACATCATTGGCTACGTGACGGATATCACGCTGCGCGACAAGGTGGTAGCTGCCTGCGCCGATGCCAACCTGCCCGTCGAAACCATCGTGGATGCGCCGGTGGTCAGCATCAGTTCGCGGGCGTTTGTGTATGAGGCTATTTTGTTGATGTTCAGAACGAAGACGCGCTATCTGCTGGTCGAAACCGATGGCGAGTACGTGGGCTTCCTGAGCCGCAACAAGCTGCTGACCGACGACCAGGCGCAGTCGCCGTTCATCTTCATTCAGTCGGTGAAGCAGGCGCAGGCGGTGCCCGAGCTAAAGCGCCGCTGGGAGCAGGTGCCGGAAATGGTATATCAGCTCCTGAATCGCGGCGTGAAACCCGAAATCGTGAATCAGGTTATCACCACGGTGTCGGATGCTATTGCGTTGAAGCTGATTGAGGGCGCCATTGCCGAGCTGGGGCCGCCGCCGGCCAAGTTCGTGTACATGGTGCTGGGCAGCGAGGGCCGCAAGGAGCAAACCCTGCTCACGGACCAGGACAATGCCATTATCTACGAGGACAAGGCCAACGAGCAGCGCGAATTAGTGCGCGACTACTTCCTGAAATTTGCCGAAATGGTGAGCGACCAGCTCAACGAAATCGGCTTCAGCTACTGCGAAGGGGGCTTCATGGCCAAAAACCCGAAGTGGACGCACTCGCTCTCGCACTGGAAGCGCAACTACGTGGCGTGGATGACCGACTCGAACCCCGAAACCGGCATGCAGTTCGCCGCCTCGTTCGACTGCCGCTACATCTACGGCGACCCCGCCATCATGGACGAGTTGCACGATTTCCTGGCCGTGGAGCTGCAAAAGCCGGTGGAGCGCTTCTTCCACCACATGGCCGTAAATGCGCTGCAATACGAGCCGCCACTCACGTTTTTCAACAACATCCGCACCTTTGCCCACGGCGCGCACAAGGTGTTCAACCTGAAGAAAACCATGTCGCCCATCGTCGATTTGGTGCGGATGTACGCCCTCAAGCACCGCATTTTCGCCACCAATACCGGCGAGCGGCTGGAGGCGCTCAAGGCCCTTGGCATCTTCACCGAGCGCGAGGCCCACGAGCTGCTGCAATCCTACTACTACCTCATGGGTGTGCGCCTGAAAAAGCAGGCCGCCCAGATTATCAACGACAACGTGACGCCCGATAATTACCTCGACCCGAAGACGCTGACGAAGGTGGAGCAGGTGACGCTGAAGGAGATTTTCAAGGTCATTGCCGATTTTCAGCTGAAGATTAAGGTGGGTTTCACGAAGTCGTTAGGGTAGTGACAAATTGCTTTCCGAATCTTGCAGGAAACAGGCCGATATCGCCACAAAAAAAGGTCCTGACCATTTTGGTCAGGACCTTTTTAATAATTAAAACCGATGTACTTAGTCTTTAACTACGCGGCGGGTATCGAGGCTGCCGGCGGTTTTCACGCGCAGCAGGTACACGCCTGAGGTCAGCTGGGTCAGATTGACGGCCTGTGTGGCGGTGCTGGCTGAGGCCGGAACCGTGGCAGTGAAAACCACCTGGCCTAGGGCATTAAGCACCGTCAGCTCGGCGGCAGCGCGGTAGCCGGTGAGCTCCACGCGGAAGTTGCCATCCGGAGTAGGGTTGGGGTACACGCTGAGCGAGCTGCCGGCCAACGGTTTCAGGCTGGAAGTAACCACCAGCGGAGCCGAAGGCAGCGAGATGCAGCCGTTGGCGTTGGTGGTCTGCACGGTGTAGGGGCCGAACTGGGCCGGCGTACCATTCACCACGTAGGTCTGGCTGGTAGCGCCGGGAATCAGCCCATTATTGAGGTACCACTGGTTGCCGGTAGCCGCGCTCGAGGTCAGCGTAGTGGTCGAACCGTTATACTGGACCGAGAGCGTAGGCGTGGCGGGCCGGGCGTTGATGGTAACCGTGGCGGTGGCTGAGGTAGCCGCGCAGCCGCTGGCAGCGGCCACGGTGTTGGTGACGGTGTAAGTGCCGGGCGTACTGGTGCCTACGGCAATGGCTCCCGTGGTGGCGTTAATGTTCAGGCCGCTTGCGGAGGAGAACGTACCCGCCGTGCTGCTGGCCGGCACCACGGCCGTTGCATTGCCGCCCGATACGCAATAAGCGGCGTTGGCGTAAGCAAACGTAGCCACCGGCGCGGCCGTGATGGTCACCGAAGCCGTAGCCGACGACGGGCAACTGCCCCCCACGCTGTACGTCACGGTGTAGGTGCCGGGCGTGCTGGTAGCCGGGTTTATGGTGCCCGTGGTAAAGTTCAGATTGAGGCCGGTGGGGGCGGAGAAGGTGCCGCCGGCCGTGCCCGTTACCGTGGGCGTGGGGGCGGGGCCGCTCTGGCAGTAGGTCGGGCCTGCGTAGGCGAATGTGGCCGTAGTGGCCGGGTTCACCGTCACGGCAACCGGGGTAGCGGCGGCGGCCGAGCAGCCGGCCGCGTTGGTGGCTGTCACGCCATACGAGCCGCTGGCCGAAACCGTGATGCTGGCCGTGGTAGCGCCGGTGCTCCAGCGGTAGCTGCTGCCACCGTTGGCCGTGAGCGTAACCGTTCCGCCCACGCAAAACGTGGTGGCCCCGCTGGCCGTGATGCTTGCCACGGGCGCGGCATTGATAACCACCTGGGCCGTGGCCGTGGCGGCCGCACAGCCACCCGCGGCGGCAATGGTGTTGGTAACGGTGTAGGTGCCGGCCTGGCTGCCAGTCAGAGTCACGATGCCGGTGCTGGCGTTGATGTTCAGCCCAGCCGGAGAAGCAGTGAAGGTGCCTGCCGCGGCGTTGGTGCCCAGGGTGGGAGCGGCCGTGGTGCCGGCATTGGCGCAGTAGGCTGCGGTGCCGTAGCTGAACGTAGCCACCGGCGGCCGGGCAATGGTAAGCTGGGCCGAAACCGTCGTCGGGCAGTTCACGATGTCGGCGTTGTAGCTCACGGTGTAGGTGCCGGGCGTGGACGTGGCCACGTTCACGCTGCCCGTAGCGGCGTCGATGCTCAGTCCGGTGCCCGCGCTGAAACTGCCGCCGGTGGGGCCGGTGACGCTGGGCGTGGGGTTGGTACCGGACTGGCAGTAGCTGGCCGCGCCATACGCCACGGCCACGGCCGTGGGGCAGTTGAAGGCGTAGGTTAGGGCCTGACGGCCTGGCAATAGGTTAAAATCAAGACCCGTGGACACGCCCAGGTTGGTGGCCCCATTGCCGGGGATGGCCGGAATCATGTCCGATGACAGGTAGTTGCCGTTGCCGTTGTTCTGCACCAGAAAGGCCTGGATGGTGGCATTAGCCAGCGTGGCCGGCACGCCCAGGGCGGCGCGGTCAATTTCCATTTCCCAGCCGTAGTTGCCGGGGTTGCCCGACAAAAAGCCCGTGGGCGAGTTGCGGTAGGCTATCAGCGCGCCATCGAACTGCGTGACGGCAGTAGAATTCAGCGTACTGGGTGCGCCGGCCGTTGAGAGGTTCGGGAGCGAATACTGGTCGACCACGCTGCCCGCGTAGCGTGCTACCTGTACCGTGTAGCCGGGCGTGCTGCCTTGCAGGGCCAGGCCGAGGTCAGTTTCCAGGTCCATTTTGGCTTTCATCTGCTCGAAGCTGGTGCCCGAGTTGGGATTGCCGCCCGGCAGGGCCGTGCCCCGGGGCACGCCTGTGAGGCCGGGCACGTTGAAGTAGAGCTGAAACGTGTTGCCGTTATTTTCCAGCGTGCCCACCACAAACAGGTAGAGCTTGGTGGCGGTATTGGCCATGTAGAGCTTGGTTAGGCCGTAGTCGCCGAAGCCCGCCGGGTGCGGGGTGGTGTACTCGCCCACCAACTGGTAGAGACCCTGGGTGCCGGTCCCGATTTCGTTGGCATCGAGGCGGCCGTCGATGGTAAGGGCATTGACGCGGATGGACTGCGTGCCGGCGATGGTGCCGAAGTTCGGGTCGGTGCCCAGTGGCGTGTTCAGTCCGGCCACCTGCGGAAACAAATCGGTGGTGAAGTCGCCCACGCTAGTAGTGAAGGCGCCAAAAAGGTCGAGCGGGGTGCCGCCCTGCGCCCCAATGGCAGTCAGCGGAATCTCCATTTCCCAACCCGTGGCGGTGTTGGCTGCAATGCTGGCGGTGTTGAAGTAGGCGAACTTCGCCCCGTTCAGGCCGCCGCTGGCCACGGCTAGCAGGCCGCCCTGGTTGGTGGCCGGGCCGAGGAAATTGTCCACGTTACGGCCGCCCACGGTGGCCGGGGTGGTGTAGTCGACGTAGCTGTAATACACGCTGTCGCGGTTGACGCCGGTGGCTGACGTGGTCAGGCGCAGCGCGTAGTCGGTTTCCTGGTCAAGGGTGGGCCGATGGTAGAGGGGCGACTCGATGCGCGAGCTGCCCGCCAGCCGCGTGCCAGCCGGCACACCCGTGCGGCCCGCCGCGTTCAGGTAGAGCACCAGCGAGCTGTAGTCGGTGGCCAGGGTGGGCGAGGCCACCATCATGATGTTGAGCGTGGTGGCGGTGCGGGCCACGTAGAGGCTTTTCAGGCCCCGGTCGGCCACCGAGTGGGGGCCGGTGTAGGAGCCCACCAGCTGGTATTTGCCCGGCCCGATTTCGCTGGCCGAAGCGCGGCCATCGACCACAAACTGCGCCTGCGCCGGCCCGGCCAGCAGTAGCGCCAGTAAGAAGGCCAGAATAGGCCGTAGGCGGCGCGTTGTTAGCATATTGAAGTACAGTGGTAGCAGCTGCATCATAAAAAACGACGTGGAAAAATGTGGTTGAAAAGGTGAAAAAACTTGGTTGATTATGGGATGGAATACAGAAAATTCCCGACAAAGGTCAGCCTTGAAACCCGGGCTTTCCAAGGGTTCAGAAAGTTCTTTTTGCCCACCCGGCTCTCGGCGGAGGGGCTGGCTCGCCCCGGATTTTGGCGGGTTCAGGGCGGCAGCATTGGCCCGCCAGCATTGCCTGTTCGCCGGCCTCTGCTCAGCCCGACCAGCGCGGACCAGCGACTCCGTAATTTGCGCGTTCCCGCCACTTTCGCCGCCCTGCTTCCCAATGAAACCCACCATCCTCGCCACCGGCTTCCTGCTCACCCTCGGCCTGCTCACCGCCTGCCAGACCACCAAGCCAACTGCCCCTACCACCGCAATTACACCCGCCGTGCAAACTCCCATCTGGCAATCCGAGGCCTATAGCCTCTACCGCGACCACGTGACGCAGGGTCCGCACGAGGCCCGCGCCCTCTCCGTCACCGAACTGGTGTCGAACTACGTGAGCCCGGCCAACGACCGGCAGAACCCGCGCGTCGAGTTCAAGTTCAGCATCAACGGCAAGGACAACGAGATGGCACCCGGCCTCAACCACCTGCTGGTGGCCGTGCCCCGGCCCGGCGGCGGGGCCATCGAAACGCCGCCCATCGTGTTCGGGCAGCGCTACGTGGATGCTACGCCGGCTGCCGCCGATACTTACCTGGCCCCCAACACGCCGGTCCGCATCCGGCTGGATTTGCGGCCGGTGCTGGCGGCGTTTAAGAAGCAGGGCTTCTACACCACGTTCAAGGGGGAGAAGCTGTACCAGCAGGATTTCAAGCACGTCTACATTGCCGGGGGCACCGCGCCGCTGAGCTGGGATTTCGACAACCTGACCAACAAGACGGAGCTGGAAATGAAGGACCCGGACGGCGACGGCATCTACGAAGCCACGCTGACCCTGAACCAGCCTACCGCCGCCAAAACCACCGCCGCGAGCTGGAAAAAGACCATCAACACCGACGATTTTCCACAATACGCCTCCGACTACCCCCTCGCCGATGCCCTCTACAACCTGGCCCTGGAGGAAGCCCGCCGCGCCGTGGAGCCGGACAGCACCTTCCGCACCGGCAAGGAGTGGGCCGGCGTCTGGACCCGCGATGTGAGCTACAGCATCATCCTGGCGCAGGCCAGCTTGCAGCCGAAGGTGGCCATGAACAGCCTGCTGCGCAAGGTGAGCCCCACCGGCCGCATCATTCAGGACACCGGCACGGGCGGGGCCTACCCGTGCTCGACGGACCGCATTATCTGGGCCACGGCGGCCTGGGAGGTGTACCAAGCCACCGGCGACGAGGCCTGGCTGCGCAAGGTGTACCCCATCATCAAGCAAAGCATTGCCGACGATGTGCAGAACGCCTACGACCCCGCCACCGGCCTGGTGCGCGGCGAGTCGTCGTTCCTGGACTGGCGCGAGCAGACCTACCCGCGCTGGATGCAGCCCGTGGACATTTACCAGAGTGAAAACCTGGGCACCAACGCCGTGCACTACCAGGCCAACATCGTGCTGGCCCGCATGGCCGCCCGCCTCGGCGACCCCGGCACCGCCGCGCAGCACCAGCGCCAGGCCGCCGGCATCAAAGCTGCCATCAACCAGCACCTCTGGCAGGCCGATAAGGGCTACTACGGCCAGTTCCTCTACGGCCGCACTTCGCTGATTCTCTCCCCGAAAGCCGAAGCATTGGGCGAGGCCCTGTGCGTTCTCTTCGGCATTGCCGAGGGCGAGCGGGCGCGGGAGGTGGTAGCACGCACCCCCACCGTGCCCTTCGGCGTGCCGTGCATTTATCCCCAGATTCCGGGCATCCCGCCGTACCATAACGATGCCGTGTGGCCCTTTGTGCAGAGCTTCTGGGCGCTGGCGGCGGCGCAGGTTGGCAACGAAGCGTCGCTCACCGAGAGCATGGCGGCCATCTACCGGCCGGCGGCGTTGTTTCTGACCAACAAAGAGAATTTCGTGGCCCGCACCGGCGACTACGCGGGCACCCAAATCAACTCCAGCAACATGCTCTGGAGCCTGTCCGGCAGCCTGAGCCTGGTGTATAAGGTGCTGTTTGGGCTGCGGTACGAGGATGAGCGGCTGGTGTTCCGGCCCTTCGTGGCGCAGGCGTTTGCGGGGGCGCGGCGGCTCACCGGCTTTAAGTACCGCCGGGCCGTGCTCGATGTGGAGATGACGGGTTTCGGCAACGTCCTCAAAAGCATTACGCTCGATGGCCAGCCGCTGGCCGATGCCGCCATTCCGGCCAGCCTCAGCGGGCGACACGCGGTTAAAATCGTGCTCCGCAGCGAGGCCACGGCCACGCAGCCCGTGAACCGCGTGGCCGATGACTTTTCACCGGAGACCGCCGTGGTGACTTTTGCTAACGGTGGGCTGCGCTGGGCAGCGCAGCCTAATATTCGGGCCTACCAGATACTGCGCGACGGCCAGCCGCTGGGCCGCACCACCGAGCCGAAATTTGCCCTGCCCGATGCCAACGGGAACAGCGAATACCAAGTAATTGCGGTGAGTACCGCCGGCTTCGAGTCCTTCGCCAGCGAGCCACTAGCCGTTGGCCCCGGCCTGTTCACCCACCAGGTACAGCTTGAAACCATTGCCCCCAAAGCCACCCAGCCCTACAAAGGCTACTCCGGCAAGGGCTTCGTCGAAATCTCAACCACCAAAAATCCGTCCCTCACCATCCCCGTCACCGTGTCGGAAAGCGGCGTGTACGTCCTCGATTTCCGCTACGCCAACGGCAACGGCCCCATCAACACCAATAACCAGTGCGCCATCCGCACGCTACGGCGCGGGGGCGAGCTGCTGGGTACCGTGGTGCTGCCCCAGCGCGGCGTGGCCGAGTGGAGCAACTGGGGGTTCTCGAACCCCATTCTCGTGCGCCTCGAAAAAGGCACCATCGCCCTCACTCTGGCCTATGAGCCCGCCAACCAGAACATGAACGGCACTGTGAACCAGGCCATGCTGGACTACCTGCGCCTGCGCCGGGTGGAGTAGCGGGAACTGGCGCAACATTCTTGCCGTGGCTAGCTGCTCAGTGGCTTTTGCCGTATGCTGACCAACCGAGCCGGAGCGCCGGCCGGCGAATTCTGTTATTCTGTTTTATGAAAAAACCACTCCTTATTGGCTTGGCCTTGTTGTTAATTATCGGGGCCGTGGTAGGCCGCCGCTGGTGGTGGAAATCCACCGACGAAGTAGCCGCCCTGGCCGCCGGCCCCGCGCCCGCCGCCATCGTGCCCGATTCGACGGTTATTGTGCTCACGGGCCGCGTGGGGGCCGGCGGCACCGAGCCGGTGCTGGCCCGCAAGCGCGGCCGCATCCGCAGCGTGTACTTCAGCCCCGGCGAGTACATGCGCCGCGGGGCCGTAATGGCCAAGCTGGCCGATTACAACTTCGTGACGGCCCCGCACGATGGTTTCCTGGGCGAGCGGCAGGTGACCGTGGGCGAGTACGTGACGCCTACCACCGTGGTCAGCACCATCTCGAAGCAGGGCTACCTGGTGGTGCCGGTGGGCATCAGGGCCAAAAAAGCCGCCCACGTCCAGCCCGGCGATTCGGTGCGGGTGTGGGCCACCAGCCGCCCCACCCGCGTGGTAACCGGCGTGGCCGCGCCCGCCACCGACACCACCGGCGGCATCACCCTCGAAATCCGGCTGCCCTCACGGTCCCCGCTGCGCCTGGGCGAAGTGGCCAGCGTGCAGCTGAAACGCTAGTTGGCCGCCAGCTTGAAGGTCGCCGTTTGCACGTCGCGCGAGTTGCCGCCCACCATCACCTGGAAATCCCCGGGCTCGGCCACGAATTTCAGGTCGTTGTTGTAGAACTTCAGCGCGTCGGGGGCGAGGCGGAAGGTGAGGGTTTTGCTCTCACCTTTTTTCAGCATCACTTTCTGGAAACCTTTCAGTTCTGAAACCGGACGCGAGATGGAGCCCACCAGGTCGCGGATGTAGAGCTGGGCCACTTCTTCGCCGTCCAGCGGTCCGGTGTTCTGCACGGTCACGCTCACGGTCAGGGTTTCGGCGGGGCCGATGGTGGCTTTGCTCACGGTGGGCTTGCCGTAGGTGAAGCTGGTGTAGCTCAGGCCGAAGCCGAAGGGGTAGAGCGGGTCGTTGGGCGCGTCGAGGTAGCGCGACTTGTACTTGTCGAGCTTCACGCCGCCGTAGGGCCGGCCGGTGTTTTTATGGTTGTAGTAGATGGGTTCCTGGCCCACGGTCACGGGGAAAGTGGCCGTGATTTTGCCGCTCGGGTTGTAGTCGCCAAACAACACGTCGGCAATGGCATTGCCGGCCTGCGTGCCCGCAAACCACGTTTCGAGGATGGCGTCGGCGTTCTGGTTTTCCCAGGGCAGGGCCAGCGGGCGGCCGTTCATCAGCACCAGCACCAGCGGCTTGCCAGTGGCTTTCAGGGCCTTCAGCAAAGCCAGCTGCTGGCCGGGCAGGCCGATGTCGGCGCGGGCGGCAGCCTCGCCGGTCATGCCCTGGCTTTCGCCCACCACGGCCACCACTACATCGGCGCTTTGGGCCACCTGCACGGCTTCTTTTATCATGTCTTCGGAACTGCGTTTGTCCAGCTCCAACTCGCCGCCGTGGGCTTGCAGGCGGTCGAGCATCTGCTGGTCGTCGGCGATGTTAGCGCCCTTGGCGTAGGTGATTTTGAGGCCGGGCGCGGCGGCGCGCAGGCCCTGCTCCACGGATACGGCCTGGTGCCAGTCGCCGGCCCCGCTCCAGCTGCCGATGACGTCACGCTGCCGGTTGGCCAGCGGGCCGATGAGGGCGATGCTGCCGGTTTTCTTCAGCGGCAGGGCGCTACGCTCGTTCTTCAGCAGCACCATGCTGCGGCGGGCAATGTCGCGGGCGGCGGCGATGAACTCGGGTTTCATCAGGGTGCTGGTGGCGCGCTCGGCGCTCACCTTGCGGTAGGGGTCGGTGAAGAGGCCGAGCTTGTACTTGGCTTCCAGAATGCGGCGGCAGGCGGCATCAAGCTGGGCCTTGCTCACGGCTCCGGACTGGATGTTTTTGGCCGTGTATTTCAGGAATTCCTCGCCCACCATGTCCTGGTCGATACCCGCGTTCAGGGCCAGGGCAGCTACTTGCTCGGCGTTGCCCATGCCGTGCTCAACCAGCTCGGGGATGGCCGTGTAGTCCGTCGCCACGAAGCCCTGGAAGCCCCACTGCTTGCGTAGCAGGTCGGTCATCAGCCACTTGTTGGCGGTGGCGGGCGTGCCGTTCACGTCATTAAAGGAAGACATGACGGAGCCCACGCCGGCGTCCACCGCGGCTTTGTAGGGCGGCAGGTACTCGTTGTACATGCGCTGCTTGCTCATGTCGGTGGTGTTGTATTCGCGGCCGGCCTCCGCGGCTCCGTAGAGGGCAAAGTGCTTGAGGCAGGCCATGACGCTGGTGGGGTTGGTCAGGTCGTTGTTTGGGCCCTGGTAGCCGCGCACCATGGCTTCGGCAATGCGCGAGCCGAGGTAGGGGTCTTCGCCGGCGCCTTCCGAAATGCGACCCCAGCGGGCATCGCGGGCAATGTCCACCATCGGCGAAAACACCCAATCCAGCCCATCAGCCGAGGCTTCCTCGGCCGCGATGCGGGCACTCTGCTCAATGGCCTTCAAATCCCAGCTCGCCGACAGGCCCAGCGCAATCGGGAAAATGGTGCGGTGCCCGTGAATTACATCATACCCAAACATGAGCGGAATGTGCAGCCGCGACTCCTTCAAGGCCATTTCCTGGAGCTTGCGCACGGCAATTGGCGTGTAGGTATTGAACACGCCGCCCACCAGCCCCTTGCGGATGTTGGCGTCCACGTCCTTGCTCACCACTGGCCCGGTCACATCAAACCCCACGGACACGAGGTTGAGCTGGCCGATTTTCTCTTCCTGGGTCATTTTCGCCATCAGGCCGTCGATGTACTGCTTCATCTTCTGGTCGGAAGTGGCAGCGGCGGGCGCGGGCTTTTTCTGGGCGTGGGCGGTGGGAGCCAGGGCTAGGGCAAGGAGGAGCAGGGGGAAGCGTTTCATGCGAAAGAGAAGTGTGAAGGGTGTTCTTAGCAGTATGAGCGTGACGTTCTAGGAGGATTCAAAAAGCTACTTTTTCAGCGCTGGGCTTTCAAAACCCAGCTTGCTCAAGCCTCGCTGCACGTCGGGCGAGCTCATAAATAGCTTCCACAGAAGGCCGGTCCGATAGTTCTCAATCATGCCCACAATCGGGCCTTGGTCAATGGCCAGGTAGGATTTGGCCTGCCAGTTGTGCTCTTCGCTGAAGCCGTCGACAAAGCCGTATTCGCCCCAGATTTTATCGCCGAGGTCAAAATAAAAATGCTTCAACGCCTTCATGGATTGCTCGGGCGTGTAGGGGAAGGCCGAGAGCGCGGCGGTGGGCGAAATCACGCTCAAATCTTCCTTGGGGTTGTGGGCGGCGTAGCCCTGGTAGCTGTCCGAGGCGGTGAGGCCCCAGGTGTTGGGGCCGTAGCCTTTGAAGTGCTTGGGGTTTTCGACGCAGTACTGGTAGTTGATGAGCGTGTGGTTCTGGTTTTGCTGCCAGTAGTCGGCATATTGGTCCTTGAGGCCGTGCGGGTTCAGGCCCAAAAAGGAGTAGTGCGTGAAGAACAGCGGGCCGCCAAAATCCGGCCCCAGCGGCAGCTTAATGCCGTAGTATTCCTTACCGTTTTTGAACTCCGGCCCCACGGCCCAGCCCTGGTCATACACGGGCTTGTCGATGGCGTATTTGGGCGAGGATGCGGCCAGCACGTAGGTTATCAGGCACTCGTTCCAGCCGTGAATCTGGTGGTTCATGCTCCAGCCGTTGTTGGGGCTCCAGTGCCAGTAGAGAACGTTTTGGCCGCCCTGGGTTTGCCAGTTCCACTCCACATTCTCCCACATCCAGAGAATATGGTTGCGCAGGTCGCGCTCCACGCCGCTTTCGCCGGTGAAGTACTGACGGGCGCATATCAGGCCTTCCATCAGGAAAGACGTCTCCACGATGTCGCCGCCATCATCCTTCGCCCCAAAGCGGATGACCTTGCCCGTTTCCCCGTTCAGCCAGTGCGGAAATACGCCGTGGAACTGGTCGGCCTTTTCCAGGAAGCGCACCATTTTGTAGATGCGCGTAGCGGCTTGCTCGCGGGTAATCCACTTGCGGTCGGCGGCCACCACAATGGCCATGATGCCGAAGCCGGTGCCGCCGGTGGTCACCACTTCGTTGCCGTAGTCGTAGGCCACGTTGCTGCGCTCGCGCGCCATACCGGAAACGGGGTGGCCGAAATCCCAGAAATAGCGGAAGGTTTGCTTCTGCACCATGTCCAGCAGCTGGTCGTCGGTGAGGTTGCGGGGGCGCTGGCGCGGGTCGAACTTGGCAGCGGGGGCGGCAGGCTTTTTGGGCGAGGGCTTTTGCTGGGCGTGGAGGACGCCGGGCAGCAGAAGCAGCGCGAGGAGCAAGGGTTTTGCGTTCATTCGTTTGGTTTTGAACGTCATAAATAACAGAACGTCATGCTGAGCGCAGCCGAAGCATCTCTACCGCTTCGTTGTGGTAGCGTTGATTACTGCTGCGGTAGAGATGCTTCGGCTGCGCTCAGCATGACCATTCTTTTTAATTCCGTGGCTACGGCCTAGTATCCCGGGTTCTGCGTCAACAGGCCGCCGCTCAGGTCAATCTGGGGCTGTGGAATGGGAAACAGCTCGTGCTTGCCTTTCACAAACGTCTTGCCCTGGGCTGCGAAAATGGGCACGATGCGGCCCGGCGTCACGCTTTCCTGGCGCACAAGGTCGAAGAACCGGTCGTGCTCCAGGGCCAGCTCCACGCGGCGCTCTTTCCAGATGTTGGCCACCGTGGGGGCCGTGGGCGCGAGGCCGGCGCGGCTGCGCACGGCGTCGAGGTCGGACTGGGCCGCGCCGGCGTTGCCGAGCTGGGCCGCCGCTTCGGCGTGGATGAGCAGGATTTCGGCGTAGCGCAGCACCCGGATATTCTTAGGCAGGTAGTCGTTGTTGCCGCAGTTGGCCTCTTTGGTACGGCTGTGGTAGGCTTTGTAGCTGTAGCGCGAGTTCTCCACCGAGTCCTGGCCCGGCACGCGGAAGCCGTCCCAGAGCACGGTGGGGCCTTTGGGCTTGATGAAAATGATGCTGCCGTTCTTGCGCACGTCGTTAGGCTCGTAGGCATTTGCCAGGTCGGTGGTAGGATTATTGAAGCCGAAGCCCAGGTCGGCCCAGCCGCGCAGGCCGCCCGCGCGCGGCCCCTGGCTCACGGTATACAGGTTTACGGCCGAATTGTCGCAGGAGGCATTGGTGCCGGCCTGCACCTCAAAAATGGACTCCACGCTATTGGCCCCGGCCGTGCGCCAGATGTCGGCGTAGGGCCGGAACAGGCCGTAGGTGCCCGAGCGGCCTTTCACGATTTCTTCGGTCAGGTCGAAGGCTTTCTGGTAGTTCTTCTGGTAGAGGTACACCTTGGCCAGCAGGCCCTGAGCGGCGGCTTTGGTGGCGCGGCCGGTTTCGGTAGCACCCTTCAAGGGCAGGTTATCGACGGCAAATTGCAGGTCGCTGATAATGAAGGCGTAGATATCGGCTGCCGAAGCGCGCTGCTGGAGCTGGGGGCTGCCGATTTCGGAGGCCGTCGGCACCCGGTCAAGCTTGGGCACGCCGCCAAACAGGCGCACCATGTTGAAGTAAAAGTAGCCGCGCAGGAAGCGCACCTGGCCCAGCAGGTTGTTCTTGGTGGCATCAGGCACGGTGGTGAGGGCAATTTTATCCAGCGCCTGGTTGGCGCGCGAAATGCCCTGGTAGTAGCCCGTCCAGGCGTTGTTGACGGTGCCGTTGCTGGGCGTCAGCGTGAAGTTGTCAATCGTGAGGGCGTCGTTGTAGTCGGTCGGGGTGCTGCCCTTGTCGGCATCGTCCGAGGCAATGTCGGTGAGGATGACGAACTGCAGCCCGTGAATATCCGGCCCGAAACCGCCCAGGTACATGGTATTATACACGCCATCGACGAGCTTTTGGGCAATGCCCGGGTCGTTGCGGATGGCGTCTTCGCTGAGCTGCCCCTGGGGCGCTACGTCGAGGAAGCCGTTGCAGCCGCTGGCCAGGGCCAGGGTGAGCGCCAGCGCGGCCGTGCCGGCGCGGCGGGGAAAGGCGGAGAAATTAGGTTTCATCGGCGTAGCTTATTTGAAGTTGACGTTCAGCCCCAGGGTCACGGTGCGGCTGGTGGGGTAGGTGTTGAGTTCGATGCCCGAGTCGAGCGGCCCGCCGGCCAGCTCCGGCGTGAAGCCGGTATACTTGGTGGCCGTGAACACGTTTTGGGCGGCCGCGAACACGCGCACCGAAGTCAAGTGGGCCTTTTCGAGGGCTGTGCCGGGCACGGTGTAGCCCAGCACCAGGTTGGTGAGGCGCAGGAAGGAGCCCGATTCGAGGAAATACGTCGAGTTGGGCATGCTGGGCGTGAGGGCGCGGGGGTTGGAGTTGGACGGGTTCGCCGTCGTCCAGCGGTCGGCCGCGAAGCTGGCTTCCACGTTGTTGGTGGCCTGGCTGACGGCCTGCTTTTTGGCGTTGTACACCTTGTTATTCAGGTTGCCCGAAAACACGAAGGAGAAGTCCACGTTGCGGAAATTCAGCCCGCCGTTGATGCCGAAATACACCGGTGGCTGGTACGAGCCGAAGTAGCTGCGGTCTTTGGCATCAATCACGCCATCGCCGTTGGTGTCGGCGTATTTGAGGTCGCCGGGGATTGTGATGCCGTTGGGGCCGGTGCCGTAGATTGATTTGGGCGAGCTTTTGATTTCGTCGGCGGTCTGGTACACGCCAATGACATCGAGCAGGAAGAAGCTGCCGGCGGCCACGCCATTGTCCGATTTGGTCACGTCGTTCGGCCCGCCGGGCAGGGCCTGGCCGCCGTTGAGGTTGGCAATGCGGTTTTTGTTGAAGGTCACGTTTGCGCCGATGTTGTAGGTCCAGTCGGTGCTGGTGCCAATGGCGGCGCGCCAGTTCAGGGCCGCCTCCACCCCTCGGTTGGTGATGGTGGCTGCGTTGGTGATGAGTTGGTTATCAGGGTCGCCAAAAAAGCCCGGGATTTTGATGGGAATCAGCGCGTCGGTGGTGCGCTTGTCGTAGTAGGTCACCTCGCCGGTCAGGCGGTTATCCAGGAAGCCGAATTCCAGGGCCGCGTCGTATTCCGTGGTGGTTTCCCAGCGCAGGTTCCGGTCCTTGATTTGGGTGATGGTGTTGCCCAGCACGGGCTGGCCGTTGAACACGTAGGGAATGTTGGCGTTGGCCGTGAGGATGTAGGAGCTGGCCGGAATCTGGTCGTTGCCAAGCTGGCCGTAGCTGGCGCGCAGCTTCAGGAAGCTCAGGGTCTTGTTTTCCTTCAAAAAACTCTCCTCCGAAATCACCCAGCCCAAACCCAGCGACGGAAAAAAGCCGTTGCGCCGGTCCGAATTAAACTTCGACGTAGCGTCGTGACGCAGGTTGGTAGTCAGCAGGTAACGTCCCTTGTAGGCGTAGTTGATACGGCCCAGGAAGGAGATGCGGCGGTCTTTCGAGGGCAGGCCGGGGTCGGGGTTGTTGGGGTCCACGGCGTTGTTCACGGCCGACGTCGGGTCGCCGGTATTCAGGTACCACTGGTTGGGGTCGGCGGGCACGTCCTTGCGCGAGCCCGAGAGCGGCGTGGTCATGCCTTCCTCGGTCACGGTGCCGGCCAGCACGGTCAGGTTGTGGTCCTCATGAAAAGTGCGCTGGAAGGTGGCCGTGTTTTCCCAGAGGTAGCGGTAGCCGTTGAGCTGGCTCACGCCCAGGTTGCTGCGCAGGTTTTGCTGGCCGCCGCCCGCCGCCAAGAAGGTGCTGTTGTCGTTGCGGTACTGGTAGTCGTAGGTGCGGCTGTTGTTGGAAATCAAGTCTACGTTAATGGCCGAGCGCAGCGTGAGCCACTCTACGGGCCGCACATCAATGCCAATGTTGCCCTGCAAGCGGTTGTCGAGGGCTTTGTTGTCGTTTTTCTCGATGTCGAGCACCGGGTTGCCCACGTTGCCGAAGGCCGAGGTATTACCGTACAAGCCATCCACTTTGGCCGGAATCACCGGGGCGGCGCGGTAGGCGTTGTTGTAGGCCGTGCCCAGGTTCACCGACCGCGTATCGGCGTGGCTGAACGAGGCCTGCGAGCTGATGGTCACCGCGTCCGAAAGCCGGAACGAGGTGTTGGAGCGCACCGTCAGGCGCTGGAACTTGTTGTTGATGACCGTGCCATCGTCCTGCAACAGGTTGCCCGAGAAGTAGTATTTCACGTTGTCCGTCGCGCCCGACACAGCCAGGTTGTGGTTCTGGTAAGTGCCGCGCTTCAGAATTTCGTCGTACCAGTTAGTCGAGGCCCCGTAGTTGGGCAGCACCGTGGTGGGCGAGGTGTCCTTGATGTAGCTCGTGTACTGGCCGGCATCGGCCATTTTCACCAGATGCGCCGCCTGCTTGAAGCCGGCCGTGCCGCTGTAGCTCAGCACGGGCTTGCCCAGCTTGCCTTGCTTCGTGGTCACGATGATAACGCCGTTGGCCCCGCGCACGCCGTAAATAGCGGCCGCCGAAGCATCTTTCAGCACGTCAATCGAGGCAATGTCGGCATTGCTCAGGTTGCGGATGTCGGTAGTTTGCACGCCGTCCACCACGTACAGTGGCTCGGCCCCGCCCAGCAGCGTGCCCGTACCCCGAATGCGCACTTTGGGTTGGGCGTTGGGCGTGCCGTCGCTGATGATTTGCACGCCGGCCACCTTGCCTTGCAGGGCTTGGGTGGCCGTTTGCACGGGCTGGTTCACCACTTCGGCTCCGTCCACGCGGGCCACGGCTCCGGTCAGGTCCTGCCGGCGCTGGGTGCCGTAACCGACGACGACCACTTCGCTCAGGGACTTGGTATCGGGCACCAGCGCCACGTTGATGGTCGTCTGACTACCTACCACCACTTCCTGGGCCGTATATCCCACGAAGCTGAATACCAGCGTAGAGCCATCGGGCACAGCCAGCGTAAACTTGCCGTCCATATCGGTCTGGGTGCCATTGGTGCCACCCTTGATGACGACGTTCACGCCGGGTAGGCCCGCGCCTTTCTCGTCCACCACGCGGCCCGTTACGGTCGCATCGGCCCGCGTGGCTTCCGTAGTAGCCGCCAGTGCCGGCCGTAGAATAATGCCGTCGTCAATCACCTTGTAGCTGATTTTCAGCGGCTCCAGTAGCTGGTTCAGCAATTGAGCCAGGGGCTGCCCCACGGCATCAACCGACACCCGCCGGCTGGCCCCGATGAGCTGCCGACTGTACTGAAAATGCACGTTGGCCTGCGTCTCAATCTTGCTGAGCACGGTGGCCATGCGCTCGCCGCGGGCCTGCAGCGTAATGGGCTGCTCCATTAGGGGCTGCCCCGCCGAGGCCTGCGCCGGGCCAACATTCGCAAGCAGGCACAGCGCCAGCCCGGGCACCAGCGCAAAGCGCTGGCAGCGCCTCAGCAGCGGTGGGAATTGTAAGGGAGTGGACATAAGGTGAATTGTTTTGGTGGGAATTATTGAATGATTATCCGGCTGCGGTCAGCACAAGCTGTTGTATCGCTGAGGCCCGGCAGTGTCTCTGGAATCGATTGCGGGAGATGAAGTCATAGGCGGCAGATTTTGCGGACAATAAAAAAGGCTACTCGGCCAGGCAGGTCGGGCTGTGGAAGCGGAGGTGGTCGCCGGCCTTTTCGTAGGTCGCGCCCAGGGTTTCGCAGATGATATCGAGCTTCGCAAACAAGGGCTCATTGCCCAGGCTCAGGTTGAGCGTGCAGTTGCGCACCGCCACCGCATCATACTCAATGCGTACGCCATACGCCTTTTCCAGGGCCGCCAGTACCTCAGCCACCGGCCGGTCCTCGAACACGAATGATTGCGGGGCCAGCAGCGCTGGCTGCGCCACCAGCTCGCGGCGCAGCTGCTGCCCGCCCGCCGAGTACACGGCCTGCTGGTTGGGCAGCACCACCACAGTGGCCGCGACTGCGCCCGCCAGAGTACGGCGCTGGCTCACCCGCACGGCCCCGGTGCGCACCTGCACCTGCACATCGGACGGCCCGGCATACGCCTGCACCCGGAAACTGGTGCCCAGCACGGTAGTCACCACCTTATCGGTAAACACCGAAAACGGGTGGTTCTTGTCATGAAAAACATCGAAAAAAGCCGCACCCGCGAGGTAGGCCTCGCGGCGGCCGCCCCGCAGTTCCCGCCGGTACCTCAGGGTACTAGCCGGGGCCAGCGTCACGGCGCTGCCGTCGGGCAGGGCCACGTGGGTTTCGTAAGCTGAGGTATTCGCGTAAACCTGCCACTCTGCCTTCTCCGAGGGGGCAGGATTAGTCAGTGCAGCCCATTTTGTTGGCATGTGCGATACCTGCAATCCTACTAAGCTTGCGCCCAATACCAGTGCCGCCGCAGCCGCCCAGCGCACACTGGCGGGCCACGACTGCCACCCACCCGGCAGGTCAACCTGCGGCACGGTGCCCGGGGCCGTTTGCCGGCTGATGCGTTGCCACACCGTAGTCATCAGCGCCTCTTTCTCGGTGGGGGAGAGGTTGAACTGCTGCTCGGCTCCGAGATGGCGGTACCACGCCTCAATGCGCTGCACTTCCTCCGGAGTGCAGTTGCCCTCCTGGTAGCGTTGCAACAGTTGGCGAAATTCGGACTTGTCGGTGGCCATACCTCAAAAGTGGTGCTTGAAACAGTAGTCAATGAACAAACCCGTACCCCTAAACCCGCCAGCAAAATTCTTTCATTCGGGTAGCTGTTTGCCCGAATGCCTTGAGCTACTCAAGGTACACTAATTTGACAAGCAAGTGCTTAGCTGAGTATCAGTAACGCTAGCACCACCAAAAAATCTTTTAGCGAAACGCGCAGCTGCTTCAGGGCGCGGGTAATGTGGTACTCCACGGCTTTGGTAGAAAGCTTGAGCCGGCCGGCAATTTCTGGCACCGTCTGGTGCTCCAGGCGGCTGAGCTGAAAAATTTCCCGGGTATGGGCTGGTAGGCGGGTCAGGCCCCGGCGCAGGGCACCGGCCAGGTCAGTGGCGGCCAGCTCTTGCTCGGTGTGGTGGTCGGCCCGGGGGCTTTGAGTGTGGCAATAAGCCAGATAGCCCGCGTGGATAAGCTTGGTTTTGATGAGGTTGATGACGCGGTACTTCACGGCCGTGCCCAGGTATTCCGGCAGTTTCTGAATATCAACCCCCTCCCGCTTGTGCCAGAGCGCGGCAAACAAATCCTGCACGATTTCCTCAGCCGCCTCGCGCGAGCCCACTTTGCGGTACGCCTGTTCAATAAGGCCGAAGCCGTAGCGGCGGTATATCTCGGCAAAGGCTGGCTCGCTCCCACCGCGCAACGCCAGCACCAATTCCGCATCGTCCCAACTGGCGCAGGGTTTCGGCTTTAAGGACAGTTGGTTAGCAGTGGATTGCATCGTCAGCAGATAAGCGTGGCAGCGCAGCCGAAGGCCCGCGCTGCCCTAGCAGCAACATCAGATACGGGCTAAGTGCCCTCAACGATAATCGTGGCGCTTGATAAAGCCGGACCGGGCGGAATATTAGCGTTTTTTCTGCCAACTAGAACGCGTTAGTGCACGCTTTGCCACTGGAGTGCAGCCGCGTAAACCAGCCACGGTCGTCGGTCAATCTTGCTCTTGCAGAGCGGCGGCCAAATATGCGTTCCAGAAAAAAACAGTGCAATAAAAAAGGCCCTCAGCATATGCTGAGGGCCTTTGTTGTAGTCCGTAGGGGAATCGAACCCCTGTTGGTAGAATGAAAATCTACTGTCCTAACCCCTAGACGAACGGACCGTTGTTCGTTTTGATGATGCAAAGGTACGGCGCGCTTCGTTTCGTGCAAGTTCTGGCAGAAAAAAAAGTGCTGTTAAGACCAAAGTACCCTGTTTTTCAGGCTGAAAAATTTCCGCAGGGTCCTAATTGCCCTTTGTCGAAACGGTGCGAGCCGGATAACCACCCACTCAAACGCACCGTAATCCGTAGGGGAATCGAACTCCTTTATGGTCGCAGTAAGAATGTGGGCTAACCCGCGCCTGCCTGCTATCTTCGCCCCGTGTTTCAACCGGCCGCCAGCGTGGCGGCTGGCCACTAATCCCCACCTGTTTTACAATGGCAAAAATTAAAGTCGCCATCAACGGCTTCGGCCGCATCGGCCGCCTCACCTTCAAGTCGCTGCTCGGCCGCGACAACGTGGAAATCGTTGCTATCAACGACCTGACCGACAACAAAACGCTGGCCCACCTGCTGAAGTACGACTCCGTACACGGTCGCTTCGACGGCACCGTGAGCTACGACGAGGAAAGCCTCACCGTAAACGGCGTCAAAATCGCCGCCCTCGCCGAGCGCGACCCCAAGCTGCTGCCCTGGGGCAAAATGGGTGTTGACGTGGTGCTGGAATCGACCGGCCGCTTCGTGGACGAGGCCGGCGCTGGCCAGCACATCACCGCTGGTGCCAAGAAAGTAGTTATTTCGGCTCCCGCCACCGGCAACATCCCCACCGTAGTATTGGGTGTGAACGAGGACATCCTCACCGGCTCGGAAACCATCATCAGCAACGCCAGCTGCACCACCAACTGCCTGGCACCCATGGCCAAAGTGTTGGACGACGCGTTCGGCATCGAGAAAGGCTACATCACCACGGTGCACGCCTACACATCGGACCAGAACCTGCAGGATGCCCCTCACAAGGACCTGCGCCGCGCCCGCGCCGCTGCCTACAGCATCATCCCCACCAGCACCGGTGCTGCCAAAGCCGTGGGCCTGGTGCTGCCCACGCTGAAGGGCAAGCTCGACGGCCTCGCCATGCGCGTGCCCGTGCCGGATGGCTCGATGACCGACCTGACCGTTATCCTGAAAAAGGAGGCGACCAAGGAGCAAATCAACGCCGCCTTGAAGGCTGCTGCTGAAGGCCCCCTGAAAGGCATCATCGAATACACCACCGACCCGATTGTGAGCATCGACATCGTGGGCAACCCCCACAGCTGCATTTTCGACTCGGAGCTGACTTCGGCCAACGGCACGCTGGCCAAAGTAATTGGCTGGTACGACAACGAAACCGGCTACTCGACCCGCACGGCTGATTTGATTCAGAAGCTCGGCGAGAAGATGAACGGCTAATTGCTGCTCCCGTAAATAAACGCCGTCCGCTTTGCCATTTGTGGCGGGGCGGACGGCGTTTTTATTTGTAAGTGTAGCGTAATGGGTATTCAGGGGGTGATAAATCAGCTGATTTTACTCTTATTGCGCACTACTGAATACGAACTGCTTCCCCTAATATTCCGCCAAGCCTGCGCTGGGCGTCTTCCATGCCCAAAACCTGCTTTATCCTGAACCCCAAGGCCGGCCCCAGCCAGCGCCACGACATGCCCGCCCTGATTGCGCGGTACTTCGGCGCGCGGGAGGAGGACTATGAAATCCGCCCGACTGAGTACGCCGGCCACGCCGTGGAGCTGGCCCAAAAAGCCGCCGCCGAGGGTTTTGCAGTCGTGGCGGCCGTGGGCGGCGATGGCACCGTGAACGAGGTGGGCCGGGGCTTATTGGGCACCGAAACGGCCCTGGGCATTATCCCCCAGGGCTCGGGCAATGGCCTGGCCCGCCACCTCAAGGTGCCACTGGGCCTGCCCGACGCCCTGCGCCGCTTGGCCACGCCCGACTTCAGCCGCATGGACGTGGGCGTGATAAACGGCCACCCGTTCTTCTGCACGGCCGGGTTGGGGTTCGATGCGCACGTGAGCCAGCACTTTGCCCAAGCCGGCTCGCGGGGCCTGAGCACCTATTTGCAGGTAACGCTGCGCGAGTACCGCCGCTACCGCCCCGTAGCGGTGCAGGCCAACCTCGACAGCCAGGAAATTACCACTGATTGCTACGTGCTGGCCTTCGCCAACGCCTCGCAATACGGCAACAATGCCTACATCGCGCCCCTGGCCGACCTGCGCGACGGCCTGCTCGATGTCTGTCTGATTGATGCCCTGCCCGTGTTTCGCGCCTTCCGCGTGAGCCTGGCCATGGCCCTCGGCACGCTGCCCCAAAGCAAGGCGGCCGAGTATTTCCGGGTGCCCCGTGCCCGGGTGGTGGCCGCCGCGCCCATCGGCTTCCACGTCGATGGGGACTACCTGGGCCACGCCACCGAATTCGACGTGGAGCTTATGCCCCTGGCCCTGGCCGTGGCGGTTTAATTCCCCTTTATCAATAGGCGATTTCCAATGAAAGACAAATCCAACCGCACCGGCGTGGTTTATTCCACCAATCCCGATTTCACTTACCAGAGCAACGAGCCAGCCGCCGCTACCACGCTGCCACCGCAACAGCAGCAACTGCGCGTGCAACTCGACAAGAAGCAGCGCGGTGGCAAGCAGGTCACGCTCGTCACCGGCTTTGTGGGTACCGATGGGGATTTGCAGGCCCTTGGCAAACTCCTCAAAACCAAGTGCGGCGTGGGCGGCAGCGCCAAAGACGGCGAAGTAGTGGTGCAGGGCGATTTCCGCGATAAAGTGCTGGAAGTACTGCTGAAGGAAGGTTATAAGGCCAAAAAGGCCGGCGGCTAATTCCAGCCTTGGGCCGACACTGCCCGTATCCTGCTCGTTGTTGCCTTTCCCGCGCTCATGCCATTGCTGTTTACCTGTTTCCTATCCATTCTGCCCGAAGCGGCCCGCGACGTGACTTCCTTGCATGGCCGCGCTGAAAGCACGGTCATCGACGCGGTGCTGTGGCTGAAGCTGGGCGTGGAAATGGTGGGCGCGGTTATCATCGCGCTAGGCATTCTCAGCGCGGGCTGGTTGCTGCTGAAAGCATTAAGCAAGGGCCAGACAGCCGACTTCACCGCTATCCGGCTGACCCTGGCCCGTTACTTGGCGCTGGCGCTGGAGTTTCAACTCGGGGCGGATATCCTCTCCACAGCCATTTCTCCGACCTGGGAGCAGTTGGGCAAGCTCGGGGCCATTGCCATCATCCGCACTGCCCTCAACTACTTCCTCTCGCGCGAAATGCGGGATGAGCGCCACCAAACCAGCGCCGCAAAGCCCGTAGCAGAGCGCGTCGACTAGCCTCGCAGTCGGACCAGCGCCCGTTCCACATCCTCCGGCGTATCAATCCCGAACGCATCCAGCTCCGTCTCCGCGCAGCGAATCTGGAAGCCGGCTTCCAGCCAACGCAATTGTTCCAGGCTTTCGGCGGCTTCGAGGGGCGATACGGGCAGGCGCGTGAGCTGTGCCAGCACTTGCGGCTGGTAGGCATACAGGCCCAGGTGGCGCAGGTAGCGATGGTGAGCCAGCCACTCGGCGGGCTCGCGGCCGCGCTGGTAGGGGAGGGGGTGGCGGCTGAAATACAGGGCGTGGCCCTGCTGGCTGAGCACCACTTTGGGCAGGTGCGGGCTGAATAATTCTTCCTCCGAAATCACCGGCTTCACCAGCGTAGCGATGGCGGGCGCGGTGGCTGGGTCGGCAAATAAATCGGCCAGGGCGTTGATTTGGGCGGGGTGAATGAACGGCTCATCGCCCTGAATATTGACGATGCAATGCACCTCAGGCGGGCTGCCGAGCTGCTGGAAGGCCTCCCACAGGCGGTCGGTGCCGCTGGGGTGGTCGGGGTGGGTGAGCACGGCCTCGCCCCCGAAATCTTGGACGTGGCGCAGGATGCGCTCATCATCGGTGGCCACCACCACGCGGGCCAAGTTGGCCTGCCGGGCCTGCATCACCACCCGCTGAATCATGCTCTGGCCGCCCAAATCGACGAGTGGCTTGCCGGGCAGGCGGGTGGAGGCGAAGCGAGCGGGAATGAGGCCGAGAACCATAGCAGCGGGCAGGAAGTGAATAGCCAGCGGCGGGAAAAGCCCCGCCAATAAGCCCCAAATAACGGAACGGGACCGTGTTGAAACCGGCCGGGCTCAATTTCCCACCGGTTATTGCGTTATTTTGCCTCCGCTGGCTGTTTGGCTGGCGCTCCCGGGCGGGGGCAAAGTGAATTTTGGAAGGCTATTTATATGACTGTAATTCTTTCGTTGCTGACGCTGCTGGCCCTGGGCGGCCCCGGTCCGGGCAAACCCGGCCACGCCAAAAGTGCCCCCGCCGACTCCATTGGCCAGGAAATGCGCGGCGGCCAGCGCTTCGTGAAGCACCGCGTGGCGGCCGGCGAAACCCTCACCGCCCTCACCCGCCGCTACCACGTCACGCTGGCTGAGCTCAATGCCGCCAACCCGCAGATTAAAAACGGCCTCGGCGTGGGCCAGATTGTGTACGTGCCCCGTCCCGCCGCTGGTAAGGCCCCGGCCGCCGCTGCGCCCGACAAAGCCGCCGCGCCCGTAACCGTGCCCACCCACTACACCGTGGCCAAAGGCGAAACCCTGTTCGGCATCGCCCGCAAGTTTCAGCTCACGCCCGATGAGCTGATTCGGCTCAACAAGCTGCCCGCCGGCGGCACCGTGCGCGTGGGCCAGCAACTGATACTTTCCGGCGCGGCCGAAGCTCCGGCTACTACGGCCGCCGCGCCCAAGCCCGCGCCCGTGGTGCGCCCGGTAGAAGTGGAAGCCGTGCCCGCCACGCCCGCCAAAGCCCCGGCCCCCGACAAGCCCGCCCAGATTGCGACCGTAACCGAACGCCCCGAGCGCGAGGACGACAAGGAGGACCGCACCCCCAGCCGCGCCAGCGAAGTGCTGGCCCGCGTGGTGGAGTCGGGCCTCGGTGCGCCCATCGAAAAGAGCATTACCGATAAGTACCTCGCCCTGCACAAAACGGCCCCCGTGGGCACCATCATGCAGGTGAAAAACGCCATGAATGGCCTCTCGGTGTATGTGCGCGTCATCGGCAAGCTGCCCGATACGGGCGAGAACAACAACATCCTGGTGCGCCTCTCGCCCCGCGCCGTGCAGAAGCTCGGCACCACCGACTCCCGCTTTCGGGTGGAGACGAACTACATTCCGCAGTAGAGAAACGTAGCGCAATTCAATCCGCCTGTCATCCTGAGCGCAGCGAAGGACCTTATCACGACTGAACGATTCGCCGTAAGCACGGCTAATGCGAGCGTGATAAGGTCCTTCGCTGCGCTCAGGATGACAGGCGTTTTTCCTATCCCCCTTTATGAACATCGCCCAGCTCCGCCGCCAGCTCGATGCGCAATACCTGCGCTACAACCGCCCCGAGTTCATCAAAAACGACCCCATTCAAATCCCGCACCGCTTCACCCAGCGGCAGGATGTGGAAATCGCGGCCCTGTTTGCGGCGCTGCTGGCCTGGGGGCAGCGGCCCACCATCATCAACAAGTGCAACGAGCTGCTGCGCCGCATGGACGACGCCCCGCACCAGTTCATCACCCAGCACCAGGACGAGGACTTGAAGAAGCTGCTCGGCTTCTGCCACCGCACGTTTTGCGATACCGATTTGCTGTATTTCGTGCATTTCCTGCGCCATTGGTACGGGCAGCACGAGACGCTGGAAACCGCGTTTTTGGTGGGGCACACGCAGCGCGAGCGGCTGATTAACTTCCATCAGCACTTCTTCAGCCTGCCCGATGCGCCCCAGCGCACCCGCAAGCACGTGGCCACGCCGGCCCGCAAATCGGCCTGCAAGCGGGTGAATATGTACCTGCGCTGGCTGGTGCGCCGCGACGAGCACGGCGTCGATTTCGGCCTCTGGACCCGCCTCTCGCCCGCCGACCTCATCATGCCCATCGACCTGCACGTCGAGCGCCAGGCCCGCCCCCTGGGCCTGCTCACCCGCAAGCTCGTGGACTGGGAAGCCGCCGAAGAGCTCACCGCCAACCTCCGCAAACTCGACCCCAGCGACCCGGTGAAGTACGATTTCGCCCTGTTTGGCGCGGGGGTGGATAAGTAAACTCAAACGCTGGGGCCTCGTGACCCCAGCGTACTTTCTTTGTCACTCATTCACCTATTCCCCATCGCTGCCATGGTCCGTGCTCTTACCCTTTTGTTATCCTTGAGTCTTGTCGTCGTCGGCTGTTCCAAAAAGTCTGATGCCGAACCAGCCATTCCTGCCAATAGCATCCAGCTTAGCGACAATGGCCAGGTGGTGGTGTTTGGCTCACCTACGGCCGTGGTGGAAACCAATGCCTTGGGGGTGAAGCAGCTCACCATTGATGCCAGTACTGCCGACAACCACCAAATTTCTTTGTCTGTCACGGACCGGCAAGGTGTGGAAACGCCCCGCACCTACCGAGGCGCGAGCGCGGGCAGTGCCTATACCCTACCCATTACCAACTACTCCACGAATTGCCGCAGCCTCGTATTGGGCACACAACTGTACCGATTTTACATCGACAGCGCGCCCGACCTTGAGGTGGTGGTAAAGTCCGTGGACACGAGCACCCACACCGTTAGCGGGACCTTCAGCGGTATCTATACGCTGGGATGCGATAGCCGAAAAATCACCAACGGCCAGTTCAACTTGCCTTATACTGTCAAACCCTGAATAACCCTGCTGGCGTGCGTCACAGACGCGCGTCAGCAGGGTAGATATGTGAGCGATAAGTGAGTAATTGGCTGAGAAGTGTAGGTAATGAACGACACGCTTTGCCGATATAACCGGCAGGGTAAAGCGAAATCTAAACAGCCCCGATGGCGCGGGCCTGCGGCCCGTGCCCGCTATTCGCAGGCCTCCGGCCTGCAATCGTTGCGCGATTCACACCCGCCTTGTCCGGTCGCCGGGGGCCGGAGGCCCCCCAATAGTCGGCACGGGACGGAGCCCCGCGCCATCAGCCCTGCGGCCCGGCCACCACCAGCAGCAGCGCGTCCTCAGCTGCCCGCGTGAGGCGGTGGTAGAAGAACCGGCCCCGCCGCTCGCGCTCGGTGAGGCCGCGCGTGAGCAACTCCTGCGCCATGCGCGAGCCGGCGCGCCAGCCCAGGCCCGCCGCCGCTTGCAACTGCTCGGTGCTGAGTTCGAGGTGCTCCATGAGGGCCACCAGCATGCGGGCCATGCGCCCGTGGGTACGGGCATCGCGCACGCCTTGGGGCGGAATGAGCCACGCCTGAATGCGGGCCAGAATGGCGGCCGGCTCCTGGCTGGGCGGTGGGGGCGGGGCGTCGCGCACCACCAGGCGCTGGGCAAAGCGGGCGGCCAGGGAGCCGGTGGCGGCATCAGGGGTGGGCACGGGTTCCATAAGCAAGGCAGTCAAGCGGGTAAAGGAGGTGCGCAAGGTAAGAACAATGCCTTACCTACTCCAATGACGGCCCCCCTGAGCACACATGCAGTCCCGCTTAGTGCCGGTAAGGCCCCCCTGAGCATCTATACAGCCTCCCTTAGTGGTAGTAAGGTCCCCCTGAGCACATATGCAGCCCCGCTTAGTGCTGATGAGGCCCTCCTGAGCATGTATGCAGCCCCGCTTAGTGCTAGTAAGGCCTCTCTGGGTATTTATACGGTCTGCCTTAGCATAATATCTGCCTTATTTGCGCTGATTGCGGCCTTACAGGGCATAAGTTACTGCTATATCGCTCCGCGCCGGGCGAAACGAAAGCTGCGAGCCCGTTGCCAGCCACAAAAAAAGGCCCCAGCAGTGCTGCCGGGGCCTTTTTCAATCGGGGGAGACGCTAATCTATTGCTTGAGCAATTGGCTGGTGCGCAGGTAGCCGTCTTCGTCGCGCAGGCGGATGAGGTACACGCCGGGCTTCACGTCTTTCAGGTCGAAGGACTGGTTGGTGAGGCCGGTTTTCACCAGGCTGCCCGTGATGCTGTAGAGCGAGAAAGGCTGCTTGCTCTTCCAGGCCACGGTCACTTCATCGGTGGCCGGGTTGGGGTACACCTTGATGGCGAGGCCATCCAGCGGGTTGCGCGTGGCCAGGGGGGCCGCATACACGGTGCTCATGTAGTAGATGTTCGCCGTCACGTTTTTGGTGATTTGGTGGGTACCGGCGGCGATGTTCATCGAGAGGCGGCCCGAGGCCACCGTCTGGTTCACGTTGTCGATTTTAACCGTGCCGCTGAACGCATCGTTGAACACCAGCGTGAGCGTGGCGGTCGCCGTGGTGGTGAAGGCCACGTTCGTGGTCGACTCCAGCTTGAGGCATTGCGTCAGGTTCAGGCCGTTGTAGACCACCGTGCCCTGCGACGTGGAGAGGTTGCCGGTGATGGTGTAGAAGGTGCTGGTAGTGCCGGACAGGGTGAAATTGTGCAGCATGTCCGACGTATTGGTGCCGCCGCCGCCGCCCGTGCCGCCGCCACCACCGCCACCGGGAGGGGTTACCACCGTCACGCCCTGCACCGAAACCAAGCCGGTGGTGTAGCCCACCAGTGCCGCTTGCAGCGGCAGATTCACGGCCGAGGAAGCGTCGTCCACCGCGTTGTTGAACGTCCACTGGAAGTCGCCGCCCTTCACGCGGCCCGCGTACAGCATCGTGTTGGTCCGGGCCGCCGTGGGGCTGTCCGGGGTGTAGGTGTACATCACGGCCGCGTTGGTGTCGAAGTTGTTGTAGGCGTTGCGGCCGTAGGCCGACAGCACGGTGGCGGGCACGGTTTGGGTCCGGGTGGTCACCACGTAGGCATCAAAGTCGACCGTGGAATTGGGGTAGCCGGTGGCACCGTAGGGCACGAAGCGCGTCTGCCCGGTCATGTAGTTATCGAAGGCCTTGATGGTGCCGCCGTCCTCGTTGGAGAAAATGGGCTGCGTGGTGTAGTTGTTCGTCATCGTCACAGGATTGAACACGTCCGTGCCCTGCATCGAAGTCAGCATGGGGTACTTGCAATTGCGGAAGTAATTGCCTTCCATGAACACCGAGGAGCCCTCCGTCGAGCCGGACCCGTACTTGGCGTTGCCGTCGTAGTAGTTGTTATACACGTGGGCCGAGTAGAAGCGCACGCGGGGGTGGCGCGAGTCCGAATGGTCGTACCAGTTGTGGTGGTAGGTGATGTAGAGGCCCTGGGTGGTGTTTTCGCTCAAGCCGAGCAGGTTGCACTTGCCCGAATCCCAGAAGTGGTTGTAGGAGAACGTGACGTAGGTCGACTTTTTGCAGTCCAGCGCGCCGTCGCCCTTCACCTGGTCGGCGGCACTGCCCGCGTGGCCGTAGAAGTAGTCGCAATTGTGCACCCAGATGTAGTCATTGTCCTGCTGCAGGCCAATATTGTCGCCTTCATCGCTGTCGGTGTTCATCGTGCCGATGTTGCGAATTTCAATGTTGGACGCGCCTTTGATGCGAATACCGAAGCCATCGGCCACGGCATCGTTGCCCACGCCTTCGAGGGTGATGGCCCCGGAGGCCAGGTTGTTGTTTTCGATGACGATGTCGCCGCCCAGCATGTAGGTCAGGTCGGTGATTTGCCCAATGAAGCGCACGAGCAGCGGCCGGGCATCGCGGCCTTTCTTAAAGCCGTCGAGGATGGTTTGCAGGCCCACGCAGGGATTGGTGGTGGCCCCGGTCACGTTGAGCGACACGGTATTCTTAGTGTTTTGGGTAATGTAGAGGATGACGGCGTTGGTTTTTACCGTGCCGTTGGCATTGTAGGCACCCGGCACGCGGCCGTTGCTGAAGGCAAACCCGGTGCGGTCCTGGGCCAGCACCGTGAGGGCGCTGGTAGTGGTGGCCGCGCCCTCCACCCCGCCGATAACGGGGGCCACTTTGAGCGTGTACGAGCCGGGCGTGAGGCCCAGGGCATCGGCCCGGTAAAAGGTGCCGTAGTTGCGGATGAGCTGGTCGTCGAGCTTCTGGTTGACGAGGCCGCCGCCGGTGTAGTACACATTATAGCTTTGCGCGTTGGCAACCGGCGTCCAGCGCACGTAGGCGGTTTCCAGCCAGCCGGACGATTCCAGCACGGTCGGGGCCTGGGCGCGCAGGGCCAGCGGCGACAGCAACAGCAGGAAGAGTAGAGAGAACAAGTGCTTCATAGTCGGAGCGGTTTTGGGTGGGTGATGGCGGCTGCCATCGGTGAGAGGTTATGTACAAACCTAGCCGCTAAGCGTCAGCAAATGAGTATATAGCAAAGCCTAAGCCGGAGTATAGTTGCGCAAACGTTCCCGGCATCGTTGCCGAACGCGATAAACTGGCGGGCCGGGGCCGGGATTTTCCCATCAATCAGGCGTTTGGGGCGGGCGGAAGGCCGGGTTGGGCTGCTGTCCGCCGCCGTCAGAGCCCAATACCTTGCCGTCCGCGAATCTTCCCGCCCGCTTGGCTGTTTACCTTCGTACCCAATTACTGAAATACTACCTACTTGCTGTTACCCCAACACTTCGAACAAAAAATCGGCTTCACCACCCTGCGCGAGCAGCTTGAGGCCAATTGCCTTTCCGCCCTGGGCCGGCACTACGTGGCCCGCATGGAGTTCCAACCCAAGCACGAGCCCCTGCTGAAACTGCTGCAACAGGCCGACGAATTCACCTACCTGCTGCGCTCCGGGGCCGATTTCCCGGCCTCGCACTACCACGATGCTCAGGTGCATCTCAAGCGCGCCGCCCTACCGGGCGCGTACCTCGACGTGGCCGCCTTCTTCGAGGTGAAGATGAGCCTGCGTACCATTCGGCAGGCCCTGAGCTTCTTCTCCGATGCCGACCCCAGCCTATATCCCACGCTGCGCCTGCTGGGCATTGGCATCCAGGTCGACCGCAACCTGCTGGCTGCTTTGGATAAAGTGGTGGACGACGAAGGGGCCGTGCGCGACGACGCGAGCCCGCTGCTGCGCCAGATTCGGCAGGAACTCATTGCCCGTCAGGGGCAGCTGCGCAAGCAGATTGCCGGCATCCTGCGCCACGCCAAAAACGAGGGCTGGATTCCCAGCGACTCCGAGCCCACGATACGCGGCGGGCGGCTGGTGCTGCCCGTTATTGCGGAGCACAAGCGCAAGGTGAAGGGCCTGATTCACGACGAATCGGCCTCGGGCCAGACCGTGTACATTGAGCCGGAAGCTGTTTTCGAGCTGAATAACGACATCAAGGACCTTGACAATGCCTATCACCGCGAGCTGATTCGCATCCTTACGGCGCTCACCGACCAGCTCCGGCCTCACATCCCGGACCTGCGCAAAGCGTATTCTTATCTGGGGCTGATTGACTTCATCAGGGCGAAAGCCCGGCTGGCCGTCACACTCGATTGCCGCCTGCCCGTGCTGCACAACAAGCCCCTGCTGAAATGGGTGAAGGTGCGCCACCCGCTGCTCCAGCTGGCCTTCGCCCAGCACAAGCGCGACAACGGCGACCCCCGCGAAGTGGTGCCCCTGGACCTGGAATTGAACCACGAGCAGCGCATCCTCGTCATTTCCGGCCCCAACGCCGGCGGCAAATCGGTGAGCCTGAAAACCGTGGGCCTCGTGCAGTTCATGCTGCAAATGGGCCTGCTCATTCCCTGCGCCGACAACTCCGAAGCCGGCGTTTTCGAGGATATTTTCCTGGATATCGGCGACGAGCAGAGCCTGGAAAACGACCTGAGTACCTATTCGTCGCACCTGTTGGCCATGAAGCAGTTCATGCTGCTGGCCGGCAAGAAAAGCCTAGTGCTGATTGACGAGTTCGGCACCGGCACCGAGCCCAGCCTGGGCGGCGCCATCGCCGAGGCCGTGCTCGACCAGCTGAACCGAGCCCGCGTCTACGGCGTCATTACCACGCACTACACCAACCTCAAGAACTTCGCCGAGCGCACCCCGCACCTCGTGAATGGGGCCATGCGCTACGACCCGGAGAAGCTCCAGCCGCTTTATCGGCTGGAAGTGGGTAAGCCGGGCTCTTCGTTCGCCATCGAAATTGCCCGCAAAATCGGCCTGCCGAAGGAGGTAGTGGAGCGCGCCACGCAGTTGGTAGGCAAGGACAAAATCCGCTACGACCGCCTGCTCGAAGGCCTCGAAAAGGAGAAAACCGAACTCGAAACCCGCACCGCCGAAGCTGCCAAAGCTGAGAAGCGCCTCAAGCGTGCCGCCCAGGAATACCAGGACCTCAAGCAGCACATTGAGGATACCAAAATCGAAACCCTGCGCACGGCCAAGCAGCAGGCCAAGGCGCTGTTGGTGAATACCAATCAGCAAATCGAAGCCACCATCGGCGAAATCCGGCGGGGCAACGCCGAGAAGGAAACCAACAAAGCCGCCCGCGAAAAGCTCGATAATTTCGTCAAGAAGGAGCTGCAAATCGAGCCGCCCAAGCCCAAAGCCACCCGCGAGCGCGCCGAAGCCGGCGACCTCAAGCCCGGCGATAAAGTGGCCCTTTTCGGCCAGGAAGGCCACGGCGAAGTGGTGAGCGTGAAGGGCCAGACCGCCGAAGTCATGTTCGGTGGCCTGAAAACCCTGACCAAGCTCAGCCAACTCGAAAAGCTGGGCCGAGCCGAAATCCGCGAGCGGGAGCAGGCCGCTAAAGCCAGCAAGTCGAAGCTCAGCGGCGGCAGCTCCGGCGGTGGCAACGGCGTGAACATCACCGACCGCATGGCCGGCTTCAGCCCCACCCTCGACCTGCGCGGCGAGCGCGCCGAAGATGCCCTCACCAAAACCATGAGCTTCGTAGACGATGCCGTGATGCTAGGAATGCCCGAAATCAAGTTCCTCCACGGGCGCGGCAACGGCGTACTCCGCCAGGTGGTGCGCGACTACCTGCGCTCCCAACGTGCCGTAGCCAGCGTGGCCGACGAGCACGCCGATAGGGGCGGGGATGGCGTGACCATTGCGGTGCTGAAGTAGCATGACCGTTCAGAGTATTACAGTCAGGCCATAAAAAAAAGGCGGCTCCCAAATCGGGAGCCGCCTTTTTTGCATCAGTTTCGCTCAGGTTATTCCACTACTACGCGGCCCGTTTGCACGGCCTCGGGAGTGGTTACCTGCACCATGTACAGGCCCGACTTCAGCGACGTAGCGTCGATGTTCAGGTCGGTGCCGGTGAGGGACTGGGTTTTGGTGAGTACCACGCGGCCGGTCACATCGCGCAGCACGATGGTGGCGGTGCGGGCCGAGGAGCTAGCCAAGTGCAGCTGGAAGCTGCCACGGGCGGGGTTCGGATACACCTCCATGGTGCTGGCCTGGATGCTGCCTGCTTTGGTGGCCAGTACGAGGCGGCAGACTACTACGCCGGCCACGTTTTGCTCGGCAATGCGGGCGGCGTACTCCTGGTAGTAGCGGTTGGTGATGCGGGCATCGTGCACCACGAGGGTGTTTTCGTCGTTTTCGGTATCAGCCGAAAGCGTCCAGTTGTGCGAGCCGACGAATACCGTGGGGTCCGACTGGCTGGCGCCGGCGTCTACAATCAGGGTTTTGTGGTGCATGATGCCGAAGCCGGCACCGGCGCGCTTGATGAGCAGGCGGGTGCCCAGCCCGGCCTGCATGAGGCGGAAGGAGTAGCCGGCCGTGCCGCTGGTGTCGTTCACGAGGCCGTCGGAGCAGGAGCCGATGCCGCGCTGGGTAACCTGAGCGGCAATGGCGCGGGCCAGGTCGGCGCGGGTGATGAGCATGGACTCGAAGTGCAGGTCGTTATCAGCCGAGGCAATGGCCTGGAGCAGGCGGCCGTTCACGTTGTCGGTGGGCGAGAAGTACGACTCCACCGATTTGCCGCCGATGTTCAGGAAGTGGGGCGTGTTGTCGGTTTTGCGCGAGCCGAAGGTGCTGGTGCCGGGCGTGGCCGTGTTCGAGCCCCACATTTCCTCAAACTCGATGGTGTAAACGCGGGCCAGCGACTGGTCCTGAATGGCGATGACGTTGTTACGGTCGGTCGTGAGCTGGGCCGCGGTCCAGTTCATCGAGCCCGTCCACACCCACGGCACGTTGGGGTTGGTGCTGTTGGCATCCACAATCACAAACTTGTTGTGCATGATGCTGCTGGTGGTGCTGCCGGCCGTGTTGGGGCGCGAAATGCGGCGAATGCCGGCATTCAGGCTGGTGATGCTCACGTTGGCATTGTCGTCCTCGTAAATCACACGAACCCGCACGCCCCGGGTGAAGGCGGCGTTTACCGCGTTCAGGATGGTGGCGTTGTTCCAGTTATAAATGGCAATGTCCAGCGTCTGGGTGGCGCGGTTGATGTAACGCACCAGCGTATCGGGAGCCGCGCCGTTGAGCATGGTCACGGCCGTGTTGCCGGGCAGGGCCAGCGAAGCATCGACCGTATTATTATAGAAGTTCTTGATAACCCCCGACGACAGCGAAGCCGTCACCATGGGTACCACACGCGACTCCGAACGACCTACGCTGTTTACCGAAACGGCCTGCACGTAGTAGATAGTAGCCGGCGACAAGCCGGTGAGCACCTGGCTGTGGGCCGTGGTGAGGGCCGTATTGCCGGCCAACGTGGTGAAAGGGCCCGCCGCCGAAGTAGCGTAGGCCAGCTGCGTGTTGCCCGTGTTCTGGGTGTTGAAGCTGATGGTGAGCGAGGTCGTGGTGATGTTCGTCGGAACCGGGCTGGTGGTCAGGTTGGGCGTGAGGCCCTGAATGAAGTCGCTGTACTTGCGGTTGAGCAACTGATAGCCGCCCGTGATGGACGTAGCCGAGGGCGCATACTGGCTCATCACGCCAATGGCATCGAACGTGCCCGTGGGGCTGGGCTTGCCAATCAGGCCGTCGGCCCCCGTCGAGTTGGTGGGCACGTAGGTAACGAAGTTGCAGTTACCATTGAGGCGGTACGAGGTATTAGCGTTGAAAGCCGATACCGAAACGCCGGCCGTGGTGCAGGTGGTGGGCGCCGTCGTCATCGACGTCAGGCCGTTGATGCGCACCAGCATTCCTTCGTACTGCTCGGCGAAAGCGTTGGCCGCGTTGGCCGCCGAAAATACCACTGGGGCCGGAATGGGCCGGTTGCCGGCCAGCACGGTCAGCGAGGTGATGGGGTCAACTTCGAGCAGGCCGCGGAACATTTTCAGGCCGCCCGTTACCTCAATGCTGTCGCCGGGCACCAGCGCCGAAACCAGTGGCCCCGTGGTGCCACCCGTGGTGTACACGCCGATACCCGCCGTGCCGTCCTGAATGTAGCGAATGATGCTGACCGAGGAGCCCAGCTCGGCCCCGTTCGTCACGATGCCGCGCACCGTGACCGTGGGGCCGGCGGTGCCGTTGGTGGTGGGGGCCAGGGCCCGGGCGGCCGCAATGGTAATCGCAGTTTGGGCCGATGCGGTGTGCCAGGAAGTGGCCGCCGCCAGCAGCGCCAGCAGAGTAAATTTCTTCATGAAAAAAACAGAGTTACGAAACGGTTAAATTTTAAAGATTAGGTGGGAGACGGAAATACAAAGATGCTGAATTTCAGCGAAACGAACCGCCGCTGGACGCCAATAGTGCCGGGCTGCGAAAACTTAATTTTTGCCGCCCGCCCGCACCCGCTTGCCGCCGGTGGTGATGAACGGCACGGGCGTGGCCGTTTCGGTGCCCGCCGCATTGCGCGAGCTTACTTCCACGTAGTAAGTGGTGCCCGGAATCAGGTCGTTCAGGGTGAGGCTGTGGTGGGTGGTAAGGGCATCATCGACGCGGCTTTCCTTGAGCTGCTTGGCATCGAGGCCGTAGCGCACGCGGGTGTCGCCGGCGTTCAGGGTCGAGAACACGACGGTGAAGCCGGTGGGGCTCACGTTCACGGGCACGGGCTCTTCGGTGAGGCGGGGCAGGCCGCTGCCGCGCACGAAGTCGGTGGCCAGGCGGGGCAGCAGCTGGTAGCCGCCGGTGCCGCCCGGCGAGTACTGGCTCATGATGCCGCGCACGTCGAACGGCTCGCCGCTGGGGGCGGTGGCCCCGATGAGGCCCTCGGGGCCGGTGCTGGTGGAGCCCACGCGCAGTAGTGCGCCGGCCGTGCCGTCGAGGAGGTAGTTGGCGTTGCCAACCAGGGCCTCGGCCGGGGTGCCGGTGGGCGTGAGCAGGCGTGTCACGCCCTTGATTTCGATGAGGCGACTCTCATTGGCCTCGGCAAAGGCGGTCGTGACTTGGGCCACGGGCACGCGCAGCGGGTGCAGCCGCTGGCCGCCAGCCAGCTTATGAAACGAGGCAATGGGGTCCATTTCCAGCAGGCCGTTGTAGGCCTTGAGCTGGCCCGTAACCTGGATGCTGTCGCCGGCCTGCAGCTCGCCGTAGCCGGGCAGCTTGGCAGCTTGGGCGTAGAGCGCGAGGCCGGCCTCGCCGTCCTGCACGTAGCGGACGTTGCCCATCTCGGCCCCGTTCAGCACCACGGCCCGCACCGTGACGGTGCTGCCGGGGCCCATGGCGCGGGCCACCTTCAGGGTGAGTACCGGGGGCGTGGGAAGGGGAGCCGCAACCGCCAGGACCGGGCCGGATAGCACCGCGGCAAACAGGAGAAAAGAGCGTTTCATAAATTGAAGAATAAGCAGACCGGCGAAGAAATGACTGATGCAAATGATGGGACAAATTACGCATCATTCGGCATTCTTAGCAATATATACAGATTGCTGACCAGTGTGCTATTCAATCACAAAATATTAACTTCCGGGTGTAGCTCGATGCCGAACTGCTGGCGGACGGACGAGATTATCTCTTCGGCCAGCTGGCGCACTTCGCTGCCGGTGGCCCCGCCGTGGTTCACCAGCACGAGGGCCTGGCGGGCGTGCACGCCGTGAGTGCCCGCGCCGGGGCCGCGCCGCAGCCCTTTCCAGCCGGCCCGCTCGATGAGCCAGCCGGCGGGTACCTTCACGCCGCCGGGCACGGGGTAGCCGGGCAGCTCGGGATACTCGCTTTTGAGATGGTCGAACTTGGCCTGGGAGATTTCGGGGTTTTTGAAGAAAGAGCCGGCGTTGCCGATTTCGGCCGGGTCGGGCAGCTTGCTGCGGCGGATGTGGACCACGGCGCGGCTCACGTCGTGCGGGGTGGGCTCGCCTTCGATGCCCAGCTCGGCCAGCGTGTCGGCGATGGCGCCGTAGCGCACGTTGGGGCGGGCCTGGCGGTGCAGGCGCAGCACCACGGCCGTGACCACAAACTGGCCTTTGAGCACGTTCTTGAACACACTTTCGCGGTAGCCGAAGCCGCACTCGCCGGCAGTGAACACGCGCCCCGCGCCAGTATTAATTTCGACGGCTTCCAGATGGTCGAAGGTGTCGCGCAGCTCGGCCCCGTAAGCCCCGATATTCTGGAGCGGGGCCGCGCCCACCGTGCCGGGAATTAGGGAGAGGTTTTCGATGCCGCTCAGGCCCTGGTCGAGGGCGTATTCGACCAGGCCGTGCCAGCTCTCGCCGGCTCCGGCGCGGATGAGTGCCGTGCCGGTTTCGCCGTCTTCGGAAATGATTTCCAGCCCACGAATCTCGTTTTTTAGCACCACGCCGGGGAAATCCTGGGTGAAGAGCAGGTTGGAGCCCCCGCCGAGAATGAGCTTATCGGCGGCCTGAACTTCGGGCATTTTCAGCAATTGGCGCAGCGCATCGGCCGAGGCGAAGCGGGCAAAGTAGCGGGCCTGCACATCGAGGCCAAAGGTGTTGTAGGGGCGGAGGGAGACGTTTTCTTCGAGCGTAGGCATCATGGCCGCAAAGGTAGCGGCCGCGCCGCAGCACACTGTAGCGTGGACTCTGCGAGTCCGCGTGTGGGCGAACGTTCTGCAAAGCGCGGACTCGCAGAGTCCACGCTACAGTGTGCTACTTCGGGTCGGCCTTCACGTTGAAGCGCGAGTCGGCGCGCACAGTGGTGGCTTTGCTCAGGCCGAGCTGAGTCATCTCTACCGTGGTGAACAGCGTGTAGGTGCCGCTGCGCAGGTAGGTGTCGAGCTTCTGGCCGGAGGGCGTGAGCTCGATGGTGGTCTGGCCGGTGGGCACGGGGTTGAGAGAAGCCAGCGGCACTTTGTTGGTGCCGGCCGCATCCGAGGCAATCGAAATGCTGATGCTTTTTACGAAGTCAAAATTCTGGTCGGCCGGGTCGGTTACGGTCAGGGCCAGGCGGTCGAGGGTCACGTCCTTCACGTAGTCGGCCGCCGTGTTGTTGTTCTGGAAAGTGCTGTTGGCGGTAGAGTTGACCGTGACGCCCGGCAGCGCAATAACCGGCCCGGTGGTGCCGATGGGCAGCGGACCAGTAGCCGGCAGCTGGAAGGTAGAGGAGTCGTTAATCTGGAAGGTGAGCAGGTCCAGAACTTTCTTGCAGCTGGCGGTGCCCAGCAATAAAACCACCAGAAAAAGCGCGGAAACAGGGATGATTCTTTTCATGAAACAAGGGCCGGTTTGGAGATGGTGATGACGGCACCGGCGGGTGGGCTAACGCACCCGATAACCACTTAGTGCATAAAACAAGAGGTACAGGTAGCACAGCGCCGGCACCACAAAGGCTACGCGCAGCCCGCCGCCATGCGTGGCGATGAATCCCATGAGCGGCGGAATAAGCGCCCCGCCCACAATGGCCATAATCAAATAAGAAGAGCCCTGCTTGGTGAACGGCCCCAGCCCAGTGATGGCCAGCGGGAAAATCACGGGCCACATAATGGAGTTCATCAGCCCGCAGAGCACGATGAGCCAGAGGGCCGTTTCGCCCGTGCTCAGGATGCTCGCGCCCACCAGCGCCGTGCCGGCCGCGCACACCGCCACCAGCAGCATGCGGTTGTGAAATTTGAGCAGTAGCGGAATGCCTACCACGCGCCCGATGAGCGAGCCAAACCAGTACGATGACACCAGCACCGCGCCCACCGCCTTGGTGAAGCCGGCCGTGGTATCAATGGCCGACGGCTCTTTGCCGAACAGCACCAGCGCGTAGTTGGTGGCCACGTTCAGCCCCTGCACCAGGCTTTGGGTGAAGGCCGAAAGCTGCCGAATCCCCTGCGATTCGCCGTAGCGAATGAGGAAGGAGCCCAGCCCGACCTCCACGCCCACGTACACGAAAATGGCCGCGATGCCCAGCACTAGGTGCGGAAACGCCAGCGCCGACGTCCGCCCCGCTGCCATGGGCCGCGCTTCTTCGGCGGCTTCTTCAGGAATGCCTTCGATGTCGGGCAGCTTCACGAGGAAGAAAAACAGCGCCGCCAGCAGCACCAGAAACACGGCCAGGCCGATGTAAGGGCCTTTTACTAATTGCGATTCTTCGGCCAGTCGCTCCGTCAGCGGCAACGCCGCCAGCCGGGCCTTGAGCGCCACCGAGCCGCCGAACAGCACCAGCCCGCCCACCAGCGGCGAAAGGGCTCCGCCGAAGTTGTTGGCCACGCCCACCACGCTCACCCGCGCCGCCGCGCCCCGCGCCGGCCCCAGGATGCTCACGTAAGGATTGGCTGCCACCTGCAGCAGCGTGATGCCTGCGCCCAGCGTGGCCAGCGCCGTGAGAAACAGCGCAAATGCCCGCGAGTCGGCCGCCGGGATGAAGAGTAGCGCGCCGCCCGCCATCACCAGCAGGCCCACCACGATGCCGCGCTGGTAGCCCAGCTTTTTCAGGACCCAGCCGGCCGGCAGCGACATGAGAAAGTACGCGCCGAAAAAGGCCGACTGCACTGCCGAGGACTGCAAATCGGTGAGTTGGCACACGTCTTTCAAATACGGCATCAGCACGTCGTTGAAATTGGTGACGGCCCCGAACAGGAAGAACAGGGTGGTCATCAGCACCATGGGGCCGGCGTAGGAGCGGGCGGGTGCAGCAGTGGTGGAGGCCGCCGCAGCAGCAGAAATAGGAGTAGCCATATGAGGGCGGAAGGTACAAAAAAAGCCGGCCATTGAGTGGGGCCGGCTCGTTGGGTTCGCCTTGGGCTCACCGGCTAGAGCTCTGTGTACAGGTTTTTATTGGGCTTGAGGTAGAGGTAGTTTCGGTCGAAATCCCACACGGCGTTAAACCGCTTCAAAAAGCCGTTGCCCCAGAAGCCGGCCTTGTCTTCGGTCGCGTTGACGCCGCTGGTTGATTGCGGCAGGGTAGCCGGCACGCGGTAGAAGCACTTCTGGCCGAAGCGGATTTCCGGGGCCAGTACCACAGCGCTCTCGTAGGTAGAGCCGTCGGAGCCCTGCGATGTGGCCGTGCCAATCCGGGGGAGCCGGCCCGGCAGGCCGTGCTTGCGGCCAAAGGGCGCGGCCACGGTCAGCACGTCGTCGGCACCCGTGTCGAGGCCAAACCGGCCCGTGTAGCGGCGGCCGTTGGCCACGATGGTGCTCGTGATGGTGGGGTAATCATCTACGAAGCGCAGCTTGCAGCGGGCGTAGGCACTCAGGTCGTTGTGGTAGCCCGCAGGCTCGTAAAACCGCAGCTCTTTCTTATGGTAATCCACCTCGATAACGTAGCCTTTCATAAAGTCGGTGCCAAATACGCCGTCGAAGTTGAAGCCCTTGTACGGAATGACGGCCAGCAGCACGTCGCTTTTGGTGAGGCTGCCGAAGCGAACGACGTTGCCCGCGCTCTGGCCCACCGTGTTGGTGCCGTTCGAGCCGACGTTGCGCGTGGTACCGGTGCGCGGTAGTTTGATGCGGGTGGCGGCGGCCTCGCTCAGCACCGAGCCGTTGGCACCCGTATCGAAAAGGAATTTCAGGCTGTCGGCAGCGTTGACCTGGCAATAGATGTATATGCCGTTGTTTTCAAGTACGAACGGAATCGTAGCAATCGGTTTGGTTTGAGCAGCCAGCATCAGCGGCCAAATCAGCATTATGCAGAAAATCAAGGTTTTCATTTCGATGAGAGGAAGGAGTTTCGGATGATGTGCTGTAAATGTATGCTGGGATTAGCTATTTGATATCGTTTAGTACGAAATAAATCGTAGTTCCTTCTCCCGTATTCCTGCCGACCTTTGCCGGACTATGCATCTCACCGCCACCACCCAGTTCGGCCTGGAAGAACTGCTCGCCGACGAGCTCTACGCCCTCGGGGCCGATATCACCCACGTCGGCTCCCGCGCCGTTGAGTTCATCGGCGACCACCGCCTGCTGTATGAAGCCGCTCTGTGGAGCCGGCTGTCCATGCGCCTGCTGCGCCCCTTCGCCGCCTTTTATGCCGCCGATGAAAAAGCACTCTACCGCGAAGTAAGCCGCATCGACTGGCAGGATTTCATCGGTCCCGGCCAGACGTTCGCCATCACGCCCGTGGTGAACCGCTCCACGTTTGAGCACTCGCTCTTCGTGGCCCAGCTCACCAAGGATGCCATCGTGGACCAGTTCCGGGCCCGCACCGGCGAGCGGCCCAGCATTGACACTCGCCAGCCCGACATCCGCCTGCACCTGCGCATGACGGAAAATGAAGTCATCCTCAGCCTCGACGCGGCCGGCGACTCGCTGCACCGCCGTGGCTACCGCCAGCACACCAACGAAGCCCCGCTGAACGAGGTGCTGGCCGCCGGCTTGGTCATGCTCTCCGGTTGGGATGGCAAAAAGCCCCTCATCGACCCCATGTGCGGCTCGGCCACCATCCTCACCGAGGCCGGCCTCATCAGCCAGCGTATCGCGCCCGGCCTGTTCCACCAGGGCAAGTTCGGCTTCGAAAACTGGTACGACTTCGACCCCGAGCTGTGGAACCAGGTGCGCGAAGAAGCCAAAGCCCAGCGCCTCGACGAACCGCAAGCCTACCTCGCCGGCTCCGACCTCGACCCCAAAACCATTGATATGGCCGCCGCGAATATTACGGCCGCAGGTTTGGAGGATTTCATCCGTTTGTCGGTGCGCGATGTGAAGGATGCCACCGCCCCCGCTAAGGAGGAGCCCGGCATTGTAATTATGAACCCGCCCTACGGCGAGCGGATAGGGGAGGAGGCCGAGATGGCGGCGTTGTACAAGACGATTGGGGATTCGCTGAAGGCAAATTTTCAGGGGTATAACGCCTTTGTTTTCACCGGGAATCTGGAAGCGGCGAAGAGCATCGGGCTGAAGCCGGCGCGTCGGGTGCCGCTGTTTAACGGGCCGATTGACTGCCGGCTGCTGAAGTATGAGTTGTACCGGGGCTCACGCCGTGAGCCAAAATCATCCGAGGCTCCGGCCGAAAGCTAATCTGCTTGGAACTTCCGGCCCCGTCTCGTTATTTTAACCAGTTATTCCTCCCGCATTATGTCTGATACCTTAACTACCGCCCCACCCAACCTGCTGCCCGCCGCTCAACAGGCCCTGAAACGGTACTACGGCTACGACAATTTCCGCCCCATGCAGGGCGACATCATCCAGCACATCCTGGCCGGCAAAGACACCGTAGTGCTTATGCCCACCGGCGGCGGCAAGTCGGTCTGCTTCCAGATTCCGGCCGTGGTTTCGGAAGGTACCTGCATCGTGGTTTCGCCACTGATTGCGTTGATGAAGGACCAGGTAGAGGCCTTGAAAGCCAACGGCATAGCCGCCGCCTACATCAACAGCAGCGTGGGCCAGAGCGAGGCCAACGACATCGCCCGCGCCGCCACCGGCGGCTACCTTAAGCTGCTCTACGTGTCGCCCGAGAAGCTACTGAGTGACGGCTTTATGCAGTTTCTGACGCGGGTTAATATCAGCCTGTTTGCTATTGATGAAGCGCACTGTATTTCGAGCTGGGGCCACGATTTCCGACCCGAATACACCCAACTGGGCCAGCTGCGGAACCATTTCCCCAACACGCCCATCATCGCCCTCACGGCCACGGCCGACCGGCTGACGAAGCGCGACATCATCACCCAGCTCAACCTGCACGAGCCCAAAGTGTTCCTCTCCAGCTTCGACCGGCCCAATATCAACCTCAACGTGCGCCCCGGCCAGGACCGCGTGGGCTCGGTCATCGACTACATCGCCCGGCACCCGCAGGACCCCGGCATCATCTACTGCCTCTCGCGCAAAACCTGCGAAACCATTTCGGCCAAGCTCATCGCCAAGGGCATCAAGGCCGCGCACTACCACGCCGGCCTCACGCCTTTGCAGCGCGGCAAGGCCCAGGAGGCCTTTTTGCAGGATGATATTCAGGTGATTGTGGCCACCATTGCCTTCGGCATGGGCATTGACAAGAGCAACGTGCGCTGGGTGATGCACTATAATTTGCCGAAAAATATCGAAGGCTACTACCAGGAAATCGGCCGCGCCGGGCGCGACGGCGCACCCAGCACCGCCATCCTGTTCTACAGCTTCGCCGATGTGATGCAGATGCGCGAGATGGTGACCAAGGACGTGCCCGCGCGTCAGGCCCAGCTCAACACCGCCAAGCTGGAGCGCATGCAGCAGTTTGCCGAAGCCGCCAGCTGCCGCCGCAAAATCCTGCTCAACTACTTCTCCGAAAATCTGCCGCAGGACTGCGGCAACTGCGACATCTGCCGCAACCCGCCCACGACTTTCGACGGCACGCTCATTGCCCAAAAAGCCCTCTCCGCCGTATTCCGCAGCCGGGAGAAAGTTGCTATTAATCTGCTAATTGATATCCTGCGCGGCATGCGCAACCAAGCCGTGCTGCAAGGCGGCTACGACCAGATTAAAACATACGGCGCGGGCTCGGATTTGCCCTACCTCGACTGGTACAGCTACGTCCACCAGATGCTGAACGACGGCCTGTTCTATATCGCCTACGAGGAAGGCTACGCTCTGAAAATCACCGAGCGCGGCCACCAGGTGCTGAAAGGCGAGCTGACGCTGCCGCTCAAGAAATTCCAGCCCAGCGAGAAGGCCGAGAAGCCCACCCGCGCCGGCAAAAAAGCCGCCAATGCCACTGCCGCAGCCGCCTTCGGCACGCCCGAAGCTCAGC
>NZ_JBCEVZ010000025.1:0-70579 GCF_038448715.1 Hymenobacter segetis | reverse complement strand
CACGGCCTGGAGCGTAAGCATTGAAAATGCCTTGCCGGCCGATGCCAGCCCCAACGCTGGCGGTAGCCCAACAGTACAGCCCGACGGAGTAGCCTTCGACCTGCCATCTTTTATGGCAAGTAAAGTCCAGGCCTTAAATCGCCTGCAGCAAGGGCATGACCGGGCCAATGACGAGCTGGTCAGCTTTCAGCAGCAATTATTTGCTGATTGGTATAAATACATGGTTGCCTGCTATCACGATGATTTAAATACGCATACCGCCGATGCTGACCGAATCAAATTTTTGATAGAAAATGACCATTTTGAGCTAATTAATCGCAAAAAGCAAGAGCTGTCCGATTATGCTGCTGACTTATCAAAAGCAATTACAGAAGTCAATCAACGTATCGTTGATTTCGACGGAGGAGGGCAGGAGTTGGGGAATGCGCTGCTGTTTAGTGGTACTACTCCGGCTCCGTCTTTCACGCTCAGCCCGGAGCCCAGCTTAGGCGGGCAATACGTTGCGGTATTTCAAGGCCCGGATGGTGCAGCCGCAGAACCAGATTTTTTTGGCTATGCCCTTGAGCCGGCTACCAAGGTTGCGGCGCTGTCGGTTCTGGTTAATGTAAGCGCGAAGGCCCCAGCCGTTGGGAGCTACCTGTTGCGGATTGATGACGACCCGACTAGTATAGTGGGGCCCGCCACGCCCGGCGATTTGTGGACGGCTGTTTTTATAAATGGCGTAAAGCTGGACCCCTATAAGCCCCGGCAATGGGATGATATTCCCAAGGACCGGTGGGTGCATATCCACCTCGTGGCCCGCGCCCCCGTGGCTGCTCGGGAAATAACGTTGTTTCGTGGCCTGAAGGGCAAGCTGGCTAGTTTGCGAATGAGCGAAAAGCTGCTGAGCGAAGAGGACCTCTTCAACGACCGGAACGTGCTGAAGCTAAAAAAGGCTCAGCTCAAAAGCGACAAAGCGCCCCGGTTCTGGCTGCCCAACGACCCCGTGGTGCTGATTGCCGGCCGTGATGTGAAGGTTGGGAACCGGCATGTGGTAAGCCAGCGGCTCGATTGTGTTTGCTTTGATTTTAGCGGAATTATTGAAAGAAATCAATCATCGCATTATGACCTTAAAAGAATCCCTGCGGTAAATAAACTCGAAGGATTGACGCAAAGACCGGGAAATCCGGAGGGTAATTGGAACCCTACGTTTTTGCAGTGGGAAGTAATTGCGCAGGATAATATCAAATTCGACGGACCTTACTCAACTGAGTTTGCCGAGGATTTCATTACCTCTAATTACGGTATCAAAACCGGCGACTACGACCTTACCGTTGAGGGGGCCAACGTTTTGCAGGGAGAAAGAATTAAATCATACGCCGGCTCAACCATATTATCAGCCCATGCCCAAACAAAGCTGCAAAGTGTAATCAGCTCGTACTTGCTCAAGATGGATGCCGACGAGCTAACGGCCAACCTGGGCTTGCAAAAGGATGATTTGGAGCAGGTAATTTATGCTGGGCTGGTAAAAGATATTGCAAGGCTTAAAGGCACGGCAAAAAACCAGGCTACCGAAGCGGAAGCGAATAGTTTTCATAATGAAGTTTTTATCGCCTTTGATAATTTGTTGAGGGCCGTTACGCCACCGGAATCCATCAATACATTTCTGCGGCATATAGTAGCAGCTGCCATGGAATTAAGTGTCAGCAACTATTTGTCGCAGTCGCTGGGTGGTTTCAATGCGGCCTTGTTGCAGCTGCACGAAACCATGCAACTCCCCGTAGCCGACCCGGTTTCCTTCACGGAATCGCAGGCGGTGACTTCACTGGCCGCTAAGCTAATAGGAGGCGAAAATAAGCGGGCACCCTTGCCGCTTAATCAGTTTAACCCCATAAAAACGGGCACTGTCAGAATTAATCAGCTGGGCATTATCGACAATTTCGGCCAAGTGGCTAATATTCCGATACGAACCACTGATGTGCTGTTCTCGCATTCGTTTACGGTAGTTCCCAAGGGCAAGGAGGCATTTTTGCCCCCGCGCATAGTCCAGCCGGCGCGGTTGAATTTCAGATGGATTTCGGCTGCTAATATTGCTTCAAACCAATCAGAGGCCAGCCAGAATACCAATCCGGTGTGCGGCTGGCTGGTGCCCAATAATCTGGATGCCAGCTTAATGGTGTATGATGCCGATGGTTATATTCTCGGTCTTATTCAACAGAATAAAGCCGCCGGTGGCAGTGCGGTAACCGAGTGGGCGTCGGCCCCCGGCAACATCACCCTTACGGACGCGAACCAAATACCGAATAGTAATCTGCGGGAGATAGTTAGTAAGTTGATTGGGAAAAGCGACTTTGCGGACTTTGTTGAACTACTTGATAATACGCTCCAGCAAATAGACCCCGAGAATTTTGCCCAGCATTTAGACCTGGCCATGCTGGTGGGCCGGCCCATGGCCGTGGTAAAGGCGATAGTCAGCCTGGAGGTGAAGGGAATGCCGGCCATCAACCAGAGCTGGGACTATTTCAACGCAGATTTAGGCCGCAACAATCGGGAAACGAACAGCTGGGAAAAAGTTAAATTTCCCGTTCTTATCGGTGAGCCCGGTATTCTGAATGATGGCGTTTTAGGTTTTTGGGATGAAGACGAAAGTGCCAGTGTATTTCAGTCAGTGTATCCGGAAAATATCGATAAAGGCTATTTTTTAGCGCATCGGGATGGTGCCCATACTTTTTCGCTATCCATCACCGATAAGCCCAAAAATCTCACGCTGCTGATAGACCCCCGGGGCGAGGCCCATGCCACCACGGGGATTTTGCCGACCAAAAGCATATCTATTCCCGCCAGCCAGTTCAAGCCCGCCCTTGCCCGCATGAACGTGAGCTTCTTCACCCGGCCACTGCTGATGCCCAAAGACAGCATTGCGATTTCGCTGCCCGAAGAGGCGGGCTATTCCTGGTCGTGGCTGGCAATGGAAGCCGGCAAATGGACGCAGGTTTCCACTACCGGCACTGCCGATAAGGCGCTGTTCTTACAGGCATTTGCCGCCGATGGCGAAGCTATATGGCAGGATATGCTGACTGCCGGCTGGATAAAAGAAACTGCCGACCAGAAGGCGCTTATCAACCCCAAAACGCAATGGGCAGCTCCGTCGCCGTTGCTGCTGGCGCATTTGCAACGCATTCAACAGCTGCTGGATGCCGGGCATATCGTACCCATGAATGCACAAGGCCACTTCTCGGAAGAAATTCTTATTAGAGAAGGCTGGCTACACTTAAGCGTAACCAAATAAGTCGCCACCCCCCTTAATAACCGAATTTATGGGTTTCAGAACTAATTACCCGTTTGATTTTTGCCTGTTGAACAGCAAAGAGGAAGACCTGTTCTATCTGGAGGATAAGGTGGAAGGGGTAACCCTCAAAATTGCCAACCAGCTGGCGGCTCCAATGCTGCTTAATACGCTGGGCGCAAAGGCTGGCGCAAGCAATTATCATTTTGCGCTGAAATTCCGGCCGGAGGTGCTTAATGATAACAAGAAAGAGCAGGCTTTCGGAGAATGGAAAATAAGTGAGGCTTTAATTGATGCGCAGGGCTGTTCCACGATATACCTGCTGTATGCCGGTGCAGCTCCGCTTATTTGCGAAAGCAAGGGCAGTATTGAAATTAAGTTTCTGGTGGATATCAATGGCAGCAAGGGTTCCCGGACTACCAACGTGGAATTGTTGGGCAAGAATATTACGGCTGGCGATGTGCTGTTTGAGGATTCTGTTCGGCAAATTAACTGGACCCTGATAAACCACCGGGGAAAATCGGGTTTGCCACTGCAACTCAGCTTTAAAGATGCCGATACCATCCTGAATGATGGAGAATCACGCAATAGTCTGAGATTGAGAATCAGTAATACCAATAAGTCGGACGCTGATGGGGATAAGGCTATTGAGTTTACGGAAAACTCTAAAATAATTTTTTTCTTCGACCCCAATCTGAATTCAACTGCTGCTGCGCTGGCGAATGCCGACGCTATTCAGCGAATTATTGTCAAAGAAGACGCGCCTTTCGATACCCATTTTAATGGTGCTCCCCCATCCGGGCAGGAGCCGCTGCCTGTGTGGACTTTTACGATAGCTGATAGCGCGGGCTTGCTGCTTTTACCAATGATTAATGGCAGTGGTGCGGGCCTTCTTACCCGGCAGATTCCGGCTCAGACAAAAGTCTCTAACGTAAGCACCGGTGTGCTGACGAGCAAAGCGGATATTTGTGTGAATGGCCGGATGGTGACCGAAGGTGAACTGCTATTCATAATTGATGACCGCAGGGTTTATGTGCCCATAACCGGCAAGTTTATCAAGACTATTGATAAAGATAAATTTGCGGTTGGTAAGATAATCGAAGGAGGCTCGCAAATAGGATACATCAAGTCATCCCTGGGCGTAGTGAACGACAAGGCTGCCGTAACGTACATTGATTTTTCGTTTGATAATATCATTACCAATTACATCACCGGCAAAACCCGGCTGAGTGTGCGGCTGGAGAATATCCCCGGCTATTGGGACGAGACATTCGTGCTGCACATCGATAAGCAGCCGATGGTTTTTCAGAACCAAAACGTAGGCATTGGGACCAATAATCCATCTCAGAAATTAGAGATAGTCGTAAATAATAGCGGATTAAATTTCCCCTTGCTGCTACACAACCTGAATGGCACAGCGGGCAATGGAAATGCGGTAGGATTAGGCTTTGTCAACGAGGCAATGGGCCATTGGGTGAAGGCGGCCGTTGTGCACGAAAGATTGGGGAGCTATGGCACAGGCAGCCTGAAGTTTTTGATAAACAGCGAGGAGAATATCAACCCGGCAACCCTGGCGGATGCCCGCATGACGATTACCAGCGGCGGCAATGTTGGCATTGGGACAACGAACCCGGACCCAAGCAAGCGGTTGGAAGTGAACGGTGATTTGCAGGCCAGTAAATACTTTATTAAGGGTTCGAACTTAGTGTATGATAACCGGGGGGCCACCATTGACTGGGGTAGTCAAATCGATGGAAATCTCTATTTCAGGTCTTTGCAAAACCAGGGTAATTCCGATGGTGGTCACCGTGACCTGGTGGTTATCACCAGCGGAGGCCGGATGGGAATTAATAACATCGAACCGCAGCAGACCCTGGATGTAGTGGGTAGTATCGGCATTAGAAACACGGCGGCCTGGGACCACATGATGATACATCATGATGGAACCACGGGCTTCATCAGTGCCGGAGGCGCGGAAAATGGGCTGGCCCTGCGGGTGGGAAATACCAATTCCGGGAGCTACGGGCAGCAGTCTTATCCTGAAATCATGCGCCTGCTGCCTGATGGCAACGTTGGCATCGGCACCCCTGACCCACGCAAGAAGCTACAGGTAGAAGGCGACGTGCAAGCTGGTAACTATTACATAAAAAGCACTCATTTAGTGTATGATAGTTATGATGCTGTAATTGACTGGGGCAATCGGAGCACCGGAAATCTCTATTTCAGAACCCTGTCCAACCAAGGCGACCCCAATGGTTATAAGGATTTGGCTATCATCACCAGCGATGCGAACCTTCTCGTCAACGGCAAAATAGGAATAGGGAAACATGACCCGGAATTCCCAATCGATATCAATAGTTGGAACAATATTTCCATGCAAAAGGGATTTTGGTTCCTGATGGATGGGGCTTGCCGGGCCTCCGTTGGTACTCATACAAATTCGGTTTCTATCAGGGCATCAACTGGGATTTATTGTGCAGCGTACTACTGCTTTAGTGATGAGCGAATTAAAGAGGAAATAACAACGGCAGACGGTCGGGATGCGCTGGGGTTGCTGAATAAGCTTGTTGTTAAAAATTATTATTATAAAGATTATGTATCTCAAGGTCCCGGAATAAAAAAAGGATTTATTGCGCAGGAAGTCGAGCAAATCATTCCTGAAGCAGTATCTATCACCAAAGATTTTACGCCCGGTATTTATTCCTTAGCAGAAAATGCAACACTGGCAGATGGCCTGTTGACCATATCGCTGAAAAAAGCGCATGAGCTCAGCACCGGCGACCGGGTGAGGATTATCACGGAGGCAAGTGGTGTTCAGGACGTGCAAGTAAATGTCCTGGATGAATTGACCTTCACGGTTCAGGACTGGACATTTTCCGCAGAGCACCTATTCATTTACGGGGAAGAGGTAGACGACTTCCGCACGCTCGATTACGACTACGTTTTCTGCACCGGTATCAGCGCTATTCAGGAGTTGAGCAAGCAGGTTGATGCGCTCACCCAGCAACTCCAGCACCAGGAAGCCCGATTGCAGCGACTGGAGGCTTTGTTGAATAAGTCGGAAGAATAAAAAAAGTAGGTTCAGCGTCGCCTGCAGCTACTGGCAGGCAGTGATGATAAAACCGATAATACAAGGGAAAATAGCAAGGCGAAAAATACTCGTTTGGCTTTTCTGCCGGCTAATCAGGTTCGTTTTTTTGTGGGTGCAAAGAGGACGGCTTTCGCCAGCGCCTTGCCCTACAGTATGCTTCTTACAAGCAATAGCATATGTCTTATCACTTCCTTTCATTCGGGGCACCGCGCGAATTCAACCTGGTTATTTCCTCCCAGGGTGGGTTCGAAGTAACCACCGAGGTGTCGTTGCAGCAGGTTGGAACCGGGGCGACGGTCTTTGAAATGGATACGGTGGCTTTCGAGTTTGGGAAGCATACGGTGGGGCTCAGGGGTAGCATGACCATTGCGGGCGTTCCGGCCGCGCTATCCCTGTCGAAAAATAGCCCGACTGATGCGGGATGGCTGATAGAAGGCGCTACCCAAGCCGGACAGCCCGTGAGGGTGGGGGACCTGATTGCTGATTTGAGCGAAAAGTTTGGGGTAAAAGTGCCGGCCCCTTTCAAGATGTTTGAGCTATCCGGTATTGATTTCAGGTATGAAACCGACACCGAGAACTTTCATTTTTCGTGTCAGGGTGGTTTCAACATCGCCGGTACGGCCGTGGATGCGGTGGTAACGATTGATATCGTTGCCAAAAAAGCGGCCTTGGGCAAGATTGATTATCAATATACTTTCGGTGGTACCATCCGAATTGGGAGCTTGCAATTTGATTTGCGTTTTGACGGCAACCCCCAGGCCAATACGTTTATTGCGACCTATTCCCGGCCGGATGGTTCCGCGACCAGCATAAGGCTCAATAGCCTGCTGAACACCATATCGGCGGAGATGGCCCGGGAGGTGCCCGATGGTATTGAGATTGACTTGAAGGATGTCAGGTTTGTGTACCACCAGGACAAGAGTGCGGGCAGCAAGCAGTTTGCTTTGGCCATTGACCTGGGCACGGCCATCGACCTGGCCAACCTGCCGATGGTGGGCCAGCAGCTGCCAAAAGATTTATCGCTGGGCCTCGACGACCTGCAAATCCTCTACAGCTCCGGCCAGTTTAGCGAAGACCAAATGGTCGGTATCAACAAGCTGATTCCGTCGCATATCGCCGGTTTTGCCGCCGCGGGCATTGCGAAAGGCCTGGCCCTTTCCGGCCGCTTCAACATTGCCGGCACCAGCCAAACGCTGATGGTTGGCAGCGGTGCGACGACTGCCGTTGCGCCCAAGCCGAAGCAAAAGGCGCGGTCCAGCAAGTCGAAAGCTGCCGCTGCCACTGTAAGTGAGCCTGCCGTTCCGGCAGCGGCCGAAACCTCGGTGAAGTGGTTCAATATCGAAAAAACAATTGGCCCCGCCACCTTCAAACGTGTTGGCGTAGATTTTAAAAACAGCGAGCTGTGGCTTTACCTCGATGCCGGCATATCCGTGGGCGGGCTGTCCATTGCGCTTGATGAATTATCGGTTGGCTCTTCCATCAAACGCTTTCGGCCGTCGTTCAATTTATCCGGTTTAAGTATTGATTTCAGAAAAAACGGTTTAGAAATAGGGGCTGCTTTTCTGAGGCAGCAAATGGTGATTAATGGCAAAAGCACGGAGGTGTATAATGGAGCCGCTACCATAAAAACCGCCGGATTTGCTCTTTCCGCCATGGGGTCTTATTGTTATTACGACGGGCACCCTTCGCTATTTATTTATGCCTATCTCGAAAAAGCGCTTGGGGGCCCCAGCTTTTTCTTTGTAGAAGGATTGGCCGCTGGGTTTGGGTATAACAGGGCGTTGATAATGCCCGATATCAGCCAGGTGGCTAATTTCCCATTGGTGGCGCAGGTGATGGGCGGCAGCTCGGTGCCGGCGGATGCGAATCCGGCAATGGCGCTCCAGGCCCAGCTGAAGGCTTTATCGGCTTATGTGCCGCCATCGGTAGGCGATATATTCCTGGCGGTTGGGGTAAAGTTCAGCTCATTCAAGCTGATAAATTCCTTCGCGCTGCTCGTAGTTTCCTTTGGCAACCGGATGGAAATTGATTTGCTGGGGCAATCCAACATCGTAGTGCCGCTGCAGGAATTAGGAAAAGCATTTACGCCGCTGGCTGAGGTTAAAATAATGCTGATGGCCAAATACCTGCCCGACGAAGGCTTTCTGGCGGTATTGGCGCAATTGAGCAGCGACTCTTATATCTTTTCCAGGGATTGCCACCTGACCGGGGGAGCGGCGTTTTACAGTTGGTTCAAAGGAGAACACGAGGGTGATTTTGTGGCCACGGTGGGCGGGTACCACCCGGCCTTTAAAGTGCCGGCCCATTATCCGAGCGTGCCGCGCCTGGCGCTGAACTGGCAGGTAAGTGATAAGCTGAGCGTGAAAGGCGATATGTATTTCGCGTTGTGCGCCCATGCCTTCATGGCGGGCGGCCACCTGGAGGCCGTGTATGAGGATGGCGATTTTAAGGCGTGGTTCAAGGCCGGGGCCGACTTTTTGGTTACCTGGCAGCCCTATCATTACGAGGCCAGCATTTATGTGAGTATGGGGGCCTCCTATACCATACATTTTTTCGGCAGCCATACCATCTCAGTCGATTTGGGGGCCGACCTGGCAATATGGGGGCCGGAGTTTTCGGGCCGGGCGACGGTGCACATCTACGTGTGCGACATTACGATACATTTTGGTGCGGATGACTCGGCTGATTTGAAGCCAATTACCTGGGCTGATTTCAAAGCGAAATGCCTGCCTGAGGCTGGTAAAGTGCTGGGGGCGGCAGTGGCCGGTGGGCAGCACGGTAAAGATGAGTTCCAGAATCCTATTGTGAATCCCAAAGAGTTGGAATTACTCGTTAATTCGGCTATCCCAGTCAAAAATATATCGATTAATGACGAGGAGATTTATAATATCAGCAGCAGCTCCGCTGTTCGATTTGGGGTTTCGCCAATGGCGAAAAATAATGATGATATTAAAAGCGAACTAGCAGTAGTTATTTCTCATAATCCGGATAAGCCATCGGATTATGCGCTAATGGATTCGAAAAGTCTGCGTAATCTTATTATCACCCCGCAGCAAAAAGCAGTGCCCGCTGCCATTTGGGGAACCAGTTTTCAGCCCGATTTAAATGCCGAAAACCGAACCGTAGAAGTGTTCAACGGCATTAATGTGTCTACTACCGAGCCGGTTGTATTGCCGGAAGGTGGCGTTGAATTTCCGCAGTTAGCCGAAATTGTTTTCCGGGATGCACCTATTAATCTGACCTGCCGGAAAACCAGTGCCCCACTGCCTTTTTCCGAGTACAATTCCACCTTCAAAGCATTGGGTAAGCAGCTTGGCATTGCCGAGTAGCCAATCCGGGCAGTCCGAAAAATAGCATCATGGCTACTACCGACGATAAAATACTGATTTACGACAGCCACCGGCCGGCCCTTACGGCGGGCTATTATAAGGTGGAGAGCACGCAACGCTTTGGCGTTGATAAGGATTCTTTGGCGTTGCCTCCTGCTACTTTATATTTTTCGGTGCAGGGCGAGCAGTATACGTTGAATCCCAGTCAGATTGATTCGGTATTTCCGCCAATGTCGGCATTAGGCGATTTTTCAACTATTCTGCCGAATATTATCCTGGAAAGAAGCACTTTCCCTTGGGAAAGAAAGACCAATGAAAAAGATGATTCGGTAAAACCGTGGCTGGCCTTGATGCTGCTTACGGAAGACGAGGTGGCCGATGCCAGCAAAGTCAGAAAAATAAATGCCGTAAAAGCTATTTGGGAAACGACGCCATTTGCCCCCGTTGAAAGCACGAATGAAACGGATATTTCGGTGCGGGGCCTGCTGATTGAAGCGGCATTTCTGACCAGTATTCTGCCCACTTATCAGGAGTTGGGCTATCTGGCCCATGTGCGGGGGCAGGAAAAAGATGAAAAAGCGTCGGTGGTGGGCAGCCGGATGCCGGTAAAGGATAAAAAGAACATTGTCCATCTGATATCCCTTGAGGATATGTATTCCAAAAAGGGCGATTTTATCGGCAAGCCCAAAGATGGATTTTATGGTTTTGCTTCGCTGTATAGCTGGGAGTTTTTTTGTAACGACCATTTTATCGTTACGCCCGAGGTGCTGGCTATTTACGTGTCGGCTGGTGGGGTCAGCACGGCGCTAGCGTCGGCATTGGCTAAAATTGCGGGCCTTGAGTTTTTTAATAAATCAGATTTCTTAAAAGTAATTGGTATTGCGGTCAGCGATGAGGAGACGGCGAGCTTATTTAAGACGTTTGAAATAGCGCATCTTACATCGCTGCTGAAACATTTGAACCGTAGCCCGGCAAATCTGCGCCTGCCCGATACGGATGATTTGTCGCTGGACGGATATTTAAAACTCCCGTATGTATTGAAGACGGGCGACCGAATTAATGCCGTGTACCGGGGGCCGTTGGTGCCAAATCCGGTGGCTGGCACGGGGCAGCCGGCCGCGCCGGTTCCGGTGATGGGCGGAGATGAGCTATTTCGGTTTCTGGCCTATGGAGGGGAGAAGTATGTTGATGTTTCGTACGCTTCGGCCTGGGAGCTGGGGCGCATACTGGCCCTGAGTGATAAAAACTTCTCCACTGCTTTGTTTCGGTGGAAGCGGGAATGCTATCAATTCAAAAAAGTGTCGGCCAGCAGCCGGCTCAATGGCCACCTCATTCTAAAATCAGTGGCAAGTCAGTACCCTGATATGCCGGCATTTGTCGGGCAGTGGCTTACTGATTTGACGCTGTTGAAAGGGGTGCCATTTAATTACCTGGTGCCCACGGAAGCATTCCTGCCGTTTGAGTCTTTGCGGTTCTTCAGTGTTGATGATAAATGGGTTAGATGCCTGGTAGATGGCGCTTTTAGCATCGGGCGACTGTCTTCGGCCGATGCGGCGACGGATGCGGAACTGTATGGCACCGGGGTGATTATTTCGGATGAGAATATTCCAAAATCTGGCTTTTTGCTGCGCTCCCGGGCGGTTGATGGCTGGCCGGACCTGGTTATCCAAGCCGAAGGGCAAGTGCGGCGGCGGGATGAGCTGGCGGAGGACCTGTTGTTTTGTTTGTACGATAAGCAAATTACTTCGCTGGCCATTAACCAAAAGCCGGAATCGGTGCATTTTGGATTTATAGATAAGGACGGTGATGCTTCTCAATTGCAGGTAGAATATACCGACACAAAAGGCAAGAATAAATTGGCCGACGTAAACTATAGTTCTTTGAATAAGGTGGATATAGGAAAAATATACGCGGGCGTAGCAGCCAAAAATGTGGCGGAATTTACAAGGGCGCTAATTCAGAAAATAGAGGAAGTAGTTTTTGAGATTAGTTGACAACAGTAGACCGGCTGTTACGGCATCTTTTGCAGGCCTTCCCAGCGCACTTTCCAGGTTTTGGGAATGCCGGGGGTGGCCTCCTTGCAGCCGTCGTAGCCGGCGCACATGAGGGCCACGGCGGCGAGCAGGCCGCCGTTGCCGGGCAGGTAGAGGGGGAGGCGGCCTTCCTGGTAGTTGTGGCCGTTGGGGAGGTAGGTGTTGGTTTGGACCTGCATCAGGAGGGCATCCATTGCCTTTTCGGGCAGGCCGAGGCGAGTGGCCGTCATGGATGTCATAGGGAAATCCCAGCCCCAGGTTTTGTCCCAGCTCCAGTCTTTCCAGATGAGGTCGAAGGTGCGGCGCATGGTGGCGGCGTCCTGTTGGCCGGTGGCGGGCATCATGCCCAGCGCGGCCAGCACGGATGGGTGGTCGGTTTTGTATTCGGGGTTAGTGTAGGAATCGGGGGCGCTTTCGGCGGCGAGGTACACGCCGTTGGCTTCGGGTAGTTTGGCGAGCTTGGCCAGCACGTCGTCCCACTGCGGGTTGCGGGGCTGGCCCTGGCGCTCACGCCATTTCTGGGCAATATCAAGCGCCCAATGCCAGTACACGAGCTCAAAAGTAGGGTTGAAGGTGTCTTCGGCCTTGAACCGCTCCTGGGCCGGAATTACGCCTTTGCCGAGGATGTAGCGGCCCTTGTCTTTCTCAAAAAACGGGTAGGAGGCGATGAATTCAGCCGTTTGCTGTACCCGTTCCTGGTATAGTTTCAGGGTGGCGGCGTTGGGGTGGGCGCGGTAGGCTTCTTCGGCGAAATAAATGGTGTGGGGCTGCTGCCAGAGCAGAAATGCGCCCACGGACGACGGGCCTTCGGCCCCCCACGGGTCGGTCATTTTCTGCCAGCGCCAGCCGGCGTAGCCCTGCCGCTGGGCAATGGCGCGGGCCTCGGCCTGCACATCGGGGCGGGCGTACCAGGTGAGGCTTTTTTCGAGGATTTCGGGGCGGCCCCAGAGGGCGAAATGGGCGGCGTGCCACCAGTGCATTTCGAGGTGCGGGCGGCCGTACCAGCTGTTGAGCAGCAATCCCGTCTCCTGCGGCGGCTGCGAGCCGGCGTTGTGGATGCGGGTGAGGTACTGCGAGAGCACGATGCGGCGCTCCAGCTCGGCGGCGCGCGGGTCGGTGGTGCCGCTGAAATCGACGGCCCCGCCGCTGCGCCAGAAGGCCTGCCACTGCTGGCGGCTATCGGCGCGGGTGGCGACGAAAGTGGGGGCGGCAGATGCTTGCTGGCGGGGTGAAAATCGGCAGCTCAGTTCCAGCACGCCGCTTTGGGTGCCGGGCGTGAGGATGAATTCGTGCGGCCGGCCGGGGGCCAGCGTGGCAGTCTGGACCCAGCTCAGAGCCGCAAAATACTTGGTGGTATCGAGCTGGTGGGTTAGTAAGGCGCGGCCCGCCGCTTGCATGGTGATGGCCGATTTATGGTCGGCTTCGTGCGAATAATCGGTGCCCATATCGGCCCAGCCGGCGGTGGGGAAAGGGAAGCGCAAAGCCACTTTCAGGCGCCCGGCTTTTAGGAGCTCCGAAGTGACTTTGGCGGCCACAGCATCCTGCGCTTGGTGGCCGACGGTGACCACGTCCACCGCCGCGCCTTCCACCGTGAAATGGCTCTGGATTTCGCCCGTCCACGGGTTCAACTCCTGGTGGATGTTTTTGAGGTCCTGTATTTTGGCCAGCTGGCCGTTTTTCTTAAGGATGATAAAGCCCAGATTGCCCAGCTGCAGGCGGTGCGGATTGGCGCGGAGGTAGTCAACGGCATCTTTGTTGCCGGGCGTTTTCACCTGCACCGAGTAGCTCACGGGGCGGCCGTTGAACTGGTATTCGCGCAGGCTTTGGGCGAATTTGTAGCCTTCTTTATTCGGGAAGCGGTGCCAGCCCCATTCCGATTCGGTGCCGAGTGGAATGCCCTTCTCGTAGTGCAGGGGGAATGTTTGCAGGCCCGTGATGTCGGCGGTGAAGGCGAATCTGCCATTGCCCACGGATAGGGAATTGAGCGAGTCGGTATTCGTGATTACCACTTTGTGGCGCTCCACGAGGGCCTGCCGGTTGATGGGCTGGGCGGCAAGCGAGAAGATGCTGGTTGCTAATGAGATAGTTAGTAAAAATTTGGAAGTCAGTTTCATAAGGGTTAGGAGAAGCATTAGTTACGGTCAAGTGTCACGCTCATCAGCCCAATTACCACGTCGTTGGCCAGGGCTTTCAGGGAGAGGGATTTTAATTTTTTGCTGGGGTCGAGGAGCAGTTCCAGCACGGTGGCCGCGCCGCCGTCGATGGCGCGGGTGCTAAAGCCTTTGATGCTGTTGTACTGGCTGAAATCGCGGGTGATGAGGCCGGTTTTGAGGTGGACGCGGTAAGGTTTCGGCGCGCCGGTTTGGAAGGCGAAGCCGTCGTCGAGGTAGTCCTGCTCGATGGGCCACCAGGAGTCGGGGTTGCGCAGGGGCAGGGTGGCGGTGGTGTTGTCGGCGTAGGTGATGGTGATTTCGCCGTTGAGGAACTGGCTTTGCATGGCGTTGGTGGAGCCGGCCATGAGCAGCACGGCGCGGCGGGCGCGGCCCCGTAGCGGCAGCGTGGCTTGGTGGGGGTAGTTGTCCCACTGCGATACGAAGAGGATATTCTTCGCACCGGCCACGCCAGGTGTGCGTAGCGGCACGCCTTCAGGCAGTTGGATTTCGTTTTTCGAACCAGCTAAGTGGCGCAGGCCGCTGTCGTCGATATTGGCCTGGGTGAGAGGGTAACACCAGTTTCCGATGCCTTGGGTGGGCAACTCCAGGGTGGCCACGGCGGGGCGGGGAATAAGGTATTTGTTCCGGAAAATCTGCGTTACCCGGTCATTGAAAGCGGCGGATAAATCAAGCGCTTCCCACTTGGCAGTATTAGTAGAATTAGCTGTAGGAGCGGAAGTGTCCGGGCGTTGCACGGAAATTTTCAGCGGTTCCCACCACGTCAAATCACCCTGCTGAAGCTGTGCGAAAGCGGTGCGGCTGCCGGGCATACCGGCCACCTGCGCCGCGAGTGCCGAGCCGTTCAGGCGGGGCTGCCGCAGCACCTGCTGCGGGTCGGAAACCTGAATAATCCGGGCATGGGCAAACGTGACGTTAAAAGCCGCACCGAAAGCAGCTGATTCCTGCGACGCGGCGGCATCGGGCATTTCGCCCTGCCACTCGATTTCCACCACGTAGCGTGCTGCCGGGGCGCTGCTGATTTCGATAGTCGGCTGGCCCACGGCGGCGGCTACGTTGTGCCAGGCGGCCGGCTGGCCGTTCACTGTCAGCGAAGCCACGCGGCTGGCCAGGGCGGGCACGCGCAGCTGGAGCGCCAGCTGTTTCGGGAGGTGCGGGGCGATGGTATAGGTTTCGCGGCGGCCCTGGCGGCGGAAGTGGAAAGTGACATCGGGCACTTGCAGCGCGGCCGAATCCCAGGCGGCGGGCAGGCCGGGGCTGATGCGTAGGGTATCGTGCAGGGCATCGGGGCGGATGCCGAACAGGCCCTCGACCAACGAGCGGCTTGCCATGCCGATGGGGTCGGCGAAATCGCGGTAAAGTTCGCCCCGGTAGGTGTCATAGAAAGAAATCTGCTGGAAATTACCGGGGCTGCTGCCCAGGTACTGGCTTTCGAGCAGGGCACTTTTCCAGAGCAGGAAGGCTTCTTCGCGGCGGCCGGCCTGCCAGTTGGCGAGGCTGGTGTGCAGGTTTTCGGCCAGCACCACGTTGTTCAGCGACCAGTCGTAGGGCTGCCAATTCGTAGTTGAAAGCAGGTAGTAGCCGGCATCGGGCAGGCCGGCGGCGCGCACCGGGATGTGCGGCATCTCAGCATCAATGTAGCGGAGTGCCTGGTAGGCCTGGAAGGCATCGGGTACTTCCGAATCGAGGGCGTGGTAGATGGTCCAGAGGCCGGCGGCGGGGTGCAGGCTTCGGAGGCCGAGGGCATCTTGGTATTCGGCGTACCGGCCCTGGGCGGGCAGCCACAGCCGGCTTTGCAGCGCCTGGTGGATGTGCTGCGCTTCCTGGCGGTAGGGGGCGGGGTTTTCGCCCAGTAGGCGGGCCAGCTCGGCGGCTTTTTGGTTGGCGAAGTAATTGTAGGCCGAACTGTGGGTGACGGCCCCGCCGCTGTATTGCAGCGCATCGGAGGCCCAGATGGCGGCGTAGGCATCGTAGAGGCCGTCGTTGTCGGGGTCGAAGTTGCGCTTTTCCCAGGCCAGGTGGCGCTGGAGCACGGGCCACATCTCGCGGGCAAATTTCAGGTCACCGGTCCAGTTGAAATGGCGCAGCAGCTCGTCGATGAACACGAGGTTCATGTCGTAGTGGTGGGCGCGGAAATCACCGCCGGGGTTGCGCGATATGTAGCCTTCGGTAAACACGGCGGTGCCCAGCTTCTCAAGCTGCCGGGCCAGGTGCAGGGCGGTATCGGGCGTGACCGGGCCGTTGGGCGGGCTGGTGAGCTGCGACTTGGCATAGGCCCGGAAGTGGGTAGCGGCGCGGTCGTGCCAGCCGAGCGGGTCGGCCACGTAGGGACCGCGCCAGCCATCGAGGCGGATGCGCCAGGCTATGGCTCCGTGCAGGTAGGAGGGGGCTTCCCAAATGGCATCGGCGGCCACGGACAGCGCCCCGCCCAGCGTGTTGATGTAGGGGTCGGGCGTGCTGACTTTGACACGGCCGGCCAGCGCGGCGCGGGCGGCTTCGGCCTGGGCAAACGCGGTCGGTAAAGCGGCGTAGGTGGGTATTGGAGCCGTTTCTGACTTTTGCACGGCAAAGTAAAACTCCTTCTCACTTATGACCGGTACCGTGCCCGCCAGCACCGGCGTGGCCGATGCGGAGGATGCCAGAAGCTGCTGCGGCGTCTCCTGCTGCGTGGCGTCGGCTACATGCGTTTTGGATGTGGGCGGCACCACGCCCATCAGTATTTTTGGCTCAGCAGCGGTTGGCTTTGCCGCTTTGTCAGTGCCTGCTACCAGCTTCGTAGCCGTGCCGTAGTTTAGCGTAAAACTGTTCTTTTTCAGGTCAAACGCATTGCCCTGGCAATACTCCGGCTTCAGGTAAAAACTTGATTCTGGGTCGGCTCCAATGTCGCCGTCGCGGCTGAATTTCTTGCCCGTGGCTCCGCCGAAAGCCCAGAGCAATTGCACGGAATTGGCCGGCACGTTTTCGAAGCGGGCTTTTATGATGAGGCCTTCGGCCTCGGCACGGGCCAGCACTTCGAGGTGGAGCTTGCCGGGTCCCAAAAGCGGGTCGGTGATGTCGTAGAGCATCAGGCCCGGGCGGTAGCGGGCGGTGATGTTTTCGGCTTTGATAAGCCATTTGCTTTGGCCGTTGGCCAGCAGTCCGAATTTCAGATTGCCGCCCATGCCGGGCAGGTAGAGGGCAAATTCGGGCAGGTCGCCGGCCTCGACGCGAAAGGCCGTGTTGGTACCGTAGAGGGCGCGGGTGAAGCGGTGCGTGCCGTTGGTGATGACGAAATCGGTGCCTTCCGGGTGATAGCGCAACGTGCGCGGCTGATTGTGCCAGAGCGGCGGCGGCGGCGGCGCAGTTTGCGCCCGGGCCAGCGGGCCGGCCAGCAGCAGGATTGCGCAGAACAGGAAAGCGTTTTTGAGCATAGCGGCGGGTTAGGGCGCGGGCGAGCCGGCCGGCGTTGAATACACTTCCACTTCCACCAGACCCAGGGTGCCGGGCGGGCCGGCCTGGTCGGTGGCGGCGGTGGGCACTTTGGGCGTTTCGAGTTCGGTGATATTGAAGGCGTCTTTGGCTTGAGTGGTGCCGGTTAGCTCGATGCGCAGTTTCTGGCCGGTGCGCGGCGGAAATATCGCGGTGAAATAGCCCAGGCTGCGCTCCGTGGTACCGCTGAAAATCTCCTGCCCATCGAGTAAAATACGAATGGGATAGGTGCTGGTGCGCCATCCCGTCAGTTTCATCGCCACCTGGCTGATGGGGGCGGTACGGGCCAGCGCGTACTCAATCCACGGCCGGGCCTCTTTACGGTCCGAAATCCACTCCGACAGCTCATTGTCATCGAAGCTGAAAGCAGCGTTGGCCGCATTGGAGCTGGCGGTAGCGGCGGTAATCGGCACCGTCACCCGCGAGACGGTGAACGACGGCCCGGCCGGCGTGGGCCCACGCCGCAAACTCACCGGCAAATCTGCACCCGGCAGCTGCGTCATCAAGCCGTTTTCTACACGCACAGGTTCCGATTTCAGGCTGACCGTAGCCGGTTTCAAGCCCTCAGAGGTGGCGGTAATATTGATTTTGCCGGCCTGCGTGGTGCTGCGGATGAGCACGCGGTTCACGCCACCTTCCACGGGCAGGCTCTTGGCCAGAATGTAGTTGCCGGGCCCCTGCGCCAGGCCGCCGCGCCACTCGGCCGGCCCGCTCAGGGTGAAATTCACCATGTTCAAAGCCGTGGGGCAGCGGCGGCCTTGCGCGTCAATTGCTTCAACCTGAACTAAGGCCAAATCGGTGCCATCGGCGTGCAGGCCGGTGGGGCTGAGTATCGGGCTGAGGCGCAGGGCCATGGCCGGGCCGGCGGTCTGGTGCTCGGCTTCGCTCACGGACTTGCCGGCCGCATCGTAGCTCACGGCGCGGAGGGTGCCGGGCTGCCAGGTCACGTTTTTGAAGGTGAACAGGAAGCGGTAGCTCTGCTGGCCGAATCCTAGGGATTTGCCGTTGAGAAACAGTTCCACTTTCTCGCCGTTTGATACCACGTCCACGTTTTTCACCGTGCCCGTTTTGTAATTCCAGTGGCCGATGATGTGCGTGTGCATTTTTTCCGGCTCGACCCAGCCGTCCCACATTACCTGGTGGGCGTAGTAGCCGTCTTTGGCAATGCGCAGGGCGTCGACTTCGCCGCTGCGGCGGTAGTTTTCCTCGCCCCGGTAGTGGGTATTAGTGTCGCTGAACACGATGTTGACGCCGCCGGCGCTGGTGCGGGTGCCGGTGCCGGGCCGCTCGTGCCAGTAGTCGTACCAGCGCATCACATCCTCGCGGGCCTGCGAGTCCTGGTTGCGATTGTAGTCGGCGGCGTTCGCGCCTTTGTAGAGCGGGCCTGCGCCGTCCTTGTGGAAGGGTGGCGTGAGTTCGTCCCAATACTTGCGCAGGGCCTCATCGCGCGAGTATTCCATAGCCCAGAGCGGCTTGGTGGCGCTTTTGTTGATGTAGAGCATTTCGCCGCCGTACTCGGCTGCTGGAATATCCAGCATCTCGCGCGAGCCGATGGCGCGGCCGCCGTGCGGGTCATATTGGTTCCGAATGTCCTTCAGTTCCTGCATGTGAGCAGCGCTGATGCTCTCGTTGCCACCCTCGTAAAACAGGATGCTGGGGTTGTTGCGGTTGTAGATGATGGCGTCGCGCATCAGCTCCAGGCGCTGGCCCCAGCGGCGGTCAGCCACGTCCTTTTCGGCGTCGCCGGCGGGCATGGCCTGGGGCAGGCCCACGCGGTCGCAGCTTTCGATGTCCTGTTTCCAGGGCGTGACGTGCATCCAGCGCACCAGGTTGGCGTTGCCGGCCACCATCAGGCCGTTGCTGTAGTCGGAGAGCCAGGCCGGGATGCCCAGACCCACGGCCGGCCACTCGTTGCTGGTGCGCTGGGCGTAGCCGTGCACCTGCATGGCCCGGTCATTCAGCTTGATGAGGCCGTTGGCAAATTCCGTTTTGCGGAAGCCGGTGCGGGTTTTTACTTCGTCGATGGCCTTTTTATCGATGATTAATCGGGTTGAAACCGTGTATAAATAGCCATAGCCCCAGCTCCAGAAATGTAACCCGCTGAGGCTGGCGCGGGCCGTTACCGTCTTCGTTTCGCCCGGTTGCAAGGTCGTTTCGCCACCGCTGAAGGTGCTGACGGGTTTGCCCTCGCCATCGGCTACCGACGTTTCAAAGGTGAAGGTGCGGGCGGCCGGAAATTCGTTTTTCACCTGCGCCTCGGCTACTATCGTGGCCCGGCCGCCGGCCACGTCGAAATCCTGCGCATAGACATACACGCCCGTGGTGCCCAGCGCCGAAAATAGCGGCAGCGTCTGGTGCAGCGGGCTCATTACGTGTAGAAACACGTTCTTGGGAATGCCGCCGTAGTTCGCGTTGAAGTTGCGGTTGCTCCATTGGAACACCTGGCCGCTGGCTTTTTCCTTGTAATCCCAGTCGTTGTCGGTGCGCACGGCTAGCACGTTGTCGGCCGGCGCGGGCTTGAGAAAAGGCGTTAAATCGAAGCCGATGGCCATTACGCCGTTTTCGTGCAGCCCCAGGCGCTGGCCGTTCAGGTAGAACTCGCCGGCCAGCCGCACGCCTTCAAACTCGATGAAGACTTTTTGCCCTGCCGCCCCGGCTGGCAGCCGGAAGTGCTTGCGGTACCAGGCCACGCCGGTGCTCAAATCCTTGATGTCCTTGCTGAACGCCTCATCCTCGTTCCAGGCGTAGGGTAGCGTCACCTTTTTCCACTGGGCATCATCAAATGTGACGGCTTCGGCACCGGGCGCATCGCCCACCCGCACTTTCCATTCCGGGTTGAAATTGAATTTCTGGCGGCTGGCTGCAGGTGGCGCGGCTTGGGCAGCGGCGGCTACTTTCAGTATCAGAAACCCGCACAAAAAGCACCCACGTACAAAGCGCAGGTTTGCCAAAAAGCCGGAAAATAAGCGGGTGAGTTGCGGCATCGGGTGGGAAATAGGAGGGAGGAGCAAAAGAAGCGGCCGTCGCGGCCCGCACTGTCCTGTACTGTGGGGTGCGGCGGGACGGTCCGAACGCAGCTACGCCCGGTTTCGGCCCCGCCAGCATAGTGCCGACCGAAGCCAAAACCGGGCGTAGCGCCTCAGCAAACAGGGTTTTTAGTAGCCGGGGTTCTGGTCGTAGAGACCGGGCACTGCCGCCAGCTCGGCCTGCGGCACGGGGTAGAGCAGCAGGTTGGCGGTGATGGGCCGGGTGATTTTGTTGAACGGCGGGGCCAGGTCTTCACGTGCGGCCCAGGCGTTCATCACGGTCAGGGCCAGACCGGAGCGCATGAGGTCGTTCCAGCGCAGGTTCTCGCCGGCAAACTCGCGGCGGCGCTCCTCCATGAGCGTTTCCAGAGTGAGAGTGGTTAGGGGCGGCACGCCCGCCCGCACCCGGATGGGGTTCACCAGCAGCAGGGCATCGGCCACGCTGCCGCCCACGCCGCGCATCTGGCATTCGGCCTTCATCATCAGGATGTCGGTGTAGCGCAACACGATGTAGTTCAGGCCCCAGTCGGTGCGGCTGGCGCCTTTGGCGGCCACGTTCACGTACTTTTTGAAGAACGGCCGGGTATCCGAGATAGTCGTCGCACCGGTGACGTACGAGAAGCCAGGCTGGATGTTGAATGCTTTGCGCACGTCAGCCGTCGCATACGTATTCACCAGGTCGTTCGAGCAGGGTTTGATTTCGACCGAGCCGGCCGAGAATGACAAACCAATCTGAGTATAGTAGCCATCGGGCACCACAATGTTCTGGAACGAGCCACCCACCGTGCCGTTGGCGAAGTACTGAATGTCGAAGATTACCTCCGAGTTGTTCTCGGCCGTGGGCGAGAAAATGCCGGCGTAGGTGGCCTGGGTGGCGTAGCGGGCCGTGCCAGTGGCCGCGATGATTTCGCTGAGCAGGGCATTGGCTTTGTCAAACTCGTTGGAGTTCATGCCGGGGCCTTTGATGCCGTAGTCCGGGCCCGAGCGGGTGAGGTACACCAGCGCCAGAATGCCCTTGGCAGCTCCCACCGTCACGCGGCCCACGTTGGCCCCCGTGTAGGAAACGGGCAGGTTGGTGATGGCGGTGCCCAGGTCTTTAATAATCAGCTCATACACTTTGGCCACGTCGGCGCGCGGAATCTGGGCTACTTCGCGGGGCAGCAGGGCATGCTCAATCACGGGCACGCGGCCAAACTTGCGCACCAAATCGAAATACATGAAAGCCCGAATGAACTTGGCTTCGCCCTCGTAGCGGGTGCGCAGCGCGGCCGGCACCACCGAGCCATTGGCGGCCAGCTGGTCGAGCATCACGTTGGCCCGGTAGATGGTGGCGTAGTCCGTAGCCCAGGCATCGGCCACGATGGCGTTGATGTTGAGCAGGGTGGAGAAGTTGTTGATGGGGTCCCAGTCGCGCCCGCCTACGGCGCTGGAGGCGTAAATATTGTCGGAGCGCACTTCCGACAGGTACACCTCGCGGTCGGGGTAGCCGCGCAGCTGGCTGTACACCGAGGTCATGGCTTGGTCGAAGTCGGTGGCCGATTTATAGAAGTCTGGTACCGAACCGTTCGAAATCGGCAGCTGGTCCAGGTCTTTTTCGCAGCCGCTCAGGGCCACGGCGCAGGCCAGGCTTAAGAAGAGGAATATACGTTTCATGGGAATTTTCAGAAGGGTGAGTGGGACAAACCCAGCCGATTAAAAAGTGAGGTTCAGGCCCAGAATCAGGGTTTTGGCCAGCGGCAGTCCGCCGTAGTCGGAGCCCGACACGAAGGTGCTGCCGTTGTTGGTGTTCAGGGCGTCGGGGTTGAGGCCGCCGTAGTAGTTGTCGTGCCCGAACCAGTTTTCGGCGGTCACATACACGCGGGCACCCTGCGCCACGCTCTTCTTGATAATCAGGCCCAGGTCGTAGCCCAGCGTGATGGTGCGCACCCGGTAGTAGTTCGACGAGTACAGCCAGTCGGTGTTGCGGATGAAGGTGGTGCTCAGCGGCGTCGCCTTGCCCTTGATGCCGTCGCCGGGGTTGTCGGCCGAAAACCACCGGTCGCGCACGCGGCCCAGGGCGTTTTCCTTGTAGCCCACGCCCATCCGGTCGATGGCCCGGCCCAGGGTGGAGTAGATGGAGCCGCCGGCCTGGCCCTGCACCAGGAAGCTCAGGTCGAAGCCCTTGTAGCGCAGCGTGTTGGTCATGCCGTAGGTGTAGGTGGGGTTGGGGTTGCCCACCACCTGGCGGTCGTTGAAGTCAATTTTGCCGTCGCCGTTGAAATCTTCAAACTTGGGCTCGCCGGCCGACTGCGTGCCCAGCTGGGCCACCTTGCTGTCGATGTCGGATTGCGAAAGGATGCCAGTCTGCTTCACCACGAAAATGCTGTAGATGGGCAGGCCCACTTTCAGGATGTTGCTGGGCGTATCCAGGCCGTTAGGCACTTCGATGGTGGCATCGCCGGGGCCCAGGTGCACCACTTTGTTCTCGTTGTGGCTCAGGTTGAAGGAAGTAGTCCAGGAGAAGGCGCCTTCCAGGTTGCGGGTGTTCAGCTCCACTTCCCAACCGTTGTTGCGCACCTCGCCAATGTTCTGCAGGCTGGTGGTGAAGCCCGAGCCGCTGGCCACGGGCACGTTCAGGAGCAGGTCCTGGCTTGTTTTGGTGTAATAGTCGGCCGAGGCCGTGATGCGGTTTTTGAGGAAGGCCACGTCCACGCCGAAGTCCACGGTGCGGTTGCGCTCCCATTTCAGCGACGGGTTGCCCACTTTGTTGGGAGCCTGGCCCGTCACCTGCACGGCCGAGGTGCCGCCCAAGGCGTAGTTGGCAAAGCCCAACGTGGCAATGCTGCTGTAGTCGCCGATGGTGTTGTTGCCGGAGTAGCCCAGGCTGCCGCGCAGCTTCAGGTCGCTCAGTACGTTAGTGGTAGCCGCCATAAACGGCTCCTGCGAGATGCGCCAGCCGGCCGATACGGCCGGGAAAACGCCGGCCCGGTCCTCAAACCCGAAGCGCGACGACGCATCGCGGCGCACGCTGGCCGAAACCAGGTACTTACCGTCGAAGGCGTATTGCAAACGGCCGAAGTAGGAGAGCAGCACGCTCTGGGTCTCGGTGGTGTAGTTGGCGGCCGTGCCCGTGATGTTGGTGGCCGCGTTCAGCGTGGTCAGGTTGTTGTTGATGAAGCCACCGTTTGCGGCCAGGGCCACGTTGTCGAGCTTGGCAAAGTTGTAGGCCTGGCCCAGCAGCACCGAGAAGTCGTTTTTGCCGATGACCTTGCTGTAGGTGGCCGTGTTTTCGTTCACAAACGTCTGGCGGCGGAAGGCGGCGTACGAGCCGCTGGCCAGCGAGGTAACCAGCGTGCGCGTGGGTGGCTGAAACGACTTCGACGTGGCGTCGGTGTTGTCCATGTTCAGCGAGGAGCGTAGCCGCAGGCCCGTAATGGGCTGAAACTCGCCAAACACCGTGCCCAGGGTCCGGAACGTGCGGGTATCGCCCTGATAAGCCTTGATAAGGGCAATCGGGCTGGCCGTGCTCACGCCCCAGCGGTACGCGTCGTTTTTGCCATAAGCCGTGTTCACGCCGGCCGTGTCTTCCACCACCGGGGTTTCGGAAAGCAGCTGGTGGAAGCGGTTGTCCTTGCCTTCGATGCCCGGGTCGGTGGCAATCGAAAACGACGGGCTCACTGTCAGGCCGAAGCGCAGCTTGTCGCTGGCTTTTACTTCCACGTTGGCGCGGGCCGAGTACCGCTTGTAGTCAAGGCCAATAGCGAAGCCCTGCTGGTCGCTGTAGTTGCCCGATACGAAGTAGTTCACGTTATCGGTGGCCCCGGAGGCGCTCACCTGGTAGCTCTGGCTCAGGCCGGTGCGGTAGAGCTGGTCCTGCCAGTCCACAAACGCCAGGCCGGGGTGGCCGGGCATGGCCCAACGCTCGTCCAGCATCAGGTCGGTGTTGTACTGCGTGGGCCCCAACTGCGTGGGCAGTACGCCCGTGGCCGTGAGCGTCGAGTTCAGAATCTGGCGGCGGGTGGTGTTGTTCTGGTCGGCGGTGCGGGGCGTGGCACCGGGCGTGGTCGGCGTCGAGCGTACCCAGTTGGTGTTGATGATTTCCGTGGCTTTCGAAATCCACTCATCGCCGCTCAGCACGTCGAGCTTTTTGGCGGCCCGCGAGCCGCCCACGTAGGTATTCACGCTGATTTGGGGCTTGCCCGAGCGGCCGCGCTTGGTGGTGATGAGCACCACGCCGTTGGCCGCCCGCGAGCCGTAGATGGCGGCCGCGGCCGCATCCTTCAGCACCTCAATCTTCTCAATGTCATTAGGGTTGATGTTGTCCAACGGGCTGCCGGCGCTGAAGCGCCCGCCACCGTTGGCCGCCGCCGTCTCCAGCGGAAAGCCGTCGATTACATACAGCGGCTCGTTGCCGGCCGAAATAGAACCCGCACCCCGCACCTGAATGCTGAAGGCCCGGCCGGGCACGCCCGATACCTGCTTCACTTGCACGCCGGCCAGCTGGCCCACCAGCGCCTGGTCGACGCGGGTAATGGGCCGTTCTTCCAGCTTGCGGGCATCCAGGGTGGCAATGGCGCCGGTCACGTCGGCCCGCTTCTGGGTGCCGTAGCCCACCACCACCACCTCGTCGAGGCTCTTGGTGTCGTCGCTCAGCTTCACGTTGAAGCTGCCGGGGCCGGAAAAGGGTTTTTCCTGGGTTTGAAACCCAATAAAGCTGAAAACCAGCGTGCCGGCCTTTTCAGGTACCGAGATGGTGAACGAGCCATCGGCGTTGCTGGTGGTGCCCAGCGTGGTGCCTTTCACTACCACGGTCACGCCGGGCAGGCCTTCGCCGGTGGGCGAGGTCACTTTGCCGGTCAGCTGCCAGTCGGCGGCTACGTGGCGCACCGGGTGCGCGGCGGCCAGTGCCGTTCCCGGCCCCGCCAGCAGGAGCATTGGCACACACGCCGCGAGACGCAACCGATGCCAGGGATAAAACTTCTTCATGAGCGTATGAACTTGGGTGAGATTTTTTTGAAGAAAGAAGGGACGTGGAGGCCGAACCTGAGGCCAATATTATGAGCGTGTTTCGCCGGTACTCTCCTGTAGACTACTGCTTAGCTGCACTTAGTTTAGTAGTTGCTTACTCACTACCGTCGAGGCTGCCACCTGCGGGCCGCGCCCGGCTGGCCGGCCTCACACTTTGAGTAACCCAAAATCCGGTGCCGGAGCGCCGGGCCGGTAGCAAAGTGCTGCTGCGTGGCGGCGGCCCAGCCGGTACGGGCAGTTGCAGCTGCCCATACCGACCTCGCCGGGGTTGATTTGGTAGCAACCTGCCGGGGCTCACCATTCATCTATGCAAAAATCTATTTTTTCTAATTAATAGCCTTCCCGCACCCTCCTGCCCGCCTCCAAAAACGATTTTTCACCGCTACTCTTTGCCCTGCGTGGGCGTGCGCCACTGGTCGGTGCGGAAGGGTGAGGCCGGCAGCCCCACGCTGTTGAACAGGTTGGGCATCGGCGACTTAGCCCATCCGAAGCGCACCGCTACCGGCCGCGCCACCTGCGGGCTGCTCACCACCACCGTGCGCCCCACGATGCGCGCCTGGGCGGGCCGGAACACGCTGTCGGGGCCAGCAAGGGTGAACTCACGCAGAGCTCCGTCGCGGCTCAGCAGGCCCTCGGCGTAGTCGAAGGTGAGGCGGGCCTCACCATTTTTTACCAGCATAGCCTTGTAGCGTGGGCCGGAGTAGGGGAGGGCCGGCGTGCCGTAGGTTTTGGCCAGTGCCCACAGGGCCAGGCGATGGCCCACGGTCTGCTTGTCGCGCGGGTGGATGTCGAGCGAGTCGCCCACGTCGGTGGTGACCACCATGCCGGTGTGCGGCACGGTTTGCCAAGTGAGCAGCTGCGCTTCGCGGATTTCGGGGTTCTGGCCCTTGTGCGGGGCTATTTGCACGAAGTAGAAGGGCAGGCCGGGCAGCTGCCAGTCCTGCCGCCAGTTCGCAATCATCGCCGGGAATAGCGTGCGGTATTGGTAGGCGCGCTCGGCATTGCTTTCGCCCTGATACCAGATAACGCCGCGCAGCGTGTACGGCTCCAGCCCGCGAATCATGCCGTTGTAGAGCTTCGCGGGTGATTTATTGCTGGTGGCACTGAGTGGCTCCTCCGGCTTGGGGCGGGTAGTCTGGGGATTATCAATTTTCTCCTGTTTCCAGGCCGCCAGGGCAGTTTCGTAGGCCGGGCGCTGCGTCAGGCCCAGGGCGTAGCGGGTGAGGATGGGGCGCAGCACGGGGTTGTTTTCCAGCACCTCCCGCCGTGTCCACGACTCGGCCGGAGTGCCGCCCCAAGAGGAGTGAATGAGGCCCACCGGTACGTTTAATTTCTGGTGAATTTCAAGGCCAAAGAAGTAGGCCACGGCCGAGAACTTGCCCACGGTTTCGGGGTTGCACACTACCCAGTTACCGGCCACGTCGCGCTGCGGTGTATCGGATACGCGCTCCGCCACCGTGAACATGCGGATAGCTGGGAAATGGGCATCTGGAATTACTTCAGCGGCATTCTTGACGCCCGTCATCCATTTGGCCGCGCCCTTATCCACTGAGAATTTCATGTTTGATTGGCCCGAGCACAGCCACACTTCGCCCAGCAGCACGTTGTTGATGGTGAGCTTGTTTTGGCCGTTGATGGTGATGGTGTAGGGGCCGCCGGCTTTGGTGGTGGGCACGCGCACCAGCCAGTTGCCCTGCGCATCAGCCGTGGCTTTGGCGGGGGCTTTTTGCCAGCTGGCGGTTACCGTCACGGCTTCGCCGGGCGCGGCCCAGCCCCAGAGGGCCACCGTGGTTTTCTGTTGGAGCACCATGTTGTCGGTCAGCAACGCGGGCAAGGTGACGTCGGCGTGGCTAAGGCGCGGGAGTATCAGTAGGAGCAGCAGGAAGTAGCGGGCCATGAGTTAGGGATTGAAGTAGGGTGCGGGGCTTGTCCCCGCCCGTCGTTGAACGGCTAGTGCCCGAATCGTTCAACGACGGGCGGGGACAAGCCCCGCACCCTACACTATTTTCAGAATGAATGCCGAAGCCGTCATCTCCTTCCCACCCTGCGAGGCGCAGAACAGATACTCCGGCCGGCCATCGCGTAGCAACAGCTGCGGCCGTTCGAGGCGGCCGTAACGCTTGAGTTTGGGCGGCGCGGGCGGTTCCTGCACGCCATAGTCCCGGATGGGCAGGAAGGCGATTTTGGGGAATGTCCAGGCCTTGCCATCTTCGGATTCAAGGTAGAGGCCCACTTCCTGGCTGTACACGCCCATGTCGCGGGCCAGCAGGCAGAGTTTGCCGTGCTGCCGCCACACAAAGGCATCTTCGAACTGCTTGTTGCTGCCCTGCTTGGAGAAATCGATAACCGGGTTGCCTTCAAATTTCACGTATGGCCCGGCCAGCTTATCCGAGATGGCAAGGCCGTATTTGCGGTTGCCGCGAATTTCTTTCCCCTTGGCCTCGTCGTATTCCTTGGTATTCCAGGACTTATAGTAGAGCCAGTATTGCCCGTTGGGGTGCTTGATGAAGGCCGGATTGGTGGTGCAATGGTCGTCCCAGGCTCCGGTGGGGCCGGGCAGCAATAGCGGCGCATCGGGCCGCGTCCAGGGGCCGTTGAGGGTGGGGGCGGTGGCGAGGCCGATGCGCTTGGTGTCGGTTTTGCCGTTGGAATTGCCCATGAAAAACAGGCAGTATTGCCCATCCACGAACTGGATACTGGGATTGTGGCAGGTGGTGGCGTCCCAGTGGCCAGGGCCGCGCGGGGCCAGCACAGTTCCGAGCACGGTGAAGGGCCCTTCGGGCTTGTCGGCCACGGCATGGGCTATTTCGGAGCCGTTGAGCCAGCCGCCCATGCCCTTTTTGGCATCCCAGCGTGAGAAGAAAACGTGCACCTTGCCATCGGGCCCGTAGATGGGCGAGTTGCACCACACATAGTAATCGGGCAGCTCCAGGGCCCGGCCCACGGGCCGCAGGTGCTTGCTGAATCTGGCGAAAGCGGCCTTGGGATAATCAATGAGCCGGCCCGTGAAACCGGCCAAAGCGCGCGTCAGCGGGGCTAGTAATAAACCAGTCAGAAACGTGCGGCGGGCCAGCATAAGCGCGGGTGGGATTGGGGCAGTGGATGAGATGTGATGCAACTACGGCTGTCTTTCGGGCGGCACTCTCCTGCACTCTGCCGGAGCCATGACAGTGCAGGTAAGCGCCGGTAGCCGCCGCCGGTACTTTTAGCCCACTCGTCACTTCCCGCCCATGAAAATTTCCGTCCTGACCATTGGGGCTAGTATGCTGCTGGCCGCTTCTGCCGCCGCGCAATCGCCTAAAACCACGTACAAGTTTGATTTCGGCCCCGGCAAAACGGCCGCCGGCTACCAGCAGGTGCTGCCCACCGCCACTTATTCGGATGCCACCGGCTACGGCTTCGATTTCGGCACGACGGTGACGGGCACAGACCGGGGCGGCAAGGATGCCCTGAAAAGCGACTTCGTAACCAGCAGGCAGCCCTTCTACTTCTCAGTAAAGCTGCCCGAGGGCAACTACAACGTGACCGTGACCCTAGGCGACACCAAGGGCCCATCCAGCACTTTTCTGAAGGCCGAATCGCGCCGCCTGCTGCTCGAAACTACCGCCACTAAACCCGGCCAGTTCACGACCCAAACCTTCACGCTCAACGTCAAGAGCCGCCGCATCAGCGACACTGAAACCGTGAGCCTGAAGCCCCGCGAGCTGCATAAACTGGACTGGGACGACCGCCTAACCCTCGAATTCGACGGTGCGAACCCCTGCCTGGCCGCGCTGGAAATAACGCCCGCGCCCACGGCCACCACCATTTTCCTGGCCGGCAACTCCACCGTGGTGAACCAGGACGACGAGCCTTGGGCCGCCTGGGGCCAGATGCTGCCGCGCTTCCTCAAGCCCGGCGTGGCCGTGGCCAACCACGCCGAATCGGGCCTCACGCTGGGCAGTTTCCTCAGCTCGAAGCGCCTCACCAAAGTGCTAAGCGTGATGAAGCCCGGCGACTACCTGTTCATCGAATTCGGCCACAACGACCAGAAGGACAAGGGCGAAAACGACGGTGCGTGGAAATCATATTCTGAGCGGCTGCACCTCTTCGTGCAGGAGGTGCGCAAAAAGGGCGGCATCCCGGTCATTGTCACCTCCACCAGCCGCCGCACCTTCGGGGCCGATGGCAAGATTGAAAACAGCCTCGGCGACTTCCCTGCTGCTGCCCGCAAGGTGGCCGAAGAGGAGAAAGTCCCGCTTATCGACCTCAACGCCATGTCGGCCAAATTCTACGAAGCTCTCGGGGTAGAAGAATCGAAAAAAGCCTTGGTGCATTACCCCGCCAACACCTATCCCAACCAGCCCGAACCCCTCGCCGACAACACTCATTTCAATCCCTACGGGGCCTACGAGCTGGCCAAGTGCGTGGTCGAAGGCATCAAAACCAATAAGCTGGGCCTGGTGAAATTCCTGAAAAATGACACGCTCACGTTCGACCCGGCCAAGCCGGACGCACTGGCCAGTTGGATTTGGATTGACAGCCCCCGCAGCGCCGTGACTAAGCCGGACGGGAATTAGCCGCGCAGTCGGGGACCTGACTGTTGCTAAAAATCAAACCCACTCATTTTCCTCAATGGCCAATCGAGCTTCCCTAAACGCAATTCATCGCCTCTTCTGGGTGAGTTTCTTCGTGGCTATTGCCGCCCGCGTTGCGGCCGCGCCCATCGATAAACGCCACCTCCTTATTGCGCCGGGTACCCTCACCGAGAGCTCAGTTACACTCTTGTGGGACAAGGAATCCGGGAAAGAAAAGGTGGCCTACGAGCTGTCCTTGAATGGCAAAGCCGTGGCTTCGACAAGCAAAACCAATTACACTATTGCCCAACTGGCACCCGCTACCCAGTACACTATTCGGCTGAGTGTGAAGCCCGCCAGCGGCCAGAAGGACAAAGAATTCAGCACGCTCACCTTCAAAACTGCCGCCAAAGGCAAGGTGTATAACGTACTCGATTACGGTGCCAAAAACGACACCGCCATCGTCAACACCAAAGCTATTCAAGCGGCTATTACTGCCTGCGAGGCGGGCGGCACCGTCTACATTCCGAAGGGTACTTACGTGTCGGGCGCGCTTTTTCTGAAGAGCAATATGACGCTGCGCATTGAAGGCGTGTTGAAAGGCTCCAGAGTGCCCGACGACTACCTGCCGATGATTCTGAACCGCTTCGAAGGCTGGGAATTAAGCACCTACGCAAGCCTGCTCAACGCCGGCACGCTAAATCGCAACGGCTACACGGTGAGCAACCTGCGCATCACCGGTGGCGGCACTATTTTAGGCGGCGGGCGGCGGCTGGGCGATGCCATGACCAAAGCTCACGGCCTGCGCAGCCGGGGCCGCCTCATCTGCCTGCTGAGCTGCCAGGACGTGAGCATTTCGCACCTCACCGTGACGGAGCCGCCCTGCTGGACCATCCACTACATCTACAGCCACAACATCAGCTGTCACGATTTGGCCATCGTCACCAAAGGCATCCACAACGGCGATGGCATCGACCCCGATTCGTCCACCGATTCCTACATTTTCAACTGCACCTTCGATACCGGCGACGACTGCATCGCCATCAAATCGGGCAAAAACCCCGAAGGCTTCGCCATTGCCAAACCCACGCGCAACGTGCGGATTACCGATTGCGACTTCCTGCGCGGGCACGGCATTTCCATCGGCAGCGAGATGTCGGGCGGCGTGAGCGAGGTGCTGGTGCAGGACTGTAAGGCCGGCCCGTTGCTGCACGGCATGCAGATAAAGGGCACCAAAGACCGGGGTGGCTACGTTCGCAACGTCACCGTCAGGGAGTGTCAGCTGCGCCAAATCACCATCTTCTCGGCCGTCAATTATAACAACGACGGTGCGCCCGCTCCCGAAATTCCTACTTTCGAAAACTTCGTTTTTCAGAACATTGACCTGTCCGAAGCCTCCGCCGCTGAGCCTGCCATCAACATCAACGGCTTCAAAGACCCCGCGCACCGGCTGCGGAATGTCACATTTAGTAATATCCGGCTGCCGGATAATGCGAAGGTCGTCATCAACGATGCCGAGCGAGTGAGCTTTACGGAGGTGAAATCGGCCAGCGGAGTCAAGCCCGCTTACTCCGCAACCGGCAGCGTTGATATAAGCTACTAAGCAGTTTGATAATGAAAATTGCCGTCTTCCTCGCCTTCGTTGGACTTCTGGCCGGCCCCGCCTGCGCCCAGACCGCGCTTCCTAAAAACGAAGCCCTCATCTTCTGCTACTTCAAAAACAACGGCCAGGACGGCCTGCACCTCGCCAGCAGCCGCGACGGCTACACCTGGACCGCCCTGAAACACGACAGCACCTTCCTGCGCCCCACCGTGAGCCAGGACCGCCTGATGCGCGACCCCTGCATCCTGCGCGGCGCGGACGGCCGCTTTCACATGGTCTGGACGGTGAGCTGGCAGGACAAGGGCATCGGCTACGCCACTTCCAAAGACCTCATTCACTGGAGCGAGCAGCGCTTTCTGCCCGTGATGGCGCACGAGCCCGGCACCCGCAACACCTGGGCCCCCGAAATCACCTACGACCCCGGCTCCAAAACCTACCTCATCTACTGGGCCAGCACCGTCACGGGCAAATTTCCCGAAACCCAGAGTCAGGAGGAAAAGGGCTACAACCACCGCATCTACGCCACCAGCACGAAGGATTTCCAGACTTTCACGCCCACCAAACTCCTCTACGAGCCGGGCTTCAACGTCATCGATGCCAGCATTCAGCCCGATGGCAAGCGCTACGTGATGTTCCTCAAGGACGAAACCCGCGAGCCTGTGCAGAAGAACCTGCGCGTCGCTTTCTCCGATAAACTCGTCGGCCCCTACGGCCCTTCTTCCGCGCCAATTACTGGCAGCTACTGGGCCGAGGGACCGACGGCTATCAAGCTGGGCGCGGAGTGGCTGGTGTATTTCGACAAGTACCGCGAGCATAAATACGGAGCCATAAAATCCGCCGATTTAACGCACTGGACCGACGTTTCTGACCAAATAAAGCTGCCGGCGGGCCTACGCCACGGCACTATTTTCCGCGTCTCAGCCCAGGAGTTAAAGTTGCTGGAGCAACAGTAGTCGCTGATGAATCTTATGACCAAAATATCCCGCCCCTTTGCCTGGGGCTTGCTGGGAACCGCGCTGGTAATTGTTTCCCCACGCCATGCCGTTGCGCAAAAGGCTTCTGGGAAAACTGTCGTGAAACCCGCCCCCAAACCCCTATTCCGCGACCCCATCTACGACGGCGCGGCCGACCCCGTCATTATCTGGAACAAGCAGGCCAACAAATGGTGGATGTTCTACACCGACCGCCGCGCCACCGATACCACCGCCACCGGCGTAACCTGGGTGCATGGCACCCGCATCGGCATTGCCGAATCCGGCGACGGCGGCACCACCTGGACCTACCGCGATACCGCCAACATCAACTACCGCCCTGACCGAGACTACACCCACTGGGCACCCGACATCGTGGAAGATAAGGGCCTGTACCACATGTTTCTGACTTACGTGCCCGGCACGTTCACCGACTGGCAGCACCCGCGCGTTATCATCCAGCTCACCAGCACCGATTTGCTGAGCTGGAAATACGTGCAAACTCTCCCGCTCATCACCGATAAAGTTATTGATGCCAGCGTGTTCAAGCTGCCTGACGGCACTTGGCGGCTGTGGTACAACAACGAGCGGGACCACAAATCCATCTACTACGCCGACAGCCCCGACCTGCGGCACTGGACCGACCACGGCCAGGCCCTGAACGAGCGCGGCGAAGGCCCCAAAGTATTCCGCTGGCACGAGCAATACTGGATGATAATCGACCAGTGGAAAGGCATGGCCATCTATCATTCTGATGACCTGCTGCACTGGCAGCCCCAGCCCGAACGCATCCTCGAACAGCCCGGCCGGGGCCGCGACGACCAGGCCATCGGCGGCCACTGCGACGTGGTGGTGAGTGGCAATCGCGCCTACGTATTCTATTTCACCCACCCCGGCCGCAGCCAAGCCAGTCCCGCACCAGCCAATTCCATTGCCGCCAAACGCAGCGTCATACAGGTTGCCGAGCTGGAATTCAAAGACGGAAAACTGACGTGTAATCGGGATAAGCCAACGTTTGTGCAGCTTGGCCGGCGCTAGAACAAATCGTCCTTCACCGGGGCGATGTAGGGCTGCGGCTTGCTATCGGTGGGCGGCAGGCCGAAATAGAAGTAAAGCGTGCGCTTGATTGGGGTACCGGTCAGGTGGTTGGGCTCAGAGTTGGGCCCGAGTTTTTCGGGGTGCTGGTCGATGTTGAGGCCGAGCTTGGTGCCGATGGGCGGTATGTTATCCAGAAAAGAAATATCGCCGGTGGGCAGGCCGGGCTGGGGCTTGATGCCGGTAAGACCGTAGAAGTTGAAGCGCCGTACGAACAGGTTTTTATCGGGGCTGGCGATGAGGAATTTGCCTTCCACGGTGTTGAATTCCATCCAGGCGATGTCGGCAAAATAGCCTTTGAACTCAGGGTAAATCCAGGGCGCGGCGGCGGTTTGGGTGTTGTTGTTGGCGTTTTCCCACACGTTGAGGGTGGTGCCGGCAAGGCGGTTTTTCCAGGCGCGGTAGGGGCCCTGGCCCAGCCATTTGGCTCCAATCACGAAGTTCTCGGGGTAGCTGAAACTGAGGCCGGTGAAGGCGTAGTCGCCGGTGAGGGCGTATTCGTAGGTGAGCTCAAGCCAGCCGGTGGCGTGCATCTTCCAGCGCACGGTTTTGAGGTCGCCGGAGTAGCTGGCTTCTACTACTTCGCCGTCAGGTTCGGTGCGGTGTTTCAGGCCGGTGAAGGTGGCGGTGCCGGTCACCATGACGGGGCCGTTGGTGAAGCTGAGCTTGTCGCCGTTGTTGCCTTTTATGCCGCTGAGGTGGCCGTTGGTTTTGTTGAAGATGACCGAAATGCCGCTGGCCGTGAGGCTGAGCGTGGTATCGGTTTCGGCCACTTGCACGGCGGGCTTGTCTTTGGCCTTGAGCGCCAGCACGCTATCCAGCAGGCGGGCGTTGCCGCCGGTTTTCCAGGTCCATTTATACACGAGGTTTTTGGCCGGGTCGAAGGCGGAGAGGACGATGGCGTCGTAGCTTTTCCAGTCTTTGGGCAGCTCCAGGTTTAGCTTTCCTGTGGCTAACGGGGCCAGATTGGGGCTTTTGATGCGGCTCTTTTTCTGCGTGATGCTGCCCGCAAACGGGTCGCTCGGCTTGCGGAAATTCACCAGCTCCCACTGAAAAAAGCACTGGCTGAGGTTGGTGAAATGGTAGCGGTTTTCGACTTCCACTTTCCCGTCGAATTTGGCCGGCAGCTCTTTCGGGGTAATGTGAATGGGCGAGAAAATCTCGCGGATGGCGAAGAAGCTGCCCTCTTTTTCGCGGTGCGGGCCCAGGAGGCCGTCGGGCGCGTTCACGCCGTTCACGTCGATGATGTTGTGCTGGTCGGTGCGCACGATGCCCTCGTCCACCATGGCCCAGAGGAAGCCGCCGCCCGAGCGTTGGGCCTTCCAGTGCAGCTCCCACATATCGGCCAGGCCGGCCCCGCCGCCGCCATCGTCCTGGCTGTGCAGGAATTCGGTGGGCATGTAGATGAGCGAATCGGCGAGGATTTTCTGGGTGCTGTAGAAGTCCTCGTAGTGGTTGCAGTCGATGCCGCTGGCGGCGTTGCCGGGGCGGTGGTGCGGGTGAATGACCGGGCGTTTGGTGAGGTCGTACTGGTAGAAAATGGCGTCCAATTCTTTGTTGGTGCCGCCCTCGTTGCCATTGTCCCAGAAGATGATGCTGGGATGGTTCTGGTCCTTTTCCACCATGGAGCGCACAAGCGGGGTGCCAGCCTTGGTGCTGTAGAATTTCTGCCAGCCGGCCAGCTCATCGAGCACGTACAAACCCAGCGAGTCGCAGAGGTGCAGGAACTCGGCATCAGGCGGGTAGTGCGACATGCGTACGGCGTTCATGTTCATCTCCTTCAGCAGCTTCACGTCCATCAGCTGGATGGAATCGTTAAGGGTGCGGCCGGTTTCGGGCCACCAGCTGTGGCGGTTGGTGCCCTTCATTTTCACCTGCGTACCGTTCACGTAAATGCCCTTGCCGCGCCGCACTTCGATGGTGCGGAAGCCGAAGGTTTCGGTAGTTTGGTACTGGGTTTCGGAGCCGTTGCGCAACGTTAGGCGGGCGCGGTAGAGGGTGGGCGTTTCGGCCGTCCACTGCCTGGGGTTTTTGATGGTGGTGCTGAGGCGGGCGACGGTATCGCCGGCGGCTATAGTGGCGCTGGCGGTGCCCACGGTTTGGCCGGTTTGGTCGAGGATTTCGGCTTGAAGCTGGGCGGCTTGCTTAACGTTGCGCACGTTGGCGCGAAGCGTGAAGCTGCCATTGGCGCGGGCATCGATAGCCACGTTGTCGGCGTATTGTTGCGGGTAGGATTGCAGGTAAACTGGCCGGAAAATCCCGCCGAAAACCCAGTAATCGGCCAGCCGCTCGGCGTTGTTTACGCTGGGCTCGGCCGACATTTTGCTCACTTTTACTTCGAGCAAATTGGCCTCGCCGAACTTCAATTTGTCGGTGATGTCGTACTTGAAACGGTAGAATGCTCCTTGGTGAATAGCACCGGCAATCTGCCCGTTCACCTTCACCTCCGTATCCGTCATCGAGCCTTCAAACACGATTTCGACGCGCCGCCCGCGCCAGTTGGCGGGCACGTTGAAGCTATGTTTATACAGCCCTTGCTCATCGGCGAAGCGGAAGTTTTTGCCGTAGGTTTTGTAGTCGCGGCCGTAGTTGTAGAGGCCGAAGCCCTGCTGCTCCCAGCACGACGGTACGGCAATGGTGGTCCAGAAGCCGCTTTTGCGCCCACCGGTGCAGTAGAAATCCCAGCGTACTGTGGGGTGGTTATCGCGGCCGGAGAGGTATTGAATTTGGCGCTGCGCTGGGGTTTGAGCGTGGGATGTTGGGGCAGAGAGCAGCGCCAGAATCAGCAGCAGATATTGGATTGGTTTGGGCATTGGAAGGCGATGTAGAGACGCGACCCTTCGCGTCTCGTCGTTGCTGATGTTGCTAGGGCTCCGCAGTTCCGGCCGTTCAACGGGGAGGCGCGAAGGGTTGCGTCTCCACATCGTTCGGGCAGGCCTAGTAATGCGTGTGGTTGACCACGCTGTTTCTTAGATATTCCACATCCTTTTTCGAATCCTTGCCGCTATGCACGGCGCTGCGGCTGCCAAAAACACTCAGCCGCCCTTGGCTCAGAGTGATGACTTCCTCTGCGCCCTGACCCATGAAATCGAACATGTGGAAGACCATATCCGGGAAGTAAAGCTCGCCGGTGCCCGCGTCGTTGAGGTGGAATTTGTGCCAGAATAGCCAGGTGGAGCCGTCGCCGCGCCAGTTACCGCGCACGAAATCGGGGTTGCCATTGAGGGGGTTGCCGGGCCATTTTGTTACCAGGTTGCCCGTGTTGTCGAACCAGTAGAGCTGGCTGGAGAGGCCGGGCTCGTCGGCGGCGCGGTTGCCGTAGGTGCGGCCGCCAATGACGACTTGGGGGCCGGGTACGTTCTTCAGGAAATTGCCCACAGCGAGCTGCTGGCTGTGCTCGGCGGTGTTTTGCCAAATGATTTTGCCGGTCATCGCCTCGTAGATGAATACGCCGGTTTCGCTATTGGCGGTGGCGATGTCGAGCTTGCCGTCGCCGTTCATGTCGATGAATTTGTAGCTGTCGGCGTGGTCGTGGTTGTCGGGCAGCAGGTCGAAGCGGTTCCAGATTTCCTGGCCCTTGGTATCGAGCAGGAGGGAGCCGACGAGCACCTCATCAAGGCCGTCGCCGTTGAGGTCGATGGGGTAGATGTAGTGGCCGAGGTTGTCTTTTTTGCGGTGCTCGATGTGCTGCCAGAGCTGTTTCAAATCGGCCGAGTAGGCGGTCACGTTTTCGGTGCCGCCCATGTCGGTGTAGGCCACCAGGTCGTTGGCCGGGCCGGGGTGCAGGTGCGCGATGGCCAGCCGGAAGTTGTTGTAGGCGTGCGGCAGCGGCTGGGTGGGCCACGCCGTTTTGCGCAGGATGCGGCCCGTGCGGCCATCGGCCACCACCAGCCATTCCTTGCCGTCGATGAAGCGCCAGTGGACGACTTCGGCCCGGCCATCGTGGTCGAAATCCCAGAGCACGCCGGGCGCTTCAAATTCCGAACGTTCCTTCACGTACTCGGCGGGCGCTTTATACGCCCACAGCTCTTTGCCGGAATTATCGAAAACGTGGGCAGAGAAGTCCGGTTCCAGCACCATGAAATCGGTTTTGCCGTCGTTGTTCACATCGCCAAATTTCACGGCGTTGGCGGGCGGAATGGTGTATTGCTTTAGCAGCTGCACATCCTCTGGCAACTGGTAGGGCCGCACGTCTTCCTCCTTCAGATTGGCGTTTTTGCTCAGCACCAGAACGTCCACGGCCGCGCCCATTTCGATGCGCGTGAGCTTCACGTAAGCCAGTCCGGCGGGCAGCTCAAACGTGCCGCCGGCCTGCCAGCTCAGTGGTCCGCGACCAAAAGTGGCGGCCGTCACCTTATCGTTGATGGCGACTTTGAAGCTGGTGTTTTTCTCACCTTGGCTGCGCACGAATAGCGTGTACGTGCCCGCTTCCGGTACCTGCACGCGCACCTGCATGTTGGTTTTCGATTTCAATACCAGGGCCGTGTTGTTGAAAATCCAGGGGGCGTGCAGGGCGTTGGCATCGGCGATAATGACGCCCCGTGGAATTTCCTGGATGAAATCCGAGGCCGGTATGATGACCGTGGCCGGCAGCGGCGCGGGCCGGCCGGCGGGCAACGATTGGGCGCTGGCATTCAGGCTCAGCAGGTACGGCAGTAGCGAAAGGGCGAGTTTTCTCATAGCAGGTGGCAGTAGCGCGAACTTTTAGTTCGCGTAGCCGAATGGGTGTAACGGCGTGGGGACGCGAACTAAAAGTTCGCGCTACTTCAAATACTTGCGCAACGCTAGCCCTTTCGTGGCCCGGATTCCCTCCGCCACGGTAGCCGCGTTCAGCATCGCGCCGGCCTCGATGGTGTGCGTGTGGTCTTTCGATGTGAAGTAGACGGTGCCCACTTTGGCTTCGCCTTCGCGGTCGTATTTATCGGCCACCAGCCGGTTCAAATCGATGAAATAAGCCCCGCCCTGCTTGGCGGCTTCGGCGGCCCATTTGGTGTAGCTGTCGATGGCGCGGGCCACCTTGCCGTCCTTCCACACGTTGCGCGGGATGAGCGAGCAGACCACCGGCGTGGCCCCTTTGGCTTTAGTTTCGGTGATGATTTTACGGAGGTACCAGCCGTAGCTGTGCACCACTTCCTGCTGCTTGGTGATGGGATTGTAGAGGTTCTGGCTTTCCTCGCCGTTGCTCTTGATGGTGCCCCGGGCGCGGGAAGTATCAACCAGTGCGCCGTCGTCGTTGTGGCCGAACTGCATGATAACGAAGTCGCCGGGCTGGATTTTGGCTCGCACCGCTTCCCACAGGCCCTTGGTTTGGAAGGTGCGGCTGCTGGTGCCGCCCAGCGCATCGTTCTCGATGCGGATGCGGATGGTGTCGAAGTGCGCGGGCAGGTAGTTGCCCCAGCCCCAGAGGCCGCCGTCGCCTTTGCCCTTGCCGTTTTTCACGGTGGAGTCGCCGATGAGGTAGAGGGTAGGTTTGCGCTTGGCCAGCGGATGGGTAAAGCTGGCCAGCAGCAGGGCTACCAGCAGCAGGCCGTAGCCCAAGCTGGCGCGGAGAGGTAGGTTGGGTTTGGGGGATTTCATAAACCGCTTACTTCTTCAGGTACTTGCGTAGCGCCAGTTTCTTGTTGACTTTGATGCCGTCGACCACCGATTCGGCGTTGATAATTGCGCCGGCTTCGTTGGTGTGGGTGTGGTCGCCGGGGAAGAACTTCTTCACTTCCACCGGGCCCAGTTGGTCGTATTTCAGGGCGGTGATTTCGTTCAGATTGATGAAGGCGATGCCTTCCTGCTGCGCCACTTCCTGGGCCCACTTGCCGAAGTCGTTGCTGGCCCGAATGACCTTGCCATCCTTCCACTCGTTGCGCGGAATCATGGAGCAGACCACCGGCGTGGCCCCTTTGGCCCGGGCCTCGCGGATGAATTTGCGCAGGTACCAGCCGTAGGTGTTCACGGTTTCGGGGTGGCCGTCGGGCCACACGAGACTCTTGGTTTCCTCGCCGGTGCCGCGCAGTACGCCGCGCCGGCCGGCCTTGGTGGTATCGGGCGGGCTGCCCTCGTTGTGGCCGAACTGCATCAGCAGAAAGTCGCCGGGCTTGATGGCGTCAATGGTGGTTTTCCAGCGGCCTTCGGTGATGAAGGTGCGGGTGCTGCGGCCGGCCTTGGCGTTGTTGCGCACCTTGATTCGGGTGGTGTCGAAGTAGGCGGCGATGACGTTACCCCAGCCCGCCTGAGGCGGGTTCGGGTTGTTCACCGTGGAGTCGCCGATTAGGTAGAGCGTGGGCGGCGCAGTGGGCTTGCCGAAGGCGCAAATCAGCAACAGCAGGGCGGCAGCGGCCAGCAGATGCCGGGGGAGCAGGGGCTTTTTCACGGGTGGGTTTGGGGGAGGAGAGGCAGCACGGTATTCGATAGCCAAATGTTGGACGGAATGCGGGCGGCGGTATCCTGCACCTACCTGCACTGCGGGGAGCCGCCGCAGATGCTAAGTGACATCCGGCGCGCGTGGCGGATGCCACTTAACGGCCTTAAAAGCACCCGCCGCGCGCGTTCGGCCTCACTTACCCTCCTGAGTAGCATCCGCCGCCGGCGTCCAGCTATTCCTATCCCCTCAGGTATGGCCTGCCGTCGGCGTCCGGCCTATTTCATCCCCTCGCCCAGAAAAAAGCCGGGGTGTGGGGGCTGGTTGTAGCCCACGTTTTCGCGGGCCACGCCGAGGCGGTAGGCGCGGTCCTGCATCAGCGTGACGAGGCGGTGCTGGGTGGGAATCGAGGTGCTGAAAATGAGCAGAGCCGAATTGTCAGCGGTGCGCCACACCACCTCTTCGCGCCAGTCGCCCAGCAGGTCGGCGCTGAGGCAGGGCGTGGCTTTGGTGCCGTTGCAAGAGGCAGCGTTGAAATCCTTGCCTTCGAGTAGCTTGGTGAGTTGGCCGGCTTGGTAGTCCCATTTTTCCACGCGGGTGTCGTTCAGCAGCTCGCGCAGCAGGTCGCCATCCCACCACAGACCGAAATTTACGGAGCGCGGCGAAGGGCCGATTCGTTCGCCTTTGCAGCTGAGTAGGCCCAGCTCGGGGTTGCTCACCCACATTTCCGCGCCGGGGTAGCGCGGGTCGATATCGGCGGCCATGCCCCGGCCCACGTCCTCGCCGGGCAGTTTCGAGAACAGGATTTGGCCGGTGCCGGCGGCGTAGAGAGCCGCGCCGGGGCCGTTTTCGTGGCCGGGTACCTTCTCCTCGTTTTCGTGCACGCCCCAGGCTTCGAGGCCGGGCAGGCTGGGGTCGAAGTCGGAGACGTGCAGGGCATCGCCGTGGCGCAGGCCGGTGCTGAACAGGCCCGTGCCGTTGTCGTCCACCACCATCGAGCCGTACACGATTTCATCTTTGCCGTCGCCGTCCACATCGTTCACGCTCAGGCCGTGGTTGCCCATGCCGGAGAACGGGTTCTGGCCGTCTTTCGAGTCGAATACCCAGCGCGAGGTGAGCTTGCTGCCGCGCCAGTCCCAGGCGGCCAATACGGTGCGGCCGTAGTAGCCGCGGCACATCACTACGCTGGGGTGCTGGCCGTCGAGGTAGGCCACGGCGGCCAGGAAACGGTCGACGCGGTTGCCGTACTGGTCGTTGCCGCCATTGCCCCCGATGCCACCCCAGCCGCCCAGCTCGCCCCGCGCCGGCAGGTAGGGTGTGGAGGCCAGCGCCGCGCCGGTTCGCCCATCGAACACCGTGAAATACTCCGGCCCGGCCAGGATGCGGCCGTACCGGGCGTCGCGGGCCGTGGGCACGCTTACGCCGTCGGTGGGCACGGTGAGGGAGCGGTAGTCCTTCTTGTCATCTCCGACGATTTTGCCCGCGCCGTCCACGGTGCCGTCGGCGGTTTTGCAGGCGATTTCGGCCCGGCCGTCGCCGTCCAAATCATAGGCCATAAACTGCGTGTAGTGCGCCCCGGCGCGGATATTCCGACCCAGGTTGATGCGCCACAGGCGGGTGCCATCCAGCTGGTACGCATCGAGAATAACCGGGCCGGTGAGGCCACTGGAGCCGTTGTCGCGGGCGTTGGTAGGCTCCCATTTCAGCACGATTTCGTACTGGCCGTCGCCGTCGAGGTCGGCGGCGCTGGCGTCATTAGCAGTATAGGTGTACGGGCTGGTTTCGGCCCCGCTGCTCACCGTGCCGCCCGGCGGCGGCTGCAGCGGCAGGCGCAGGTAGCCGTCGGCCCACGTTTTGGCGGTGGCTGAGGCATCAGCAGGAGCATTGGCGGCTCCCGCGACTTGTTTGGTAGCGCCGCCAGCAACTCGTACTGAGTACGTAGTTGCCTGGCCCTTTTTAGCGGTTTCATCCAGCCAGTTGGTGCCGGCTGTGAGCGGCTGCTTGTTCAACTTGACTGCCGTTGCGCCGGTTTGCCGGTACACATCAAAGCCCACGCCGGGCGCATCACTCACCAGCAACCGCCAGCTCACCAGTACCTTGCCATCAGGGCGCGCCACCGCCACTAGCCCCCGTCCCAACCGTTCGGGCTGCGCCTGCGGGGCAATGGTTGGCGGGGCCACTTGGCGGGCACCCAGCAGGCCGGTAGCCAGCAAAAAAACAGCAAGGCGGTGATTCATAAGGATGAATAAAAAAAGCCCGGCCCCCATCTATTCGATAAGGCCCGGGCTATTGAGGGCAAGCATTGAAATGGCGGCTATTCGTTGGCGCTGATGGCGGCCGTGTCCTCTACCGGTGCCTTATGCTCGGGCGAGCCCAGATAATTGCCGTAGCCCACCACCACCGTAGACAGCACCACGGCAATAATGCCCAGCGTCACTGTTCGCATGGTGCTACGGTTGGCCCCGCGCCACTCGTGCAATACGAGGCCCCACATGCTGCTGAAGGCGATGATAAAGGCCATGTGCAGCGTCCAGCCCGAGAAGCGGTAGGCCCCCATCTGGCTGTCGCCCATGCCGTAGAAAAAGAACTGGAAATACCAGGTAGTGCCCGCCAGCGCGCAGAAAATGATATTGCGCAGGGCCGGGTAGGAGGGGTTTAGGTAGTCAGTATAGGTCTTGTTTTTGACGTTGAGGTAGAGGCACCAGATGGCGTTGGTGGTGAGACCGCCGGCCAGAATGATGACCAGAATGGCGTTATTCACAAACAGCGGGTTGGTGCCGTTTTTAGCGGCCAGTTCGGCAATGGGCTGCCCGGCCGTGAGCCCGAACGAAAAGCAGGCGCTCATGATGCCCGAGAACACGGCCACCATCAGGCCCTTTTTTAGGTCGAATTCAGCAATGGATTCCTGCTTCTGCTCCTGGGTCAGGGTCTTTTCTTTCAGCAGGCCCGCCCGGCCGCAAATCAGAATACCCAGCACGCACACGCCCAGCCCTAGGATGATGTACCGGCCTGAGTCCGTAGCCAGCAGCGCGCCCATCTTGCCCTCATAAATGGGAGGAACCAGCGTGCCAAACACCGCGCACAGCCCCAGCGTGACGGCCATGCCCAGGCTCAGGCCCAGGTACCGCATGGCCAGCCCGAACGTGAGCCCGCCCGTGCCCCACAAAATGCCCCAGAAATACGCCCACGCAATGGTGGAGTTGTCGGCCTGGTGCAGCACGTCGAACAAATGCGGCACCGTAAGGTAGCCCAGCACCCACGGCGCTACCAGCCACGACACAATGCCGCCCACCAGCCAATAGCTTTCCCAGGCCCAGCCGTTCACCTTCTTATAAGGCAGGTAAAAACTGCCGGAGGCAAAGCCGCCCAGCGCGTGAAGGATAACTCCCCAGATAACAGCCATTGCTACGTTCGGTATGGTAAGGTATTAGGCAAAGCTGCCGGGTAAGTGAGGACAAACCCTCCTGTGCTCTCCTGAACGCGAAATAACGCCGGATTTCGCGCCTTTCGGAGCCGGGCCGGGCGGGTAATAATTTTTTTACCTCCAAGCAGGAGAGTGCAGGATGTTGGCCGTTAGCCCTCCCGGCACCTTTGTACCATCGCAAACCTATTTCGAATTCTGGTTAACGCATCTGCACCTTATCTCATGGAAAAAACCCTCACTTTCCAGCACGTCAGCTACCTCTGGGACGAAGCCAAAGCCGCCGAGCTGGCGGGCGACGAAGTAGCCCTTTTCCTCTACCGCTCCAACCTGCTCGGCGCGGATTTGCGCCTGACCAACTACGCCGGCGGCAACACCAGCTGCAAAATCCAGGAAACCAATCCCGTCACCGGCGAAGCCGCCGAAGTAATGTGGGTGAAAGGCTCGGGCGGCGACATCGGCACGCTCACCAAAGCCGGCTGCGCCAACCTGTACGTTGAGAAATTGCACCAACTCAAAGGCCGCTACCGGGGCCTGGAGTTCGAAGACGAGATGGTGGGCCTGTTCGAGTACTGCCTCTTCGACCCCAAGTGCGCCACGCCCAGCATCGACACCCCGCTGCACGGCCTGCTGCCCTTCAAGCACATCGACCACCTGCACCCCGACGCCCTGATTGCCATCGCGGCCAGCAAGGACGGCGAGCAAATCATGCACGACATCTGGGGCGACACCATGGGCTGGCTGCCCTGGCAGAAACCGGGCTTCGATCTCGGTTTGCAGCTCGAGAAAATCGTGGCCGACAACCCCGGTCTGCGCGGCGTCATCCTCGGCGGCCACGGCCTGTTTACCTGGGGCGACACTTCGTATGAGTCGTACCTGAACACGCTCGAAGTTATTGAGCAAGCCGCAACTTACCTCGAAGCCAACTACGGCAAGAAAGCCCCCGTTTTCGGTGGGGTGAAGCGCGAGCAAACCCTCGATGCTACCCAGCGCCGCAACGCCGCCGCCGCCGTGATGCCCGTGCTGCGTGGCCTCGCCAGCAGCCAGCGCCGCATGCTGGGCCACTACACCGACGACGCCCGTGTGCTCGAATTCGTGAACTCGCACGACCTCGCGCGCCTCGCCGCCAAAGGCACCAGCTGCCCCGACCACTTCCTGCGCACCAAAATCCGTCCGCTCGTCCTCGATGCCGACGTGATGCAGGGCGACGCCGCCAGCGTGAAAACCTATCTGGAAGCCCAGTTTGAAGCCTACCGCAAGGACTACGCGGCTTACTACGAGCGCAGCAAGCACGCCAATTCGCCCGCCATCCGCGACGCCAACCCGGTCATCATCCTGTGGCCCGGCGTGGGCTTGTTCTCCTTCTCGAAAGACAAGCAGACCGCCCGCGTGGCCGCCGAGTTCTACACCAATGCCATCAACGTGATGCGCGGGGCCGAAGCCGTGAGCACCTACCAGGGCCTGCCCGAGCAGGAAGCCTTCAACATTGAATACTGGTTGCTGGAAGAAGCCAAGCTCCAGCGCATGGCCCCGCCCAAAGCCCTCTCGGGCAAGGTGGCCTACGTGACGGGCGGTACCGGCGGCATCGGCAAAGCCATCTGCGAGGAACTGCTGAAATTCGGTGCCTGCGTGGTGGCCGTCGACCGCGACCGCCTCGAAGAAACCCAAGCCGACCTGCGCAAGCAATTCGGCAAGGACAGCACCATCACCGCCCCCATCGAAGTAACCAGCGCCGAGAGCATTGCCGAGTCATTGAAAGCCGGCGTGCTACAGTTCGGCGGCGTCGACATCATCGTAAACTGCGCCGGCCTGTCGATTTCCAAGCCGCTGGCCGACACCACCCAGGCCGACTGGGATATCCTGAACGACGTGCTCGTGAAAGGCCAGTTCCTGGTGAGCCAGGCCGCCGTCACCATCATGCGCCAGCAGGCGTTGGGTGGGGATATCGTGAACATTGCCAGCAAAAATGGCCTCGTGGCCGGGCCGAATAACGTGGCCTACGGCACGGCCAAAGCCGCCCAGCTGCACATGAGCCGCCTGCTGGCCGCTGAGTTGGGCGCGGATAAAATCCGCGTCAACACCGTGAACCCCGACGCCGTGCTGCGCGGCTCGAAAATCTGGGAAGGCGACTGGGCCGCCGGCCGGGCCAAGGCCTACGGCATCACGGTCGAAGAGCTGCCCCAGCACTACGCCAAGCGCACGCTGCTGGGCGAGGAGCTGCTTTCGGAAGACATCGCCAAGGCCGTGCGCGTGTTCGTGGATGGCTCGCTGAGCAAATCCACCGGCAACGTGCTGAACGTGGATGGCGGCGTGGCCATGGCCTTCGTGCGTTAGCCTGTTGCAGCGTTAAGCCTGATAACCTGGCGTCCCGATTTTAGAATTGGGGCGCCAGGTTTTTTGCTGCGATAGTATTGGCTAGCGCGCGTGCGGCTGGCATTGCCGAAAAGGCTACATTTGGGGTACAGCCTCTGAATACTGCCTTTTTCTCTCCTTATACCACCTCGCTGAATTCTGCCGCTGCCAAACGGGTTTATCCGTAGTAGCGCGGCCGAAATTCACCTGACTTGCCCACCACCCGGGATGTATCAACTCCAACTAAAGCCCCTCGATAAAACGCCGAAGTACAAGCAGATTGTGCAGTCGGTCATCATGGATATTGAGCGTGGCGTGCTGAAAAACGGCGACCACCTGCCCAGCATCAGCGAGCTGAGCGTGGAGCACTACCTGGCGCGCGACACGGTAGAAAAAGCCTACCGCGAGCTGCGCGAGCGCGGCTTCATCACCTCGGTGCAGGGCAAGGGCTACTACGTGGAAACCAGCGATAACTCGAAGCTGAAAATCCTGCTGGTGTTCAACAAGCTGAGCTCCTACAAGAAAATTATCTACTACGCTTTCCTCGAAACCCTCGGCGACCGCGCCACCGTCGACCTCCAGATTCACCACTACAACGTGAATCTTTTCCAGGAAATCATCGAGAAGAATCTCGGCAAATACAACTACTACGTAGTGATGCCGCACTTCACGCTGGATACCGACAAAGCCATTTCGCGGGCCATTCTCAACACCATTCCCAGCCAGGAATTGGTGCTGCTCGATAAGGACATTCCCGAGCTGACGCACGACTGCCTGCGCGTGTTCCAGGACTTCGACAAGGACATTTTCACCGCCCTCGAAAAAGCTGAAGACCTGCTGGAAAAATACTCCCGCCTGGTCCTCGTGCTGCCTTCTGATGCCAACCATCCCGAGGAATTGCCTTGGGGTTTCCGCTCTTTCTGCCTGATGCGCAACAAGGAGTTTTCGGTGGTGGAAAACGCCATGAACGAAGTGGTGCAGGCCGGCACCGCCTACGTGGTAATCCGCGAAACCGACCTGGTGGAGTTGGTGAAGAAAATCCGCCAGACCAGCTACCTGCTGGGTCGCGAAGTAGGTATCATCTCCTTCAACGAAACGCCACTGAAAGAGCTGCTGAACATGACAGTGATTACCACCGACTTCGAGGCGATGGGCCGCACGGCCGCCACCCTGCTGCTGGAAAAGCAGCGCGTGAAAGTGAAAAACCCGTTTTACACGATTCGGCGCGGGTCGCTGTAGCGTGGACTCTGCGAGTCCGCGCATGGTACGTTCCATTCGCACCCGTTCGCGCAACCCCGCTCATGCGAGGACTCGCAGAGTCCACGCTACACCCCTCTGCGGGGGTGAGGTTCCCCGTGGGCGTCGATAAAACTTTCCGCCCGCAAACAGGAGAGCCCAGAACAGTTCCGGCCAATGGAAACGGGTAATTTGTTCTACCCAACCAACACCGGACATTATTCTCTCGCCAACTATGTTCTCCGACCAACGCCTCGCCGAACTCAACCAGCCGCTGCTGGCCGAGCACCAAACCCAGTTCCAGTACACGGCCGAATCGCCGCGCCTGCGCCACGCCGATGTGGCCGCCGTGGTGCAAAAGCTGATTGATTTCCAGGTCGCCATCCCGAGCTGGGCGCTGGGCACGGGCGGCACCCGTTTCGGCCGTTTCGCGGCCGGCGGCGAACCTGCCACGCTGGAAGATAAAATCGGCGACGTGGGCATTCTGCAAGCCCTCAACCGCTCGTCGAACTCCATCTCGCTGCACATTCCCTGGGATATTCCGCAGGACATTCCCGGCCTCCAGCAGCTGCTGAAGGAGAAGGGCCTGGTGATTGATTCGGTGAACTCCAATACGTTTCAGGACCAGAAAGACCAGCCTCATTCCTACAAGTTCGGCTCGCTTAGCCACACCGATAAAGCGGTGCGCGAACAGGCCATTCAGCACAACATTGACTGCGTGCGCTACGGCCGCCAACTCGACGCCAAAACGCTGACCGTGTGGCTGGCTGATGGCTCAAATTTCCCCGGCCAGTCGCACTTGCGCCGTGCTTTCTCGCGCACCCAGGAGTCTCTGGCTTCCATCTACGAAGCCATGCCTTCCGACTGGACCATGCTGGTGGAGTACAAGCCCTACGAGCCCAACTTCTACTCGATGGTGATTCCCGACTGGGGCACCTCGCTGGCGCTATGCCAGGCGCTGGGCCAGCAGGCGCAGGTTTTGGTTGACCTCGGCCACCACCTGCCCAACACCAACATCGAGCAGATTGTGGGCCGTCTGCGGCAGTTTGGCCGCCTCGGCGGCTTCCACTTCAACGGCTCAATGTACGGCGACGACGACCTGACCACCGGCAGCATCAAGCCGTTCCAACTGTTCCTGATTTTCAACGAGCTGGTGGATGCCGCCCTCGATAAATCGGTGCCCGCCGAGGCCGTGGCCTACATGATTGACGCCAGCCACAACGTGAAAGACCCGCTGGAAGACCTCCTGCAATCCGTCGAAAACATCCTATCCGCCTACGCCAAAGCCCTTTTAGTAGACCGCGAAGCCCTCGCCGAAGCCCAGGATGCCAACGACGTGGTGCGCGCCGAGGAAATCCTGCGCGACGCCTTCCTCACCGACGTGCGCCCGCTGGTATCGGAAGCCTACCTGCGCAGCGGCGGCGCGCTGAATCCCCTCGCGGCCTTCCGTGCTGAGGGAGTGCGCGAGAAACTCATCCAGCAGCGCGGCAAGCACAGCGTATCCACCGGGCTATGAGCACGACAATGAAAAAGTCAGTCTACGCCGTTTTCGACATTGGCAAGACCAATAAAAAGCTGATTCTTTTCGATGAGAACCAGCAGATTATTGACGAGGAGCTGCACATCTGCACCGACGTGCTCGATGATGACGGCTTCCCCTGCGACCACCTGCCGCGCCTCACCGAATGGGTGCAGTCGCACTGGAACCAGCTCCGCCACCACCCACACTACACCGTGAAGGGCGTGAATTTCACGGCCTACGGCGCGAGCTGGGTGCACCTCGGGGCCGATGGCCAGCCCATGCTGCCGCTCTACAATTACCTCAAGCCGATGCCGGCCGAGATTGAAGCGCAGTTCTACGCCTCGTTGAATCAGTCGCCGGAGGAGTTCGCGGCCGATACCTGCTCGCCGCGTTTGGGCCTGCTGAATTCGGGCCTGCAGCTCTACTGGCTGAAATACGCCAAGCCGGAGAAATACGCGCAGATTCACACCTCGCTGCACTTGCCGAATTACCTCTCCTACCTGATTTCGGGCGAGAAATTCAGCGACTTCACTTCCATCGGCTGCCACACGGCGCTGTGGGACTACAAGCGCAACGACTACCACGAATGGGTGCGCCGCGAGGGCATCGACGAGAAGCTCGCGCCTCTTACTCGCGATTCTATCGCCTCCGTGGTTGATGGCATCCTCGTGGGCGTGGGTCTGCACGACAGCACATCGGCCGTTATGCCTTACCTGGCGGAGAATGATGAGCCGTTCGTGTTGGTGTCTACGGGCACGTGGTCGGTCACCATCAACCCGTTCAACAGCAATTCACTTACCCCCGAACTGCTGCGCCGCGACTGCCTCAGCTTCATGACGCCCCGGGGTGAAGCCACTCGCGCCGCCCGTGTATTCCTGGGCCGCGAGCACGATTTTCAGGTTGAGCGCATCGCTGCGCACTTCCACGTCAAGCCCGATTTTTACCGCTCCATTGTGCTGGCCCGGCCGTATGATGAAGCCTCCGCCGGCTTCCGCCCAGCATGCATGGCCGGCACCGGCCCCTTCCCCGACCAGCCGGCCGAGGAGTGGGACTTGAGCGGCTTCCGTACCGCTTCGGATGCCTATCAGCACCTCATGCACGGGCTGATTAACATCCTTTTGGAGTCAATTCACCTCGTGTGGCAAGGCGAAAAAACCATCTTCGTCGACGGCGGTTTTGCCCGCAACCCGCTCTTCATGCAAACGCTGAGCTGGAACTTCCCGAAGGCGGAAATCCGCACGCTGGAGGTGCCGCAGGCCACGGCACTGGGTGCCTTGGTGCATTTGGAGCAGGGCGAGGCGCTGAAGAAGACGCAACCGCTGTTTACGGATGAGGATGATATGCCACTGGCGGCAGTGCGCGGCGATGCCGCGCCAGTGGGCAAGTAGCGAGGCAATTGCCGGTCCGACCACACTAGGCGGTCGGACCGGTTGCCGTGAGAACGAAGTACCAACGATAACCGGTCGGACCGCCTAGAGCGGTCGGACCGGTCCCAGACCGCTCTGTGCTGAAATGAAAGTTGCCCTATTCATCCCGTGCTACATCGACCAGTTCTACCCGCAGGTGGGCATTGCGACGCTTCAGCTGCTGGAGAAGCTGGGCGTGCAGGCGCACTTCCCGGCGCAGCAAACCTGCTGCGGTCAGCCCCTGGCCAATAGCGGCTGCGAGCATGACGCCCTGCCCATCTACAAGCATTTCGTGGAGACATTCAGCGACTACGACTACGTGGTAGCGCCCTCCGGCAGCTGCGTCTACCACGTTCGCAAGCACTTTGATAAACTGGACCAAACGGCCGACGTGCAGCACGTGCGCGGCGCGGCGTATGACTTGATTGACTTCATCAGCACGGTGCTGAAGGTGGAAAGCCTGCCGGGCGCATTTCCGCACAAAGTGGGCTTGCACCTGAGCTGCCACGGCCAGCGCGGCCTGCACCAGGCCAACGAATCGGAGATGACGCCGGTGCGCGACGGCCAGCTGCGCCGCCTCATGGCCTCGCTCGATGGCATCGAGCTGACCCAGCTCAACCGCAACGACGAATGCTGCGGCTTCGGCGGCACGTTCTGCGTGAGCGAAGCCGGCATCTCGGCCCGCATGGGCCAGGACCGCGTGGCCGACCACGTATTGAACGGCACGGAGGTGCTCACCGGCAGCGATATGTCGTGCCTGATGCACCTCGAAGGCATTGTGCGCCGTGCCCAGCTGCCCATCAAAGTGATGCACGCCGCCGAAATTCTTAACGGACTGACCGCATGAACCACGCCACCCGCGCCGACAAGTTTTTGCTGGATGCTGACCGCACCACCTGGCACGACGAAACCCTGTGGTTCGTGCGCGAAAAGCGTGACCGCGCCGTGTACGCCGTCCCCGAATTTCAGGAGTTGCGTCAGCTAGCGTCCGACATCAAAGACCACACTCTTAGCCGGCTCGACCTGTATTTGCAGGAGTTCGAGGCTGCCGCCCAAGCCAACGGCGTGCACGTGCACTGGGCCGCCGATGCAGCCGAGCACAACGCCATTATCCTAGATATTATTCAGAAGCAGGGCGCGACGCGCATCGTCAAGAGCAAGTCGATGCTGACCGAGGAATGCCACCTGAACCCGTATTTGATTAAGCACGGGATTGAGGTGGTGGATACCGATTTGGGCGAGCGGATTATTCAGTTTCGGGATGAGCCGCCGAGCCACATTGTGCTGCCCGCCATCCACCTGAAAAAGGAGGATGTGGGCGAGACTTTCCACACGCACCTGGGTACGGAGAAGGGCGAAAGTGACCCCCAGCGCCTCACCGAAGCCGCCCGCCAGCACTTGCGCGGTAAGTTCATCGCCGGGCAGGTGGCCATTTCGGGCGTCAATTTTGCGATAGCCGAAACGGGCGGCGTGGTGGTGTGCACCAATGAGGGCAACGCCGATTTAGGCGTGAACCTGGCGGCGGTGCACATCGCCTGCATGGGCATTGAGAAGATTATTCCGCGCCTCACCGATTTGGGCGTGTTCACGCGGCTGCTGGCGCGGAGCGCTACCGGCCAGCCGGTCACTACTTACACCTCGCACTTCACCAAGCCGGTGGCGGGCAAGGAGATGCACATTGTCATCGTAGACAATGGCCGCACCCAGCAACTGGGCCGGCCCGATTTTCGGGCTTCTCTCAAGTGCATTCGCTGCGGGGCCTGCATGAACACCTGCCCGGTGTACCGGCGCAGCGGCGGCCACAGCTACGATTTCACCGTGCCCGGCCCGATTGGGGCCATTCTGTCGCCGAACATCGACATGAAGAAGCACGCCTCGCTGCCGTTTGCCAGCACGTTGTGCGGCTCGTGCACCGACGTGTGCCCGGTGAAAATTGACATTCACACCCAGCTCTACAAGTGGCGGCAGGTGCTGGGCGAGGCCAATGAAATCCCGGCCTCAAAGAAGTGGAGCATGAAATTCATGGGCCGTGTGCTGGCCAGTACCCGCGTGTATGGCCTCGGCGGGCAGTTTGCTCGCAAGGCGCTGCGCCTGCTGCCGCACGGCCTCACCCACGCTACTTCCGTGAACGCCTGGGCCGTGGCCCGCGAGCTGCCCGAAGCACCCAAACAAAGCTTCCGCGAGTGGTATGCCAAGCAGCCGCAACCCGCCGCCCAACCCGCGCAACCTAAGATTCCCGCATGAGCACCGCATCCCGTGACCGCATTTTAGCTGCCACCAAGGCCAACAAACCCGCCGAATTGCCCCTGCCCACCGTGCCCGATTTTGGCGGCGAGGCAACGGCCGAGCGGTTTGCGGCGGTGCTGGCCGGCATCGGCGGCACGGTGGTGCGCATGAATGGGCTGGGCGAACTCGTGTCCACGCTTCAGCAGCTTTTTCCCGAGGCCCGCACTACGGCCTCGCCCTTGTTTGCGGCTTCTGTTCCCATAAATGCGCAGACGCCAACCGGCATTCTGGCGGCTATCGACCTGACCGTGTTGCAGGGCGAAATCGGCGTGGCCGAGAACGGTGCGGTCTGGCTGCCCGAGGCGAATATGATGAACCGGGCGCTGCCTACCATTACCCAGCACCTCGCGCTGGTGCTCGACCACCGGCGTATTGTGGCCACCATGCACCAGGCCTACGCGCAACTGCCCAACACCGGTGGCTACGGCAAATTCGTGGCCGGGCCGTCCAAAACGGCGGACATTGAGCAGTCTCTGGTGATTGGTGCACATGGGGCGCGCAGCCTGGTGGTGGTGCTGTATTGAGTTGGCATTTAATGGCTTGATTCGCCAGAAAATTTGCTATTTGACACGCTGATTCCTTCGTCTCATCAAAAAATAGCTCCTTGAAAAAAAACGTCTCCATAACCGCTGGCGCTATGGCTTCGCTGGTGTTGCTATTGGCCGGGCCGGCCTCGGCGCAAGCCCCCAACAGCTGGCAAAACCTATTCGATGGCAAGACGCTGGCGGGCTGGAAACGGCTAGCTGGCACTGCCGACTACAAGGCGGAAAACGGTGCGATTGTGGGCACTACGGTGCTGAATTCGGGCAATACGTTTCTGGTCACGGAGAAGGAATACGGCGACTTTGTGCTGGAACTGGATGTGATGATTGACAGTCCCACGAGCAACTCGGGCATTCAGACGCGCAGCCATTTTGACACCGAAGGCCACGCCGGTAAAGTGTATGGCCGGCAGGTCGAAATTGACCCCTCGGAGCGGAGCTGGTCGGGTGGGATTTATGACGAGGCGCGGCGGCAGTGGCTGTACCCGCTCGACCTGCACCCGGAGGCCAAATCGGCGTTCAAAATCGGGCAATACAACCACATCAAAGTGGAGTGCCTGGGCAACGAGATGAAGACCTGGGTGAACAACCTGCCCGTGGCCTACGTGGTGGACCCCGTGGACCCGCGCGGCTTCATCGGCTTGCAGGTGCACGGCATCACCAAGCCGGAAGACGCCGGCAAAAAGGTCTACTTTAAAAATATCCGCATCAATACTACCGGCCTGAAAACCAGCGCGTTTCCGGCTGATGTTTACGTGGTGAATTTCGTGTCTAATTACTTGAATGCCTACGAGAAACAGCACGGCTGGCGTTTGCTGTTCGATGGCAAAACCTCGGCCGGCTGGCGCAGTGCCAAGGGCCCGGCTTTCCCGGCCAGGGGCTGGGAAGTGGGGGATGGGACCATGACCGTGCAGCCCTCCGAGGGCAAAGAGGCGGCCAATGGCGGCGACATCGTGACCAACGAGGAGTTCAAGGCTTTTGACCTTTCGTTTGAGTTCAAGCTGACGCCGGGGGCCAACAGCGGCGTGAAATACTTCGTGACGCTGGACGAGAAAACGGAGGGCTCGGCCATCGGCCTGGAATATCAGGTACTTGATGATGCCCTGCACCCCGATGCCAAGCTGGGCCGCGACGGCGACCGCACCCTGGCCTCGCTCTACGACCTGATTCGGGCCGATAAAAACCCGCGATTCGTGCATCCCATCGGCGAGTGGAACGTGGGCCGCGTGGTGGTGCACCCCGACAACCGCGTGGAGCACTTCCTCAACGGCAGCAAAGTGCTGGAATACACGCGCGGCTCGAAGGAATTTGAGGCGCTGGTGGCCATCAGCAAGTACAACGTGTGGCCGAATTTCGGGATGGCGCCGCAGGGCCACATTCTGTTGCAGGACCACGGCAACCGGGTGTCGTTCCGCAGCATCAAAATCAAGACGCTCAAGTAAATCCTTTCTATTCCAACCAGAATTCCCATGTCGCACGAAGAACCCAATGCCCGTCGATTGTTCCTCAAGCAAACGGCGCTGGCCAGCGCCGGCGTGCTGCTCGCGCCCTCAATGGCGTGGTCGGCCAGCAGTTACAAGCGCATCATTGGGGCCAACGACCGGGTGCGCGTGGGCGTGGTCGGCTTCTCGGACCGGCACCGCAGCTCGCACCTGCCCAGCTTCCTGAACCACTACAAGGAGCTGAATTTCGATGTGGTGGGCGTGTCGGATATCTGGAAAAAGCGGCGGGAGGAGGGGGCGGCCACCTGGAAGGAAAAGCTGGGGCACGACGTGGCCGCCTACCGCAACAACGAGGAGATGTACGACAAGAAGGCTGTGGACGCGGTTTTTGTGAGCACTGCCGATTTTCAGCACGCGCTGCACGCCATTGAGGCCGTGCGGGCCGGCTGCGACGTGTACTGCGAAAAGCCCTTTGCCGAGACAATGGAGGACAACCGGGCGACGCTGAAAGCCATAAAGGCCTCGAAGCAGATTGTGCAGATTGGCTCGCAGCGCCGCAGCGGGGCCAATTACCATGCGGCCGATGCCTACATCAAATCAGGCAAATTCGGCGACATCAAAATGGTGGAGCTGACCTGGAATGTGAACCAGCCCGGCCGCTGGCGCCGCCCGGACTTGGTGCCGCAATTGAAAGAGGCCGATACGGATTGGAAACGCTTCATCATGAACCGGCCCTTCGAGGCGTTTGATGCCCGCAAATACCTGGAATACCGTCTGTTCTGGCCGTATTCGTCGGGCCTTCCGGGCCAATGGATGAGCCACCAGATTGATACCGTGCACTGGTTTACGGGCCTGCAACACCCGCGCAGCGTGGTGGCCAACGGCGGCATTTATATGTGGAAAGACGGACGCAAGAACTGGGACACCCTCACGGCCGTGTTCGACTATGGCCCCCAAAACGACCCCAGCAACGGCTTCCAGGTCACCTTCGGCTCGCGGATGGATAACGGCGACGAGCACCCGTCCGAAATCTATTATTCCAACGGCGGCGAGCTGAATTTGAACACCAACACCGTATCGCCGCGCGGCGGCCTCACCCAGAAATTCGCCGCCGATATGCATATGCAGCCATTTTTGCTGCCCGAGTCGAGTTTGTCGGCCGTCGAGCCGGTCATTGCCTCGGCCAACACCGGCGGCGACAAGCTGACCTCGAACCACGTGCGCAACTGGATGGAGTGCGTGCGCAGCCGCCAGCAGCCGCACGCCCCCGTAGAGGCCGGCTACAGCCATTCCATCGCTACTATCATGACCAACGCCGCCGTGCATTCGGGCATGAAAGCCACCTTCGACGAGAAGACGCAGGAGGTGATGGTAGGCGGCAAAGTGTTCAAATACTAATGCTGTTTCAGCCCCACCCGATGATGAAATTTGCTCTCCCCGGCGGCGTGCTGCTGCTTGCGCTGGCTGGATTTTCCGATGCGCAGGCCCAGAAGGCCGAGCCGGTGCGCGTGACCAAAGATGCCAAAGCCCGGAAGGTTGACGTGTTTGTGGGCAAGGAGTTATTCACCAGCTTTCTGTACCCTGACTCGCTGGAAAAGCCCGTGCTTTACCCATTGCGCGCCGCCAATGGCACCGTGGTCACGCGCGGCTTCCCGCTGAACCCGCAGCCCGGCGACCCCACCGACCACCCGCACCACATCGGCCTGTGGTTCAACTTCGAGAACGTGAACGGACTGGATTTCTGGAATAACTCCTACGCCATTCCGAAGGAGAAAAAAGCCGCGTATGGCTGGATAAAAACCGATAAGATTCTCACCATCAGTAGCGGCTCCACCGGCGTGCTGGCCTACCACGCCAACTGGACCAACCAGCAAAACGAAGTGCTGCTGGAAGAAACCACGCGCTTCGAGTTCAGCGGCACCGCCCGGGCGCGCATCATCGACCGCGTTACCACGCTCACGGCGGCGCGGGAAGTGACCTTCACCGACGCCAAAGACGGCCTGCTGGGCCTGCGCCTGGCCCATGAACTGCAAATCCCCGCCGACCAGGACCAGAAATTCACCGACAGCAAAGGCATTGTGACGGTGGTGAAAGCCGGCACCGACCACGTTGCCAACGGTACCTACCTCACCAGCGCCGGCAAGCGCGGCAACGATGCCTGGAGTACCCGCGGCGTGTGGTGCAAAGCCTACGGCAAAATGGACGCCGACTCCGTCAGCATCACCATCATCGACCACCCGAAAAACCCCAATTATCCCACCTTCTGGCACGCCCGTGGCTATGGGTTATTCGCTGCCAACCCGTTGGGCGAAAATATTTTCACCAACGGAAAATCGGCCAAAAACCTACAGCTGAAAAAGGGTGAATCTGTGACGTTCCGCTACCGCGTGCTGATTGACGAAGGCCGCCAAACCCCGACACCAAAGCAACTCAATGACGCGGCGGCTGATTTTGCGAAGAAGAGTGTGGGCCCGAGCAAGTAGCCTGACTGTTCTAATTACGGCTTGCTGACTGCGGCCGGGCCGGTTTTGGACGTGCGCCAGCGTAGTACATGGTAGGTGGCGCGGGTGGTGCCCACGTTTTTGATGCTGTGCATCTTATTGGGGGCCTGGAAAATGAGTGAGCCGGGGCCGACGCGCTTCAGTTCACCGTTCACCAGGGCTTCCACCGTTCCTTCGCGCACTATCATCAGCTCCTCGTCGGGGTGCTGGTGGGCGGGGTGGGCGTATTCGCCGGGGTTGAGGGTGGTGGCGTGCACTTCCAGGTTATCGAGCGTTTCGGTGGGAGAGTCGAAAAACGGCCGCCGCTCGCCCACTTTAGTGGGCACGGCTTTGTAGTCGTTCCACTCAAATACCGACGATGGCAGCGGGCCGGGCAGGCGGTTTTGACTGGCCACGATGGCCATTGGAATGCACATGAGCAGGGCCGTGAGGCCAACCAGATTTAGTTCTCTCTTCGTCAGCATCGGATTGGGAATAAGTGTTTGAAGTAACGAATCAGTGGGTGCCCATTCAATAAGCTACAAAAAAGAAGCGGCCTCCACAGGAAGCCGCCTCTTCAACGTTGGGGTCCATTAAAAATTAAAATTTGATATTCAGGCTGTTTTGTGCGTCTATAACTGCCTTATCGTCGTCGATGATGTTCACGTTTTTGTATGGCCGCCGACAGTTATTAAACCGGGCCGATAATGCTTGCAAAGTGGCACCACAACACTGACGTGACCCGTAGCGGCTGGTGGAGGAAAGAGGACTCCCACCCATCGTTTCTCCGGCGGGCTACGGGCCAGTCAGGTTGTTTACACTCACTCTACAAATCTGGAGATTGAGTCATCACTAACCTTCCCGCACCCTCCTGTATTGGCGTGAAAAAAGGCGCGTTATTCCATATAGAAGACCCGCGTTAGCTGCTGCACTACGGGCGAGTTATCCGGGTTAGTTTCCATCAAATCGCCCATGTAGGCCCACCAGCGCTGCATGATTTCGGTGGCCGGCAAATCAGCAGTGGTGTGGCCTGGCAGGCGCTTTTGCACCGCAAACAGCCGGCCGCTGGCGGCATCAAGGTAAATCGAATAATCCCGGATGCCGGCCTCGCGCAGCAGGGCCGAAAGCTCGGGCCAGATTTCGTCGTGGCGGCGCTGGTATTCGGCGGCCACGCCGGGCCGCAGCTGCATCGTGAAAGCTACTTCTTCCATAGTTAAAATCTATTGAGCGGGCGCGCCCGTGGTGGCTGGCGTGAGGGTGACGGGCCCGAGCAAACCGGAATCCAGCGGCGACCAGTTGGAGGTGGTGAAAAGGCCGTCGTCGCCCCGGTTTTCCTTGAGCTTGGCGGGCATGTTGGTGTTGTAGAAAATCTTCCAGTCGACGTGGTTGCGGTCCATGTCGATGATGCGGTTGGCCATCAGGTTGCTCACAGTCACGGTGAGGGTATTGCTGGCTTTGAGCTGGGCTTTGGGCACGAAAACCTGATACACCGGGCCGAGGAGCGTGGTAGCGGGCTGGCCGTTCACCTGCACGCGGGCGCTCTGGGCCACCCGGCCGAGGTCAAGCAGGAAGCCGTCGCCGGGGCCTTGGGGCAGGGCGAAGGTGGTGCTGTAGGTGGCGGTGCCCGAGAACTTGCGGCCCGCGTCGCCGGCCAGCGTGGTCCAGGACGTCAGCTCTTTGGTCTGAAGCTTGGCGGGCAGTTCCGGGCCGCCCGAGGTGAAATTCAGGTCCCAAGGGCCGGTGAGGGGCTGGGGCGCGGCGGCTACGGTGAGGTAGGGGTAGGCCGGACCAGTGAGCGCGCCTTCGTTGGTGTCGAGGATGCAGGTTTCGCCGGGGTTGAGCTGCACGTAGATTTCGGGCAGCCCGTTGGCCGTGGCGCGGATTCTGGCCATGCCCGTTTGCTCGGTCATGGGGTTATAGAGGGCAGCGGCTTTGGCGGGCGTTTGCAGGGTTATCCAGCCGGCGAAGGGCTTTTCGGCCCAGTTGGCCAGGAAGTAGTAATGGCCCTGAGCGTGGCTACGGCGCAGGAATTGCAGGCCCTGGTCGGCCAGCGTTTCGCGGCGCACGCTGGCTTGCGCCAGGAGCTGCGGCACGTCATTGCCCAGCAGCACGCGGCCTTTGCCGAGGCTTGCCTGCTGTACGCCGGCCTGGGCCGTGGCCTTGAACTTGAGCTGGGCCAGCAGTTTCTTGAAGTTGCTGCGGCGGTTTTCGAGGTTGCCAAGGCCGGGCACGTCGGCGGGCAACTGGTTTTGCAGCAGGATGGTAGCGCCATTCTGGGCCAGCTTCAGCAGGCTTTCCAGCGTGGGCAGCGGCATGAGATGGGCATCGGGCACGAGCAGGGTTTGGTAAACCGCACTGCCGCTGGTGGTGAGGGTGTTGCCGGTGTTTTTTACGGCTTGCACCTGCTTGTCGGAGATGAAATCGTAGCCGTAACCCTTGCTCAGCAGCAGCTCGCTGGTGGCTTCAATGGGCAGCCCTTTAAAGCCGTGCTCAATGCCGTCGAAATGCTGGAGCAGCACCTTGCCGGGCCGGGTATAGGCATCCGAAATGGGCAGGTAGAGTAGCACGTCGTTGCTGGGCTGGCCGGCTTGTAGGAACGACTGGGCGCGGGCCGTGTACAGGTTCAGCTTACCGAAATCCGTCCAGAATGGGTTCTGCGGATTAAACTCCACCGCCGCGTAGAACAGCCAGCCGGGCCACTTAGCCGAGGGAGGCGAATAGGCCGTGCCGTGGTAGAAAACGTGATTTACCCCGCCCAGCAGCATCCGGTCGATGGCCTTTTTTACGTCGCTCAGCTTGCTCAGGAAATGGTCATTCTCCCAGGTCGCCGTTTCGGCCGAGGTCAGCGGCTTGCCCGTGACGTGCGCGGCCGACGACGCGAATTTGATGCGCGTCAGGTCCTCGCCCTCCGTCTCGGGAATGTCGGTAGCGGCGTACAAATCCAGGATGTTGGCTGGCGAGCCGTGGGCCTGGTTGCGAATCAGCGCGTCGTGGGTTTTGGCCCAGGTGCCCCAGGTTTGGGTGTAGTTTTCGAGCAGCAGCTCAGAAATCGTCTGGCGGTAATCAGTGAGCACGCGCTGGTTTTCATCCTCGCTGGCCTTGTTGAACAGCGCCGGCAAATGCTGGCGCAAATCATAGCCGCGCCGTTTCTGGAATTCGGCAAACATTTGAGGTGTCCAGTTGGCCTCGCCCTGCGCATCGTCCACCTCGTAGGAGTCGTTGAAAAACGCCCGAATCGGCTTCACGTTGTGGCCCGCGAAAGCCTTGTCGAAATACGCCAAGTAATGGTCGGTGGCCGTCTTAGAGAAGTGGTCAATCACGTCGCCCTCACCGCCGGGGCCGGCGCGCTCCACCTGCTTGCCGTGCCCGCCCTGAAACAGCGCATATAGCGTCCAGGCTGAGCCAGCCGGTGCTGTCCAGCTTAGCTTGCCATCAGGGCCTACTTTGCTCGTCAAATCCAGCGTTTCGCCCTTGTCCGAATAAGCCATCAGCGCCTGCAGCGGCAGCGGCTTCTCGAAGCGCACCTGCTCTAGGGCCAGGGTTTGCATATTCTTGTTTTTGGCCACCGGGTCGGTCAATTGCTTGATATCGACCTTGTGGCCGATGGCCGTGGCAATGGGCTTCTGCATAAAGGTCACCGGCTCATTCAAACTCGCGCCTCCTTTCACCTCGTAGGTTTTGTAGGTTACGTACTTCGAGGCATCCACTGGGGCCACCCACGGCCCACCAAAGGGCCAGCCCGAGGCCTGCGCCATATCAATGCCCAGCCCCAGCCGCCCGGCCTCCGTGAGGGTATGCGAGAGCATGTCCATCCACTTCGGCGAGAGGAAGTCGATAAACTGGCTTTCCGCGCCCTTCACCCCATAAATCGTGGTGATTTCCAGCCCGCCGAGGTTGGCTTTCTGATACTCGGTGAGCACGGTGGTGAGGTCGGCTTTATTCACGGCGCTGCCTTCCCACCACCAGCGCGTCCAAGGCTTGGTTTGCTGGGTGATGGCCGGCCATTTGGGGGCCTGGGCGTGGGCGGTGAGGGAAGCGAGGAGGAGGAGGGCGAGGGGGCGTTTCATAGAATTTATTGGCACGTCATGCAGAGCGTAGCGAAGCATCTCGCGTACTCAAGGCAATGGCAACGATTGAATTGGTGGCGGCACGCGAGATGCTTCGCTGCGCTCTGCATGACGGGTTACTTCAATTTATAAACCTCACTTCCCGCCAGCAGGAAGCAGCCAAGGCCATAATCCTCAAAGTCGGGGCGGGAAGTGACGCTGACGGGCTGGCCGTCTTTGGGCTCCTTGCCGGTGCCTTGCACGTAGGCCAGCGAGCCGTTGGGCGTCACGCATTCGGTGGCCATGGCCTGCCAGGCTTTGGCGATGATGGGCTCGTATTTCTGCTTGTCGAGCAGGCCGTGGTTCAGGCCCCAGGCCATGCCGTAGACGAACAGCGCGGTGCCCGATAGCTCCTTGCCGCCGAAATGCGTGGGGTCGTGCAGGCTCACGTTCCAGTAGCCGTCGGCGCGTTGCAATGGGGGCAGGGCCTGCATCATGTTTAGGTACATCTGCTCGTATTCGGCGCGGTGGGGGGCATCTTTGGGCATGATGTCGAGCACGCGCACCATGGCGGCTACTACCCAGCCGTTGCCGCGGCTCCAGTAGCAGTCTTCGCCGTTGGGCTCCTTGTAAGGGGGCACGAAATCCTTGTCGCGCCACCACAATTTATCCTCGGGGTTGTAGAGGCCGTGGCCGCCGTGCTGGGTTTTTGAGTAGTTGTAGATGCGGTACATCTTCTCGTAGTAGGCCGTATCCTTGGTCATCGCGCCCAGTTTAGCATAGACGGGCATGGCCATTTGCAGGGCATCAATCCAGTTCCAGTCGTCGATTTTTGGGCTCTGCACCATCAGGTCGATGCTGGCCTTGATGTCGTGCAGGCGCTCCGGCTTGGGGTCAATCTGGTAGAGGTCGAGGTAGGTCTGGCCGGCGCAGTGGTCGTCGGCGTTGCGGTCCGTAATGCCTTTGCGGATGCCCCACTGGTGCTTCGTGCCCCAGTCCACGGCGTAGTCGTAGTAGCGCTTTTGCTTGTCGGTCTGGTAGAGGGCCATCAGGCCTTCGTAGTACACGCCGCGCGTCCAGATGTGGCTGGGCCGGGCAATATTGGTCACGATTTCCTTGCCGGGGTCGGGCCAGGTCCGCATGAAGTAGTCGTTGGCGCGGGTCATGCTTTTGAGCACGGCCTTTTTCTTCGGCAGCTTCTGGGCGGTGGCGGGCAGCGTGAGCAGCAGCGCGGCGCAGAGGAGGGAGTGAAGGGAGGTTTTTAGTAGCATTGGGTGAGGATATTGTCTTATCTGAACTTCATGCTGAGCGTAGCCGAAGCATCTCTACCGCTTCGTTGCAGCGATTGGATTACTTGCGCGGTAGAGATGCTTCGGCTACGCTCAGCATGACGTTCTTTTTCTTGTCTTGGAACAGTAACTACGACGCCGTTTTGGCGATTTCCACGGCGTACACTTGCTCCTGGCCTTCAAAATTGGCGCGGAATATTATCCATTTCCCGTCGGGCGAGAAATGGACGTTGGGCTCCAGCTTGTAGCCGTGGGTTTTCATGTTCACCAGGCGCTCGGTGCGGAATTTGTCGCCTTCGGGATGGAAGAGGTTAATCCACATACCGTCCGGGGCTTTGGCCACCTGGCCCGCGTCGCCGCCATCGCCGGCGAAGAGCTTCTGGTCGGGCGAAACGTTGAAGTGGATGGACCAGTCGTTGCGCTCCATCTGGTAGGCGCGTTCCTGGCCGGTTTTCACGTCGGTGCCGCCCAGGTAAAAGGTCACGCTGCGGGGCTTTTGCATGTCGTACCAGATGGTTTTGCCGTCGGGACTGAAGAATTCGTGGCCCGCAATTTCGCCGTCCACCGTGCGCTTATGCACCAGCTTCACCGCCTTGGTTTTGGTGTCGATGTGCCAGATGCGGTCCACCTTGCCCCAGGGGCCTTCGTGGCAAAACATCAGCAAATCGGGGTCGGTGGGCGAAAACTGCACGTGGTTCAGCCAGGCATTATCCGTGAATAGCTTGGTGAGCTTCCCGCCGCCATCCGTGCTCACCACAAAGAGCGTGCGCGGCAGCTTAGCGTCGTAGATGCGGTTGAAAAAGTCGCTCTTGGCCGGGTACTGGCGGTAGATTTCCTTTTCCGCATCGCTGCCCCAGGCCCCGCCAAGCTGGGTGTCGTCGGCATTCAGCGAAGTAATATCGGCCTTGAAATCGGCTGGAAACACGAACACGCGGCGCGTTTTTTTCGAGTCCACGTTGGTGGCATACACCGTGTCCTGCACCTGATAAAACACCTCCCGGCGCTTGCGGCCCACTATTTCGCCCTTCACCTGCTTGAAATAGCGCGTCAGCGGCTCGGTATGGTGGGTTTTCAGGTTCACCAGGCGCAGTTGCTTGCCCTGGGCATCGGTGTGGTAAATCACCATCAGGTCGCCCTCGTTGCCTCTGCCTTTCAAAAACGGGTTGTTGTGAAAGTAAAAGCTGCCGTTGTCGCCGTCCAGCTGGGTGAGGCGTACCACCTTGTGGCCGGTATCGGCATCAACCCACTCAGCAGCGGGCATGGGTTTCTGGCTGCCGGTGGCCATTTTGCTCTGCGCGTGGCTGCCGAAACTCAGTAGCAAGCCGCTCAAAGCGAATAAGTAGTTGGTTTTCATGGGTGGGATTTGAGGATTAGGAGGGTGGCTTATTTCAGGTTTTCGTAGCGGGGCGGCAGGGTGCGCAGGGCTTCGGGCACGTTCACGTAACGGGCCAGGTCGCGCAGGGCGATGACGTGGTAGCGGTGGTCGTGCAGGTATTTCAGGTACTGTTCAAACAGCGCGGGCGGGGTCGTAACCCAGTCGTGGGCCACGTCGGGCACGCCGTGCCCAGTCAGGATTACCACGCGGCCATCATGAGCTTGCCGAATGGCGTTGAAAACCTTGGCCGTATCGGTACCCGAGATGCTGAAGCTGGGCAGCAACATGGGATTGTCCTGGGTGGGGGCGTAAGCCCGGCCGCCGCCGGCGCGGGCAAACTGGTAGCCGCGCTCGGGCAGCAGCGCGGTGGCCGTGGGAGCGGTATCGTAGCCGGGATAAGCGAAGGTGACGGGCCGGGGAATACGCCAGGCGCGGCAGCGTGCTTCGATAGAATCCAGCTCAGCCCCAAGCTGCGCCCGGTTCATCTTGTTGACGTGCTGGTGGCTGAGCGTGTGGCTGGCCACCTCAAACCCCTGCCGGTGCAGGCCCTGAATCTGTGCCCATGTCATGTATTTGGTCTTGTCCGAAAACGGTGGCTCCCGGAACTCGCACACGAAAAACGTGCCGCCAAACCCGTATTTCTTCAGTAGCGGGGCCACGAAGGTGGCGTGGCTCACGGCCGCATCATCAAAGGTGAGGACGATGAGCTTATCCGGGACCGGCCGGCGCAATACCTGGGCCGAAATCTCACGCCCCAGTCCTAACCCGAACAGAGTCAGTAGACAAGCCAGATAAAAGCGAGCGGAAAGCGCCACGGGTACCGGGTGGGAATGCGTGAAAGATGCCGCAAGAACCTCGCGCCATCGCGCCCAACCTTCCTGTACTCTTCGGTGGGGCAATATTGGGGCTGTCTGCCAGATTGCCGAGAAGTTCGGGAATACAAAAAAGCGGCTCTTTCTGAGCAGAAAGAGCCGCCTGCGGGAAATGGAAACCGTTGGAAAACTGCGGGCTATTCGATGCGCCGCAATCCCAGTACGCCAATGATAATCAGGCTGGTATAGATCACGCTTTGCCAGGAAAACGGCTGCTTGAGGTAGAGCACATCCACGAGCTTGATGCCCACTACGGCCAGCGCCATCCAGGCCGAGTATGCCGTAGCGGTGGGAATGAATCGCATGGCCTGCGACAGGAACAGCACGTTGGCCAGCCCAAAAGCCACGTAGGCCAGCAGCGGCAGTACCGGTAGCAATAAGGCCGGATGCGTGAAGCTGTGCAGCCAGGCTACTTCCTTGATGCGCTGCATGTTGAGCGCCTTGAGACTATACGTCCAGCAAACCTCCATGAACGAGGCCAGAAACAGCGAAAACCAGGGATTAATCAACGGGACGAAGCAGCAGCAGTGGGGGAGTGAGAGGGAGTGGCCGGGGCCGGAGCTGCGCCAAAATTACCGCCCGGGCGCTGCGCGGGGATGGTTTCGGTATACGGCTCCGGCACGGGCCAGCCATGCAGGGGTTTCAGGGCCGGCACGCGGTCGGTGAGCTTGGTTAGCAGCCGCCCGCGAATGCCGTGGTATGCGCGGAATAATCGGGACCGTTTGACCAATTCTTCCTCATCGAAACGGGCTACGGAAAAGACGTGCTGGCTGAAATAATCTTTCGGGAAGGCGTAGGGCAGACCCCATTTCAGCGGCTTGTGGTCGGGGCGGTAGGCGGTGCCGAAAATCCAGTCCCAGAAGGCAAATTTGGTCGAGAAGTTGGCGTAGAATACTTCCTCGTGGTCGGCGTGGTGCCAGAGGTGCATTTCGGGGCCGTTGATGAAATATTGCAGGCGGCCCGAGCGCACGTCGATGTTGCAGTGAATCCAGATGCCCCACACGGCATCGATGCAGGCCTTGATGGGCACCACCATGGGGTCGGCTCCGAGCAGGATAATGGGCGCAAACTCAATGGTCTGGTTGATGATGATTTCTAGGGCGTGCGAGCGGGAGCCAGCCAGCCAGTCCACCTGCTTGCCCGAGTGATGCGCCTCGTGCGTGCGCCAGAACAGCGGGCTACTGTGCTGAAACCGATGAAACCAGTAGATGTAGAAATCGTGCGTCACTACGAAAAACAGCACCTGCGCCCAAATAGGCCAGCCCGTCACAAAATGCAGCTTCGAGAACCCGAAATGCTGGTCGAGGGGCTGAATGATGTAATCGAAAATGATGATTTTCAGGGCGTAGCTCTGCACGAAGGTGTAGAGCACCAAGTCGGTCCAGAAGCCCTCGCGGAAAAATGGCAGGCCCTTGCGGTAGGGGATGATGCGCTCCAGCGTGATGACCACGGCCACCCAAATCAGCAGTATGGCCGTGGTGATGAGTTCGACGTGATGCATGGTTTAGGGCAGATTCTGGATTATTGAAAGAACGGCATGCGGCAAAACGTCATGCAGAGCGTAGCGAAGCATCTTTACCGAGTTAGTAATCAATTTTACTATTGCGGTAAAGATGCTTCGCTGCGCTCTGCATGACGTTCTTTATTCGTTCAGGAGTTCAACTCAAACAGGCTACTCCTGGTTCGGCGTCAGCTCACGGCGCAGGCGGGCGCGGGGCTCCAATTCGGAGTCGTACACGCGCTTGATGCCATCGCCGAGGCCTTCCTCTACGTCGCGGATGTCGCGCACGAGCTTGGCCATGCCGCCGGGCTCTACCGAAGCGGCGTGGTCGGAGCCCCACATGGCGCGGTCCAGGGTGAAGTGGCGCTCCACAAAGCTGGCACCCAACGTCACGGCGGCCACAGTGGTAGCTAGGCCGGTTTCGTGGCCCGAGTAGCCGATGGGCGTGCCGGGGAACATGCCTTGCAGCACGGGCACCATGCGCAGGTTCAGCTCGGCGGGCGGGCAGGGGTAGGAGGACGTGGAGTGCGCAATCATCAGCTTATCCAGACCCACCCACTTCACGGCTTGGTTGATTTCATCGAGGGTGCTCATGCCGGTGCTTAGCATTAGCGGGCGGCCGGTGGCGCGCACGCGGTCCAGCAGGGGCTTGTCGGTGAGGGAGGCGGAGGCCATTTTGTACATCACGGGCGCAAACTGCTCCATGAAATCAACCGACGGCTCGTCCCAGCACGAGGCAAACCAGTCGATGCCCAAGGCGCGGCAGTAGTCGTCGATAGCCGTGTATTCGACCTGACCGAACTCGGTTTTGCGCTTGTAGTCGATGTAGCTCATGCGGCCCCAGGGGGTGTCGCGCTGCTTTTCCCACTGGTCCTTGGGTACACACAGCTCGGGCGTGCGCTTCTGGAATTTCACGGCGTCGCAGCCGGCCTTGGCGGCCTCGGAAATGAGCTGCTTGGCTAGGTCGAGCGAGCCGTTGTGGTTGATGCCAATTTCGGCAATGATGTAGGCCGGGTAGCCCGCGCCAATGAATCGGTTTTTGCGAATTTCAACAGCTTGCATGAGGCGAAGGGTTGTATTGTAGCACACGCTTTAGCTTGTGCCTGTAAGGAAGATGCGCAAGCTAAAGCATGCGCTATAAGAAATTAAATAGCCGTCCAGCCACCATCCACGACCAGGTTGGCTCCAGTCATATAAGCCGACGCATCCGAAGCCAGAAATACGACCGCGCCTTGGTAATCAGTAGGCGTAGCCATGCGCCCGAGCGGCGTTTTGGCGCTGTATTGCTTGACGAAAAACGCATCCTGGCTATTTTCCACGCCGCCGGGCGAGAGCGTGTTCACGCGCACGCCGGCCGCGCCCCAGTAGGCCGCCAGGTAGCGGGTAAAATTCACCACCGCGCCCTTGGTCATGGGGTAGGAGGGTGATTTATAGAAAGTTTGCTCGCCGGCCTCGTTGCGGTAAATGCTCTGGTCGGGCCCGACGATGCCGTAGGTGCTGGCCACGTTGATGATGCTGCCGTGGCCCTGCTGCGCCATGGGTGTGCCGAATACCTGCGCCGCCAGGAATACGCCCGTCACGTTCACCTCCAACACTTTCTGGAACGTGGCCAGTGGGAAGTTCTCGAACTTGCTCAAATCAGCCGCCAGCGCGGGGTTCTCGAACATATCGTTAATGGCGGCATTGTTCACCAACACGTCGATGTGGCCGAAACGGGCCAGAATCTGGTCGCGGGCGGTAGCCAAGGATTCCGGTTTAGTCACATCAACTGCCAACGACAAGTGCGGCCCGCCACCCAGCCCAAAGGCCACGGCTGCGGCGGCTTCCGCGTTGAGGTCGGCCACAACCACGTTGGCTCCGGCTTCGGCCAGGGCCGCGCAGTGCTTCTGGCCAATGAGCCCGCAGGCACCGGTGACGATGGCCGTTTTGCCCGTTAAATCGAATAAATTCATCGGGCTTACTTGGCTTTAACCGGCGCGGCATTCGTCACCTTGCGGAACACGGCTTCCACCGGCTCACCGAGCAGGCGCGAGGCTACGTCACCAGCTTCAATAGCTTCCTTCAACAGCGGCAGCACTTCGCGGTAGGCGGCCAGGGTATGGGCCACGTCGGCATCGGTGTGCGAAAAACACATATTGTGGAAACCGCCCCACATGATACCGCGCTTGAACAGTTCCTGCTGCATGAATGCCTTTATTTCCATGCCGTTGCCGGCCGAGGGGTCGAAGGTTACTATCGTGCGGCAGTCATAGCCGTAGCATTTGGTGTACTGCGTCAGGCCCAGTTCGGCGGCAATTCCGTTGTAGCCGTCCTTGAGCTTTTTGCCCTGCTCGGCGAGGCGGGCGGGCACGTTCTTCTCACGCATCTCGGTGATGGTTGCCACGGCGGCGGCCAGGCTCAGCGCTTCACCCCCGAAAGTGGTGAAGAAGAACACATCCTGCTCGAACAGTTGCATCACATCGCGCCGGCCGGTGAGCAGGGCAATGGGCATGCCGTTGGCAAACGCCTTGGAATACACCGCCAAATCGGGCGTGATGCCAAAATACTCCTGTGCCCCACCCACGGCCACGCGGAAACCGGTCCACATCTCATCAAAGATGAGCAGCGTGCCGTTTTCCTTGCACAGCCGGGCCACTTCGTGGAGGAAGTTGTCCTTGGGCGCGTCGAAAATAAACGGTTCCAGAATCACGCAGGCCACGTTTTCATCGAGCAGGGCTTTCAGCGAATCGAGGTTGTTATATTCGAACGCGGCCACCAAGTCTTTGCTTTCCTGTGGAATGCCTTTGTCGCGGCTGGTGGTGCCGATGTACCAATCGTGCCAGCCGTGGTAGCCGCAGCACAGGACGTTATCGCGCCCGGTGAAGGCCCGCGATACGCGCACCGCCGCCGAGCACACATCCGCGCCGGTTTTGCTGATACGGATGCTTTCGGCGTTCGGAATAATCTCGTGAATCAATTCCGAAAGCTCCACTTCCAGCTCGTGCATCATCGAGAAGGTGATGCCGTCTTCGAGTTGGGCGCGAATGGCGTCGTCCACTTTCGGGTAAGCGTAGCCCAACGAAATCGGGCCAATACCCATCTGAAAATCGATGTACTCGTTGCCATCCACGTCCCAGATGTGGGAGCCTTTGGCGCGCTTCACGTACTTCGGGCTCACGCCTTTGGTGTACTGGCCGGGGCCTTTGGCGAGGGTCTGCGTCACCGGCGTCATGATTTTCTGGGCGCGGGCATAAAGCTCGTCCGACTTCGTGATGTCGGGGTAGTTTTCGTTGAAGGAAACGGTGTTGGGCATGGGAATTTGTGTCATCCTGAGCGCAGTGAAGGACCTTATCACGTCCGTACTGCATGGGTTAGAAATTCTGACGAAAGCAGCCGTGATAAGATGCTTCCTTCGTCAGCATGACAGACGATTGGTTTACTCCGCGAACTGATTTTCCAGCACGGCAGGACCTTCGGCAAGCGTTGCGCCCGCCTCGCCCAAAAACTCCGTGATGCGGCGGGCAATGTGGTGGCCGGTGAAGCCCTCGTACTCCAGCACGGCGCTGAGGCGGCCGGGGCGGTACCATCGCTCCTCCAGCGCCAAGGGCAGTACGCGGGCGGTGAGCTGGTTGCGCAACAGCACCTCGGCTAGGATGGAATAGAGGCCGCCGGTGATGAAATGGTCCTCCACCGTCACGATGAGGGAACCACGCCGCACCACTTCGAGAAGAGCGGCTTCGTCAATCGGCTTGAGGCTGCGCAGGTTGATGAGGCCCACCGATTTGCCCTGGGCTTGCAGCAGCTCGCGGGCCACCAGCGTTTGCTCGAAGAGCATGCCGTAGGTGATGATGGTGATGTCGGTGCCCTCGGCCACAATTTCGGCCTTGCCCATCTCAAATGGCGCGTGCGCGTAGGTGGCGGGGCGGGTGTTGATGCGCACGTAAGCCGGCGCGGGAGAGGCCCAGATGGCGGGCAGCATAGCCAGCATGTCCTGCTCATCGGCGGGCGCGAAAACGGTCATACCAGGAATGCCGCGCATCAGGCTCACGTCCTCAATGGCCTGGTGGGTGGGGCCGTTGCCGTCGGAAAGGAAACCGGGCACGAAGCCGCTCAGCTTCACCGGCAGTTGGCCGATGCCGACATCGGTGCGGATGAACTCGAAGGCCCGTAGCGTGAGGAAGGTGGCCAGCGCGTGCACTACCGGCACGCGGCCGCGCAGGGCCAGCCCGGCGGCGGCCCCGATGAGAGTTTGCTCAGTGATGCCGGTATCGATGAAGCGAGGTCCGAGCACGGCCGGCAGGTTGCGGATGAGGGCGCGGTTTTCGGCCGTCATCACCACCAGGCGCTCATCGGTGAGGGCGGTTTCCTTGATAAGTTCTTCGTAAGTCATAAGAAGCTATTAGCGGACGGTGAGGGTTTCGCTGGTCAGCGTAGTGGCTACCTGACTGTGCAGCTCGCGCAGCAATTCTTCTACTTCATCGGCCGAGAAGTTGCAGAACCAGCGGTCGGCGCGGGCTTCGATGCTGGGCAGGCCGCGCCCGCGCACCGTGTCGCAGATGATGACCGAGGGCTTGGTATCGGAAAAGGGTAGGGCGGAGAAGGATTCTTCCAACGCCTTGAAGTCGTGTCCGTCAATCCGGCGCACCTCACAGCCAAAGGCCTCGAACTTCGGGGCCAGCGGCTCCAGCGGGATGAGGTCCTCAGTGGCTACGTTGGCCTGGAAGTGGTTGCGGTCGACTACTAAAGTCAGATTGTTGACTTTGTGGGCGCTGGCTACCAGTAGGCTTTCCCATACCGTTCCTTCGTTCAGTTCGCCGTCACCGGTGATGACGATGACCTTGTTGTCCTGGCCGCGCATCCGGC
>NZ_JBCEVZ010000024.1:0-71240 GCF_038448715.1 Hymenobacter segetis | reverse complement strand
CCGGCGTGCCGTGGCTGGGGCTGCTACTGGGCACGCTGCTGGTGGCGGCCACGGTGCTCACCTTCGCGGTGCTGGATAAATTGCTGCGGCCGTACCTGCGGCCGGGGCCATTGGCGTTGGTGCTCACGTTGTTTTTCGGGCTGGCCTGGTTGGAGCACTGGCTGTGGTTCAGCCACGGACGGGTTGCGCTGCTGCTGGCAGGGGCGGGGGTGCTGTTTGCGGCCCAGCGGGCCGGCCAGCGCGGGGCACTGCTGCTGGGGCTGCTGGCTTTGGGCGCGGCGTGGCTGGTGCGGCCCAGTCTGGCCGTGCTGGGAGTCATTGCCGTGGTGCCGGCGGCCGTGTGGCTGGCGGGAAGCTGGCGGCGGGCGGCTCCTGTTTTGGCCAGCGCGGCGCTAGGCCTGCTGCTGGCCACCAGCATTCTCCACTGGCAGCAAACGCCGGCCGAAGCCCGCGCTCAGCGCCGCGATGCCGCTTTCAGCCGCATTCTGGATTTCGACCAGCTCCGCCCGCAGCCGCGCACCCCTGCCGATAGCCTCGGCACCGCCGCCATCAATCTGTGGCTGCTGGGCGATTCCACGGTGGTAAACGAAGCTCTGATTCAACGCGCCTACCACTTCGATGCAACAGATTTTCTGGCCCACGAAGTGCCCGCCAAGCTGCGCCAGCGGCTCCTGCTGCTAGGGCGCGACTACTTCCCGCTGCTGCTGGCGCTGGCGGCCACGGCCGTGGCCGTAGCCCGCCGCCGGAGGCGTGCTAGTTGGTTCTGGTTGGTGCAGTTGGGGTTTGTTGGAGGACTGGTTTTGCTGGCCGGCTTGTTCAAGCTGCCGCCCCGGCTGGCGCTGCCGCTGCTCGATTTCTGGCTGCTGACCAATGTGATTTTCTGGCTGAGAAAGGCTGAAGGAGTTCCTGAAAGCGAAGCGTCAGCTGGAGCCAAAGCAGCTGAAGAAACTGAAGTGGCACTAGTAGCGGCAAGTCACAACCGTCAGGCTCCTCTCTCTTTTGGGGAGGGACTGGGTGGGAGGTTCTCCCGTCCTGCTACCATCGCAATATTTCTACTAATTACCACCCTCTACGCCGCCAAAACCTGGCACCGCCACCAGGTACTAAGCCGCGAGCTGCAGCAGCACGAAAGTGCCCTGGCTGCCATCAGCCGGCCGGCAGGGCGGGTGCGGGTGTTGGCCGGCACCAACGATTTCCTGAAAAGCCTCTCGCCCTTCCGCCCGTATTCGCCCGGCCCCGGGCCGGTGCTGCTGCTCACCGGCTGGCCCGCGCACGATGCCTCACAGGCCGCACTGCGCCAATCCCTCAGCGGCACCACCGACCAAACGGAGTGCCTGCGCCGGCTGGCCAACCGGCCGGGCATTGGCCCTGATGCTCCCGTTGTGTGGCTGCTCAGCCCGGGCACGGCCGCCTGGCTTGAGCGCCGTACCGCTTTCGATGGCCCCCGGCTGTTATTTTCGTCCCAACGGCCCTTGCCGTCTGCCGCCGCCGATTCGGCAGTCTGGCTGTACCAGGCGGCGCTGCAGTTGAAAAAAATGTAATTTACTGAGGCCCAAAACGGGCTTCAAACCGGGCTGACTGGGGCGAATCTGGCCTTTTTGCGCCCTAATGCCATAATCTTATAACCGCCCCCCTACGGTTGGGGCAGACCTTTGTTGCGCGAAAAGCGTTTCTTCATTCACCCCTCACGCTTTTTTCGCCTCATTTCTATGCAAACCTCCATATCGATAACCCGCGGCGAAGTTCTGCAACAGATGGAAAGCTTCGTGAAATCGAACATGAGCACCTTCCTCAAAAGTGTGGAAGAAAGCTGGCAGCCCGCCGATTTCCTGCCCGATTCGCGCCGCGACACGTTTTTTGACGAAGTAAAAGAGCTGCGCGAAAAAGCCGGCAGCCTCAGCTACGACCTGCTGGCCGTGCTCATTGGCGACACCATCACCGAAGAGGCCCTGCCCAACTACGAGGCTTGGTTCCACGAGCTCGACAACATCAACCGCGACCGCAACAACGGTTGGGCCGAGTGGATTCGGGGCTGGACGGCCGAGGAAAACCGCCACGGCGACCTGCTCAACCGCTACCTCTATCTGAGCGGCCGCGTGAATATGCGTGAGTTCGAAGTGAGCACGCAGTTCCTCATCAACGACGCCTTCGACCTCGGCACGGCCAACGACCCGTACCGCGCCTTTGTGTACACCAGCTACCAGGAGCAGGCCACCAACATCTCGCACCGCCGCGTGGGCCAGCTGGCCCGCACCGCCGGCGACGACCAGCTCTCCAAAATCTGCGGCATGATTGCGGGCGACGAAAACCGCCACGCCCGCGTGTACAAGGCCTTCGTGAGCGAGATTTTCAAGTACGACCCCTCGGAAATGATGCTGGCCTTCGAGGACATGATGCGCAAGAAAATTGTGATGCCGGCCCACTACATGCGCGAAATGGGCGTGGAAATGGGCAAAACCTTCGGCCACTTCACCGATGCCGCCCAGCGCCTGGGCGTGTATACCAGCAACGACTACACCGACATCCTGGACTCGCTCATCGCCGACTGGGACATCGAGCACCTTAAGGACCTGACCGGCGAGGCCGAAAAGGCCCGCGATTACGTGATGGCCCTGCCCAACCGCCTGCGCCGCGTGGCCGACCGCATGCCCGTACCCAAGCTGGAGTACAAGTTCAAGTGGATTAGCTAACCCCGCCCGCTCATCGGGCACGAACTCCGGTTAGCTGCCCGTCAACCGCCGCTTTGGTCGCCCCGTGGGTGCCCGAAGCGGCGGTTTTGCATTCGGGGCTCGGGGTATTGCCATAGGCCGGTTGTTGGGTTGGTATATATTGTTTTGTAAAATACATTGTTGAAATAGTTTAATAAGTGAGAGTCTTTTTTGGTTCTCCGGTGAATCAATATGATACAGCTCAGTTTGTGGTAATGTGCTGGCTATAGGATATTTCGGTTAATAATTGATATTGATTTTAAAATATAGTATTTGGATTATTATTCTTGTAAATAGGCAATCTATATTCGCCGTTTGAATCTGCTGGCCAATTAATTCCGGCTTCGTGGCCGGACCGCTTTGCCTGAGCAGAAATCCCCATCGGCACTGGCTTCAAAGCTGCTGCCAATGAAGCGGCCAGCCTGTTCGGCTACCTGCTGTATTCATCATTATTGTCACCATTCAACCCGTTCGGATGCCCCAATTCTTTACCCAATTCACTACGCTCAAGGCCACGGTAGCCCTCCGGCGTGGCCGCGCGGCCGGCGTGCTGCTGGCGCTGCTGGCCGGCAGCCTGGCCAGCCAGGCCCAGCCCATTGCCGGCCTCAGCCCGCAGGCGGGCGCACCGCTGTTGCGCTCCATAAAGGCCCGGCCGGCTCTCAGCCAGGCCCTGCAGGTGCTGCGCCAGGAGCTGGCCCTGACGACTAACGATGAGCTGCGTCCGCTACGCACCGAAACCGACGAGTTGGGCATGGTGCACCAGCGCTTCCAGCAATACTACCGGGGCGTGAAAGTGGAGCACGGCGAGCTGAGCGTGCACGCCCGCACGGGCCGCATCGAGTCGCTGAGCGGCGAGCTGCTGCGGGCGGCGGCCATGCCGGCCGTGCAGCCCGGATTGTCGGAAAGCATGGCCCTGCAACATGCCCTGCAATCGGTGGGAGCGAAGGTGTACCAGTGGCAGGTGCCCGGCGAGGAGCAGGCCCTGCGCGCCACCACCCACAATGCCAAAGCCACCTACCTGCCCAAAGGCGAGCTGGTGCTGTTGCCCGACACCCGCCAGGCGCTGGCCAGCGCCCCGCTGGTGCTGGCCTGGAAATTCAACATCTACGCCCACCAGCCCGTGAGCCGCGCCCTGATTTACGTGGATGCGCAGACCGGCCAGGTGGTGCTGCGCGATGCCATCATCAAGCACCTGAATGCCACGGGCACCGGGGCCACGCGCTACCTGGGCCCGCGCGCCATCTACGCCGACCAGTTTGGCGGCGGCTACCGCCTGCGCGAGAGCGTGCACGGCAAAGGGGTGGTGACGCTGAACTGCAAGAAATCGAACAGCTATTCGGCGGCCGTCGACTTCGTCGACAACGACAACAGCTGGACGGCCGCCGAGTACGACAATGCCAACTTCGATAACGCTGCGCTCGATGCTCACGTGGGGGCCCAGACGACCCAGGACTACTGGACCACCGTGCACGGCCGCGACTCCTTCGACGACAAGGGCAGCGTGCTGCTCAACTACGTGCACTACGACGACGTGCCCGGCGGTGCCGGCTACGAAAATGCCTATTGGAACGGCACGGCCATGACCTACGGCGACGGGGCCACCACCTTTAAGCCCCTGACGGCGGTGGACGTGTGCGGCCACGAAATCGGCCACGCCGTGTGCGAAACCACGGCCGGCCTGATTTACCAAAACGAGTCGGGGGCGCTGAACGAAGGCCTGTCCGACATCTGGGGGGCCTGCGTGGAAAACCACCTCGACCCGAGCAAGCAAATCTGGCTCATTGGTGAGGACATTATGAAAGCCGGAGGGGCTTTGCGCTCGATGAGCAACCCCGGTCAATACGGCCAGCCCGATACCTACCAGGGCACCAACTGGCAGGCTACCACGGCCAGCCCCACTTCCAGCAACGACTACGGCGGGGTGCACAACAACTCCGGTGTGCTGAACTACTGGTTCTATCTGGTGTGCCAGGGCGGCTCGGGCACCAACGACAAAGGCACGACTTTCAACGTGTCGGGCATCAACATCAGCAAAGGTGCCCGCATTACCTACCGCGCCGAGCGCCTGTACATGCCGGCCAGCTGCACCTACGCCGGGGCCCGCGCCGCCACCATGCAAGCAGCCATCGACCTCTACGGGCTGGGCTCGGCCGAAGTAACGGCCGTGGCGCAGGCCTGGCGGGCGGTGGGCCTGGGCGAAGCTGCCCCCACCATTACGGGCTTATCGGTAGCCAGCGGCACCGTGGGCCAGACCGTCACGCTGACCGGTACCAACTTCGGCACCACCTACCGCGTGCAGTTCAACGGCACCGATGCCACCGTGGCCACGCTCACCTCGACCACCAGCGTAACTGTCACGATTCCGGCCGGGGCCACCACGGGCACCATCGTGCTCACCACGCCCAGCGGCACGGCTACTTCGACCACGTTCACGGTGCTGAACCCGGGCCCGACGCCCACGCTCGTGAGCTTGGCGCCCGCCGGCGGGGCCACTCAGGGCAGCGCCATTACCCTGACCGGTACCAACCTGTCGAGCGCCACGGCGCTGAGCTTCAACGGGACGGCGGCAACCTTTACGGCCGTTAGCGCCACCACCATCACCACTACGGTGCCGGTGGGGGCCACCAGCGGGGCCATCAGCGTGACCACGCCCAACGGCATTGCCAGCATCAGCTTCACGGTGCTGCCGGCGCTTACCTCGTTTTCGCCCACCAGCGGCCCTCCCGGCACAGCCGTTACCATCATTGGCACCACGCTGACCGATGCAGTGAACGTGAAGTTCAACGGCATGTACGTGGCCAACTACACCGTCGTGAATGCCACCACCATCACCACGCAGGTACCGGTGGGGGCCACTACCGGGCCGCTCACGGTGCGCACACCCGATGGCACGGCCACCGGCCCCATCAACTTCACCGTCACGCCGGCGGTGGTGTTCACCAGCTTCGCGCCGGCCAGTGGGCCGGTGGGCACGGTGGTGACGCTGACCGGCCAGGGCTTCACGGGCGCTACGTCGGTGACGTTTAATGGCACGGCGGCGACGGCCTTCACCGTGGCTTCGGACCAGGAAATCTGGGCTACGGTGCCTGCGGCCGCACGCTCGGGCTACATTGCCATCAACACGGCCAGCGGCACGGCTACGTCGAGCCGCATGTATGAGGTGACGGTGACTTCGGGCGCGCCGGTCATCAGCAGCTTCTCGCCGGACAATGGGCCGGTTGGTACATCAGTGCTTATCAACGGCTCGAATCTGAGTGGCGTGACCGCGGTTACCTTAAATGGTACACCCGCCACCTTCAGTGTAAATGGCGGTGGCAACCGCATTACCACCTCCGTCCCCGCCGGGGCAACTTCCGGCCCGATATCGCTCGCTAACTCCGTCGTGACCGTGCTCACCAGCACCGATTTCTACGTAACGCCGGCCAATGACCTGGTGGCCAATGCCATTGCCATTGGCTGCGGCAGCGTGACGAATGGTACCACTTTCGGTGCCACCCACACCGGCGACCCGGCCACGAACTGCACGGGTGCCACCCTCACTACCAACACGGTGGGGGTGTTCTACAAGTTTGTGGGCCAGGGCGGTAACGTAACGGTGGGCACTTGTGCCAATGCCAGCTACGATGGCCAGGTGGCCGTGTACAGCGGCCCAACCACCAGCCTGGTGTGCGTGGGCGGCGACGACGATGGCTGCGGCGCGGGCGGCGGCGCGGCCACGCTCACGTTTGCGGCCACGGCGGGCACCACTTATTACATCTATGTAACGGGCTACTACAACAGTGCCAGCAACCCGGGCGTGGGCAACTTCACCCTCACGCTGACCTGCGCCGACCTGCCGGTTATCAGCAGCTTCACGCCCACCAGCGGCCCGGGCAGCACCAACGTGGCCATCACCGGCAGCCGCTTCACCGGGGCCACGGCCGTGAGCTTCAATGGCACGCCGGCCACCTTCACGGTGAATTCGGCTACCAGCATCAGCACCACGCTGCCCACCGGAGCCACCACCGGCCCGATTACGGTGCAGACGCCGCTCGGCACGGGCGTGTCGGCCAGCTTCTTCACGGTGCTGCCACCCGCTATCAGCGTCTTCACGCCGGCGCTGGGGCCGGCCGGCACCACGGTGCTGATTACGGGCAGCAACTTCACCGGCATCTCGGCCGTGCGCTTTAATGGCGTCGATGCGGCCAGCTTCACCGTGAATTCGCCCACGCTGATAACTGCGACCGTGCCAGCCACGGCTACCACCGGTACGGTGGCAGTAGTGGGCAGCGGCGGCACCACCACCACGTCGGCTTCGTTTGAGGTGCTCACGCTGTTTATGGGCACCTATAATCAGTGTTTGAGCACTACGCCCATCAGCAGCACCGGCACCGGTACCTGGCAGTGGCTGCGCGCGGCCAACGGCCAGCTGGTGGCCGCCATCAATGACCAGGGCTTTGCGCTGGGGCAGGTTTCGGCCGAATTTACCCTCAACCAGGGCAGCGTGCGGGTCGATGGCCGCGGCAATGAATACCTCGACCGCAACTGGCACCTCATCACCCAGAACCAGTTCCCGGGCCGCAACGTGCTGGTGCGCTTTTACGCCGCCAACGCCGACTTTAGCACCTACATGGCCGTGAACGACGGCGACGCTTCCGATGCCACCAGCCTCACCCAGCTTCGCCTCACGCAGTATCGGGGTGCCAACGAAGACTGCCAGATGGCCAACAACTCGACCCCGCGCGAACTGCGCCTGCTCACGCCCGCCGCGCCCATCACCCCGGCCGGCAGCAACTGGTTTGCCCTCGAAGCCACGGTGGCCGACCATTTCTCGGAGTTCTACATCAGCGGCAATAGCATCACCCCGCTGCCCGTCGAGCTGGTGGCCTTCTCGGCCGAGCGTATCGGCTCGCGGGTGCTGGCCCAGTGGCGCACTGCCCAGGAACTCAACAACCAGGGCTTTGTGCTGGAGCGCTCAGCCGACGGCCGCAGCTACGCCGATGCTTCGACTTTGCTGCCCGGCGCGGGCAGCAGCACGGCGGCGCACGCCTACTCGTTTACCGACGTGGCCGCCCCCGCCGCCGCTACCTACTACCGCCTGCGTCAGCTCGATGCCAGCGGCGCGGTGGCCTACTCGCCCGTGGCGGTGGTAGCCGCCGTGGCGGCTTCGGCCACTAAGCTGGTCTGCTTCCCGCAGCCGGCGCACACCGGCACTACTGTAGTTGGTGCCATGCCGGGTGCCCGCCTCACGCTCTCCGACGCGCTGGGCCGCACGCTGGCCACCACCACTGCCAGTGCCGATGGCCGGGCCGAACTGGCCCTGCCCGCCGGCCTGGCCGCCGGGGTGTACGTGGTGCGCAGCGGCACCCAGGCCACCCGCTTGGTGGTTGAGTAAGCTGACCCGCGCCGCCTGACGGCAGCCCCATAAAAAACGCCCCGGCCTTATGGACCGGGGCGTTTTTTATGGGGCTGCTGTTTGTTGGTGAATCAGGCTGCCTGCGGCTCGGCCCGTGCCGCCTCGTAGCCCACCAGCGCCGCCTTGCGTGTGCTGCCCCAGCGGTACTGCCCCAGCTCGCCGGTGCCGCGAATGACGCGGTGGCAGGGGATGAGGTAGGCCACCGGATTGGCCCCGATGGCGGTGCCCGCCGCCCGCACGGCCGCGCCGCGCTCGGCGGCTTCGGCCAGTTGGGCGTAGGTGCGCAGTTCGCCCTCGGGCACCCGCAGCAGCGATTCCCAGATTTTGAGCTGGAATGGCGTGCCTTTCAAATGCAGGTGCAGCCGGGCGGTGGGAGGGAAGTCGCGGGTGAAAAACTGCGCCACCTGGGCGTGGGCACCGGTTTCTTCAGCGGCAAGCGTGGCATTGGGCCACTCCGTCCGCAACTCGGCCAGCGCGGCAGCTTCGTCTTCGATGAAGGCCAGCTTGCAGATACCTTTGGCGGTGGAGGCCACCAGATAAGGGCCGAACGCGCTTTCACCAAAGCTGTATCGAATGGCCAGAGCAGCCCCACCGTGGCGATATTCGCCGGGCGTCATGGCTTCCAGGGTCACGAATAAATCGTGCAGGCGGCCGGTGCCGGAAAGGCCGGTTTCATGCGCCGCCTCAGCCACCGAGGCTTGCTGGCGCAGCAGCTGCTTGGCGTGGTCCAAGCTCAGGTATTGCAGGAATTTCTTGGGCGACACGCCGGCCCATTCCTGAAACTTGCGCTGGAAATGAAACGGGCTCCAATGGGCCTGCCTAGCCAGCTCATCAAGGTCGGGCTGGGTTTGGAAATGGGCCTGGGCGTAGGTGAGGGCGGCGGCGATGCGCTGGTAGTCAGTCATGGGAATGATTCGCTGATTGACTACAAAATTCGCACTGGATGAGCAGGGTAGAAACCCGATTCTTGCGCAGTTTGGGTTGAGAGGGGAACTCTGAAATAAAAAGAACGTCATGCTGAGCGCAACCGAAGCATCTCTACCTCAGAAGTAAACCCATTCGATTGGATTACTTCTGAGGTAGAGATGCTTCGGCTGCGCTCAGCATGACGTTCTAATGTAACTGAGTCGAGTAGCGGTTTACTTTTCCACTCGCACGCCTTTCCAGAACGCTACGCGGCCTTTGATTTCCAGGGCAGCGTCCTTGGGCTCGGGGTAATACCAGGCGGCATCTTTGTTTTTTTCGCCGTTCACGGTCAGCGAGTAGTAGCTGGCGCGGCCTTTCCAGGGGCAGCTGGTTTGGGCGATGCTGTCTTCAAAAAACTCCTTTTTGATGGAATCAGCGGGGAAATAGTGGTTGTTCTCGATGACGACGGTGTGGTCGCTCTCGGCCACAACGGTGTTGTTCCAGATGGCTTTCATTGGGTGGGATGTAGCGAAAGTGTCATTCCGAGCAGAGCGAGGAATCTGGAGAATGCGGTTATCACACCTCAGATTCCTCGCTCTGCTCGGAATGACAGATGAGCCAATTGAACATTGCCCGCACCGTGCTTGTTTTCCAAGCCTATCCTGAAAGAGAAATTATATGGCCGTTGGCTTCCGCTTCCGCGATTTTGTGCCCGAAGACCAGCCCGAGAAGGGCTTCGAGTCGTTGTTTAAGCTGTTCATGCAGCTCGTTACCATCACCTCCGGCGACGTAGGCGAGGCCCTACAGTGGCTCAATGAGCTCGACAAGCAGTACGGCCTCACCGATGACAACTACGGCATGGGCAACTTCATCGATGACCTGAAAAAGAAGGGCTACATTGATGAGAATGAGCAGCAAAAGGGCGAATTCAAAATCACGCCCAAGACTGAGCAGGGCATCCGCAAGAGTGCGTTGGAGGAGATTTTCGGCAAGCTGAAAAAGAGCAGCACCGGCAACCACCGCACGCCCCATACCGGCCAAGGCGACGAGCAGAGCACCGACCTGCGCGAGTTCCGCTTCGGCGACTCGCTGGAGTCGATTCAGATGACCGAATCCATCCGCAACGCCCAGCTCAACCACGGCATGGAAAGCGGCGAGTTCATGCTGACCGAGGGCGACCTGGAAGTGCGCGAAAACGAGCACAAGTCGCAGACCAGCACCGTGCTGATGATTGACATCTCGCACTCGATGATTCTCTACGGCGAGGACCGTATCACGCCCGCCAAAAAAGTGGCCATGGCTCTGGCCGAGCTCGTGAAGCAGAAATACCCCAAGGATTTCCTCGACGTCATCGTGTTTGGCAACGACGCCTGGCAGATTGAAATAAAGGATTTGCCCTATCTGCAAGTGGGGCCGTACCACACCAACACCGTGGCCGGCCTGGAACTGGCCATGGACCTGCTCCGCAAGCGCAAAACGCCCAACAAGCAGATTTTCATGATTACCGACGGCAAGCCCACCTGCCTGAAAGAGCCCGGCGGCTACTACAAAAACTCCTTCGGACTCGACCGCAAAGTGGTGAACAAGACCCTGAACCTGGCCGCCGCCGCCCGCCGCGTGAAAATCCCCATCACCACGTTCATGATTACCTCCGACCCGTATTTGCAGAAATTCGTGGAGGAATTTACGGAGGTGAACCAGGGCAAGGCCTATTATTCGGGCCTGAAAGGACTGGGGCATCTGGTGTTCGAGGACTACAAGAAAAACCGGCGCAAGACGCTGTAAAACCCTCTTTTTCTGTCATGCTGACGAAGGAAGCATCTTATCACGGCGGCCTTTTTCAGTTCTCTTAATGCAAACGGCGCGGACGTGATAAGGTCCTTCGCGCTGCTCAGGATGACAATTTAACCCATTTCATGGCCAACGACCAGCTTCCAACCAACCATTCCGCACACATCACCACTTTGGGCCAGCTGAAAAAGTCTGGCTACAAGCCCCGCACCGTGAAAGCCGAGTTGCGGGAAAACCTTATCCGCAAGCTGCGCCTCAAGGAGGACGTGTTTCCCGGCATTTTCGGCTACGACGAAACGGTGATTCCCGAGTTGCAGCGCGCTATTCTGGCCGGGCACCACATCAATTTGCTGGGCTTGCGCGGGCAGGCCAAAACCCGCATTGCGCGGCTGCTCATCAACCTGCTCGATGAGTACATGCCCGTGGTGGCCGGCTCGGAGCTGAACGACGACCCGCTGCAGCCGCTGTCGGTGTTTGCCAAAAACCTCATTGCCGAGCACGGCGACGACACGCCCGTGACCTGGATGCACCGCAACGACCGGTACACCGAGAAGCTGGCCACGCCCGATGTGTCGGTGGCCGACCTCATCGGCGATGCCGACCCCATCAAAGCCGCCACGCTGAAACTGCCGTACTCCGACGAGCGGGTGATTCACTTCGGACTCATTCCGCGGGCGCACCGGGGTATTTTCGTGATTAACGAGCTGCCCGACTTGCAGGCCCGCATTCAGGTGTCGCTGTTCAATATTTTGCAGGAGGGCGATATTCAGATTCGCGGCTTCAAGGTGCGGCTGCCGCTCGATATCCAGTTTGTCTTCACGGCCAACCCGGAGGACTACACCAACCGCGGTAGCATCGTGACGCCGCTCAAGGACCGGATTGATGCCCAGATTATCACGCACTACCCGAAGTCGATTGAAATCGGCAAGCGCATCACCAAGCAGGAAGCCCGCATCAAGGACGAGCAGAAGGGCATGGTGACGAGCAACGAAGTTATCCATGACCTCGTGGAGCAGGTGGCTGTGGAGGCACGCGGCTCCGAGTTCGTGGATGCCAAATCGGGCGTGTCAGCCCGCCTCACCATCTCGGCCTATGAGCAGGTGATTGCGGGGGCCGAGCGCCGGGCGCTGGTGAACGGTGAGAGCAATACCTACGTGCGCCTGGGCGACTTCATTTCGGCCGTGCCGGCCGTGACGGGTAAGGTGGAGCTGGTGTATGAGGGCGAGCAGGAGGGCGCGGGTATCGTGGCCGAGAAGCTGATGGGCAAGGCCATCCGCACGCTCTTCCTGAATTATTTCCCCGACCCCGACAAGAGCAAGAAGCTCAAAAACCGCCCCTCGCCCTACAAAACGGTGCAGGAGTGGTTCGGCAACGGCCACACGCTGGATTTGCTGCACGACGCCAGCACCGAGGACTATAAGAAAGCCCTCGACCTAGTGCCCGGCCTGCGCGACATCGTGACCGAGCTGCACCCCAACGAAACGCCCGAGCACACTTATTTCCTCATGGAATTCCTGCTCCACGGCCTGAGCGAGCACAGCCTGATTTCGCGCAACCGCCTCACGGCCGGCGCGCAGTTCAAGGACTTGCTCTCCTCGATGTTCACCATGCCCAGCTTTGGGGATGGCGATGAGGACGACGAGGACGAGGAGGAGAAGCCGCGCCGCCGCCGGTAGGGTAGTAGCGCGGACTTTTAGTCCGCGACTAAACTGAAGAAGCCCCGCGTACCCACCGGTATGCGGGGCTTTTGCGTGTTCCGGGATTCTGTTTTTTTGCGAATCGAGTTGCTCAAGCCCCCAATTTTTAGCCGCTCCGCCCGCCCTAAATGCGACTGCTGCCCGGCGGCATCGTAGTTTTGGCCGCTCGCCGTTTTCTGCGCCATGAACCCTCCGCTTCCCATCCAGTTTGCCTACCGTCCCGACCTGGACCTGTTCACGGCGCGTTGGCTCACTTTTCACACCCACAGCACAGAACGGTCCGAGTACGAGGCCGTGCTGCGAGCACCGGAAGCCCTGGGCACACCGCACTGGCTGTTTGACGTACGCCGCCGCCCCACCACCAACGCCGACGCCGCCCGCTGGGTCACCACCGACTGGCTGCCCCGGGCCGCCGCCCTGGTGCGCCCGGCTCACCTGCGCCTGGCTTTCCTGGTAGCGCCCGTGCGGGCCGAGAACCTGCGCGCCGATGATGAGCTGCGCGCCGTGATGGAAGCGGCCTACGCCGCCACCGATGCCTTTGCCCTGCGCACTTTCACCGATGAGGGCGCGGCCGTGGCCTGGCTGCTGGGCCAGCTGGCCTAGCCGATTTGCGAGGTAGCGTTTCCCTTTCCGGCGGGCCGCCACAGGAAATCAACAGGAAGGCCGCCGATTATTGTCCGGTTATCATTCCAACTTGCTGATGAAAAAAATCGCGGAAATCACCCTGCTCTTCTGGATAATGAAGATTTGTGCCACCACGCTGGGCGAAACTGCCGGCGACCAGCTGGCCCAGACCATGAAGGTGGGCTACGGCACCAGCTCGGTTATTTTGCTGGGCTTTTTTGTGGTGGTGCTGGCGGGGCAGCTGGCCGTGTCGCGCTACATTCCGGCCCTGTATTGGGCCACCATTCTGGCCACCAGCACGGCCGGCACCACCATTTCCGACTATATGGACCGCACCCTGGAGCTGGGCTACGCCACCGGCTCGCTGATACTGGTGACCCTGCTGGGGCTGGTGCTGGGCCTGTGGTGGCTGCGCGAAAAATCCCTGTCCGTCACCGACATCAAAACCCGCACGGGCGAGGTGTTCTACTGGGCGGCCATTCTGGTGTCGAACACGTTGGGCACGGCGCTGGGCGATTTCCTGGCCGATGATTCCGGGCTGGGTTTTGGGGGCGGGGCCCTGCTCATCGGCGGTGCGCTGGCGGTGCTGGTGCTGGCGTATTACTTCACCGGGATTTCGCGGGTGCTGCTGTTCTGGGTGGCGTTTGTGCTCACGCGGCCGTTTGGGGCCACGTTTGGCGACTTGCTCACCAAGCCGGTGGCCAAAAACGGGCTGGGCTTCGGCACCCAGGGCTCCTCGCTCATCCTTTTCGGCCTGCTGGTAGCGCTGGTGCTGTACGAAACCTTCCGCAAGCAGCCGGAGGCCGGGGTTGAGCCCGACCGCCTCGCGCCCCGCTAGGCCGTGCCGCCGGGCCGGTTGCGCAGCGCTCGGGCCATCATTTAGCCCGTAGTATACGTACAGGCCCCCAAAGCCCGCCTTATGCTCCCTCGCCCGCAGCCGCCGCTCCCTTCTTCCTTCGATGCCGATGAGCGCCTGCGCTGGGTCGAGCGCGTGGCCCGGCTCATGGACAGCCAGTTCCGGCTGCCCGGCACCCGCTTCCGCTTCGGCCTCGACCCGCTGCTGGGGCTGCTGCCCGTGGTCGGCGACCTGTCCACCACTGTGGTTTCGGTAGCGTTGCTGATGACCATGTTCCGGCACGGGGCCAGCGGGGCCGTGGTGGTGCGCATGGCCCTCAATATCCTCATCGATACCGTGGTGGGCGGTATTCCCATCCTCGGCAACGTGTTCGATTTCGCCTACAAAAGCAACGAGCGCAACGTGGCCCTGTTGCGCCGCCACTACGCCGAGGGCCGCCACAGCGGCAGCGGCCGGGGCCTGATAGTACTGCTGCTGGTGGTGCTGGTGGCCGTGGTGGGGCTAGTGGGCTGGGGCAGCGTGGCGTTGCTGCGCTGGGGCTGGCATTATTTCAGTTAAGAGTTAAGAGTTATGGGTTGGGGGCTGGGCGATTTTAACTCCTAACTGCTAATTCTTGACTCACAATTTCCCTGTGCCCAGCCAGCGTGCCACCGGGTAGCGGTTGTGGCCGGGCTCGTGGTAGGCCGAGTTCAGGTACACCCACTCCAGCTGGGCGGGGCCGTTGGCGGCGAAGGCGGCGTTATCTTTTTTGAGCTTTTCGAGGCGCTCGCGTAGGGCGGGGTCGCGGCGCAGCAGGTCGGCGGCCAGGTCCTCAAATACGTAGTCGGAGTAGTGCTCCTTCTGCTGCAGCACGCTATCGAAAAAGCCCCAGGCGAAGAACGAATCGGTGGCCTGCGGCTCCAGGGTCTCCATGAGGTAGCGGGTGGGCGCGGCTTCATTCAAATAAACCACCAAATCGCCGGGGTGGAAAGTGACGGTTTCTGGCCGGGTTTGCAGGCGCACCTGGCTGTGCACGTAATGGCCCTCGAAGGGCCGGGGCGTGGTTTTGAAATCCTCGAAATAATAGACTTCCACTGGCGCGGTCACCTCGCGGGCCAGCGGCTCCAGCGTGGCCCCGTTGCGGCGCAGGCGCTCGGCCACCTCGGTCCAGGCTTTGGGGATGATGTAGGCGGTGGGCCGGCTGGCGGTGGTGGTGGGTTTGAAGGTATTGAAGTACTGCACCGGCCGGGTGAAGGGCGCGGCGCGGTCGTAGTACAGGCGCGGCTGGCCGCTCACTTCGCTGGGCTTCATCTTGCCCTCGTAGCCCCGGAACTGCACGGTTTCGGGCGTGCTTTCATCCAGCGCCCAGGTGAGGGGGAAGGCGGTTTGGGTGGCCATGTCGGCGGTGGCTTTGGCGCGGGCGGCGGCCAGGGCGGGGGCCTGCTGCCCCACAGTTTCGAGCATGGTCAGCAGGAAATCATAGGTGGAATGCACGCGGGGCGCGAAAGCCTTGAGCATGTGCGTCTCGGGCATGAAGCCGATGGTGTTGAACAGCGCCGCGTAGCCGGTGGAGTAGCGCGGCGTTTCGAGGAAAGCCCGCAGGCCGCTCTCCGGGGTCTGGCCTTCAAAGTCGACGTAGGGCGTCATCGGCCACTTCTTTTTCTCCATACTCTTATACAAAGCAGGCAGCATCTGCCCCTGCAGATAAGTGCCCAGCGCCGGGGCCAGCTTGCTGTGCTGGGTGGCAATGAGCGTCATGGTGTACTGGTAGTCGGCCCCATTCGACGTGTGCGTTTCCACAAACACATCGGGCTGCCACTTCTGAAACAGCGCCGCGAAGGACTGCGCGTTGCGCGATTCCTGCTTGATGTAGTCGCGGTTCAAATCCAGGTGCCGCGCATTGCCCCGGAAGCCGTAGGCGGCCGGCCCGTTCTGGTTCACGCGGGTGGTGGAGTTGCGGTTCAGCATCCCATCAATGTTATACACCGGCACGATGACCACCGTCACCTGTTCCAGCAGCTTCGCCAGCGACTTCTGCTGCATCATATCCCGCGCCAGCATCATGCTCGCGTCGATGCCCTCCGGCTCGCCGGGGTGAATGCCGTTCTGGATGAACAGAATGCGGCGGTTTTTGCGGCGGGTGCTGGCCGGGTCGGCATCGCCGTCGGCGCTCAGCACTACTTCGTGCAGCGGCAGGCCCGCGTCGGTCGGGCCGGCCTCGGCCAGGTGCAGGTGGGTGGGATAGGCGGCGGCCAGCTTCTGGTAGTAGGCGAGGCACTCGGCGTAGGTGGCCGTGGTGTTGCCGGCTGGGTCGTTTTCAAACGGCGTGCGCCAGGCCGGGGCGGGCGCGGGCAGGGTGGGAGCGAGGGTCATGAGCGAAGCAAGGAGAAAGGCGAACATAGCTGCAAAGGAACGGTTAGAACGGGGACGTGAGAACAAAACTCCCTTCCTTACCAAGGAGGGGACGCTTGCGCGAAGCGCAAGCTGGGGTGGTTGTAGGCGTTGGAATACGCTCGAACGAAACCCGAACGAAACCCGCCGCCCGTCGTTCAACGCCCCAACCACTCCCGTCCGCGCTTCGCGCGAACATCCCCTCCTTGGTAAGGAGGGGAGTTTTTTCGCCCAGTTTCTCCCTCCACCTACCTTTGCCCAACCCCAAACACCCTTTGCCTATGTCCGCCGCCCTCCCGCGCCCCCTCATCCTCGTCTCCAACGACGACGGCATCACCGCCCCCGGCATCCGCCACCTCGTCGAAGCCATGGTGGCCCTCGGGGCCGAAGTTGTCGTTGTTGCCCCCGATTCGCCGCAGTCCGGCATGGGCCACGCCATCACCATCGGCCACGCCCTGCGCCTCACCAAAAATCCGGTTTTTGGGCCCGAAGTAGATGCATACGAGTGCTCCGGCACCCCAGCCGACTGCGTGAAAATTGCCAAGCATTACGTGCTTAAAGACCGCACGCCCGACCTCGTGGTGTCCGGCATCAACCACGGCTCCAACGCCTCGGTAAACGTGCTGTACTCAGGCACGATGTCGGCCGCCATTGAAGCTGCGATTGAAGGGCTCCCCGCCGTGGGCTTCTCCCTCTGCGAGTACGGCCCGAACGCCGATTTCTCGCACGTCGGCGAGTGGGTGACCCAGGTGTGCCGCCACGCCCTCGACCACGGCATTCCCGCCGGCACGGCCCTCAACGTGAACATCCCCAAAAACTCTGATACGCCCATTGCCGGCCTGCGCCTGGCCCGCCAGGCCCGCGCCAAGTGGCAGGAGGAGTTCGACCGCCGCCTCGATCCCTACCAGCGCCCGTACTACTGGCTGGTGGGCCAGTTCGTGAACCTCGACCCCGGCACCGATACCGACGAGTGGGCCCTGGCCAACAACTACGTATCCATCGTGCCCTGCAAGTTCGACCTCACCGCCGCCCACGGCCTGGACCACCTCAGCGAGCGGTGGCAATTGCCGCTGCCCGAAACGCAGGTGGTGGCCACGCCGCCCCAGCCCGTGCCCTCGGAAGACTACGGCGTGGCCAACCAAGAGTAGCCAAGCCCATTTTAAATAACAAAGCCCCGGCTAATTAGCCGGGGCTTTGTCATGAACGGGTAGTGCGGCTTTGCGCAGTTTGGTGGGTGGAGGCCGGTGGTCCGCTACCGGCCGCACCATTTTGGGCGGCATGGGCGCGGTGGTCGATTTGCGCACCACCACCGGCGAGGTGGTTTGGGTGGGCAGGGGCAGGGCGCTGCGGTGCAGGGCCACTACCTCAGTTCCCAGAGCTACTATTAGCACCAGCAGCAGGCTACCAAGCAGGAGTTTGAGCAGAGTACGCACGGAAAGTTGAATAACTGCCCGAAACTACTAGTACCCCTATGAAGCCGGCATGAACCCCACCGGCAAGTTGGCGGCGGGCTGAAAATCGAGAATAAACGCCGTGCCCCGGCCCACTTCCGACTCGGCCCGCAGCGTGGCCCCGTGGAAGCCCGCAATGGTCTGGGCAATGGGCAGCCCTAGGCCGTAGCCCTCCGGCGAGCCGGGCGCGTTGGAATTGAAGCGCCGAAACCGGTCGAACAGGTACGGAAGGTTTTCCGGCGAGATGCCGGGGCCGGAATCTTCCACCCGCAGCGTGTAGCCGCCGGTGGGCAGGGGCCGGCCCAGCACTCGGATGCTGCCGCCCTCGCGGTTGTACTTGATGGCGTTGGAGAGCAGGTTGCGCAGCAGCGTGTGCAGCAGGCTGGCGTTGGCCTGGGGGCGGGTGTCGTCGCCGGTGATGTCCACTTCTAGGGTGATGTCGCGCTGCTGGCGGCGGTCGTCCAGTTCCTCGGCTACCTCGGCCACGACGGTGCTCAGGCGTACGGATTCGTTGCGCAGGTACTGCTCGTTTTCGATGTTGGCGATGAGCAGCAGGGTGCGCACGGTATTGCGCAGGCGGTAGAGCGTGCGCTGCGATTCCACGATTTGCTGGGCGTGCGCCTCGGGCAGGGTGGGGTCCTGCAGCATGTTCTCGAAGCGCGATTGCAGGATGCTGGCCGGTGTGAGCAGCTCGTGGCTCACGTTGCTCATAAACTCCCGCTCCTTGGCGAAAGCCGACTGCACCTGCCGCATCAGCGAGTTCAACCGGTCATCGAGCCGACGAAAGTCAGTAGTATCAGTATCAATGGGTTCAAACTGAAAATCCGACGGCTGACGAATGCCCCGCAGCTTGCGAATAGTCAGCTCGCGCAAAGGCTCCAGCAGGTAGTGGGCAAAGGCCGCATCGGACAGCACGGTGAGCAGCGAGGCCGCCACCAGTACCCACAAGGCCAGGTTGCGCAGCGTGCCCGTCAGCAGTTCCACCGTCTCCAGCGATGAGCCAATCTCAACCCGAAACGCGGGCTGATTCGGGGCCTGGGCGGGCCGCGCAAAGCTCAGAATCCGAAAATCCTCCACCTGCTGGTCCACCTGCCGGGGCTCCTCAAAAATGTGCTCGGGCGGCAGGGCCTTGCCGGCGGGCAGCGGCGTGAGGGTGATGTATTCCTGCTTGAAGATGTTGTAGTCGGCGTAAGTCTCGGCCCGCTCGCCGCGTTCGAACGCCTGCAGGCCATCGCGAGCAATGAGGGCCAGCACCTGCTGCTTTTTGGCGCGCAGGTGCAGGTCGGTGTGCGCCACGGCTACGCGCTGCACGATGGGCGGAATCACCAGCGCCCCCAGCAGCACCAGCAGCAGCTTGGACAGGGCATTGAACAGGGCAAGCTTGGCTTCGAGACGCATGGTTTTCGGTTGTCATTGCGAGTGGAGCGCAGCGGAACGCGGCAATCCGTCCTGTAAAAGTCAGACACTTTCTGAAAACGACAAGCCCCGGAACTGTGCGGTGCCGGGGCTTGTCACATTATTTGGTTGGTCGCTGAGAAAAGGACGGATTGCTTCGCTCCGCTCGCAATGACAGGCGTTTAATTTTACTCCGCTGCCCGGTACCCAATCCCGCGCACCGTCTCCAGAAAATCAGCCGAGGCGAACTGGGCCAGCTTCTTGCGCACGTTTTTGATGTGCACGTCGATGTAGTTCGAGTCGGAATCGTCTTCGAGCACGTTGCCCCATAGGTGCTCGCCGAGCTGCAGGCGCGTGAGCACACGGCCCCGGTGCAGCAGCAGGTAGTGCAGCAGGTCGAACTCCTTTTTGGTGAGGGGCACTTCCTGGCCGCCGTGGCGCACGATGCGGGCATTGGGGTCCATGCTAAAGCCTTGGCCGAAGGTAATTTCCGGGCGCTTGAGGTTGAACTTGCGGCGCGTGATGGCCTGCATCCGGCTGGTGAGTTCCAGCAGCGAGAAGGGCTTGGGCAGGTAGTCGTCGGCCCCGAGGTCGAGGCCGCGAATGCGGTCGTCGAGCGCGCCGCGCGCGGTGAGGATGATGAACGAGGCCTCCTGGTTTTCATTCAGCCGGGCTTCGCGGAGCAGGTCGAGGCCGTCGCCGCCGGGCAGGCCCAGGTCGAGCAGCACGAAGTCGTAGCTGCTCACGTACAGTTTTTCCGACGCCTCGGCGTAGGTGTAGGCCGAGTCGACCAGGTACTGGGCTTGCAGCAGAAACTGCCGCATTTCCTGGTGCAGGCTTTTTTCGTCTTCGATGAGCAGAACGTGCATGAAGGGGATTGGGGGTTGAGGTGCGGGGAGAAGGGCTTTGCGGCGGCGAGCGGCCGAAAGGTCCGGATTCCGTCAGCAACATACGGCATAGCCGTCTGAACAGCACATGAAGCCGTCCCAAATTCAACCCTTATTCCCAATTACGGCGTAATTTGCTGAGCACATTCACCGTCTTTTTCCTTTCCAATGACTCAGCGTTTCTCCTTATTAATGTGGCTGATGGCCGGCCTGGCCGCTTTCGCCGGCCCTTCCGCCGCTCAGGCCCCGGCCGCGACCAAAGTCAAAACCAAAATCAAGCCCGTGGTAACCACGATATATATTGTGCGGCACGCCGAAAAAGATTCGACCTCCGACCGCGCCGACCCCACGCTCTCGCCCCTGGGCCAGACCCGCGCCCTGGCCCTGCGCCAGACGCTGCTGCGCCACCACCCCGCCGCCCTGTTCACCACCGACACCAAGCGCACCCGCGCCACCCTGGCCCCGCTGGCCGAAGCCCTGAAACTGGAGCCGCAGACCTACGACCCCAAACGGGGCCGCGACCTCGCCGACCGCATCCTAAAAGAATACGCCGGCAAATCGGTGGTTATCGTGGGCCACTCCAACACGGTTTTATCACTCATTGATGATTTCGGGGCCACCCCGCCGGTGGAAGAAATCGGCGAGCACGACTACGAATACCTATTCACGGTGCGCGTGGCGGAAGGCCTCATGCCCACCGTGGACATGCGCGGCTACGGCCCCGAGCGCCGTCCGGGCATCAAACTGGGCAAGGCTGCACCCATGGTGCCGGCCACGCCGGTTAAATAGCCATCGCCAATAACCGAATCGGTAAAAATGAGCAAGGCCGTAATCCTTCGCCGCGTTGCGGGAGGAGTTACGGCCTTGTTAGTTATTGGCGGCTGGTACGGCCGCCACAGCGTTTCTCCGGCTTAAAATAACCGGTGCCGCACCCCACAATGGCCCGCTGCCGTACTTTCGCCCACGCCCGGCCACTACGGTCGCGGCTTCAGGTCGTCGCTCTATGCATTGTCACGTTAAAAAAATGCTGGTTTTGGCCGGCGCATTGTTGGTAATCAACGCTCCAAGTGAAGCGCAGTCGCACAGAAAGAACAAGGCGGTACCCGCGTCCGTTGCTGCGGCAAAATCCGACCAGACCGACTCGCTGGCGCTGCGCAAAATCTTCGATGAAGCCCTGCTGCGCGGCGAGAGCTACGAAAATTTGCGCTACCTCACCGGCAATATCGGGCCGCGTTTGTCGGGCTCGCCGCAGGCCCAGATGGCCGTGGAGTGGGGCAAGGCCACCATGGAAAAAGCCGGTTTCGACCGCGTGTATTTGCAGGAGGTGATGGTGCCGCACTGGGTGCGCGGCGGCAAGGAGCGCGGCGAAATCATTGGTAATAAGGACAAAGGCGTGCGGGTGCCGGTGTGCGCCCTGGGCGGCTCGGTGAGCACTGGGGGCAAGCTGAAAGCCGGCGTGGTGGAAGTGCACAGCCTGGAGGAAGTGAAAAGCCTGCCCGAAGCGGCTGTGAAAGGCAAGTTCGTGTTCTATAACCGTCCCTTCAACGATGCCCTCATCGAGCCGGGCGCGGCCTACGGCGGGGCCGTGGACCAGCGCGCCAACGGGGCCATCGAAGCCGCCAAGCGCGGGGCCGTGGGCGCCCTAGTGCGCTCCATGACCAGCGCCCGCGACGACAACCCACACACCGGCACTATGCGCTACGCCGAGGGCGTGACCAAAGTGCCCGGCGCGGCCCTCAGCACCAACGCCGCCGACAAGCTCAGCCAGCTCCTCAAGGCCAACCCTGACCTGCAATTCGAGTTGGAAATGGAGTGCATCACCCTGCCCGAGGAAAAAAGCTATAACGTAGTGGGCGAAATCAAGGGCAGCAAATTCCCGCAGGAAATCATCACCGTGGGCGGCCACCTCGACTCCTGGGACCTCGCCCAGGGCGCGCACGACGATGGCACCGGCTGCGTACAAAGCATTGAGGCTCTGCGCCTGCTCCGCGCCGCCGGCTTCAAGCCCGAGCGCACGCTACGCGCCGTGCTCTTCATGAATGAGGAAAACGGCACTCGCGGCGGCAACGAATACGCCCGCCTCGCCGCCCAGAATAAGGAAACCCACCTCGCTGCCATCGAGTCGGACGGGGGCGGGTTCACGCCGCGCGGCTTCACCGTGGAGGGCGACCCCGCCACCGTGGCCAAGCTGGCCCGGCTGGCGCCACTGCTGGTACCTTACCACGCTGCCGACGTAACGGCCGGCCACTCCGGCACCGACATCGAGCCCCTGCAAGCCGCCGTGCATCCCAAAGCCCTCATCGGATACAAGTGCGACTCGCAGCGCTACTTCGACATCCACCACACGGCTGCCGACACCTTTGATAAAGTGAACCGCCGCGAGCTGGAGCTGGGCGGGGCCAGCATGGCTTCCTTAATTTACCTTCTGAGCAAGTACGGCTTGTAACAGACACTAAGGGACAGCCCAACGAAACGGCCCCACCCGCGCAAGCAGGTGGGGCCGTTTCGTTAGGCTGATAATCAAGCTTAATTCTGATTCAGAATCGAGAACAGCTCGTCCAGCTTGGGCGTCAGGATGATGTCGGTGCGGCGGTTCAGGGCCTTGTTGGCGGGAGTGTCGTTGGCGGCCAGGGGCAGGAACTCGGCCCGGCCCGAGGGCGTGACCTGGGCGGGGTCCATGCCGGCGGAGGTGAGCAGGCGGGTGATTTCGGTGGCGCGCATCACGCTCAGGTCCCAGTTGTCGCGGGCCCCGCTGGCGGTGGTGCCTTTGATGGGCACGTTGTCGGTGTGGCCTTCCACCAGCACATTCACGTCTTTATTGTCCTTGAGGGCGGTGGCCAGCTTGCGCAGGGCATCCTGGCCCTTGGGGTCTACTTTGGTCGAGCCCGATTTGAAGAGCAGCTGCTCGGAGAGCGACACATACACTTTGCCGTTTTTCACGCTCACCTGCAAATCTTGGGCGTTGAAGCCCAGCAGCGCGTCCGAAACGCGCTGGCGGAGGGCTTTGGTGGCGGCGTCTTTCTGAGCCAAGGCATTCTGAAGCTCGGCGATGCGGGCAGTTTTGCTTTGCAGGTCGGCCTCTTTGCTTTGCAGGTCGGCATTTTTGTTTTTGATGTCGGTTTCGGCATCGCCCAGGTTCTGGTTCAGCTGGTTGACCTGCTGGTTTTTGTTGAGCAGCGAGTTGCGCAACTCTTCCTCGTTGCGGGCTTTGGCCGAGGCCAGGGCACTTTTTTCCATCGCGAGCTGGTCGCGCGATTTGGTGAGCTCGGAGTTCTGCTGTTGCAGGGCCGCAATTTCTTTCTGGTTGCAGCCGGGCAGAGCCAGCAGCGTGGCACCTAGTAGCAGGGTGGGGAAGAGGCGAAAATTCATAAGAGCGAAAGAAAAGTAAAGAAGTCAATTAGACCTCAAAATGGTCCAGCCTTAAAACGGAGCCCGCTGGCAAGGGTTATCTTTGGCGAAATACTATGCACTTTTCTCCTTTAGTTACTACCGTTTGGAAGCGGATGGGGCCAAGCCGCCGGGCTGCCAGACTGGTGCTCTCCCTGCTGGGCGCGACCGGGCCGGTGGCTGCTATGGGCCAGCCCGGTACTTCGCTGCCTGAAAATCAACACCCCTCGGAGCGCTACTGGGTGACGCTGCGCGACAAAAGCGGCGTGCGCTTCGACCCGGCGCGGTACTTTTCGCCCGCCGCGTTGGCCCGCCGCACCCGCCAGCACTTACCGGCTTTTGATGCCACTGACCTGCCCGTGCGGCCCGATTACGTGGCCGCCATCACGGCGCGGGTGGATACCGTGACGCTGGTCAGCCGCTGGTTTAATGCTGTAGCCTGCCGTGCTACGCCCGCGCAGGCCGCCGCGCTGCGGGCGTTGCCCGGCGTGGCCAACGTTGAGGAATGGCCGCTGCGCAACGTTGAAATAGCCGCTCATTACTCCACCAACTCATCAGTCCTCCTGCCCGCCAGCTCGCCCAAGCCCATTACGGCCAACGACTACCTGCTGGCCCGCCGCCAAACGGCCCACCTCGACGGGGCGGCGCTGCGAGCCGCCGGCCTGGCCGGGCACGGGATGCGGATTGCCGTGTTCGACGTGGGCTTTCGGGGGCTGCCGGAGCATCCGGCGTTTCGGGAGCTGATGGCGGGCAAGCGCATCGTGGCCACCCATGACTTTCTGAGAAACCGCGACGACGTATTCATCGGCGGCAGCCACGGCACCGAGGTGATGGGCTGCCTGGCCGGCCGCCTGCCCAGCGGCTTCAGCGGTTCACCCGGTCTCGCGCTGGGCCTTGCGCCGGATGCGGAATACCTGCTGGCCCGTACCGAGCAGCTGCACCGCGAGAGCTACGCCGAGGAAGAAGCCTGGCTGGCCGCCGTGGAATGGGCCGACCGCCTCGGGGCCGACATCATCAATTCCTCGCTGGCCTACACCGAGCAGCGCTATTTCCCCGAGCAGATGGACGGCCACCGCAGCCTCATTGCCCGCGCCGCCAACCTGGCCGCCCGCAAGGGCGTGCTGGTGGTGAGCGCCGCCGGCAACGACGGCGACGACGACTGGGTCCGCATCGGCACGCCCGCTGATGCGGACTCGGTGCTGGCCATCGGCGGCCTCGACCCCGAAACCGGCCTGCACGTCGATTTCAGCTCCTACGGCCCCACCGCCGACCGCCGGCCTAAGCCTAATCTGGCGGCGTTTGGCATCGTGCTCACCACCACGCCGGGGGGCGGCTACGAGCGGCTGGAAGGCACCTCGTTCGCCTCGCCGCTGGTAGCGGGCTTTGCGGCCTGCCTGTGGCAGCAGCACCGGGAACTCACGGCCATGCAGGTGTTTCAGGGGCTGGAAAAATCGGCCGAGCTGTATCCTTATTTTGATTACGCTCATGGCTTTGGGCGGCCCCGTTTTGCGCACTTTGCGCCTGCGCATGCGGCAGTTTCTACTGTGCCCACGTTCGATTTTGTGCCCCGTGATAGCCTGATTGCCGTCATCATTCGTCCCGAGGCTGCGCTGCGGTCGGCCGAAATGCTGCCCCTCATGGCCGACCAAAGCGAACCCGTACTACCCGCCGCCACGCCCACTCCGGAAGCCAAAAGCCCCGCCGACAACGTGCCCCGCGTGGGCCGCGAGCAGCCCGTGGCTCCCAGCCCCGCGCCGCTGCCCGAGCCCAACTACCCGGCCTACCTCTACTGGAACCTGGCCGACCGGCGCGGGGTATTGCGTCGCTACGAAACCCGGGCCGTCACGCAGCGGCTGGTGGTGCAGGTGCCGCGCCGCTTCTTCAGCGGGGGCAACGTGCTGCGCGTTCATTTCAAAGGCTATACGGCCACGTATTCAGAATAATGCAGCCCGCGAAATTGAACAGTCAATTGAAACCGGCAGGAGCGAAGCGCCGCGGGCTAATGCTGCTGGGCTTGCTGGCCGGCGCGTTGCCCGCCGCCCGCGCCCAGCAGGTGCTGGTGCAGGCCAACGTGGCCGATGACACCGTGAAAACGACTTTTGGTCCCAACCGGCGCTACTTTGGCCACGCGTATTTCGGCTACGGCTTGCTGGCCGGCCCGGCCAGAGCAGGTGCGGCCGTGCGCTACGGGCTGGGCTCGGCCGAGCTGCGTGGCGGCGGGCGGCTCAAGTTTCGGTTTAGTCAGGCATTGGCCTTCAATGCCGATTTGGGCTATACTTACCAACGCTATAACCTGGCGCAGAACGGTCAAAAACTCGTGCCAAGCCCCAGCCTGCACCGCGAAGAAAGCCTGGCCCTGCACCAGCTGTATTCCGAGCTCAGCCTGCGTCTGAACTACGGCCGCCGTGGCAATGCCGTGGGCCGCTACTTCGACCTGCTGGCCGGCGGCGGCTGGGTGGCCGCCACCTCCCACAGCACCGAAGACGAACCCGCTCCAGGCATCGGCTCCGTCGAAACCACCGAGCATGGCCTGCCTTACCTGCGGCGCTGGTGGGGCGGGGTGGGCGGGCGCGTGGGCGTCGACCGCTACGCCCTCACGGCGCGCTACCGGCTGTCGTCGGTGTTTGGGCCCGGCTACGCGGCCTGGCCCGAATTGCCCCGCTGGACGCTGGGGGTTGAAGTGGGCTTGTTCTGAGCAATGTGCCGCTGTCATTCCGACGCAGGAGGAATCTGAGTGAATTCGTACAACGGTTATCGTCAGATTCCTCCTGCGTCGGAATGACTGATAGTGCTCCAAAAGGCCGAAGTCAAACCCATTGCTGCGTATTTGCCGTAAAATCCCCCACGCTGGCCGCCCGTGTAGGTTTTCTATATAGCATCGGCTTCATTTTCCATCTTACCTTCGTGCATTGGGCCTCCTTCGGTCATGCTCCATTTTATGAAAATCAAACATCTTCGACTTTCTGCCCTGGCGCTGCTGGCCGCCGGTTTCACGCTCCAGCTGGCCTCCTGCGTGAGCACCGAGCGCGAGGTGAGCAGCGCTGCCACCGACCCCCGTTCTACTTACACGCCGCCGCCCGCTGGCAGCCGCGTGCGCGTGAGCGGCAAAACGGTGCTCAACACCGTGAGCGCCACCCACTCGTTTTCGGACCCGGCCACCAAGGATAATTTTATTTTGCAGCTGCGCGGCCCCCGCGTGCTCACGGCCCAGGCCCACCTCATCGTGACCAGCAGCACCGGCGATACGTTGCGCCACGAGGTGCTGCCCGCCCGCGCCCTGCTTAGCCACACCGACATTGCCGACCCACAATCGGCCAGTGTGCGCGACCAGGAAATCGCCATTTTGCAGGGCATGAATAACTTCTTTGCCGATGCGCATTTCATGCAGCCGGCTATCCCGGCCGGCAGCGAGCAGCCCGCTGAGGTAGATGCCAAAACCTGGTCGGCCCTGCGCGAAGACCCTGCCACCGTGGGCTTCGACTATACCGGCGCGGGCGGGGCCGAGCGCCGCATGGCCTACGTTCGTAAGTTACGCAAAGCCGTGGTTATTAGTCAGTAATAGGTATTGTCCTAATGCTGTGCTTCGGCTAGCCGCCGAGCCATTTAGTACGGCGGCCTCCCATCTGCTTCAATTTCCCATTACTTGAATCATGAAATTCCTTCTTTCTTTTGCTGGCGTACTGGTCGCCATTCTGCTGTTGCTGAAATTCTTTCCTTCGGCTCCCATTAACCCCGTGCTGCCCGTGCCCCAGGGCCAGCAGGAAGTAAACGGCCACGATTCTGAAGTGCCCAAAGGCGCGGGTGCCGAGGGCGAGGGCGAAGAGGAGGACGGCGAAGCCCCCGGTAACACCAGCATTGCCCCGGCCACTCCCGGCCAGACCTACGGTGCGGCCATCACGCCTGCCGGCGCGTTGCCCATGAGCGCCCTCGCTACTGCTCTCGGCAGCCGCGATTCGGCGCAGGTGAAGGTGGTGGGCAAGGCCACCGCCGTGTGCCAAGCCAAAGGCTGCTGGATGACCTTACCCACTGCCGACGGCCAGCAGATGCGCGTCCGTTTCCGCGACTACGCCTTTTTCGTGCCCAAAGACCTCAGCGGCCACACCGTAGTGGTAAGCGGCTGGGCGCACCGCGAAACGGTGAGCGTGGCCGACCAGCAGCACTACCTGCGCGATGCCGGCAAGCCCGAGTCGGAAATCGCCGCCATCACCCAGCCCAAACAGGAGCTGAACTTTATGGCCGACGGTGTTCTGGTGCAGAATTAGCGGTTAGTCCCTGACCCTGATAACAGTAGAAAAGCTGCCCAGTCGGGCGGCTTTTTCTGTTTTATCGCTTGTTTTGGCGCGCCGCCGTAGCTTGCGTGTCTTGTTATAATTGACTTCGATTTGCCGCGTCCGGCACTCCCGCCATGCCCGATACTCCCGCCATTCAGCACCGCATTCAGGCCCTCACCGAGCAGCTGCACTACCTCAACCACCAGTATTACCAGCTCGATATTTCCGAAATTCCCGACCAGGAATTCGACCAGTTGCTGGCGGAATTGCAGCAGCTCGAAGCCGCGCACCCCGACCTGGCCCTGCCCAACTCGCCCACCCGGCGCGTGGGCGGCACCATCACCAAGCAGTTTCCCACGGCGGTGCACCGCTTCCCCATGCTCAGCTTGGGCAATACCTATTCCGAAGACGACTTGCGCGAGTTCGACGAGCGGGTGCAAAAGGGCTTGGAGGGCGCGCCCTACGCTTACGTCTGCGAGCTGAAAATTGACGGCGTGGCCATGAGCCTGCGCTACGAGCACGGCCAGCTGACCCAGGGTGTGACGCGCGGTGACGGCACCCGCGGCGACGTGGTGACGGCCAACGTGCGTACCATCAGAACCCTGCCACTGGCCCTGCGCCCCGGCCCCGACCAGCCCGACGACTTCGAAGTGCGCGGCGAAGTTTTTCTGCCGCTGCCGGTATTCGAGGAGCTGAACGCCGAGCGCGAGCAAAATGGCGAAGCCCTGTTTGCCAACCCCCGCAATGCCGCCAGCGGCACCCTCAAGCTCCAGAACTCGGCCCAGGTGGCGGCACGAAAGCTGCGGTTTTATGCCTACTCGCTACTCACGCCCGGCCGCCATTTCGCTAGCCACAGCGCCGCCCTGGAAGCGCTAACTCAATACGGCCTGCCCGTTTCTGACACATGGCGTCGGGCCTCCAACATCGAGGAAGTGCTGGATTTCGTGCACTACTGGTCCAAAAAGCGTTTCGACCTTCCCGTAGCCACCGACGGCATCGTCATCAAAGTTGACAACCTGCGCCAGCAGGACCAACTGGGCTACACCGCTAAAAGCCCGCGCTGGGCCATCGCCTACAAGTACCCCGCCGAGGCCGCCCGCACCCGCCTCAACGACGTGCTCTACAACGTGGGCCGCACCGGGGCCGTGACGCCAGTGGCCGTGCTCACGCCCGTGCCGCTTGCTGGCACCGTGGTGAAGCGCGCCACCCTGCACAACGCCAACCAGATTGAGCTGCTCGACCTGCGCCTCGGCGACCTGGTTTACGTGGAGAAGGGCGGCGAAATCATCCCCAAAATCACCGGCGTGGACCTCGCTTCCCGGCCCGCCGATGCCGTGCCCATCCAGTACCCTACGGCGTGCCCGGCCTGCGGCACGCCGCTGGTGCGGCCCGAGGGCGAAGCCCATTTCCGCTGCCCCAACGAGCGTGGCTGCCCGCCTCAGCTCAAGGCCCGGTTGGAGCATTACGTGTCGCGTAAAGCGCTTAATATCGATGGGCTCGGAGCCGAAACCGTGGGCCGTCTATTCGATTTAGGCATGGTGAAAACCCCCGCTGACATCTACGACCTGCCCGCCCGCCGGCCCGAATTGGTGACGCTGGAGCGCCTCGGCGAAAAGAGCATCGACAACCTCATTGCCGGCATCGAAGCCAGCAAGCTGGTGCCGTTTCCGCGCGTGCTGTTTGGGATGGGCATTCGTTACGTGGGCGAAACCGTGGCCCAGAAGCTGGCCGCCCACTACCGCAGCATTGATGCGCTGATGGCCGCCACCGCCGAGGACATGGCCGCTGTGCCCGAAGTGGGAGGTGTGATTGCCGTGGCCGCCGCGCACTGGTTTCAGCAGCCCGAAAACCGGGAGCTGGTGGAGCGTCTGCGCCAGGCCGGCGTGCAGCTGGAAGTAACCGGCGAAGCCCCCGTGCCCGCTTCCGACCGACTGGCCGGCCTCACGTTCGTCATCTCGGGCGTGTTCGAGCAGCACAGCCGCGAGGAATTGCAGCACCTCATCACCTCCAACGGCGGCAAAATCACGGGTTCCATCAGCAAGAAGCTGAGCTACCTCGTGGCCGGCGACAACATGGGCCCCGCCAAGCGCGAAAAAGCCCTGGGCTTTAAAGTCCCCATCATCTCCGAAACCGACCTGATGGGCATGCTGCCCGCCGCCGATGCTGGAGCGCCCGAAGAAGCTGCCGCCGCTACCGAAGCACTGGTGCCGCCCGCGCCCGCTGCGGCGGGGCCGGGTCAGCAGGGCTCCCTGTTCTAGCCCGAGCGGCCGGGGAAATTAGTAAAAAGCAGTAGGAAGACCGAAACCCGTATATTCAGCTTGGTTCGATGCAAATAATTCGGCTAAGTTTTTGTCTATGGGCTGAAATACCGACCTTTGACCTCCATTTTCCCATCCATGCGCGCACTTCTTCTTTTTGCATTCCTCTTGGGCCAGGCCATTTGTGCCCCTGCATTGCGGGCGCAGTGTGTTTCGCTGGCCGACCTGCTGGCCATTGGAGCCGAGCCGACGGCTCTAACGTCGCCCAAAGTGGTGACGGACCACCTCACTTTCGAGTGGACGTACGTCGGCCCTACCGCCACCGTGCGTGAGGCGGCCTGGACATTCGTGCCCTCCGGCAGCACCGCCCCCTCGGCCCGCCTGCAAATGCGCGCCCAGCGCCCCGGCCAGGACGTGGTGTTGAAAACCACCCAGGCCAGCTGCGTGCGCGAGCTGAACCGCGAGCTCAAAAGCCGCAAGCTCACCGCCCAGCCCGTAACCTGCCCCAGCTGCGAAGCCGTGCGCTATCAGGGTCCCGACTTCGAAGCCACCATCTACAGCCAGATGAAGGGCGAATTTCCCTTCGTGATAGTGGTGCACCAGGTGCCGCCCGGTATGCCGCCCGCCGCCAGCGGCACCGGCGGCGTGAAAGCTCCGTGAGTTTTATGTAGGGTGCGGGGCTTGCCCCCGCCCGTCGGTCGCACCGTTCCAACGATTCCATTCAACGACGGGCGGGGGCAAGCCCCGCACCCTACTTCGTTTAATCACAAAAAAGCCCCGTCAGCAATTGACGGGGCTTTTTTTGTTGGGTAATCCAGCTCGCTTAGAACGACTGCACGATGTTATTGCGCAGCGTCTTGGGGCTCCAGTAGCCGCTGGCGATGATGCGGCGGATGGTGAACATGGGGTCCTGCTGGTCGCGCTTTTCGGCCAGCGAGAAGGCGGCCACGAAGCCGCGCTTCTTCAGCTCGGGGAAGGCCTGGGTGTTCCACAGGCCGAAGGGATAGGCGAAGTAGTTGATTTTCTTGCCCGTGATTTCTTCCAGCGTTTTGGTGGGCTTGTCGATTTGGGTTTCCCAGTCTTTGCCCTGGTATTTCTTCACGTTGTGGTGGTCCCAGGTGTGCGAGCCGATGATGTTGCCTTCGTCGGAAAGCTGCTTCACCATGGCTTTGGTCATGTAGTGGGGGCGGCCCAGGCTCACGGTCATCACGAAGTACATGGCCTTGTAGCCGTACTGCTCCAGCGTGGGCCGGGCAATGGTGAACTGGTCGAGGTCAGTGTCATCAAACGTGAGCATGATGGGCTTGCTCGGCAGCTTGGCCCCGGTGGTCATGTAGGCGTAAAGCTGGTCGGGCGAAATGGTGTGGTAGCCCGAGTCGGCCAGCATCTTGATGTGGGCCTTGAAGGTGGCAATGGGCGTGATGTAGTCCTTGGCACCCTTCGAGTCGCGGGCCGTCCAGTCCCGAATCTGGTGGTAGCAGAGGATGGGCACCTGCGGCCGGGCCAGAATGGCAGCTGCGTCGCCAGCCTTGCTGGCCGGGATGGAGCTGGGGGCCGGGGCGGGCGTGGCGTTGGCCTCGTCGGTAGCGGTGGCGCGGGTGCCGGAGGTTTCGGCGGCGGCGGGGTCGGCGGCCGAGTCGGCGGGAGCGGCCGAAACCGTGGCGTTGCTGTTGGCAGCTTCGCCGGTGGTGGCGGTTTTAGAATCGCAGGCGGCCACGGCGAGGGCTGCCAGCAGGAGGGAAGCAGAAGAGAATTTCATTGTAACACGCACGAAGCCGGGCTTCGCAACTTGGGGGAATAAGGGGATGAATTCAATTTAGGGTAAGCACAGCACATCATGCAGTAAGCACGTCATGCAGAGCGCAACGAAGCGGGCAAGATGTTTCGCTGCGCTCTGCATGACGTTCCTGTAAACAATACCGAAACAATGCCAGCGCCGAATAGCAGCCCTACCTGCTACTTTTGCAGCCCACAAAACTAACTCCCAAACTCCCGGCATGAACAAATCTGGCTCCCGTCTTCCCGCGTTTCATGGCACGGGCGTGGCCCTGGTCACCCCCTTCACCCCGGAACAGGCCGTGGACTATGCCGGCTGGCGCCGCCTGCTCGATTTCTGCATCGAGGGTGGCGTTGAGTACCTCGTGGTGAACGGCACCACCGGCGAGTCGCCCACCACCACGGCTGCCGAAAAAGTTGAGCTGCTGCGCGTAGCCGTTGAGCACGTGGCCGGCCGCGTGCCGCTGGTCTACGGCATTGGCAGCAACGACACGGCCGCCGCCGAAGAAGCTCTGCGCACCACCAACCTCAGCGGCGTGGCCGCCATCCTCTCGGCCAGCCCGGCTTATAACAAGCCCAGTCAGGCCGGCATCATTGCCCACTACACGCGCCTGGCCGATGCCAGCCCGCTGCCCATCATCCTCTACAACGTGCCCGGCCGCACGGCTTCCAACCTCACCGCCGAAACCACGCTGCGCCTCGCCCAGCACCCCAACATCATCGGCATCAAGGAAGCCAGTGGCTTTATGGAGCAGTGCATGGCCATCGCGGCCCGCAAGCCGAAGGACTTTCTGCTGCTCTCCGGCGATGACATGCTTACGCCCGCCCTCATTGCCTGCGGCGGCGAAGGCATCATTTCGGTGCTCGCCAACGCCTTCCCCAAACGCTTCGCCGACCTCACCCGCGCTGCGCTGGCCGGCGATTTTGCCGCCGCCCGCGAGGGCCTGTTCCACCTGCTGCCCCTCAACCCGCTCATGTATGAGGAAAGCAACCCCGTGGGTGTGAAAGCCGTGCTCGAAGCCCTGGGCGTGTGCGGCGCGGCCGTGCGCCTGCCGCTGCTGGAAGCCACCGAGGGCCTGAAAGACCGGATTCGGAAGGCGCTGTAAGGCCCGTGCCGGGGCCCTCGAAGCCCCGGCACGGGCGTGCAACGATACAGCGGAATTCAGAAACAGGACAGTACCGACGTGCAACGATACACAGGGGTTCAAAAATAGGACAACGCCTCGGTGCAGCTATACACAGTATTCTGAAATGCGAACAGCGTCTTGGTGCAACAATACATCATGGTTCAAAATCAGGACAGCGATTAGTTCCCACTATACACCGGGATTCAAAATTAGGACAGCGAGTAGTTCCTGCTATACATCGGGCCTGTTAAAGGATACACCGCGCCGTGCCCACGATACAGCGGGGAATAGTTGCGATACAAAGTTCCGTCCGTTTACCGCACCTCCGGCCCGGCAAGGGATTCGGTGGCGCGGCGCTCGCCGGCCACCACTAGGAAGCCGTAGCCGAAGACGAACAGGTTCAGGCCCAATTGTAAGTCCAGTGGCGCATCGACCAGCATGCTGGTGGCCTGCATCAGCATGAAGAGCCCGATGGCGGGCTGCCGCCGTGCCCAGGGCCGGGTGAGGGGCCAGCCCATCACGGCTAGCAGCAGGGCCAGGCCCACGATGCCGCCGCCCACCATGGCTTGCAGAAATTGGTTGTGCACCTCGATGCGGTTTTCAGGCCGTAGGCCGAAGCCCTGCCAGTCGTACTGGTTCATCATGGCGGCGCGGGCATCGGCCGGGGCCACGCCCACCAGCCAGTGCTGGGCAATGACGTGGCCCGCCGTTTCGATGGCCGCCAGCCGGCGCGACAACGAATACTCGTTGATGTCGTGCCCCTGGGTGAACTGTTCAATGTCCCATTGCGTGGCCTGTACCCGCTGCTGCACCGATTTCAGCCCGTGGTGCGCCGCCCACGGCCCCAGCACCAGCAGCGCCAACAGGCCTAGGCCCAGTGCCAGGTGGCGGCGCAGCAACAGGCGCACCACCACGGCAAATAAAGCCGTGTAGAAAACCAGCAGGCCCGTGCGGTAGGCCAGTACGTGCAACGTGATAACTGCAGTCGCCGCCGCCGCCAGCAGCGCCCCGCGCAGCAGCCGCCCCGCCAGCGCCTCGCGGCGTAGCAGCAGCCCCCAGTAGCAGCCCAGGGCCAGCATCACCCCAAACGAGATGTGGAAAATGTGGGTGAAAGTCGGCATGTTCTTCCCAAAAATGATGTCCTCGTTGGCCGAGGTAGGGTTTTGCCAGTATTGCACCACGGTAACCAGCCCCAGGGCCGCCACGCCCAGTACAAACGTGCTGCCCACCGCCAGGCGCTGCCCCCGCGTGAGGGGCACGGCCAGCGTGAAGGCCAGCGGCACCGCCAGCCAGGTCAGGTCGCGGAACAACTCGTGCCGCCACACCAGCAGCTCCGTGGTGTAAAAGCCACTTATCAGCAGAAAAACCACCACGGCCGCCGCCCGCATGGCCGCCCCGTTCCGGAAATAGCCGGGGATGGCCTGCCGCAGCTGCGGGTTGGCCAGGGCCGCCACCACGCCCACAATGGGCGCAATGGCAATCAAAGCCCGGGAAGCCAGCAGGCCCGCAATGCCCGCCAAACAAGCCAGCAGCAGCAGATACTGCGAGAGCCGGCCGGATAAATAATGCTGCACGAAAGAGATAAGGAGAAGGAAACAGGGATAATGCTAAGGACCAATTACCAGCCGCTGGCCAGCACATCGGCCACGTGCAGGCACTTCAACGGCAGCTTCTCCTTTTTAATATAGGATTCGAGGTGCATGAGGCAGCTCACGTCGGTGCTCACAATGAAGTCGGCCCCGGTGTCGAGGGCGTGCTCCACTTTCTGCTGGGCCATGGCCACCGAAATGGCTTCAAACTTCACCGCAAATGTGCCGCCGAAGCCGCAGCAAGTGGTGGTTTCGGCCATTTCGAGGCGCTCCAGGCCGGCCACGGCATCCAGCAGCTGGCGTGGCTGGGCCCGCAGGCCGCACTCGCGCAAGCCCGAGCAGGAGTCGTGGTAGGTGTACTTGCCGGCCAGCCGCGCCCCCGGCACGGCCGTGATGCCCAGCACATCGACCAGGAATTCGGTCAGCTCGTACACGCGGCCCTGCACGCCCTGGCAGGCAGCCTGCTCGGGCCGGCCCGCGTACAAATCGGTGTAGCTGTTGCGCACCATGCCCACGCACGAGGCCGAGGGGCTCACGATGTAGCGCTGCTGGTCGGTGGCGGGGGCGGCGAAGTCGGTGAGGAACTTGTCGGCCACAGCGCGGCTCTGGTCCACGTAGCCGGCGTTGTAGGCCGGCTGGCCGCAGCAGGTTTGGTTGGGATTGTAGTTGACTTTCACGCCCACCCGCTCCAGCACGCGCACCATGTGCATGGCCGTGGCCGGGTAAAGCTGGTCGACGAAGCAGGGGATGAAAATATCGACGGTGGTCGGCATCAGCACGAAGTTTTAATGAAACCCAAAGACCTGACCTGCGGCCGCCCGGGCCTCCCCAAACGCCGCCAGGTCCAGTCCCGAATCTACTCCCTTTTCGGCCAGAAAAGCCAATAAATTCTCAGTAGCCATGTTGCCTGTCAGCTCATCGGCCGCCATCGGGCAGCCCCCGATGCCGCCAATCGCGCCATCGAAACGGCGGCATCCAGCCGCATAGGCGGCGGCCACTTTCTCGTGCCAGCTGGTGGGCGTGGTATGCAAATGCGCCCCGAACTCAATGGCTGGGAAGGCCGGAATCAGGGCTGAAAACAGCGGCTCAATAGTAGCCGCCGTGCTGGCCCCAATGGTATCGGACAGCGCCACGATGCGAATACCCAGCGCCGCCAGCTTACTGGTGAAATCGGTCACGATTTCCGGGTTCCAGGCATCGCCGTAGGGATTGCCGAAGCCCATGGAGAGGTAGGTAACCAGCGTTTTGCCATGCTGCTCGCAGCGCTCGTGCATGGCGGCTACCTCGGCCAGTGCTTCGGCCGGGCTCTGATTGGTGTTGCGTCGCTGGAAGGTTTCAGAAACGGAAAGCGGAAAGCCTAAGTAGCTGATTTCTGGATGTTGCAGGGCTGCATCGGCTCCGCGCAGGTTGGCCACGATGGCCAGCAGCTTGGTGCGGGTGGCGCTCAGGTCGAGGCCGGCCAGCACTTCGGCCGTGTCGCGCAGCTGCGGAATGGCTTTGGGCGACACGAAGGAGCCAAAGTCCAGCGTATCAAACCCCACTTGCAGCAGGGTGTTGAGGTAGGCGGTTTTGGTGGTGGTGGGAATGAAGTCGGGCAGGCCCTGCATGGCATCGCGCGGGCATTCAATTAGCTTCATGGGCAGCAGGAGTGAGGGGGCGGATTTGGGGAGGCCCCAAAGGTAGTCGCCCACGCCGCCGTGGGCCGTACGCTACCGCAGTTTGCTCAGCACCCGGCTTTGCAGCAGCTGGCCGTGGCTATCATAATAATCGGTTTTGATAAGGCCGACGGCGGGGTCGTAGTAATCGACCTGCCTGCCGCTGCTTTTCACCTTCAGGCCGGGCTGCGGCGTGGTAGATTGCACGTATTGGCTCGCCACCGGATAGCAGCTGAACGTGCCGGCCGGCACCGTCACCAGCGTCGGGGCCAGGTCTTTCCGGACTTGCATAAGTGTGGCGTCCAGTTTGGCCTTCGCCGCGCTGCCCAGCTGGGCTACTGCCCCGGCCGGGGCAGCGGTGGCTTTGCCCTCCGCATCAAGCAGCTCATATTGAAGATTCCGGCCTTCGGGCAGGCTCGTCGCAGAAGCATCGCCGGCAAATGGGCCACTGGGCTCAAACGTCAGGTCGGCAATGTCGGCGATGCGGGGAAAGCGAGTGGCTTCTTTGGAAAGCTGGGCCTGGGCGGGAGCCGAAATCAACAGCGAAATGGCCACCGCGGGCAGGGCGCGGATAATTGGAAAACGCATTGGACGAGAAATAATGATAGCAGTCGGAGGGGCTTTACGCAGGATTCCAGCGCGGCGGATGAAGTAGCAACTCTGGCCTGCGCATTGCGTTAGCAGGGGCAAAGGTCGTACTTTCGGCCGGCCAGCCCGCTTTAACGGGCGTTTTGACCCCTCGGTTTTCACCATCCATCTGCTGTTTTTATGCCTGATTCCTCCTCTCCCAACTGGGCCGATATGGCCGCCTCGCTGCTCGGCAAGCTCTCCGGCGGCGTCGAGCTAAGCTGCGCCTTCGACCAGATGGAGCTGCAAGTGCCCAACCCACAAAACCCCAACGCCCCCGCCGCCACTTGGAAGCTGAACGGCTCGCTGCGCATCCGCACGCGAGGCGACCAGCCTGCCTCGGCGCCGCAATTGCCCACCAGCAGCACCCCCAATCCCGGTGCCTAGCACGCTCGAAATCGAAGCCCAGCTGGTCATCAACTGGAATGGCCACGCCTTGCAGCTGGCCGCCGCCGGTACCTACCTCATCCTGAACATCCCCAGCCAGCAGGTGCTCGACGAGCTCACGGCCGGCCCGCCCAAGCCGCCGGGCACCCCCAAAGCTCCCAAATCCAGCGGCCCCGACCCGCTCCAGCAAATCAACGACCTGGCCCGGCAGCTGGGCTGGGTGCTTGACCTGCGCGTGGGCGGCAAAACCTACGTGACCTTCGGCGTGCAGCGCACCCCCAAAATCACGCTCAATGCCGTGCTGGGCAAGATTGGCTCGTTCTTCAAGTAGGGCGCAACTTTCGGGCAAATCCGGCTGGTTGTGCAACTAATTATCACGGCGTTAGTTTTGGTAGTATCCCCTTTGGTGCTACCCCATGAACTCCGAATTCGAACGCAATAAGCAGGTTGGAGCGCGACGAAACCCGTCGTCGTTTGGCCGGATTGAGCGCCTGCCGCCGCTGCTGGTGGCGGGCTACCTGGCCATGGTCGCCATCGCCATCATGTTCCTGATGCTGGTGGCGGCCTACGTGACCACCCGCCTGCGCAGCGGGGTGCCCACCGGGCTGCACGCGCTGCCCCGTTACTTTTCGCTCAGTACCATTGTGCTGCTCCTGAGCAGCTACACCATGGGCCAGGCCCGGCGCCTCTACGCCCAGGACGACCTGGGCAGCCTGGCCCGCTGCCTAGGGGCCACGCTGCTGCTGGGCTGCGTATTTGCCGGCCTGCAAGTGCTGGGTTGGCGCGATTTGATGACCCAGGGTGTGTTCTTTCAGGGCCTTACCAGCACCAGCAGCGGCCAGTTTATCTACCTCATTTCGGCCCTGCACGTAGCCCACCTGCTGGGCGGAATGCTCTTTTTGCTGGCGCTACTGCTGCGCGTAACCCACGCCGACCGTGACGCTGTGCGCTCGCTTGTGTTCATTCGCAACCCCTATCATCGCCGACAATTACAACTCATGGGCACCTACTGGCACTTCATCGACGTGCTGTGGGTTGCGCTGTTTGCCGTCTTTCTTTTCATGTATTGAAATTGAAATTGCCGGGCATTGACTGTTGATTTTCAACGCGAAGGGCCGCTCCATCTGGAGCGGCCCTTCGCGTTGAAAATGGGTTGGTATTGAGCCCGATTACGGCTTCACCTCCAGCCAGCCCTTGAACGAGCGGCCATCAGTGTAGGTCACCAGATAGTAGTACAGCCCGCCGCTGCCCTGGCCGGGCCAGCGGAATTCCCGGTCATGCGACTCAAACAGTTGCTGCCCCCAGCGCGAGAAAATCCGGACGCTGGCAAACTGCTCATCGCAGAAGTTGAGCGGCAATTCCGGCAGACGGAACTCATCGTTTATCCGGTCACCGTTCGGGGTGATGATGTTGTAGAGCTTAAGCTCCGGCGAGTCGGGCCGGATGACCTCGAAGCGCACGGTCTGCTTTTGGGCGGCGGGCCGGCAGGTGGCATCCACCAGTTGGAAGGTCACATCCAGCGGGCGGTGCAGCACCACGGCATCGCAGCTCACATCCCAGCGGAAAGTGCCGGCGGCCACGCCCACGCCGTTCTGGGCCGTGAAGCGCATGCCGGCTTCGGCCAGCGAAAAGTTTTCGCTGGTAGCAGTCAGCGTCAGGCCGTCGCGGTCGGCATCAAACCCGGCCAGCGCGGTGGTGAAGGTGGCCCCCAGCGGCAGCCGCACTAAAGGAAGGACCCCGGGGCCCGCCGGCAGTGGGAAAAGCGGGCTGGCTGTGAGCACGGGCGGGGTATTGGCGTAGCGGACGATGATAGGCACCGAAACCGTGGTCGCCTGCCGCGCCTCACAGGGCGTAGTGGCCGCCGCAAACTGGAATACCAGCAACGAATCCGGACCCACGGCCCGGCAGTCCACGCGCCAGCTGAAGCGCCCCAGCTGCTGGTTGCCGGCCGGGGCTTGCGTGAGGGTAGCCCCCAGGCTGCCGGGCGAAAATCCCTGCCCGGTCATTTCCAGCTGAATGGGGTCGTTATCAGGGTCGGCTCCCGTCAGGTTGAAGGTCACCAGGTCGCCCACGCGCACGTGCAAGGGCAGGGATGGCCCGGCCGTGGTAGTGAGCGTGGGCGGCGAGTTGGGCGGGGGCACCGAGGTGAAGGCCACGCGCACGGTATCGCGCTTGGGCAGGCTACAGCCGTCGTCGCCTACCACCACGTCCAGCAGGAAAACCTTGCCGTGGGTGTTGATGCAGTCAGGAAAGCAGAGGGTGGCCGTGAGCGTATCGGGCAGGCCGGGACTGCGCACCGCGCCGCTGGTGGCCGTGGTGAATGCCGGTAGCAGGCCCGAAAAATTGACCGGACTCAGCGACAGCGTGAGGCGCGAGTTGGGGTCGGGGTCGGTGAAGCGCAGGCGCACGCAATGGTTGCCGCCCGGCACCAGGTGCAGGGTGTCGCGGCCCGGCCGGTAGGGGACGTTGCTGGCGGTGGCCGGCAGCAGCACCATGCTGGGCTTGGTGTTGGTGGGGCAGTTGAGGACCATCAGCTGGAAGTCGCGGCGCGACTCGCCAATTTTTTCGCCCTTGCGGTATTCCGAGCAGCTCACGCCAAACACGAACAAGCCCAGGTTGCTGGGCCGCACCGTGAGCCGCCCCGTAAAGCGGTTGATTTGCAGTGTGGGTGTGCCCGGAATCTGATTAAGCGTGCCCAAAGGCGGCAGCGCGGGCTGGCCGGGCAGCGCCGGGGCCGGCTGCTGCCAGGTGATGGGGGAATAGGGACCCGGCGAGGCTACGGCCGGCTTGGGCTGGTTGGCGTTGGAATGCCCGTTGAGTGGGGTCACCAACTCGTACACCAGCGAGTCTTTATCGGCATCCTGGCCGCCGAAATCGTAGTAAAACAGCTCGTTGCGGCAGGCGTAGTCGGCCAGGGGCGGGAAAATGCGCGGGGTGGAATCGTAAAAAGGCTGGCCGCGCCGCACCACTGATGGAAATTCGAGGTAGAAGGTTTGGGCTGCCCCGCCGGGGTCCACAATGTTGCTGATGGAGTTGTTGCGGCAGCATCGCTCCACGGCCGCGTAGTAGCCCTGGGGGCCATTGTACGTGCCGGCCGGGAGCGAAATTACCTTGCTATACACCAGCCGGCGGGTGCTGAGCGTGGGCTTGGCGCAGGCTGGGTTGGTGTAACTGACGAAGGTGTTGCTGGTGAGAGGCAGCAGCACATTCATCATCCGGTTGTTGGTGGCTTTGTCGAAAATACTGGCCGTCAGGTCGGCATCGAGGGCGCTGGGACTGCCGTTGTAGGCGTCAAAGTAAAGGTTGAGCAGGAGGGTGTACGAGTCGCCGGAATTGTGCACCAGCTCCATCTCACCCCCGACTATATGCGTCGCTTTTGCCGGCCCCGCCAACCCCAGCCAGCCCAGTATAAATAGCAGAAAACCAAATGAAAAGGGCTGGAGCAGGCGGGGGCGGTAGAGCATGCCAAACGGGAAAAAGCAAATTAAATCCTGATAAAGCCGAAATATACGCCCGCTCAGGGCAATAGTAAGCCGGGCGGTGGCCGGTGCCGGCCAAGCCATTTTGCCCATAGCCAACGTACCTTCGGATACTCAATGCTCAACCGGCGCAGACCGGATTCGATTTCCTTAATTTTCCACCTTATTTCCCTATGCACCGTCACCTCTACGCGCTAGTTACCAGTTGCTTGCTCAGTATTCCCGCGCCGCTGCTGGCGCAATCTGCGCCCACCGCGCCCCGGCAAATTTTGGCCGGTCCGGATGCCGGATTGGTCTGTGCGGCGGGCCGCATTGCCAATGCCCAGCGCACTGCTACTTCATCGGTGGCGCACCGCGCCAAGATGAACCGCTACGATGTCAAGTATTACAAGCTCGACCTGGCCCTGGAAAATACCTCGCTGAACGTGGCCGGCTCGGTGCTGATGCGGGTGCGGGTGGGCAGTCAGGCGCTTGATTCGCTGGCGTTTGAGCTGTACCAGGCCCCGGCGGGTTCGCCGGCCGGCACGGCCACGCTGCTCATCGACTCGGTGGTGGTGAACGGGAAACGCTCGCCCGGCATCCGGCGGGTGGGGCAGGACGTGAACGCGAAGCTGGCCCAGGTGGCCCCCGCCAATGCCCTGGCCGATGCCCGCATCTACTACCACGGCACGGCCCCGAGCGGCAACTCGGCCGCCATTGGCAACGGCCTGAGCAACCGCACCGAGGGCCAGATTGGCTTCAACAACGTTATTCCCTACAACATCACCTACAGTCTGTCGGAGCCGTTTTCGGCCCACGAGTGGTTCCCGTGCAAGCAGGTGCTCACTGATAAAGCCGACTCCAGCGACGTGTGGGTGACCACCACGCTGCCTAATAAAGTGGGCTCCAACGGCGTGCTGGCGCGCACCGTGAGCCTGCCCAACAACAAGGTCCGCTACGAGTGGAAATCGCGCCATCCGATTGATTATTACCTCATTTCGGTGTCGGTAGCGCCCTACGTGGAGTATGTGAACTACGCCCATCCCACGGGCGGGCCGACGGTGCCCATCGTCAACTACCTGTATAACCAGGATGCGCTGACGTATTACCAGTTCGAAATTGACCGGACGCCCGCCTTCATCGAAAACTACTCCAATCTGGTGGGCCTCTATCCGTTTGCCAACGAAAAGTATGGCCACAGCATGGCCCCGCTGGGCCTGGGCGGCGGCATGGAGCATCAGACCATGACGACACAGGACGGGTTTTTCTTCAACCTCACCGCCCACGAGCTGTTTCACCAGTGGTTCGGCGACAACGTGACCTGCGCTTCGTGGGAGGACATCTGGCTGAACGAAGGCTTTGCTTCCTACGGCGAATACCTTTCGTATCAGACCTTTGCCACGGCCGCTAATGCCCGCACCTGGATGGACAATGCCCACGCTATGGCCCAGCAAAACTCCGGCAGCGTGTACGTGGCCGATACCACCAACGTCGGCCGCATTTTCAGCACTGCCCTGACGTACAAGAAGGGTGCGGCCGTCATCCACATGCTGCGCTACCTGCTGAACGATGACGTGAAGTTTTTCCGCGCCCTGCGCACGTACCAGACCACTTACCGAGGGTCCACGGCGCATACCGCCGATTTGCAGCGCATCTTCGAGGCCGAAGCCGGCTTCTCGCTCACCTATTTCTTTCAGCAGTGGTTTCGGGGCAATGGCTACCCCACCTTCAATGGCCGGTGGAACCAAGTGGGTAGCACCGTCGTGCTCCGCGTGACCGAAACGGCCTCGGTGCCCGCCGTCACGCCGTTTTTCGACACTCAGGTTGACTACCGCCTCACCTTCACCAACGGCACCACGCAGACGGTGCGCCTGCGCCAGTCGCAAGCCACCCAGACGTTCCAGTTTACAGCTACCGGCATGGCATCCAGCATCGCCGTCGACCCCGACCAGTGGATTCTGGACCTGCCCGCCCCCGCGCCCGTGCGCGACAACAGCCTCGCCCTGGCCACCCGCGCCACCGCTGGCGTGGCCCCGCTCACCCTATTCCCCGTGCCCTGCCACGACCAGCTACAGCTTGCCGCCGTGCCCGCCACCACCGCCCGCGCCGAAGTGGTGGATGCCACCGGCCGCGTGGTGCTGCGCCAGGCCCTGCGCACCGCCCAGCCCCAGCTCGATACCCACGCCCTGGCCCCGGGCCTATACTATCTGCGCCTGCTCGGCTCCGGTGGCGACATGCTGGGCCGGGGGCAATTCGTGCGGGATTAGCTTTTCGTTTTAGCCCAAAAAAGGCCGCTTCCGGATTGGGGCGGCCTTTTTTGGGCTTTAATACAATGGCTCCGAGCCATTAGAACTGGCTATGATACTCTGAAATCAGTGCCTGGGTGGCCGGCGTGGGCGGCGGCGCATCGAGCAGGTGCTGGAGCAGCTCATCGAAGGAGCTGGCGGGCGTGAAACCGGGTTGCAGCACCGCGTTGCTGGTGATGCGGATGAACATGGGCTGCCCGTTTACCGCCACCAAATCAATGGTTACCAAGCCGAATCGCTGATTACAATTGCCCGTTTCGGGGCAGTCGGTGGGGTTGGGCTTGAAGAGCTGCTTGAGGACGGTTTCACGCAGGTGCTGCTTGCGCTGGGTGCATTGGTCAGCGCAGGCGCGGTGGTAGCCCAGGCCGAGCAGTCGCTCGCCCAGGTGCTCATAAAAATGCCGGAAATTGCCCGGCCCGATGGTGGGGTCGAAGAAAAACATGGCCCCCTGGCGGCCCGCCTCGTGCATGATTTGCACTTGCAGGCCCCGGCTGCCGCCGGCCCCGCCTTTGCGCAGGTGGTAGGCTTTGTAGTAGGGTTCCAGCCAGTTCAGAAACACGCGCTGCTCTACCCAGCGGGCGTGCCGCCGGGCCTGCGCCGCCGTGAGGGCGACGGCGTGCCAGGCCGCCGGGGCGGCCGCTTTGGGGCGGAACAGCTGCTGAATGAAATCGAACAAAACAGGGGACGTTAGTGGAGTCGAAACACCGGCTTGGGCAAATAGTTTAGGCGCGGCGGGCGGCTTGAACCTTCAAATATGCTCAAATAAGCCCAATTGGCAGCCGCAAAGCCGATACCATGCCACAAAAAACGGCCGGCCTTCTGGGTAGAAAGCCGGCCGGAGCACTAGCGGGGCAGGAGGAGGTTGCTGGGGTTATTTCACCCGCGTCCAGGTCTGCGACTTGCCGATGAGCGAGAAGCCGATGTAGCCTTTCACTTCCATCGTGTTCTGGCTTTCCATTTTCATGTAGCAGGAGTAGGTTTTGCCGGTTTCGGGGTCGTAGATTTTGCCATCGTCCCACTTGTTGTCGCTGTCGTACTTGAAGCCCTGCATGAACACCAAGCCCAGGCGGGGGCGGCTGCGCAGCTTGGGGTCGGGGTTTTGCGAGTCGGTTTTGGGCTTGCCGGTAGCGGGGTCATTGGGAATGGTCAGGCTCACAATTTTGCCGCACAGCTTGTCGCCGCACTTGTAGATTTCAAAGGTGGCTTTCTTCTCCGAATTGGTCCAGATGCCCAGCGGCGACATGGTTTGGGCGGAGGCCATGCCAGCGAGGCCCAGCACGAGGGCAACCAGTAAGAGCAAGGTTTTTTTCATTTCTGAAGAATGGATGAGGTGGGTTTGAGGGGAAAAGGTAAGCAAAAAATTCAGAGGCCAAGCCAGCTGGCCGCACATTATTGGTATGGCAAGTTTACGGCCAAGTTTGTGCGATGGGCCAACCGGGAGAAAATCAAGGATTGTCTGGAAAAATAATACCGCTGTTAATCAGTCTTAAAGCCGCTTTTTGAGCGGTATCGCCCCAAAAAAGCCAGGCAGATTTTGAACCTTAGCCCCCGCTATTAACTTTACCGCTCAGTAGTGAGTGCTACGACCCCATTTAAGCGGCCCCAAGGTGCTGGGCTGCGCAAATGAGGCTATTTCGAACGTAAAGAAAGGAGGTACAAAATGTCTAGTAGTCCCAAACAAATCCTGCCAAGCCTGTCGAATGTCGTACGCTTCACCGCAGTACGCGCCTAACAACAGCTTCGTGGGGTAGCTCCTAAGGCTGCCCACATTCGGCCAGGTCTTATCTGAAAGACGCCGGAACTGCACCCCAGTTTCGCCGCTTGGTAAGATTTGAAGGATTAGATGCCCGGTTTGCCCAGCCGCCCTTTAGTGGGACGGCAAAGGCAGGCCGGGCATCGCTGCGTTTAATGGAATCTGGCTGGCTTACTTGCTGACCTTACTGGCCGGGCGCTTCCTGGCAGCTGTATGAGCTGGCTTGGCCGGCAGCTTGCGTTTCGCGGTGGAAGTCGAGTTCTTTTTAGCCGCCACGGTGGTTTTAGCATGCGCTTTCTTCACCACCGCCTTCTTCCACACGGTGGTTGAAGACGCTGCGTATTTCTTCGTCGCCAGCCGCTGGGGAAGCGCGGGTACGGGCACGGCCACTTCTGCCACGGCCACTCGGCGGGGAGGCAGAACGGCTACGCGTGGTGTGCTCGCTGGGGCCGACAGCAGCTTCGGCCGCGCCGTGGCTACGATGCCGGTGCCCGGCCCCAGTACCCGCCGCACCTGCATGAAGCGCCGTTCGTAGTCGGAGTTCTCTACCTGACTCACTTTCACAAAGGGCTCGCGGCGCGATGATGAGGCGTGCACGAAGCGCAACGGCAGCTCGCCCCGCCTCGATATCACGATGCCGGCGTGGCCCGGCGTGGTGCTGGTAGTAGCCGTGCCGGTGAATACGACGATGTCGCCGGGCTGGGCCTCGGCGCGGGCTACGGGCCGGCCCACGTCAATGAGCAGCGCCGTGGAATGCGGCACCGGCACCCCGAAATGGGCAAACGTGTACATGATGAACCCCGAGCAGTCGAACCCGGTGAGCGGCGAGGTGCCGGCGTACACGTAGGGCGTGCCGCGCTGGGCCAGCCCGAAGGCCACGATGCTATCGGCGCGGGGCGGGAGGGCGGCGGTGGCGGCGGTGCGCAGGGAGGCCGGCTGGGCGCGCAGGTCGGCGTCGGCCAGCCCGGTTGCCGTGGCGGGTTGGGCGGGCTTGTGCTTGCCCAAGCGCGGCAGGATGGCCACCATTGCCAGCAGCAGCCCTACAAAAATCATCCAGATATATCGCATACAAAATTCCGGCAAAAGGAGCGGGGCCGCCGGAAAAGCGCCACGCTAGCTCCTAACGGCGGGGCTGCCCGCTAGGTTGGAGGCAACCCGTGGGGCTTACTTTGTGCCCTTGCTTCCCATTTAGACATTTTTCGAATGCTTAGAAATTCAAACGTACTACTTCGCACCGCTGCTTTGGCGGGACTGCTGTTGGCAACTGAGGGTGTTAACGCGCGCCCGGCCGCCGTGGTGCCCACGCTCCGCTACACGCTGGCTATGCCGCTGCCGCAGTCCCACTACTTCGAGGTGAAGATGGAATTGGGCGGCTTTTCGGCCGACTATACCGATGTGAAAATGCCCGTGTGGGCGCCCGGCTCGTACCTGGTGCGCGAATACGCCAAGAACGTGGAGGGCTTCGAGGCCCAGACCAGCGGCGGGCAGGCCCTGGCAGTGGAGAAAATCAACAAGAATACCTGGCGGGTGCGCCACCCCAAGCAGGCAAGCTTCCGGGTGAGCTACCGGGTTTACGCGTTTGAGCTAAGCGTGCGCACGTCGTTTATCGACGCCGACCACGGCTACCTCAACGGCAGCAGCGTGTTCATGTACCCGGCCGATAACAAGATGTTGGGCAGCACGCTGACTGTGCAGCCCGCCGCCGGCTGGGAGAAAGTGAGCACGGCCCTGCGCCCCGGCCCCGGCAAGTTCACTTACAAAGCCGCGAGCTACGACGAGCTGGCTGATTCGCCGATTGAAATCGGTAACCAGAAAGTATTGGAATTCACCGCCAACGGTACCCCGCACCAGGTGGCCATGTACGGCACCTACACTACCGACGATACCAAGCTGGTGGCCGACATGAAGCGCGTATGCGAAGAAGCGCACCGCGTGGTGGGCCAGAATCCGCTCGACCATTACGTATTCATCGTGCACAACCTGGAGCGTGGCGGCGGCGGCCTGGAGCACCTGTATTCGACCACCCTAGAGGTGAGCCGCGCCGCCTATGGTACCGATGCTGGTATGAAATCCTTTCTGGGCCTGGTGGCGCACGAGTATTTCCACCTCTGGAACGTGAAGCGCATCCGGCCCGTGGCGCTGGGGCCGTTCAACTACGACCAGGAAAACTACACCCACATGCTCTGGGTGAGCGAGGGAATGACCGAGTATTATTCCAAACAGATTCTGGAACGCGCCGGTGTGCTTAGCAAGGAAGAGTACCTGGGCAAGCTGGGTAATGCTATTACGGAGGTGGAAAACACGCCCGGCAACCGCATTCAATCGGCCGCCGAGTCCAGCTTTGATGCCTGGATTAAGTATTACCGGCCCAATGAAAATGCCAACAATACCCAAATTAGCTACTATTCCAAGGGCGACCTGATTGGCACCTGGCTCGACTTGAACATCGCGCAGGCCACCAACGGCGCGAAGCACCTCGACGACGTGATGCGTCTGCTCTACGACACGTATTATCTGAAAGCCAAACGCGGCTTTACCGACCAGGAATACCAGGATGCCGTGGCCACCGTGGCCGGCCGCCGCTTCGACGAGTTCTTCCAGAACAGCGTGTACGGCACCAAGCCCATCGACTTCGCCACCGCCCTCGGCTACGCCGGCCTCACGCTGACCAGCGCGCCGCTGAGCACTGATGGCACGCTCGGAGCCAACTTCTCGAATCGCACCGGCAAATTGCTCGTGGCCAGCGTAATTCGTGACGGTGCCGCCTGGAACACCGGCCTCAGCGCCACCGACGAAGTGCTGCTCATCAACGGTGCCGCACCCAGCGATGAAACGGTGAAAACCCTCATCAGCAGCCCCGTGGGCACCGAAGTGAAGCTGCAGGTGCGCCGCGACGGCCTCACCCGCGACATTACCTTGAAGGCGCTGCCCAACCCGGACCGCAAGTTCACGGTGCAGCCGGTGGCCAGTCCCACCGCTGCCCAGCAGAAAGTGCTGGCTAAGTGGCTGGGGAAATAGTGAGCGAACACACGGATTGTCCGTTGGCAACTCACTAGAAGTTATTCGCAACAAAAAAGCCCTGTGCATGCACAGGGCTTTTTTGTTGAATCAAATGGTCGGTTACTTAATCCGCTTTAGTGCCACTTCGCGCACCGGCGCAATTACCAGCGGCACCTTTTCCACCTTCACGGAAGAAGTGTCGAGGCCAAAATATTGGTCCTCAGAGGCGATGAATTGGCGGATGTAGAAGTAGGCCTGCATCACCAGTTTCTCCACGGTCGGGAAGTCATTCTCGATGCTGAGGAATTTTTCCAGCACTACGAAGCGGAAATCGCCGGTGACGTGCTGCTTGCTCAAGGACTCGTAGCGCGAGGTGATGTCCACTTCCTTGTTACGCACCAGGTCCTCAATCACCTTGCGGAAGTAGAGGTTGATGCGCTGCTGCACCCGGAATCCGAGCCGGAAATTGATGCGGAACACGTCGTCCTTAGCCACTTCGGTCACTTTGTACTCCATCGTATAAGGCTCGTCGGTGGTATCGACGTGGATGAACCAGTAGATATCCGCCCGCTTGGGGCGCTTCTGGAAAATGGAATAGATGATTTTCTGCTCGATTTCGGTGCTGCGCTCGGCCGAAGTCAGGAATACGAGGTGAGTCGAGTATTTCGGGATGGAATCATCGTCGCTGAGCTGCTTGAGAGCATCCACATAAGGCTCCAATCGCACGAATTCCGTGAGGCGACGCTTGATGTAGAAAGCCTTGAGCCACACGTACATCACGGCCATGAGCGTGCCGCCGATGGCCAGCGAAACCCAGCCGCCGTGCGGAAACTTAATCATGTTGGCAATCAGGAACGAGCCTTCGATAATGCCATACACCACCGCGAACAGAATGATGAGCGGCAGGGCCACCTTCTTCATCCTCAGCCACATAGTGAGCAGGATGGTGGTCATCAGCATGGTCAGGGTGATGGCGAGGCCGTAGGCGGCTTCCATGTTTTCCGACTTTTTGAAGTACCAAACCACCCCGATGCAGCCCAGCAGTAGCAGGCGGTTCATGCTGGGCACGAAGAGCTGGCCCTTCACGTCGGTGGGGTAGTTGAGCTTCACTTTGGGCCACATATTCAAGCGGATAGCCTCGGCCACGAGCGTAAACGAGCCTGTGATAAGGGCCTGCGAGGCAATGATGGCCGCGATGGTGGCGATGCCAATCCCGATGAGCAGAAACCATGAAGGCATCAGCTCATAGAACGGGTTGCGGCCGCCGAGCTTCTCGTCCAGGTGGCCCAGCAACCACGCGCCCTGGCCCAAATAGTTGAGTAGCAGTGTAGTCTTGACAAAAGTCCAGCTGATGCGAATGTTGCCCTTGCCGCAGTGGCCCAAGTCCGAATACAGGGCTTCGGCCCCGGTAGTGCAGAGAAAAACTGAGCCCAGCAGCCAGAAACCACTGGGGTAGTGCACCAGCAAATCGTAGGCGTAGTAGGGGTTGAAGGCCTTGAGGATGATGGGGTTCTGGATAATCCAGCTCATGCCCAGCACGCCCAGCATGGTGAACCACAGGAACATTATCGGCCCAAAGGCCTTGCCTACAATCTGGGTACCAAAGCTTTGCAGTAAGAATAGGCCGGCGATGATGCCAATAACGATGAACACAATAATGTCCTGCGTCAGGGCCGGATACACGGCTTTCAATCCTTCTATCGCCGATGACACCGAGATGGGCGGCGTAATCACGCCATCGGCCAGCAGGGCCGAGCCGCCGATAATGGCCACGGCGGAGAGCCAGGCCCCGCGCCGCCGCACCAGGGCGTAGAGCGAAAAAATGCCACCTTCGCCGTTGTTGTCCGCGTTCAGCGTGAGCAACACGTACTTGACGGTGGTTTGCAGGGTGAGCGTCCAAATCACGCAGGAAATGCCGCCGAGCACCAGATGGGCATCAATCATGTCCGGCACCTTGGCCCCTTTCAGGATGGACGACATCACGTAGAGCGGCGAAGTGCCAATGTCGCCGTAAATGATGCCCAGGGCAATCAGCAGCCCCGCCCCAGAAATGGCGGTGTGCGAATGTTTCGTATCGGAACTCATAGTAGGGTAAGGGTCGGGTATCGGGGGCTACAATTGGTTTACGGGGCGCGAAGGTAGCAGATGCGCTCCGGCCAGCAGCCTTACGGCAGTACGCCGGTAGTCGGCTAAATCAGACACCAGTATTGTAAGCTGTCGGGTCATAAGGACTTGCCGGACCAGCGAAGCCTGCGGCGGCGTCTGCCGCTTGCTGGGCGGCCAAGCGCATGGCTTCGTCATGGGCGGCCAGCTCGGCGGCGGCCCGGCGGGCATCGTAGTCATGCAAGCGGAAGATGCGGCGGTTCAGCTCGGCGCTGAGGCGCTGCCAGGGCGCGGTTTCGCCGGGCAGGGCGAAGTTCACTACCTCGCGGCCCAGGCGGTGCAGGCGCAGGCGGTTGGTGCCGCGGTGCCCGTAGGCCAGCAGCAGCGCTGTGGTTACCATGCCCAACATGGCCGGGCCGGTGCGCAGCTGGTTTTGCAGAAAGGCAATCATCACAAAGGCCAAGCCCAGGCCGCCCAGCAGATACCACAGTATCCACTTTACGGGCGTGATGTCGGCCCGTTCCAACTCACGCAGCGAGAATTGCCGGCCTCGCACCGTTACGCTGTTATCCGTGAGAATTACGCGGCCGTCGGCGGACCGCTCCTCGGGCAGGGGCGGCAGTTCCGGCAGTGGCTCGGGGGGCGGGGCGGGCTGGTAGTAGGGCGCGGCTGGCGCGGGCACAGCTTCCGCGCCGGGTGTAGGCAGCAAAGAGGCCCCGGAAGGTTGTTCCGGGGCCACGTTGGGCTGGTCAGCGGGGGGCTGAGCTTCAAAGGGATTCATGGTCTTGGAAACAGCCGGAATGGTGCTGGTGGGGCGGCTCCAGGCGGGGGCCGCCGTGCGGGTAGCGGCGGGGGAGGCCCCCGCCGCTACGCTCGCTCAGTTGTTCACTTTCAGCAGCTCCACGTCGAAAATCAACGCGGTGTCGCCGGGGATGTCGCGGCCTGCGCCGCGCTTGCCGTAGGCCAGGTCGGAGGGGATGTAGAGGCGGTACTTCGAGCCTTCGTTCATTAGCTGCAGGGCCTCTGTCCAGCCGGCAATTACGCCGTTGACGGGGAAGGTGGCGGGCTGGCCGCGCTGGTAGCTGCTGTCGAACACGGTGCCGTTAATCAGGGTGCCGTGGTAGTGCGTGGTTACCGACGATTTCAGGGTGGGCTTGGCGCCGGTGCCCTGCGTGATTACCTCGTACTGCAGGCCGCTGGGCAGGGTGGTGACGCCGGGCTTTTTGGCGTTTTCGGCGAGGAAGGCTTCGCCTTCAGCTTTGTTGTTCTTCATGGATTCGGGGTCTTGGGAATTATCGTCTTCGTCGGCACCGCCCATTTGCTCCTGCAATTGCTGCATGGCGGCCTGCATCTGCTCCTGGGTGAGGCGGCTGGGGAGGCCCTGGAGGCCTTCTTTCAGCGCGCCGGCCAAGGTATCAACGTCCAATTCGAGGCCCTGCTGGGCAAAATTGCGGGCCAAGTCGCGGCCAATGATGTAGCTCACCTGAGCTTGGTGGGAATCGAGGTTCATAAAACCAGGAGGGGGATTGGTGAAGCTGCCGCGGCTGCGGCCACGAGGGCCACCACCGGCAGCCGGTGAAAAAAGTGTTGAACGGGTTACGCCGTTGCCGGGGCAAGGTTCCAAAAGCCGCGCCGAACCGCCCGGGCCCGCCGCATTGGCCGATGCGATAACAAAAAAGCCCGGCTAATGGGCCGGGCTTTTTCAGTAATAACACTGATAGAATGCTGCGTAACGATAAAATAAGGCTTAGCAGTAGTGGTGCTGGTCGTCGTCGCCGTGGAAGAAGAACGTCAGGTCCAGGTCGGCCAGTTTGGCAGCCAGGTAGGTCACGCCGCCCAGAAGCAGCAGCGAAGAAAACGAGAAAGCAGTGGTTTTTTTCATATCAATAAGGCATAAGGCTAGTGTCGAATGCTGGTGCAAAGATACGACAGTCGAAGTTAAATGTTATGCATGCAGCATAAAATAATGATTTAATAATGGACTAATCCACGCTGGCGGGGTTTACAAACCGAAGTCCGGCACTTCCACTACCGCGCCCGGAGCTAGGTCACCAAGCCAGATATCGCCCACCCGCACCCGAAACAGCCGCAGCGTGGGGAAGCCCACGGCCGCCGTCATCTTCCGAATCTGGCGAAATTTGCCTTCGGTGAGGGTAATGCTGACCCAGGAAGTGGGGCCGTGCCGGTCGTCGCGGATTTTGCGGGTGCGCGGGGCGAAGCTGGGAGCAGGGTCGAGGCGGCGGGCGGCGCAGGGGCTGGTGAGAAATTTCTCGCCGTGGATGCCGATTTCGACTCCGGCCTGCATCTGGTTTAAAGCATCTTCGGTCATTTGCCCGTCGACCTGTGCATAGTATTCCTTTTCGACCTTTTTGCTGCGTACGTACTCGCTCATCTGGCCGTCGGTGGTGAGCAGGAGCAGGCCTTCGCTGTCTTCGTCGAGGCGGCCGATGGCCATGATGCCTTCGGGGAAATCGTGGAACTCGCCCAGCTTTTTCTTCTTGGCTTCGCCCACAAACTGGCTGAGGTAGCCGTAGGGCTTGTGAATGAGAAAGTGGCGATGGGACATGATTTGGGAAGTAGCGCGGACTCTGCGAGTCTGCGCGTGGGCGGCGGATTGTGTTGGCAGGCGCGGACTCGCAGAGTCCGCGCTACGGGGTAGTTATTTTATTTCCTCCACTTCCACGCGCCGGTTGCGGGCGTCGGGCGAGGGGTGGAGCGGGTGCGAGTCGCCGTAGCCAATGGTGCTGAGGCGCTCGGGCGCAATGCCGGCTTTTACCAGGTAATCTTTCACGGCATCGGCGCGCTGCTCGGAGAGGAGCTGGTTTTTGTCGGGCTCGCCGATTTTATCGGTGTAGCCGGCAATGCGCAGCCGCAAGGTAGGGCGGGCCTTGAGCTCGGTGGCCAGCTGGTCGAGGGCCGGGGCGGCGGTGGGCATCAGCTCGGGCGTTCCCAGCCGGAAAAGCACGGTGGGCAGCACCACTGGAGCTGGCGCGGCGGGCAGAATAGGCGCAGGCACGGCCGGAGCTTTGGCGACTGAGTCGGCGGGCGGCGTGGGTGGTGGCGGGGGCGTGGGTGCCGGGGTCGGTTTGGCCCCGCTTACCTGAATGGTGATGGGCACTACCGGGCTTTGCTCCGTTGGGTAATAGGCCTGCTTGAGGTAGAAGGTGGTGGTTTTGCTGAGCTTGGTGCGGTAGGTGTTGCCGGCGGCCAGGGGCTGCTGTAGCTCGGCATCGGCGAACCAGAGCACGTTGCGGCCCGATACGCGGATGGTGCTTTCGGTGCCGGCCGGAACGGTGGCCGGCGATTTCAGCTTGACGCGGTAGAAGGTGAACGTGCCCACGCTGCAGTCGCCCACGGGGCGGTAGGTGGCGTGGCCGGTGAGCTTCTCTAGGGCGGGGTCGTAGGTGAAAGTGATGGAGCCGTCGCACCAGTAGCTGGTGGGGGTGCGGCCGGTTTCGTTCAGCTTGCTCTCGTGTTCGAGGCGCAGGCCGGTGGCGGTGCGGCCGCCCTGCATCTGGAAGGTGACCGAAATACCGGGGTTGCCGCCCACTTCCTGGTAGAGCACGCCGAATATATCGGTGCCCTTGCTTTTCTGGAGGCGCAGCACGGCGGGCCAGTAGGCATTGGGCTTGCTGGTTTCAGATTCGACTCCCTGCCATATGCCCGTCAGGGATTGGGCGTGCACCGGGGCGGCCAGCAGTAGCGCCCCCAGGCCATACCAAAAGCGGCGTTTCATGTCGTCAGAAATAAATAGACCAGGAATTTTGTCGGACGAGTTATGGACACCGGTCATACAAAAAGGCTGCCGGAACACATTCTGGCAGCCTTTTAGCAGGGATAATGACAATGTTGCTTACTGTCGGAGGCGGCCTGCTGCCCGGTCTTTATTTTCCGGGCTACTTCCACCATCGGCGCTATCTAGCTAGGTACGCCATGTCTTCCGCGCTCAGCTTGATGTCGGCCGCCTTGATGTTTTCCTCGAAATGCGCCAGCGACGACGTACCGGGAATGGGCAGAATCCAGGGCGACTTGTGCAGCAGCCAGGCAATGTTGAGCTGGGCCTCGGTGGCGTTGTGCTTGCGGGCTATTTCGGCCAGCTTGTTGCCGGCGTTGGGCAGGCCGTGCACCAGCGAGAAGAAGGGGATGAGCGGAATGCCGTGCTGCTCGCACAGGGCCAGCACTTCTTCGCCGCCCCGGGTTTCGCCGTACGGCGCGCTCAGGGAAGTGCGCTGGGCGTAGCCGTACATATTCTCTACGGTGGCAATTTCGCCCAGCTTCAGGCCGGCTTCCAGCTCCTCGCGGTTCACGTTGCTCAGGCCCACGTGCAGGATTTTTCCTTCCTGCTGCATCTCAAACATGGCCCCGAGCTGCTCATCGAGCGGCACCGCGCCGTGGCCCATCAGCCGCAGGTGTACCAGCTGAATCTGCTCGCGCTTCAGGGTGCGCAGGTTGTTGTCGATGGCAGTGCGCAGATTTTCGGGGGTGTTAAAAGCCACCCAGCTTTTGTCGGGCTTGCGGGTGGCCCCCACTTTGGTGCAGATAATCAGGTCGGCCGGGTAGGGGTGCAGGGCCTCGGCGATGAGGCGGTTGGTAATGTCCTCGCCGTAGTAGTCCGCGGTGTCAAGGAAGTTTACGCCCGAGTCAACGGCTTTTTTCAGAATGGCCAGCGCCTGGGGCCGGTCGGCGGGCTCGCCCCATATTTCGGGGCCGGTGAGGCGCATGGTGCCGTAGCCGAGGCGGTTGACGGTAAGCGGCTGGGCGGAGTTTTGGGCAATGGTGATGGTGGGCATGAGCAGTGTTAAGGGGTTAGGTAGTTAGAAGACGGTTGGCGGGCCGGGATGTTTGAAATATAAAACGGACCATTAGCGGGAATTGGGCTTCATGCTGAGCGAAGTCGAAGCATCTCTACCGCAGTAGTAAATGAATTGCTCGCGCAGTAGAGATGCTTCGACTCCGCTCAGCATGACGGGCTAACCAGCGCAATTTCTGCGTAATTCGCGCTCTATGGCTTTCACTTCCTCGCCCTGGCGGCGGCCCCTGCAACGGTTCTACTGGCATTCGGTGCTGGCGCTCACGCTGTTTTTTGTGCTGGGCACGCTGCTGCTGGTGCTGCTGGTGCGCGGCACACTTTCGGGGCTCGATGTGCGGCTGGCGCTGGAAGTGGGCGGGCCGGTGGGGCTGCTGGTGGCCGCGCTCGAAGTGTACGTGTACCCGCAGCTGTTTGCGCGGGTGCGGCTGGTGGCGCGGCTGGGCCTGGGCATGCTGTTCTACCTGGCCGGTTTCTGGCTGATGCTCTTTCTCATCCGCCGCATCTTCGGCAATGCCGTCGACAACACCCTGCTGGCCGCGCTTGATGCCGAGGGGTTCCAAAGCTGGCGCGCCCTGGCCATCCGGCCCGAGGGCAAGGCTTTCGTGCGCTTGCTCACGGGCTATGGCATCCTCAGCTTATTCACCTCATTGCTCTATCAGCTTAGTAATAAGATAGGCCGCCCCGCACTGTTGCGGCTGTTTCTGGGGCGCTACCACCACCCGGTGGCCGAGCAGCGCATCTTCCTGTTTGTCGATGTGAAGGGCTCCACGGCGCTAGCCGAAGAGTTGGGCAACGAGCGGTACAGCCACCTCATCCGCGACTTTTTCTTCGACATGGGCGCGCCCATCGTGGCCCACCGGGGCGAAATTTACCAGTACGTGGGCGATGAAATCGTGGTGACCTGGGAGTGGCGGCCCGGCATTGAGCAGGCCCGGTGCGTGCGCTGCTTCTTTGCCATGCAGGAAGCCATCAATCGCCGCCGCGACTACTACCTGCGCACCTACGGGGCCGTGCCCGCCTTCAAAGCCGGCCTGCACGGCGGCCCGGTGATGGCCACCCAGGTAGGCGCGGTGAAAACCGAGCTGGTTTTTCACGGTGATGTGCTCAATACCACCGCCCGCATCGAGGCCCAGTGCAACGCCCTGCAGAGCCGCCTACTGCTCTCGGCCTCGCTCTACGAGGCGCTTCCGCACCCGCCCGAATTTAAGTTTGAGGCCCTGGGCGCATTTCCGCTGCGAGGCAAGGCCGGCACCGTGGCATTGTATTCGGCCGAAATCCAATGAACGGGCGGTAGTCAATTGCCTGTTATTTTCGCCTTTGCACAACCAATGCCGCTTACCCGAAAAGGCTTTTATGGCTACTTATTTCGATGATTTCGCCGAGCCCGAAGCGGTGTCGCCGCCCCAGGGCAGCATGCCTGAAGCCGCTACCGAGAAAGCCCGCCGGCCCAGCCTCACCGGCGCGGTAGCTACCACCGCCACCAAGCTGCTGCCCCTGGTGGCGCTGCTCGATTCCATCCAGCCCTCAGTGAGCAAAGAGTCGGTTTTCCGCATCCGGCGCAAGAAAATCAAGCAGCACTTCACCGCCGTCTACGCCGAGCTGCACGCCGAGTGCCCCCGCCGCGAAGCCTTGGTACACGCCTTCCAGGCCTTGGCCGAGCTGGTGCAGGAAGAAACCCGCGACATCAGCAAAGACGAGCTGAAGCAGGCCGCCAAGGAAGTGGTGCTGGCCACGCTCCAGAATGCGCCGGCACTTATAAACATCGCGCACCAGGCCCGGTTGCTGACGTAGGGGCGGGGCCTGCCCCCGCCCGTCGTTGAACGGAATACATTGCAACGATGCGAAAGGGCGGGCGGGGACAGGCCCCGCCCCTACATCGTTCATGCCCGCCGCACGTCATATGGCACCGCCATCCCCAGCAGGGCCTGCACAATAGCTTCATCCGCAGCCGCGCCGCTCACCGAAATTTCCGCCACCAGCCCGCGCTGCTTGTCGTCGCGCACGGTAATGGAATCCACCGTCAGCTCCGGCACCACTGCCAGGTGGCGGTGATACACCCGGCTGATTTCCTGCTTAGCAAGCGCCGGCTTGAAGATTTTGCCGATGGCCGTGAGCGGCAATTCGGCCGCCGTGTAAACCTGCTTAGGCCAGGCGGCGCGCTCGGGAATGTTGGCTTCGGCGAAGGCGCGTAGCTCACCCTCGGTGGCTTCCTGGCCGGGGGCGAGGGTGACGTAGGCCACGGGCAGCTCGCCGGCGTGGGCGTCGGGGCTGCCGATGGCGGCGGCCAGGGCCACGGCGGGGTGGGCCATCAGGGCATCCTCGATGACTTTGGGGTCGATGTTGTGGCCGCCCCGGATGATGAGTTCCTTCTTGCGGCCCGTGATGTAGAAGCCGCCCTGCGCATCCATCCGGCCCAGGTCGCCGGTGTTGTAGTAGGGGCCCTGGCCGTCGCCGGTGTCCACCCAGATGCCCTTGTTGTGCTCGGGCTGCAGGTAGCCGTGGAAGATATTGCTGCCCCGTACCACCATTACGCCGCTTTCTTCGGCTTCGGCGAAGCGCTGGAATTCGCCGGTCAGCTCGTCCAGAATCACAATCCGCACGTCCTGATACGGCACGCGCAGGCCGATGCTGCCCGGCATGGGCGCGCCCGCCAGCGGCCCCACCACGCTGATGCAGCTGCCTTCGGTGAAGCCGTAGCCTTCCACCAGCCGCAGCTTGGTGCGTTCTTCAAACGCCCGCAGCAGCTCCACCGGCAGCGGGGCGGCCCCGCAGATGGCGTAGCGCAACGAGCTTAAGTCGTGCCCCTCGACCGGCAACGTGAGCAACTTGCTGAAAATGGTGGGCACGCCGCTGAACAGCGAGATGCGGTAGTGCGCCACCAGCTGCCAGAAATTATCGAGAATGCCCGGGCCCCGGTAGCCCGCCGGACTGCCCAGCACCACCGTGTGGCCCAGCAGCCACGGCACGCTGCCCGTCACCACCACGCCATTCACATGGAACAGCGGCAGCCCGCAAAAGAACACCAGCCGCTCGGGCGCGGCCTCGCCGCCCAGCAATTGCGAGGAGGCAAACGTGGTGCTCGTGATATTATAATGCGTGAGCGGCGCGATTTTGGGCGTGCCCGTGGTGCCGCCGGTGTGGAAGTAGCAGGCCACATCCGTGGGCGCAATGTGCCGGGCCGATACCAGCCGGTTGCCGCGCTGGCGGCGGCTGGCCTGCGCGAAATCCACCACCTGAATGCCCGGCAGGCTGGGCTTGGGCTGCACCAGTCGCATTGCGCTAACCAGCAGCCGCTGCGTCGGCGGCAGATAATCGAGCAAATCCACCGTCACCACCGTGCGCAGCGTGGGCACCAGCGGGGCCACGGCCGCCACCTTCTGCCAGATATCGGTTTTGGGGAAGGCGCGGAGCGTGACGAGCACCTTGGTGCCGGCCGCGTTCAGGATTTCGGCAATCTGGGCTGGCTCCAGCAGCGGGTTCAGCGGGTTCACGATGCCGGCGGCCTGACCGCCCCAGAGCGTGAAGTGGGTTTCGGGCAGGTTGGGCAGCAGGTACGATACCACGTCGGTGGGGCCCACGCCCAGCTCGTGCAGCATGTTGGCGGTCTGGTAGCAGCGCTGCACCAGCTGCGCGTAGGTGAAATCGACCGACTCGGTGGGCCGCTCGCCGCTGAATACGAAGCGCAGGGCCAGCGCGGCGGGGTTGCGGTCGCGGCCGCGTTCGAGCAGGGCCAGGGTGTGGGCGGGCACGGGCTGGGCGGCCAGCGGCGTTTGCTCAATGGTTAATATGTCGTCGAGGTTGCGGTAGCCCGGCATGTAAAAGAGGGGGAGAAGAGTTGGCAGAAGCCGTAGAAAATCGGTTTTTTATCAAAAGTAGGCAGGAAGCCGCCCGGCCACCCTGGGTACGTACCCAGGCGCTTGCTACGGCTGGGCCGGGTGGGCCTGCCCGGTTAAGAACCGCTCATTACCTTCGCCGGAATCATTGCCTTTTCATTTTTTTAACAACTACTCATTTTAATGACGCTCCGCTTCCTTTCCCTCTCCACCGTGGCCGCTTTGCTGGCCGCCGCGCCCGCTGCCCGGGCCCAAACCACCATCAGCCTGGGCCTGCGTGCCGGGGCCAACCTGGCCACCCGTGCCGGCGACGACCCCGCCTACCAGTTCAGCAATAATAACAGCGGCACGGCCACCATCGTATCGAACACGCAGCAGAGCTACAATCGCCAGGCCATCGTTGCCCCGCAGTTTGGCGCGGTACTGGACGTGCGCTTCGGCAACCTGGCCCTGCAGCCGGCCGTGCTGTTCTCTCAAAAAGGGGTGGAGCAAACGCTCGATGCCACCACCACGACCACCTACTCGTTTGGGGGCGCTCCCTTCTCCAAAAGCACCCTCACCGAGAAGCTGCACAGCACCAGCCGCGCCAACTACCTCGAAATCCCCGTAAACCTGGTGTACACCACCGGCGGCGACCACGGCTTCCAGGTCTTTGCCGGGCCCTACGTGGCGTTTGGCATGGGCGGGCGCACCGAGATTGAAAACCAGGGCAACTCCACCAGCAACAACGGCGGCAGCAGTAGCAGCACCAACAACTACTACAACTACGGCAACACGTTCTTCATCTACCGCGACACCTACCCCGGCGCTCCGGTCACGGGCACAGGCACCGGCAGCAACGCTAACACTTACCCCGCGCCCTACGACGCCAACAGCGGCCCCGTGGTGGCCCGCCGCTTCGATGCCGGCCTCAATGCCGGCATCGGCTACCGCTTCCGGGCTGTGCAGGTGCAGCTCGGCTACGGCCTGGGCCTCGTGAACCAGCAAACCGGCAAGGCCCCCGCCTTCAGCACCGAGCCCACGGCCTACCGCCAGCGCGTGGCCCAGCTCACGGCCACCTACTTCTTCAGCCCCGCCAAAGCCGCCAGCGCCCTCTAGCGCCGGCCGGGAGCACGCGCATAAAGCAAAAAAAGGGGATGGCCTGCGCGCAGGCCATCCCCTTTTTTATTGCTGCTTACCCCGCTCACGCCACCCCAACTGGCGCGAGTTTAGGCGCAGCCGTAACTCGTGACTGCCCTTGACGCGGAGGCTGCGCCTGCGCTGCCGCAACGCGGCAAGGCCATACCGCGCCGTCACGGGCTGCCGGGTCGTTCGGCTGCGAGGCGCAGCCTCGCCCGGATGGTAGGCACGAGTTACGGCTACGCCTAAACTCGCGCCAGTGTATGCGCCGTATTTCGGGAGCAGGAGATAAGGCCGGCCAGTAGCCTAATCAGGAGGGTGGTTCGCAGCATGTGTATCCGGGCCTGCATTAGTGGGCAGTTGAATGAAGGTAGGCACCGGGCCGCAAGTACCAGCGGGACTGGCTACTGCCTCAGGCGCTGCGTCACCTTGCCATGCGCGTTCAGCAAGTTCAGCCTGGCCAAACTATTTCCTTCTGCATTTTGGCGAGCTACACTTCTGTTTAGGCGCTTTAACACAATGGTTTTGATGAGCGGCAAAGGCAGGACTCACGTCAGCCGTGCGGAGTGCGACCCGCTATGCTTGAACCCGTTCGATTTTAAGCCTAGCGTAACGCCCTGCTTTTAGTCCGCAGTTAGGGAGTAAGAAGGAATGGGTAAAATAATATTATAAATATATTATTTACTATATTTGATTGTCTTCGCTGCGATATCTGGCAGCAGGTGGGTATTGACCATGCCCGCCGGCCTTTTTTGCCAGTTAGCATTGCCCCGATACATTCATCTTTTCACTTTTCGCACTCCAATGCCATGAAAAAGTTATTACTAGGTATCGTCGGATTGTTGGCCAGTCACCTGGCTTCGGCCCAGCTAGCACCCGCCGACGACAAGGCCATTCGTGCGGTCATCAGCCATTGGGACGCCAACCTGAACAATCACCACTTTCAGGAAATGACCACCTACACCACCAAGGATATCAGCTTCATCACCCCGATTGGCATGCATTGGAGTGGGCAGCAGCAGGTGATACAGGGCCATACGGGGCTTTTCAGCTCGATGTACAAAGGGGTGCCCTTCAAGCCCTCCAACATGACGGTGCGCTCCATTGCGCCGGATGTGGCGGTGGCGAATGAGGAAATGCTCATCGGCACTTCCTACCCCCCGGATGGCGTCGACCGGGGCACCAACAAGCAAGCGCCCTGGCGGGCCATCGAAACCATGGTGCTGGTGAAGAAAAGCGGCCAGTGGCTGGCGGCGGCCGGCCAGGTAACCCCAATTGACGAAAAGGCCATGAAACAGACCCATGCCGTTGCCAGCGCCAAAAAGTAAGCCTCCCGCTGGTCAGATTTGGCCAGCCAATCCCCAATGAAAACCGCCCCGGTAGCTGCTCTAGCTGCCGGGGCGGTTTTTGTTTGGCTCCCTGTGGTTATCTAAGCTCTTGCTATAATGAGTAGGGGCGGGCACTTGGGAAGCGCCCCAAGCCGCTGCCGAAGCGGGCCGCGTGCAGGTAATATAGCAAAACGGCACCCCAACGACTTCGCTTCCGACAGGGAAAGCAACAGGTAAAGCTCCTGACCTTTGCCGGTTTCGAGTAAAAATTTAGCTCAGCTTAATCACCACTTTGCCCTTGGCCCGTCCGGTTTCAAGGTATTCCAACGCCTTCTTGGTGGCCTCAAACGGGAACACCCGGTCCACCACCGGCCGAACGATGCCGGCATCCATGAGCGAACCAAGCTCGCGCAGCTGCGCGCCGCTTGGGTGCATTAGCAGGAAGGAATAACTGGCGTGATGCTTTTTCGCAAGCCGGCGGATGCGGAAGCTGAGCAGCCGTATCACCTGCTGCAAAAACCAGTTCATGCCTTGGTCTTTGGCAAACTGCGGGTCGGGCGGCCCGGCCACGGAAACGACTTTGCCGCCGGCTTTCAGCACCCGGAAAGACTTATCCAGCGCGTCCCCGCCCAGCGTGTCCAACACAAGGTCGTACCCCGCCAATACGTTTTCAAACGCCTCTTTTTTGTAGTCAATGACCAGGTCGGCCCCCAGCTTTTGCACCCAATCCACATTGGCCGTGCTCGTGGTAGTGGCCACAAAAGCCCCCCAGTGTTTCGCCAGTTGAATGGCCACCGTGCCCACGCCGCCCGAGCCGGCGTGAATGAATACCCGTTGCCCGGGTTGCAGCTGGCCTACGTCGCGCAGCGTTTGCCAGGCCGTGAGGGCCACCAGCGGCATGGCCGCGGCTTCTTCCATGGTGCTGCTGGTGGGTTTGGGGGCCACGGCCGCTTCGTTCACGGCCACATATTCGGCAAAAGCCCCCATTCGGTCCACGTCGACCCGGGCATATACCTCGTCGCCGGGCTTAAACTGCGTCACATTCGCCCCAACCCGCGCCACCACGCCGGCCGCGTCGTTGCCCAAAATGTGCGGAAAGCGCAGTGGCAGCACCTGTTTGAGTTGCCCGTCCCTGATTTTAAAATCCACCGGATTGACGCTGGCCGCTTTGACCTGAATCAACACATCATCCGCTCTTACCAGCGGCTCCGGCATCTCGGCGGCCTGTATCTCTTTGTTGCTGCCGTAACGCGTTAGTACAAATGCCTTCATGTTGCGAAGTGTTGAGGGAGTGCGCTCATCCAGCGGACGCGAGATGTAGCCCTCACAAGGTAGGATAAATGCCCCGCGTCCCCAAAGCCGCTGCCGAAGCGGGCCGCGTCGCTGCGCCGCGCCCGGCTGGGCGGCGAGGGGCCTTTACGCACCACACCCTGCCCTCCCGAGGTGGGGAAGGCAGGGTGTGGGGGATTTTCCGGAAGTTTTGCCTTGTGGCATTTGAAGTTAAGTCTCCATTTCTACTAAACCCTTGCCAATTAAGAGAAGGCAAGATTTATTATTGGTCATAAGTATTTCTACTTTAAGCTTCTTTCAAGCAGAGACAAGATTATACGTTCCTCTAAATTGCTTCTTCTTTCTGCGTTAGGATTGTTTTTCGCAAGATTGATAGATAGCATTGTGTCTTGAATTTTTATTAATTGACCAAAAAATAAATTAACTTGCTCTATACTTTTTTTGTACATGAAGAAATAGGCTGCTCCTATAAATTCTGAAATAACGCCAGCAATTGTTGTTAAATAAGTTACTTCTATTTTTATTACTTCAAAATACTTAAGCCAAATACCGCCTAATATTGTTATCAACCCAATTACTATCGCGAATATGCTGAACATGAAACTGCTTCTGGCTTGCCCCTTATTGATAGCATAATATTCGTTTAGCTGATTTAAGCTTAATTGGATGGTGTTGAAAATATCTAAGTCGTTTTTGTCTTCTATTTTTTGGGTTATTTCCTCCCTTTCCTGGTGTATCTTATCTAACTCGATTTCAGTTACTCCTTTTCTGGAAGAAATTAAGTAAGATATAAATGAGAAAGCTGTGATTATAGGTATTATAAAAAAGAAAATTGAGGTAAAATTAACATAATAGCTGAGCTGTTCTTTGGTTCCATATAAGGTTAGATATATTAATAAAGTTATGCCCGAAACTATGGCCAATAAATTAATGAACAATGTTGCATTTCGTATTTTTTTATTGAAAAATATAACTTGGCCTAATTTTTCAAACACGATGCTGGTGAGAGTTGATGACATATGATGACTTGTTTGTAATGAAAAAGCCAGTATGATTCCGTTTTTGAACCATACTGGCTTGTTAAGAATCTTATGCAAACTACATATTCCGCCGGTACTGCCCGCCGACCTCAAACAGCGCGTTCGTAATCTGGCCGAGCGAGCAGTATTTCACCGTTTCCATCAGCTCGGCGAAGAGGTTGCCGTTGGCCACGGCCACTTGCTGGAGCTGCTTGAGGCGCGCCGGGGCCTGGTCGGCGTTGCGCTGGTGCAGCAGCTGGAGCATGTCGATTTGGTACTGCTTTTCCTCCTCCGTGGCCCGGATAACTTCGGCCGGCACCACCGTGGGCGAGCCCTTCGACGAGAGGAAGGTATTCACCCCGATGATGGGGTACTCGCCGGTGTGCTTCAGCATCTCGTAGTGCATGCTTTCCTCCTGGATTTTGCCGCGCTGGTACATGGTTTCCATGGCCCCGAGCACGCCGCCGCGCTCCGTGATGCGGTCGAATTCGAGCAGCACCGCCTCTTCCACCAGGTCGGTCAGCTCCTCGATGATGAAGGAGCCTTGCAGCGGGTTCTCGTTCTTGGCCAGCCCCAGCTCGCGGTTGATGATGAGCTGAATGGCCATGGCCCGGCGCACCGATTCCTCGGTGGGCGTGGTGATGGCCTCGTCATAGGCATTCGTGTGCAGCGAGTTGCAGTTGTCGTAAATGGCATACAGCGCCTGCAACGTGGTGCGGATGTCGTTGAAGTCGATTTCCTGGGCATGCAGGCTGCGGCCCGAAGTCTGGATGTGGTACTTCAGCATCTGGCTGCGGGCGTCGGCACCGTACTTCAGCTTCATGGCCTTGGCCCAGATGCGGCGCGCCACCCGCCCAATCACGGCGTATTCGGGGTCGATGCCGTTGGAGAAGAAGAAGCTCAGGTTGGGCGCGAAGTCGTTCACGCTCATGCCCCGGCTCACGTAATATTCCACGAATGTGAAGCCGTTGCTCAGCGTGAGGGCCAGCTGCGTAATCGGGTTGGCGCCCGCCTCAGCAATGTGGTAGCCCGAAATGGACACGGAGTAGAAATTCCGCACCTTCTCGGTGATGAAATACTCCTGCACGTCGCCCATCAGGCGCAGGGCAAACTCGGTGCTGAAAATGCAGGTGTTCTGCGCCTGGTCTTCCTTCAGGATGTCGGCCTGCACGGTGCCGCGCACCTGCGTCAGCGTCTTGGCCTTGATGGCGGCGTACACGTCGGCCGGCAGTACGTCTTCGCCCGTCACACCGAGCAGCAGCAGGCCCAGACCGTCGTTACCGGCCGGCAGCTCGCCCTGGTAGCGGGGACGGGGCTGGCCCTTGGCCGCGAAAATCTGGTCGACTTTGGCATCGACTTCCTCCGTCAGCCCGTGCTCCTTAATATATAGCTCACACTGCTGGTCGATGGCCGCATTCATGAAAAACGCCGCCAGCGTAGCCGCCGGGCCATTAATGGTCATCGAAACCGACGTGCTGGGGTTGGCCAGATTAAAGCCCGAATACAGTTTCTTGGCATCATCGAGGCAGGCGATGCTTACGCCCGCGTTGCCGATTTTGCCGTAGATGTCGGGCCGCAAATCCGGGTCCTCGCCGTACAGCGTCACCGAGTCAAAGGCCGTGCTCAGGCGCTTGGCGGGCAGGCCCATGCTCACGTAGTGAAAACGTCTGTTTGTTCGCTCCGGCCCGCCTTCACCGGCAAACATCCGCGTCGGGTCTTCGCCCTCGCGCTTGAAGGGGAACACGCCGGCCGTGTAGGGGAATTCGCCGGGGAAATTCTCCTGCATGGCCCAGCGCAGCCGGTCGCCCCAGCCCGTGTAGCGCGGCACCGCCACCTTCGGAATCATATTCCCCGAGAGCGACTTGGTGTGCGTCTGCACCCGGATTTCCTTGCCCCGCACCGAGTACACGTACTCCGGGTTGCGGTAGTTCTGCAGCGTGTTTTCCCAGTTTTCGAGAATGGCCTGGCTGTCGGCATCGAGCCGGCGGAGCTGCGTTTGCTTGTTCTTTTCGAACTCGCCCACCATGCTGTCGCTGCTCTTTTTCTCGTCGCGGTAGTGCTGTTCCAGCTTCGCAAACGCCCCGGCCACTTCCGCGATGTTGGCCTGCTCACGCACGCGCTGGTCGTAGGCGCGGTTCGTCTCCGCAATCTCGGAGAGGTAGCGCGTGCGGTGCGGCGGGATGATGTAAATCTTCTCCGAGTCCTCGGCGCTGGTTTCCAGGTGCGAAGCAAATAGGGCCCCCGTCTTGGTTTCCAGCATCTTCAGTACCGCCCGGTACAGCCGGTTCATGCCCGGGTCGTTGAACTGGGAGGCGATGGTGCCGAACACCGGCATCTGGTCCGTGGGCGTGTCCCAGAGGCCGTGGTTGCGCTGGTACTGCTTGCGCACGTCGCGCAGCGCATCCAGCGCCCCGCGCTTATCAAACTTGTTCAGCGCTATAACGTCGGCGAAATCCAGCATGTCGATTTTCTCCAACTGGGTGGCCGCGCCGTACTCGGGCGTCATCACATACAGGCTGGCGTCGGAGTGCTCGATAATTTCGGTGTCGGATTGGCCGATGCCGGAGGTTTCGAGGATAATCAGGTCGTAGTTGGCGGCGCGCACCACGTCTACCGCGTCCTGCACATACTTGCTCAACGCCAGGTTGCTCTGGCGCGTGGCCAGGCTGCGCATGTACACCCGTGGCGAGTTGATGGCATTCATCCGAATGCGGTCGCCTAGCAGCGCCCCGCCGGTCTTACGCTTGCTGGGGTCGACGGAGATAATGGCAATGGTCTTATCCGGAAAATCCATCAAAAAGCGCCGCACCAGCTCATCCACCAAGCTGGATTTGCCCGCGCCGCCCGTGCCGGTAATGCCCAGAATAGGCGCGGGGCGACGGTTGCTCAGATTCTGGTTCTGCTCGTTTTCACTGGTCTGAAACGCAACTACCAGGTCACCCTTTACGCGCTCAAACTCCTCGGGGAAGTTCTCCGCCGCCGAAATCAGGCGGCCGATGCTGCGGGCGTCCTTCTCTTTCACGTGGCCCACTTCGCCGTTCAAATTCTCGCCGGTCGGAAAATCCGCCTGCTCCAGCAGGTTGTTAATCATCCCTTGCAGGCCCATAGCGCGGCCATCATCGGGCGAGTAGATGCGGGTGATTCCGTAGCCTTGCAACTCGGCAATCTCGGTAGGCAGAATCACGCCGCCGCCGCCGCCGAAGATTTTGATGTGGCCCGCGCCGCGCTCCTTCAGCAGGTCGTGCATGTACTTGAAGTACTCGTTGTGCCCGCCCTGGTAGCTGGTGATGGCAATGGCCTGGGCATCTTCCTGAATGGCGCAATCCACGATTTCCTGCACCGAGCGGTTGTGCCCGAGGTGAATCACCTCCGCGCCGCTGCTCTGGATGATGCGGCGCATGATGTTAATGGCCGCATCGTGCCCGTCGAACAAAGCGGCGGCGGTGACAATGCGAACGTGGTTTTTAGGCTTGTAGGGCGCGGTGGGAGCGGGGTGCATAGAAAAGTCGTTTTTGGGTGCGCGAAGGTACGAAAAACGCCCCGGCGGGGCGGCCGGGGCGGGGTTGGAAACGGGCTAGCAATATTCGGTTTGCAGATATTCCAGAAATTCAGACCACGTTCGGCCAACTACAATCGGAGTTTCTTCATCGTTGCCAATAAAAGGTGTTTGAATGAAATTGCCGGTTGTTTTCTCGATGGCAAAGGCCTCACCGCCGCCGTCAGAGCCAATTAGAAAATAGCCGGGACAGAACTCATCTGCTTTGTAGTCATTATTGAATTGTAGCAATTCATCGATTTCAATCAGGTAAGCTCCCCCAAATTCATACGTGCCTTCGGCATCAAGTAAATAGGCCAAATACTCCCGTGGAGGCGTAAAGCCAAGAGTATCTAAAAAGTCCTGCTGATACTGTGAGAGCATAAAGGGCTGAAGTGTTTTCAGTTGAGTTTTACTTATGAAAAACGCCCCGACAAAATAGCCAGGGCGTCTAAAATTAGCTTAAGCAGCGCCAGTTTCTATTGGTGCTCAATGGCCTTCATGCCGGCTTCGGCCACGGCGTGGTCGTCCTCCACGGTACTGCCCGATACGCCAATGGCCCCGATTACGTGGCCGTCGGCATCCTTAATGGGTAGTCCGCCGGGGAAGGTGATGAGGCCGCCGTTGGAATGCTCGATGCCGAAAAGCGAGCCGCCGGGCTGCGACAGGCCGCCGATTGCGCCGGTGGGCATATCGAAGTAGCGGGCCGTTTTGGCCTTCCGGATGGAGATGTCAAGCGAGCCCAGCCAGGCATCGTCCATGCGGATGAAGGCCGTGAGGTTGGCTCCGGCATCGACCACGGCAATGTTCATTTTTACGCCCATTTCGAGGCATTTCTGGTGGGCGGCCTGAATGGCGGCCTGGGCTTGTTGCAGGGTGATTCCCATAAAACTGGTGTGGATTGGGGTGAAAGATGGTGTTGAAGCCGATGCTTAGTTGGTTTTCTAAGCGGATTTCGACCCATTTGGTTGGCTCCGGCGCGGCAATTGCGATGATGGTAAATCAATTTGCGCGAATTGCCCGAGGGCTGCAAACGCACGAAATGCTGACCCAGGCCATTGAGGGCAGGTTATTTGGGTAGGAGCGAGGCATAAAAAAAGCCCCGGCTGGCCGGGGCTTTCGTGTTCGGTTTGAGTGAGATTAGCCGAAAGTCAGCGGCGGGCTCAGAGCCAGCCGCCACACCACGGCCACCATAATGGCTAGGCCCAGCAGGCCCCAGGCCACGCGCGTGGCTTGGGGGCGCTTCACGGTTTCGGAAAACACTTCGTTGAGGCAGCCCAGGGCCAGCGGGGTCACCAACAGGCCCATCATGGCCAGGTGCAGGCTTTCCTGCACGTTGAGGTAGGGCATTTTGGTGAGGGCAATGAAGACGCTGCCCGCCACCCAGGGCACTACGAGGGTGCTCACCACCATAAGCTGGCGGTTGTCGTAGCGCATCACCGTGTGCGAGTCATGGGCCTGCAGGAAGGCAATGGCCCCGAAATAGCCCAGGCCCAGCTGCACCAGCCCGGCCAGCAGCGCCAGTATCACGTTCAGCACATTGCCAAGGCCCAAGAGCCAGTCGGGCACGTACCAGAAGCCCGAATGCGTGAACGTATCGGCCAGCAAAGCCCCGAACACGGCGTTGCAGGAGTGAAAAGCCACCCACAGCAACAATAGCTTAAACTGCCCCCGTCGTGCCCGCTCGCCCCGCCAAAACCAGCGAAACGCCACCAGCCCCAGTATCAGGCACACCACCGGCCCGCTGCCATACACCGCGATGATGGCCGTGCGCCACCACTCGTTGTCGGCCAGGGTGTAGCGAATGGTACTGGGGTCCCAGATGCCGCGCAGCTGAAAGTGGTGCGACACGGCCAGCTTGGCCATCTGGTGCAGGCCCCACACCAGATAATAAGCCAGCACATACAGCGCCGTGCCGTTGGCGGCCACGATGTAGAACTTGCGGCGGTCGGTTTTAAAGGAAGAATAAGTAGCGGTTTCCGGTTGCATAGGCAGCTTAATTGAATCGGGCGAAATTGGGGAATCAGCAAAACTAAGCAGTTGGGCTGCAATTGCGCTGCCGCGCCACGCAGGCCCGGCGCACAGGGCAGGGCCCCGGCGGCTTGAATCCCGGCGTGGGGGTCGGGAAGGAATAATCAAAATCATGGAAATATATGATTGTTGTCACGGACTCGCGGCAGTGGGTGGGTGCAACTTGCAGTAATTGGTAAGCTACCGATTGAAACTGTTTACTGGCCTTTAAATAGCGCTGTTATGGTTACGCCCTCGCTTCTGTTTTCGCTGATGCTGGTGCTTGGCTTTCTGCTGATTAGCCTACGCCAAAGAGCTGCCGCCCCGCCTCAGTTTCCGGCTTACTAAGCCGCCCGGCGCGGCCTGCTTCGCCTCCTCCCGGGGCGGCGCACCGAGCGCGGCCTGCGCCCGGGTACTCCTTATTGTTTTCATCCCTTCGCCATGAAAAGCCAGCCCGCAACGCTTCACACGGATGAGCATTTGGCCGATGCCGACATCACGGCGGCCATCGAGCTGCTGTTTATGCTCAAGAAAGGCGTCACGTCGCACCTGGTGGATGTGGCCACGCACGAAGGCATTGTGGTCCTCAGCGGCTTCACCGACAACCTGCTGGCGCGGGAGCGGGCGGCCGAAGTGGCCAAAGCCGTGCGCGGCGTGCGCGGCGTGGTGAACGAGCTGGTCATCCGCACGCCCGATGTGCCCAATGCCGAGCTGCAGCGCCGGGTGACGCGGGCCCTGCAAAACGACCCCGCCGTGCGCCGCTACCAGGTGCGCAGCTACGCCAACGACGGCGAGGTTATCCTGGAAGGCACCGTGCAAACCTGGGCCGAGGAGCTGCTGGTGCTGCGGGCCCTGCGCGGCGTGCCCGGTGTGCGCCACGTGCACAACCGCCTGGTGGTGCACGGCGGCCCGGTAACCGCTGCCGATGAGGACATTGCCGCCCACATTCAGAATTGCCTGGCCTGGGACCTGCGCGTGAAAAGCCCGCTCGTGGACGTTGCCGCCGACCACGGCGCTGTGCGCCTGACCGGCACCGTGGGCACGGCGGCCGAGTATGACCACGTGCTGGCCACCGCCCACCGGGCCGGGGCCACCAGCGTCGATGCCACGCAGCTGCAAGTGGCCCCGTGGGCGCTGGATAAGATGCTGCGCCACCAGCGCTTTGCCCCGAAAGCCGACGCAGACGTGGCCCAGGCCGTGCGCGATGCCCTGCGCTACGACCCACGCTGCCAGCCCGATGCGCCCACCGTGCAGGTCGACCACGGCACCGTGACCCTGACCGGCACCGTGAGCAACCTGCGGGCCCGCCGCGCCGCCGGCCAGGATGCCCGCAACGTGCTGGGCGTGAAAGATGTGCACAACCAGCTCCAGGTGCACCCCGCCAAGCCGGTGGACGATGACGTGATTCAGCAGCAGGTGAAAGCGGCCCTGGCCGCCGATGCCTACCTGGCCGGCTACCACCTGCTGGTGAGCGTGGAGGACGGCCGCGTGCAGGTGGGCGGTTCCGTCGAATCGCACTTCGACCAGCAGCGTACGGCCGAGGTAGCCAGCGGCATCAACGGGGTAGTAGAGCTGGAAAACCACGTGCGCGTGGCCCCAACGCAGCCGCAGCCCGGCGATGACGACAACACAGCCGACCTCGAAGGCCCCGCCGCCGACCTGGCCCTGGAGCAGCGCATCCGGCTGCATTTCTACTGGTCGGCGCTGCTGCACGACCAGGAAATTGAGGTGCGTGTGGCCAACGGCCGCGCCACCCTCACCGGCACCGTGGATACGTGGCTGGAGCGGCAGCGTGCCGCCGCCGATGCCCGCGACTGCGGGGCCCGCGATGTGAACAATCATTTACGGCCGCTGCACTGAGAATAAGCGGCTCATTAGTAGTGTGTAATGCATATGATGATACGAATACAGCTTGCTGATAAACTTGTTAATCCACCTCATTCTGAATTATGACCCAGCCCACCCAAAAAACCGCTTTCCCAACCATTTCTCAGTCCCATCTCACTGCTGAATCACCTGCTTCCGGCCGCACCGCTTTCCCGTATCATCCGGCGCCGGAGCGCTACTGGGAGCCCCGCCTCCTGACTGAATTTGACTACCGCCTCGACGATACGCTGACCGAGGAGGCCGGCATGGCCCGCAATCCGGGCGTGCTGGGCGCTTACGCCGGTTCGTTTTGATGCGGAATAGCCGGTGGTGATGAAGCTGTTCAGGACGTCAGCCTTGTCGAATTCCTAAACTGCTTCACTATTTCATCTCACAATGAAAACTGCCCGGAAACTCTCCTTCATTGTCCTAACCAGCTTTTATCCCGAAGCACAGCGCGCCGTGCTTTATGCCGACGAGCTGGCCGGTGGCGTAGATGGCCGCCTGCTGCTGCTGCACGCCAACCGCATTTCCTTCTTCGATCCCTACATTTTCACCGGGGAAAGCTGGCGGCGGCAGGAGCTGGCCGATGAGCCCGGCATCAAGGCCATGCTGGCCCACCTGGCCGCGCACCTCCACACGCCGGCTACGGT
>NZ_JBCEVZ010000023.1:0-74503 GCF_038448715.1 Hymenobacter segetis | reverse complement strand
AGGCCGTTCGGTGATTCCGAACGGCCTTTTTTCTGTCTGGAGAAATCTAATTCGCATCGGCGAAGCTGCCTTTCTGCTTCGTAATTCGCCCGGCCAGCCAGTAGGCGGCCCAGGCGAAAAATGGCGCGGCCAGCACATCGTAGGAATAATGCACGCGTTGCACCAGCACCAGCAGGCCTACGGTCATGCTCATCAGGCCCAGCACCCAGTGCCACTTGCGGCCCCGGCCGGCCAAGGTAAGGAGCACCATGGTGGCGGTGTGGCCCGAGAAAAATAGGTCGCGCACAATGGGCTGGGTGGTTACTTCAAAAATGCGGTCCATCACCGGGTCGTGCAAGATGACCAGGGTGGTGGGCGGCTCCAGCGGCAGCAGCCAGAGCGTGACCATCCGCATCAGTTGCAGGAAATAATAGGCCCACAGTGCCTGCAAAAGCCGTTGCGGCCGGGGCAGAAGGTAGGCCAGCGTGGCCGCGATGGCCCCGTAAATCAGCGCGAACGTGAGCATCGAAACGTCGTGCACCGGCAGCAAATCCAGCAGCGGGTCGGACAGCCGCTGGCCGGGGCGCGCCTGGATGAAATGGTAGAAGCCCGGCACCACCGGCAGCAGCCCCAGCAGGCCCAGCAGCACCGCGCCCAGCCGCAGGCGGAAACTTATTGAAGCCCAGGCGGCTGGCCAGGTGCGCGGCCGGGCCGGCGGGCGCGGGGCATCAACGGGATGGGGCAGGGGGGGCGGGGTCAGAATCGTAGCCACAAAAAATAATTGGTTCGGATAATGGGCAGAGAATAAATCGACGCGCAAAAATACGTTCCAGCCTGAACAGTAGCGCGCTGGTTGGCAACGGCGACGTAACATTGCCAGGTGGCCGAATCGTGCCGCCCGGCTTTTACTTCATCGCCCCGATTTTATGACGCGCTTTTTACTTACTGCTTTGCCGGCCGGCCTCGTGCTGGCACTGGCCGCCGCCCCCGCCGCCCACGCCCAAAATGCGGCCCTCGATGCCCGCATTGCCCAGCTGGCCACTCAGGAAGAAAGCAAAGTCATTGCCTGGCGGCGCGACATCCACGAGCACCCCGAACTCGGCAACCAGGAAACCCGCACCGCCGGCATCATCGCCGCCCATCTCAAAAAGCTGGGTTTCGAGGTGCAAACCGGCGTGGCCCGCACCGGCGTGGTGGGCGTCCTGCGCGGCGGCAAGCCCGGCCCCGTGGTGGCCCTGCGCGCCGACATGGATGGCCTGCCCCTCACCGAAAACAATGATTTGCCCTTCGCTTCCAAAGTAAAAACCACCTACCTGGGCCAGCCCGTGGGCGTGATGCACGCCTGCGGCCACGACACCCACGTGGCCATGCTCATGGGCGCGGCCGAGGTGCTGAGCCAAGTAAAAGCCGACCTGCCCGGCACCGTCAAGTTCATTTTCCAGCCCGCCGAGGAAGGCTCGCTGCCGGGCGTAGAGGGCGGGGCCAAACTCATGGTGAAGGAAGGCGTGCTCGACAAGCCCAAGGTCGACGCGGTGTTCGGCGTCCACATCAACGCCCAGACCGAAGTGGGCAACCTGACCTATCGCCCGGGCGGCGAGATGGCCAGCTCCGACCGCTTCACCATCAAGGTGCACGGTAAGGGCTCGCACGGCGCTTATCCGTGGAACAGCGTGGACCCGGTGGTGACCGCCGCCCAGATTATCATGGGCCTGCAAACCATCGTGAGCCGGCAGGTGAAGCTGATTGACGACGCGGCCGTGGTCACGGTGGGCACCATCAACGGCGGTGTGCGCTACAACGTCATCCCGCCGGATGTGGAAATGTCGGGCACTATTCGGGCACTGAACCCCGAGGTGCAGAAGCAAATCTGGGCCAGCATCCGCCGCATTGCCACCAACATTGCTGAGAGCGCCGGGGCCACGGCCGATGTCACCATCGACCCCTATGTGCCCGTGACCACCAACGACCCCGCCCTCACGGCCCAGATGCTGCCCACGCTGCAAGCGACGGCCGGCGCGGCCCACGTTCGGGAAATAAAAGCGGTGACCGGGGCCGAAGATTTTTCCTTCTATCAGGAGAAGGTGCCTGGCCTGTTCCTCTTCGTGGGCGGCATGACAAAGGGGCAAAACCCCGCCACCACCGCCGACCACCACACAGCCGGCTTTCGCATCGATGAAAGCGGCCTTACGCTGGGCGTGAAAACCCTGGCCACTCTGGCCGCTGACTATTTAAACTCCGGAAAGCACTAGCAACAATCAAACCAAATAATTATTCAGGTTAAAGAAATATTGCAATTTGGTTAAGTGCAATTACCTCTTCATTGTTTGTTCATCAAACGTACAAGATTTCGGTATTATTGATAAATCAATGACAAATGCCTCATTGGGCTGATAAAGTTGTCTAGGTTGCGGCTGCTTAGATGCAAAATATTCAAAATTTGCTCAGGCTTAGTGTCCCACCAACAACCTATTTCAGTTACATGAGAAAACAATACTCAGCTGCGGCATTACTGATGCTCGGCGGCCTGGTTGCCACCACCGCCAATGCCCAGGACGCCGCCCGCGTTCAATCCAAAGTATTAGGCGAAGACAACCAGCCCGTGCTGGTGCAGTTCAGCGCCGAAGCTAAAATGGCCTCCCGGGGCATGAGCGGCGACCAAGTGCTGCGCCAGCAATTGGCCCTCACCAACGCCGACCAGATGGTGCAGCGCACCGCCGAAACCGACCAGCTCGGCTTCACCCACCAGAAATTTGCCCAGTATTACCAGGGCATCCGCGTGGAGCACGCCGACTATACGGTACACTCCAAAGCCGGCACCGTGGAAAGCATCAGCGGGGATTTTGAGAAAATCTCGGGCCTGAACACCACGCCTTCGATGAGCGCAAGCGCGGCCCTTGACCGTGCCCTGGCCCACGTAGGTGCCCGCCAGTACAAGTGGCAATCCAACGAAGCCGACGCCGCCTCCTTCCTGCCGAAGGGCGAGTTGGTGATTGTGCGCGATGCCCGCGTGAGCTCTGAAACCGGCCCGCTCGTGCTGGCCTGGAAATTCAACGTGTACGCCTCGCAGCCCATCAGCCGCGCATTCATTTATGTGAATGCCAGCACCGGCCAGGTGGTGTTGCAGGACAACATCATCAAGCACACGGCCGGTACGGCCACGTTTGCCACGGCCTACAGCGGCACCCGCTCGCTGGCCAACGAAACCGTCACCGGCGGCTGGCACCTGAAGGAGTATACCCGCGGCCTGGGCATCGAAACCTACAACTGCAAGAAAAGCAACAGCTATACCGCCGCCACCGATTTCGTGGACGCCGACAACAACTGGACGGCCGCCGAGTACAACAACGCCAACTACGACAACGTGGCTGGCGATGCTCACTTTGGCGCCCAAGCCACTTATGACTACTGGAAAAACGTTTTCGGCCGCAACAGCTATGACAACGCCGGGGCCAAAATCAAGAGCTACGTGCACTTTGATGACGTGCCGGGCGGCGCGGGCTACGAGAATGCCTACTGGGACGGTGTAGAAATGACCTACGGCGACGGCGCCAGCACCTTCAAGCCCCTGACGGCGCTGGACGTGTGCGGCCACGAAATCGGCCACGCCGTGTGCGAAAAGACGGCTAACCTGACCTACGCCAACGAATCGGGCGCGATGAACGAAGGCCTGTCCGATATCTGGGGCGCCAGCATCGAGCAGTACACCACGGCCGCTTTGGGCCTCACCAAATCAACCTGGGATATCGGCGAAGACATCATGAAAGCCGGCGGCGCGCTGCGCTCCATGAGCAACCCCAACCTCTACGGCCAGCCCGCTTACTATAAAGGCACGTACTGGGCGGCTACGACTACGTCGCCATCCAACGCTAACGACCAGGGCGGCGTGCACACCAACTCGGGTATCCTCAACTACTGGTACTACCTGATTTCGGTGGGCAAGTCGGGCACCAACGAGAAAGGCTTTGCCTACAACGTGGGCGCTATCGGCATCTCGGATGCGGCTAAAATCACCTTCCGCATGGAAAGCGTGTACATGACGGCTGGCTCGACTTATGCCAATGCCCGCACGTACTCGATTCAGGCCGCTACGGACCTGTTCGGCGCTACTTCGACCCAGACGCAAGCAGTGACCAACGCCTGGTATGCTGTAGGCATCGGCGCAGCTTATAGCAGCGGCGGCGGCGGCACCACCTATTGCACGTCGCAGGGTGCCAGCGTGGCCTACGAGTACATTGCCCAGGTTGCCCTCGGCAGCATCAACCGCACTTCGGGCGCTGATGGTGGCTACTACGACGGCACGGCCCTGACCACGAGCATCGCCCAGGGTTCGGCCCAGACCGTTACTTACAAGGCCGGCTTCGTATCGAGCGCCTACACCGAGTACGTGAAAGTGTACATCGACTACAACAAAAACGGCGTGTTCACCGATGCTGGTGAGAACGTGGTTTCGGGCACGGTGACTTCGGCTACGGCTGCTACCGGCAGCTTCACGGTGCCGGCTACGGCTACCGTGGGTGCTACCCGCATGCGTGTTACGCTGAGCGACGCCGCCGCTACCACCAGCTGTGGCAGCTACAGCTACGGCGAAACCGAAGACTACACGGTGAACATCACTGCCGGCAGCGGTGGTGGCACGCCCACCTATTGCGCCAGCAAAGGCACCAGCGTGGCTTATGAGTACATCGACCTCGTGAACCTGGGCAGCATCAACCGCACTTCGGGCGCTGATGCCGGCTACTACAATGGGACGGCGCTGAGCACTACGGTTGCAGCCGGCTCAGCCCAGACCATCAACTTCTCGGCCGGCTTCACCGGCACGGCCTACTCGGAGTACGTGAAAGTGTACATCGACTACAACCAGAACGGCGTGTTCACCGATGCTGGTGAGAACGTGGTGAATGCCGCTGCCAGCAGCGTAGCCACCACCCGCTCGGCATCCTTCACGGTGCCCACCACGGCCAAAAGCGGTGCCACCCGCATGCGTGTGACGCTGAGCGACGCCAGCGCCACCAGCAGCTGCGGTACCTACAGCTACGGCGAAACCGAAGACTACACGGTGAACATCACCGGCGGTACGGGTATCGCGGCCCTGACCGGCAACACGGTTACCAACGGCTCGAAACTGCTGGCCGTGTACCCCAACCCGGCTACCGACGTGCTGAACCTGATGCTGCCGGATAATGCCGAAATCAAGAGCGTGACGGTGACCGACGTGCGCGGTGGTCGCATCGAAGGCTTGTCGCTGAACAACGGCGTACTGAGCATCGGCCGCCTCGCCAATGGCATGTACACCCTGACCGTGAGCGACGGCAAGCAAGTGTACCACCAGCGCTTCGTGAAAGAGTAGTCCTCTTTCTGAAGTAGTAAAAAAGGCCCGTCAGCATTGCTGGCGGGCCTTTTTGCTTTTGTCATCTCTTTGTCGTCTGTCATCCTGAGTCGTCTGTCATCCTGAGTCGTCTGTCATCCTGAGCAGAGCGAAGGACCTTATCACGTTCGCATCGACAGAATTACTGCAAACTGTCCTTTGGTGATAAGGTCCTTCGCTCTGCTCAGGATGACAGATGACCTTAGACCAGAAACCTACTCCAGTGAGTAATCCAGCTTGAGCATCACCGTGCCAAAGCCGTCCTTGTTGGCCGAGGCGCCGCCGAGGCGCAAGTTTATGTCGTCGAGCTGGTCGGTGGTGGTGAAGTAGTAGTTGCCTTCGAGGTTGGCGCGCAGCTTGTCGGTGAGGCGCACGCTGAAGCCGGCACCGACGGGGAAAGCCATGGCCATTGCCGGGTAGTCGTTGCGCTCGGGGGGCAGGAAGCTCGTGCCATCGGTGGCGCGCTCGGTGCCCATGTAGGACTGCGGATTGTAGAGCAACAGGCCCGCGCCGCCCTGCACGAATACCTGGAAAACCGGGGCTTCGGCCATCGAGGCTGCGAACACGGACTCGTCGGGCAATAAATCGAACCGGAAGAACACCGTGCCCAGGCCGTTGGTGCTGGTGAAGGCCAGGCCGCGCTCTTTGGCTTTGTCGCGTGCGCCCATCTCCACGTAGGAAAACTCGCTGCCCAGGTGCAGGTGCGGCGTGAGGCGGTAGAGCACGCCCAGGCTCAGGGCCGGACCCAGGAAATTATCGCCGAGGCTGTTGCCCAGGTCGCCGTTATACAGGGCCGTGCCGCCGCCGAGGGTGACGTGCAGCGGCCCCCGGAAGTAGGCCCGCTCCTGGCGGTTGTAGTGCCGGACGGGGTGGTGGTACTGCGCGTAGGCCGTGTGGCTGCTAAGTGCGCCGGCCACCAGCCCTCCAAAAATCAACGAGCGAAACCGCATATTATCGGGTTAAGTGAAACAAAGACCGCCTATACGGAGCCCAACGCGCAAACCGCTGAAAACCGTTTAGTCGGCGCGGTTTTATTTGAAGGTGCCCTGGGGGTCGGGCAGCTTGGCCAGCAGGTCGGTGATGAGGTCGAAGTCGAGGCTGCTGACGCTGGCGTTCTGGCCTTTGTGCACGGCATCCCAGGCTTCGGGGTATTTTTCCTGGTAGTAGAGGCCGCGGGCTAATTGTTGCCAGGCGTTGGCGTTGGTGGGCTCGGCGGCGGTGGCGCGCTGCAGGAGGGTGAGGCCCATGGTGAGGTCCTTTTTCTTCTTGGTCTGGCCGTAGCGGATGAGGTAGCTCGCGCCGAGGTCGCTCATGAGCAGGACGCTGGTGGGGGCGATGCCGAAGCCTTTGCTCAGCAGGGCAATGGCGGCATCGGGGGTGGGCTGGCTGCTGGCGATGATGCCCAGGCCGCGGTAGGCTTCGGCGTTCTGGGGGTTGAGGAGCCAGGCCAGGTTGAAGCGGTAGGTGGCCGTGTCAAGTTGGTTTTCGCGCAGGTATTCGTAGCCCTTGTTGGTGAAAAACGTGCTGGCTTCGGCGGTGGAGGCGAAGCTGGCGGCAATGGCCTTGAGCTGCGCTTCGCCCAGCAGTTGGGTGGCCTGCGTGGGGTTGAGGCCGCCGAACAGGGGCTGTAGGCGAATGGGCTTGCCCGGGGCCGGGGCGGCCAGGCTGCCGTCGGCGTTGGCGGTGGTGCTTTTGCGCTGGGCCTGGGCGGAGGTGGTGCCCAGCAGGCCTACCAGCAGCAGGGCGGCCAGGGCCGGCGATATATTCTTGAGCAAAGCAGAAATCAACACGAGTGCGAATAAATAAATGAGGGAAGCGCAGCCCGGCAAAAAGCCAGCCCGCAGCCGTTCTGACAAAGATAAAGCCAATGCTGCCAAGGCCCCGGCTCCGGGGCCGCGCCGATGGCGGGCAAACTGCCGGCCCGGCCCGGGCGTAGGTGAGGTCCCTGCGCCGGGATTCGGCCGCAGGCTGTTCTGCTTAATCCCCGCTAATGCGTCGTTTCTTTTTGCTGACTCCCGTGGCTGTGCTGCTGGCCGCCGTGGTCATCATGCTGGCCACTGAATACGTGGTGGCCTACCCCAGCCACCGCACCAAAGACGTGGCCTATGTGCCCGCCTCAGCCCCCGATTTTGACAAGGAGCGCCACATTCTGGATGTGTATTCACCCAAAAAAGTGGCCCCGAACGGGAAGGGCTACCCGGTGGTGCTGTTCATTCACGGGGGGAGCTGGACGAGCGGGAACAAGAATATCTACACCTTCATCGGCCGGCGGCTGGCCAAGCAGGGCGTGGTGGCGGTGGTGATAAACTACCGCCTCGCGCCGTCGGTGCACGTGCCCGAGCAGGCGGCGGACTGCGCCCGCGCCCTGGCCTGGACCGTGCAGAACATCAAACAATACGGCGGCGACCCGGCCCGCGTATTCGTAATGGGCCACTCGGCCGGCGGTGGCCTGGCGGCGCTGCTAGCCACGGATGATGCGCTGTTAGCGGCCAACGGATTGCCCCAAAACCCCGTGCGCGGGGCCATTATGGACGACCCGGCGGGGCTGGATATGTATTCCTACCTCAAGGAAATGAAGTATGAGGGGGATGCGCAATACCTCGTGCCCTTCGGCAAGGACCCGGCGGGATGGAAACAGGAATCGGCCATTTATAAGATTAAGCCGAGCCTGCCGCCGTTCATATTTTACATCGGGGGGGAGACGTACCCGAGCATTAGCGGGAGTTCGGGGCGGTTTCGGGATAGGCTGAAGGCGACGGGCCAGCCCGCGCCGTACACGATTATTCCCGGGCGGCACCACATTCCGATGGTGTTGCAGCTGTATTGGCAGCACAACATCATTTATCAGGGGCTGCTGAAGCTGGTGGGGGCGTAGCGGGGCTAACGACGGCCGGAAACATGCCGAATTTCCAAAACATGGCAAATACGCGCAACATGGCAAACACGAAAAACAGGGCCTATGAGGCGATTTGCGGGCCGTATGAAGCGGTTTGCGGGGTCTATAAAGCGGTTTGCGGGCCGTATGCGGCGATTTGCGGGGCCTATGGGGCGGTTTGCGGGGTGTATGGGGCGGTTTGCGGGGCCTATGCAGTGGTTCGCATGCCCTATGTAGCGGTTCGCGGGGTGTTGCAAGGGGTTCGCGGGGCGAATTTTTAGCTGAACAGGCCGCCCTGGCGGGTGGGCTGTTCGAATTCGAGCAGCCACTTCTTGCGGTGCATGCCGCCGGCGTAGCCCGTGAGACTGCCATCGGCCCCGATGACGCGGTGGCAGGGCCACACGATGGCCAGCGGGTTCTGGCCGTTGGCCGCGCCCACGGCCCGCACGGATTTGGGGTTATTCAGCGCCTTGGCTACGTCGAGGTAGGAGGCCGTGCGGCCGTAGCCGATTCCCAGCAGCGCCCGCCACACCTGTTGCTGGAAATCGGTGCCGAAACCGGTGGCGTAGGTGAGGTCGAAATCACGCAGCTCGCGGTTGAAATAGGCTTGCAACTGCTCGTGCGCAGGACGCAGGCAGGCGGGCACGGTAGCTAGGGGCGTGGCGGTTATGTTCGCATCATCCAGAAATGAAACGGCCCGCAGGCCCGCATCGGAGCCGATGAGGGCGAGCGGACCGAGGGGCGAAGGCAGATAAACCGTGGCATCCATGCGCCAAAGGTACCTTCTGCGCTACACCAATACCGCCCGGGGCTGGCGTATGGGCACGGCTTCGGTAATCACCGCTTGCGCGGCGAGCAGGGCTTCGGCGCTGGGCTGGTGCAGCACGCGGGCGGGGCCGGGCTGGGCGAGGTCGGCATCCCAGAGGCCGGACTGGTGCCACTGGTCGAGGTGGTCCCAGTCGGGGCGGTCGATGATGGGGTAGAGGCAGATGCCTTGCAGGGGCAGGCCTTCGCGGAGGATGGCGGCGCATTCTTCGGCAATCATGCGGAGCCAGATGGGGCGGTCGATGCCGGGGTGGCTGGTTTCGGTGAGGGCGAAGGGGCGGCGGTAGCGCTTGTGGGCCGAGCGCAGCAGGTTGCGCAGGGGCACCCAGCGCGGGTCGGGCACGTCGTCGTTCCAGCCCAGCTTATTGGTGGTGCCGTTCTGCCACTGGTTGTCGTAGTAGTAGTTGAAGCCGACGATGTCGAGCAGCTCTTCGCGGCCGCCCAGCTCGGGGCACATGCGGCCGGAGAGGATGTCGGTGGCCTGAAACTGGTTGTCGTGGGCTTCGCGGGCCCAGCGGCGCTCGCGGGGCGTGGCGTGCAGCGGCGGCACGATGTGCACCAGCGGCTCGGTGCTGAGCATGCGGATGGTGGGGTCGGCCTCGCGCAGGGCGTGGGCCCCCTCGATGTAGGCGCGCATGAGGCCGTATTTCACGTCCCAGCCCTGGTGGTGGCAGTAGGGCGAGGTGCCCCGGGCATCGCCGCCGAGCCAGGAAATGAAGCTGACTTCGTTGATGGGCGTGACGATAAGCACATCATCGGGCCGCACGGAGCGGTAGAAATCCACAAAGGCGCGGCAGAGCGCGGCAAAGCGCCGGGCAAAAAGCGGGTGCAGCGGCGTAAGGTCGTCGGGGTAGCCGAAGTGGCAGAGGTCCCAGACTTGCTGGATGCCGTGGCGCTGGCCGGCATCGAGCATGGTTTTCACCGTGCTAAAATCGTAGTGGTAGGGCGTTTTTTCAATCTGAGCCCAGCGAATGCCCTCGCGCACGGTGCGGACGTTGAACGGATTGAGGGCGGTGTAATCTTCGTCAATCAGCTGCAAATGACCGGTGAGGGGCAGAAAATCGACGCGGTGGCCGAAGGCGTTGAGCTGGTCGGTGCACTCGTAGCCGCCCCACCAGAAGGAGCGGAAGGGCGAGGCGATGGGGGTAGGAATAGCCATAAATGGAAGCTTCGTATATAGGCGAATGCCCGCGCCGGCTGGTTGGGCGGGCGCGGGCACTTGATTAGCTTAAACCGGAAAAACGGCGCTGGGGTTAAGGTTGGGCTTAGCTGGAAGCAGCCTACTTTACAGGCTGGGCCAGGTTTTTGGCTTCGATGAAAATGCGCTGCACCTCGGGATGCTCGGCCCGGATGGCGTCCTGGAGCTGCTCCACGGCACCGGCTACTTCGTTTGAGGTGAGGTCGTCGGCAAACTGCACATCGAGGGCCAGAATCACGTCGTTTGGGCCGAGGTACATGGACAGGGGCGAGCGAATTTCGCACACCTGGGGCTGGGCGCGGGCAATGCGCTCCAGGTTGGCCAGCGTGACGGCATCGACGCCGGTGCCTACCAGCAGGCCCTTGGTGCGGCCCACCAGAAAGATGGCCACCAGCATCAGCAGCAAGCCAATGGCGATGGACGCGCCGCCATCGAAATACGGGTTGTTTAGCCAATGGCCCAGGAATACACCGAGGCCTGCCACTGCTAGGCCCACCAAGGCAGCCAGGTTTTCCATCACGGAGGCGAACACGGCCGGGTCGCGGCTGGTGCGCAGCATCTTCACGAAGCCCACGTTGCCATCCGACTGGGCCAGCAGGGCTTTCACCGACAGGTAAAACGCAATGCCTTCGAAGAGAAAGGAAAGGCCCAGCACCACGTAGTTCCAGCCCGCGTCTTCAATGGGCTCGGGGTGCTGAGTGTGCTTGATGCCTTCGTAAAACGACATGCCACCGCCGATGGCGAAGATGAGCACGGCCACAATCAGGCCCCAGAAATACAGCTCCTTGCTGTGCCCGAAGGGGTGCTCGGCATCGGGCGGGCGCTGGCTTTGGGCGGTGCCGTAGAGCAACAGGCCGCTGTTGCCGGTATCGACGAGGGAGTGAATGCCCTCCGAAAGCATGGCCGATGAGCCGGTGAAATAGGCCGCTACAAACTTGCTGATGGCAATGGCAATGTTGGCGGCGATGCCGCCGTAGAGGGAAAGTTTAGAGGCGTTTGCGTCGGCCATAAGGCGGGGATAGGGAGTCTGTGACTATAATTCAAAGAACGTCATGCTAGGCTTCTGCCCGGCTCGACAGCGACTTGGCTTCGATAAAAATGCGCTTCATCTCCGGGTATTTCGCCCGAATAACATCCTGCAACCCATCAATAGCCTGTTCGATTTCCTCGGAAGCGAGGTGGTGGGCAAATTCTACGTCGAGGGCCAGAATCACATCGGCCGGGCCGAGATAGGAGGTGAGGGGCGGGCCCACCTGGTCGATGTTGGGCTGGGCACGCACCAGGGCTTCGATGGCGTCCACGGTTTCATCATCCACGCCGGTGCCTACCAGCAGGCGCTTGGTTTTGTAGATGAGGAACAGCGCCACGCCCACCAGCAGCAAGCCGATGGTGATGGAAGCCGCGCCATCGAGGTAAGGATTATTGAGCAGATGGCCCAGAAACACGCCGGCCAGCGCAATGACCAGGCCCAGCAGGGCGGCCAGGTCTTCGAGCAAAATGGCGAACACCGACGGGTCCTTGCTGCGGCGCAGGGTTTCCCAGAAGCCGGCGTCGCCCCGGTCGGCGTTGAAGGCTTTGAACGCCAGGAAGCACGAGATGCCCTCAAACAGCATCGACAGGCCTAGGACCCAGTAGTTCCAGGTAGGGTCAGTGAGGGGGGCGGGGGATTTAAGGTGCTCGATGCCTTCGTAGAGCGACATGCCGCCGCCCACCGAAAACACCAGAATGGCCACAATCAGGGCCCAGAAATACAGCTCCTTGCTGCGGCCGAAGGGGTGGCGCTTGTCGGCGGGCTTTTCGGCCTGGCGCACGCCGTGCAGAATGAGCAGGCCGTTGCCGCTGTCCACGAGGGAGTGAATGCCCTCCGAAAGCATGGCCGAGGAGCCGGTGAAAGCCGCCGCCACAAACTTGCTCGCGGCAATGGCAATGTTGGCCCCGATGGCCCCGTAGATGGCAAATTTGGAGGAGGTAGCCGGTGAACTCATGGCGGGGCTTACGCAGTCGTCGGGGTTGGCGTTGACAAAGCGTGCCGAAACACCACGCGCCGGTTGTGGTTGAAGGACGGCCTTGCTGCCTCCATTCTGCGGCGTAGGGCGCTATTTTCGCTCCCATGTCCGCACCTACTTTGCAGCGCCGCCTCGGCCTGGTTCAAGCTACCGCCCTCAATATGATTGACATGGTGGGCATAGGCCCCTTTGTCACCCTGCCGCTCGTGATGGGCTTTATGGGGCCAAATTTCCTGCTGGCCTGGCTGGTGGGCGCGGCCCTGGCCTCCGTCGATGGCCTGATTTGGAGCGAGCTGGGCGCGGCCTACCCCGAAGCCGGCGGTAGCTACCGTTTCCTCAAGCTGGCCTACGGCGAGCAGAAGTGGGGCCGCTACATGTCGTTTCTCTACGTCTGGCAAACGCTCATTCAGTCGCCGCTGGTACTGGCCTCCGGGGCCATTGGCTTCGCCCAATACTTCGGCTACCTCGTGCCCATGACCGAGTGGTGGCAGCCCAAGGCGGTGGCCGGCACGGTGGTTCTGCTGCTGATTGTGCTGCTCTACCGCCGCATCGAGGACATTGGCAAGCTGGGCGTTGCCCTGTGGGTGGGCGTGCTGAGTTTGATGGGCTGGCTGATTTTCGGTGGCGTCACGCATCCCAACCACCACGTCGATATTTTTCCGGCGGGCGGCTTTTCGGCCTTGCCGGGCCTGCTGATTTCGGCGGCCATGGGCCAGGCGGCGGTCAAAACCATCTATTCCTACCTCGGCTACTACAACGTGTGCCACCTCGGGGCCGAAATAAAAGGGCCGGAAAAGGTGATTCCGCGCAGCATTTTCCTGAGCATCCTGGGAATCGCGGCGCTCTACCTGCTGCTGAACTGGAGCGTGGGCACGGTGATTGGCTGGCAGGAAGTGCAGGGCTGGCAGGCCAGCGCCGGTGATAAGTCGCAGTTCATCATCAGCGTGTTTATGGAGCGGCTGTACGGGCCCACAGCGGCCAACGTGGCCACGGCCATGGTGCTGCTAGTGGCGTTTGCGTCGCTGTTTGCGGTACTTCTGGGCTACTCGCGCATCCCCTACGCGGCGGCGGCCGATGGCGAATTTCTGCCCATTTTCGGTAAGCTGCACCCCACCAAGCAGTTCCCCTACGTATCGCTGCTGCTGCTGGGCGGTGTGGGCTTCGTGTTCAGCCTGCTGTTCCGGTTGGGCGAGGTGATTTCGGCCATCCTGGCCATGCGGATTCTGGTGCAGTTCGTGGGTCAGGCCGTGGGTCTGATGCTGCTCCGGAAGCGGCGCGGCACGAGCGCGCTACCGTTCAAAATGCCGCTCTATCCGCTGCCCGTCATCCTGGCCATCATCGTGTGGCTGTTCGTATTCGTGGGCATCGCGCCGGCCGAGGTGACGTGGGGCGGGCTGCACTTTAAGCTCTATTTCCAGGTGGCCGCGCTGGGCATGATGGCGCTGGGCACGGGCGCATTTCTACTGTGGAGCCGCAGCCTGAAGCGGTGGCCGTTTGCGCAATAAGTGCAACTCAGCGGCTGAGCAGCTCCCGAAATAGTGGCCGTGCAACGCTAGCCCAGCCACTTCATCAGTCCGCCTGCCACCAGTGCCCCGGTCAGTGTATTGATGAAATTGACCGCATTGTTGCCCAGCAAGCCACGCCGTTCCAGCGTAGCGCCCAGCACCGAATCCATCAGATTGCCGGCTGTGCCCGCCACCAGCAGCCACCCAAAGGCCGGCCCCCAGCCGAAACCCAAGCAGTAAGCCGCCGCCAGTACGGCCGTACCGGCCAGTCCCAGCGCCGTACCTTCCAGGCTCACCACGCCGTTGAGGCCGCGCGCATCGGGCCGCAGCGTGAGGATGTTGTAGTAGCGGCGGCCGTACACGTTGCCCAATTCCGAGGAGAGCGTGTCAGCGGTGGCGGCGGCGAAGCTGCTGGCCAGCATCAGTTGGGCCAGCGGAACAGCGGGCGGATATTGCCAGGCCAGCAGTCCCAGCAGGCCCGCCACCCCGGCATTGGCCACTACCTGGCCAGCGGTGCGGCGGCCTTTGTTCTCCTCGGCCAGTCCGAGGCGGCGCTTATCGGCCACGCGCCAGCTGGAAGCCGCCGTGCCCAATCCAAAAAACAGGGCCAGCAGCGCCAGCCCCGTAAAGCCGCTGCCAAGGTAAATCAGCAGGCCTAGTGCGCCGCCGGTGCCGGCGGCGGCCGTGGTCAGTTTGCCCGCCCGCACGCTGTAGAACATGCCCAGCCCCAGTAGTCCCAGCACCAAACCAAGCCGGAATAACTCCATTACCCCAGCCGCTTCTCGTAGCAAAAGAACCGCAGCCCCGGCCGAAACGCCAGCGTAATCTCGCCCGCAAACCGGTAGCCCAGTTTTGGGAAAAGCCGCTGCGTAGCCGCGTTTTCGGAATTGGTATCCACGCGCAATATCTTCAACCCCTGGGCCACGGCCTGCCGCTCGGCCTCGGCCATTAGCGCCAGCGCTACGCCTTTGCCTTGCGTGGCGGGGTCCACAGCCAGGCGGTGCGTGACGAGGGCGGGTTGGGTTACATCCCAGTCGGCCTGGGCATATTCGGCATCCTGGTCCTGGGTGAGGGCGGCCACGCCGGCCACCGCGCCATCCAGCTCGGCCACCCAGAGATGGTTTTGCGCGATATCGGCCGTGAATACGGCCTCGTTCGGGTAGTCGGCCGACCACTGGAAATTGCCGCTGGCCTGCATCAGCGGCACCACCCGCCGCACCAGGTCCAGGATAGCGGGCACATCGGCCAGAGTGGCGCGGCGGGTCGTGAGCATATTCGAAACCAATTGATTAGCCCCGGCGCAGCACGGCGGCTGCTTCCTTGGCGAAGTAGGTCAAAATCGCATCGGCCCCGGCGCGTTTGATGCTCATGAGCACCTCCATCATAGTGCGCTCGCCATCGACCCAGCCGTTTTGGGCGGCGGCCTTTATCATGGCGTACTCGCCGCTCACGTTGTAGGCCGTCACGGGCAGGTTGGTATGGTTTTTCACTTCCCGAATGATGTCGAGGTAGCTCAGCGCGGGCTTAATCATCACCATATCGGCACCTTCGGCTTCATCCAGCGCCAGCTCGCGTAGGGCTTCAAGGCGGTTGGCGGGGTTCATCTGGTAGCTTTTCTTGTCGCCTTTCTTGGGCGCCGAGGACAGCGCATCGCGGAACGGGCCGTAAAACGCCGACGCATACTTGGCCGTGTAGCTCATGATGCTGACGTGCGAAAAGCCGTTCTCGTCCAGCACCCGCCGAATCCAGGCCACGCGGCCGTCCATCATGTCGCTGGGGCCGATGATGTCGGCTCCGGCGCGGGCCTGGGCCAGGGCCATCTGCCCCAGCACTTCCAGGCTGGGGTCGTTGAGGATTTCGCCCGAATCGGGGTCCACCACACCGTCGTGGCCGTCGGAACTGTAGGGGTCCATGGCCACATCGGTCATGATGACGACCTCGGGAAACTGCCGCTTGATGTCGGCCACCGCTTTCAGGTAGAGGCCATCAAGGTTGGTGCTTTCGCGGGCCATGGGGTCCTTCAGCACTTCGTTGATGTTGGGGAAGGGCGCGAAGGCTTTCACGCCCAGCTCCACGCACTGCCCGATTTCGTCAATCACGCGGTCGGCCGTGAAGCGGAAAATGCCGGGCATCGACTTGATTTCCTCGGTCTGGTTCTGGCCTTCGGTGATGAAGATGGGGTAGATAAAATCGTGGGCGGTGAGGCGGGTTTCCTGCACCATATCACGAATGACGGCAGACTTGCGGTTGCGGCGGGGGCGGTGGGTTGGGAGCATGGACTGGTAGTTCAAAAAATCAAACAGCGAAAGTAGTGCTGGTGGCATATTAACCGTTGGAAGCAGCAAATTGGTTGATGAACGATAGGCAGCAGCCTTCAGCAAGCTGATATGCTACCTAATATTGTAGCGATGATTACCACGACCGCCCGAACTAACCGTTTCCTCCTGCTTGCCGTGTCATTAAGCCTGGGCTTACTCAATGGCTGCAAAAAGGATTCGGCGGTACCTGCCGAGCCAATTGAGCCGGAAGCCTTTGACTTGAGGCTATTCACTAATGGCAGAGAAATAAAAGATGCGGCAGCCAAGGATAAGTTCCTGCGACACATGACGGCGTCGCATGCAGAATTTATACCCTTGCCAACACCCTTGCCTGGTGAAAAAGTAATATTCCTGGCACCAGACACCGTAATATTAAATTCACGTCTTTATAACAAGGCGCGGTTTTCGGTGGTAAAAAACAATGCACAGCACCTGTTTTATTCCGATACACCGAATATTATCTACAATGATGTGCGTAATGGGCCGCCGGTTTTTGGTATCCTTATGTACGATATGCTCAAATATACCAGCCCGCTAACTCCTTATCCTGCTGGCAGTACGAGGGCAATAGGTAAGCAGGTGCATGTTGGCTATCGACATGATAATCAAATGTATATTTCGGTAATGCGCTACCATTGGGTTTGGGCAGACCAATGGAACGGAAGCCTATGGCAGTCTGGGCTCATGTTCAACGAGTTTAACGAAAGTGTTATTCCCCGAATCGGGGCAACCGATACGTTAGCTATCCGCTTCGATAAGATTAAGTTTCCTATACAATAGCTGAAACCCTACCGCTGCCCAAACGGGTCGATGTACGCCACCAGCACCGCCAGCGCTGCCGCCCCCGCCACAATACCCCACACCAGCCCGCCCCCGCTCAGCAGCAGGCCCAGCAGGGCAATGGGCAGCACCACCAGCCCCAGCACCCCCAGCACCGTGGTGCCGAGGCCAACCTCGGCCGTAGCATGGGACCGGGCCAGTAACGGCCGCCGGTGCGTGGCGGCCGGGCGCATAATGGGTAAGGGAGCAATAGATGTATTTTCAGTGGATGCCACTGCCGTCCTAGGCTTTGGCACCGTACGGCGCTGCTTCGGGGCTACGGGCAAAGAAATTACCGATTGAGTGACTGGTTTGGCCGAAGCCATATCCATTGACACCGCGGCCGATGCCGGTACCTCAGCCGCTTTCACCTCCCGCACGCGCCCCGGCATCGGCTGAAACGAGAAGCTGGGCCGGCTGCTCTGGCAGCCGCTGGCCAGGCCGCCAGCTACCACCAGCAAAGCCAGCAAACGGGAGTGAAACAAGCGGGGGCGCGTAGCAAAAAGCATAGTGAGAGTCCGGAAATAAGGTCTGCGCAGGGCTGTACGAATATTGGCTGATTTCCGCTACCCGATGGCCAGCTTTTGCGCCGCCTCCCAGCCAATGCCCGCCCCCAGGGCCACGCCCATGCCGTTGCAGCGCACGGCGGCCAGCACCCCCGGCCGCACCCAGTCGATGATAGGAGCCAGCGCCGGCCCAAACCCCATCACCCCGCTCCAGCGGTAGTCGATGCGCGGCTGCCGGCTGGGCAGAATCACCTCTTGTAGCAGCTTTTCGAGGTATTGCTGCACCGTGGGCGTGAGGCCGGGAGCGGTGGTTTCTTCGCCTGAAAAATCGAGGTTACGCCCGCCGCCGATCAATATCCGGTGGTCGGCCAGCTGGCGGAAATAGGCATAGCCGTGGTCGTAATGGAACGTGCCGGGCAGGTGCACTCCGGGCAGTGGCTCGGTCACCAGCACCTGGCCGCGGCCGGGCGTCACGGCCAATTCCGGCAGCAGCTCGGTGGCGAAGGCATTGGTGGCCAGCAGCACCTGGCTGGCCGTCACAATCGCGCCGTTGGCCAAGCGCAGGCGGTGGCTAGCGGGGCTGCTTTCCACATCTTCCACGGCGCAATTGGTGAGCACCGGCACATCGGCGGCCCAGGCGCGGGCCAGCAAGGCGCGCATCATGCGGCCGGCATCGAGGCTGCCTTCGTGCTCATTTTTGAGCAAAGTCCTCACGCCCCCGAAACCAAACTGTCCGGCCTCCCCGCTGGCATCGCGGAAGGTGCGGGCGTGCCCAGTGACCGGGGCCAGCAGCGTATTGAAGTAGTCGATTTTATCCCGGCACTTGGCCGCCAGCCCGGCTTCTTCGTGCCGAAAAAGCTCGTAGCCGCCCACCGGCTGGTAATGCAGCGCGGCATCGCCCAATAGCTCACGCAGCCGCGCCAGCCCGGCCCAGCGGGCGGCCACCACTGCCTGCAAGTCGCCGCGCTTTTCCTGCTCGATTAATTCCGAAATCGACCCAAAGCACGCAAATCCGGCATTTTTAGTCGATGCGCCGCTGGGCAGCGAGCCACGCTCCAGCACCACCACGTGCCAGTTAGGTCGCTGCTGTTTTAGGTAGATAGCCGCCGTGAGCCCCACCAAGCCCGCGCCGATGATGGCGACTTCAGCCGGTCCGAAGAAGGATTGGTGCTCCCAGTAAGACAGGTTAGCGTTGGACATGAGGCAAAGAAAAAGTCTGTCATCCTGAGTGCAGCGAAGGACCTTGTCACGCCCGAACAAATTGCTCAAACGTGAGAAGGTCCTTCGCTGCACTCAGGATGACAGATTGGGCTTTAAAATGCCAGAATCACCGCCTCAATCACATCGCAGGCCGCGTGCAGCTGCGCCTCCGTAATCACCAGCGGCGGGGCAAAACGGATGATGTCGCCGTGCGTGGGCTTGGCCAGCACGCCGCGCTCCATCAGCGTCACGCACACGTCCCAGGCGGTGCGGCCGTCTTCGGCGGGAATAATCACCACCGCATTCAGCAGGCCTTTGCCGCGCACCAAATCCACCGTTTCAGGGCGCTGGGCCTGCACCTGGCGCATCCGCTCGCGGAAGATTTCGCCCAGCTTAAACGCCTTTTCGGCCAGCTTTTCTTCGGTCAGCACATCCAGCGCGGCGCGCATCACGGCGCAGGCCAGCGGGTTGCCGCCAAACGTGGAGCCGTGCTGCCCCGGCTGAATGGTGAGCATGATAATGTCATTCGCCAGCACCGCCGATACGGGCATCACGCCCCCGCTCAGGGCCTTGCCCAGAATGAGAATGTCAGGGTCGACGCCCTCGTAGTCACAAGCCAGCATCCGGCCCGTGCGGCCCAGCCCGGTCTGAATTTCATCGGCGATAAACAGCACGTTGTGCGCCTGGCAAATAGCCGCCGCCTGTTTCAAATACCCTTCTGAAGGCACCATCACGCCCGCCTCGCCCTGGATGGGCTCTACCAGAAACGCGCAAACGTGCGGCTCCTTCACCGCCTCTTCCAGCGCCGCCAAATCATCGTACGGCACCACCTGATAGCCCGGCATATACGGCCCGAAACCGCCCGTGCTATCGCCATCGGTGCTGAAGGAAATGATGCCCGTGGTACGTCCGTGGAAGTTGTGCTCGGCCACGATAATGCGGGCCATGTTCGGCGCAATGCCTTTCTCCTGGTAGCCCCATTTGCGGGCCAGTTTCAGCGCGGTTTCCACGGCCTCGGCCCCGGAATTCATCAGCAGCGCCTTGTCATAGCCAAATAGCTCGCAAAGCTGCTTTTCCGCCGCGCCCAGCTGGTCATTAAAAAATGCCCGCGACGTGAGCGTAAGCTGCTGTGCCTGCTTTGTGAGCGCCCCGATGATATGCGGGTGGCAATGCCCTTGGTTTACCGCCGAATAGGCAGAGAGAAAATCGAAATACTGCTTGCCGTCCACGTCCCACAGCAGCGGACCTTCGCCGCGGTTCAGGACCACAGGCAGCGGGTGGTAGTTATGGGCGCCGTACTGGTCTTCGAGCTGCATGAGCTCGGCGGCGCGGCTGGACGTGGCGGTGGGGGAGGTGGTGGCGGACATGGCAAGGGCGGGAGTTGATGAGGCCCGAAATTACGGATTTTCGCCCCGCCCGCCGCGCTGCCTTAGCGCAGCCGCATGCCCTCCACCTGATGCGCCGTGTCAGTATAGCGCCCCACGTAGTTGCCTTCTTCGCGGCCACTGGCCCGTAGCAGCGTCCAGTCCACCACGGCGGTTTCGGGGAAAGTCACCGGCGTGGGTTCGGCCGGAGTAGTAGAGGCGGTGGTGGTTTCGGGCAGCAGCAGTGCCTGAACCGTGTTGCCGTGCCAGCCCAGCACCCGCGCCGAGGCCTGCCGGAAGCTAGTATCCGTCGCAATCACCCGCACCGATAGCAAAAACTGGTCGCCGATGGGCAGGCCGGCCAGGAATTTCTTCTTGGCCTGGGGCAGCGTGCGCAAAGCCTCGCGCACCGGGTCAGCCAGCGCGGTTTCGTCGCGGGCCAGTGCCGGGCGCACCCCCGCCGGAGCCGTGGCGGCCGTCAATACCACCGGCGTGGGGGCCTGAGCAACAGTAGGGAACGTAAGCAACAAAGCGGCCCCAGCCACAAGTGACAATGCGAAACCAGTAGGCATTTTCATAGAATGAATAGCAAATTTCAATAGCACAAGGTACGACACCCCGGCCATTGAACGCCACCGGCCCTAACTTTGATTCACCGATGCCCGCTCCCGTTCCCCAGCCGCTCCAGCCCGGCGATTTTTACTACACGCCCGAAGGCTACCTCGTCTTCACCGAGCAGTACCACCGCCGCCGGGGCAGCTGCTGCCAGAGCGGCTGCCGCCACTGTCCCTGGAAATTTCGGCCCAAACCAGGCGCTCAGGGCGCATCCGACCGGAAATAAGGGCGGGGTGTTTGGTGAATGCCAGACTTTTGCCGATATTTGCGGCCCGTTTCCCTGCTTTGTAAATAATTTAACCCTCCGATATCATGGCCCGTGTTTGTGATTTGACCGGCAAGCGTACCCGCGTTGGTAACAACGTTTCGCACGCTAACAACAAGACTAAGCGCAAGTTCTATCCGAACCTGCAGAAAAAGCGCTTCTACATCCCCGAGCAGGATGCTTGGGTGACCCTGAAAGTTGCTACCTCCACCATCCGCACCATCAACAAGAACGGCATCATGTCGGTCCTGAAGAAGGCCAAGGAGCAGGGCTTCATCGTTTACTAGTAATAGTGATGTTGCGGCGGGTAGTTGGCTGAAATAGCCGGCTTTTCGCTTCAAATTTTCAAAGCCAGCGCCGATACGCTTGCCTTTCGAGGCAACTGTATCGGCGCTGGCTTTGTCTGTTGGCGGCTACCTTGGCTGGTAGTCTGATTGTTCGTCCAAACCCTGACGCTTATGCTGCTCCGGTTCTCTTCCCGTTTCCTGTTGCCCCGGCCGTGGCCACAAGCTTCTTCCGTGGTTTTTGCCGGTTTGCTGGGGCTGCTAAGCTTTACAGCCACGGCCCAGGCCCCCACGTCCATCCCCGAGCCGCTGACCAACAATCCGGCCCCCGCCCGGCCCACCGATTTCCTCTCGCCCGCCTTCCACAAGCAGCGGCGCGAGCTGCTGCGGGCCCAAATGCCGTCCAATAGCGTGGCCGTAGTGTTCGCCGCGCCCGTCCGCAACCGGGCCAACGATGTGGACTACATCTACCACCAAAACCCCGATTTCCACTACCTCACCGGCTACGAAGAGCCCGATGCCGTGCTGCTCCTCTTCAAGGAGCCGCGCACCGTGGGCGGCCAGCCCGGCGTGACGGAAGCCCTCTTCACCCAACCCCGCGACCCCGCCCGCGAGTCCTGGACCGGCCGCCGCCTGGGCGCTGCCGGTGCTAAAGGCCAACTGGCCCTGCAATACGCCGCCGACAACAAAGACTTTTCCGCCGCCGGCATCAAGTGGACCGATTTTGATAAAATCCTGGTCCCCGGCCTGCCTGCCGATACCCGCGACGACTTCTCCAACCCGGCCGATTTACACAGCCTCGTGGCGACTTTCCGCCAGCAAGCCGCTGTGCCCGCCGATTACAACCCAGCCGTTACCGAGTTCAACAACCTCATCCGCCGCAACGGCATCCGCAACGCCAGGCGCGTGACCGAATACCTGAGCAGTCAGGTGAAAGAAACGCCCGCGCTCGGCACCACGCCGCTCATCCGCGCCTACCTGGCCGCCACCACCGATGCCGCCCGCCAAGCCGCCATCGACGCCAACCCGCCCGGCCGCTTCGACGATGCCACATTGGGCGAAAAACTCGGCGACCTGCGCGCAATCAAAACCCCCGAGGAACTGGCCTTGCTGCGCCGCGCCATCCGCATCAGCGCCCAGGGCCAGCGCGAAGTGATGAAGCTGCTGCGCCCCGACATGGGCGAAATGGACGTGCAGGGCCTGCACGAATACGTGTACCGCCGCTACGGGGCCGAGTTCCAGGGCTACCCCAGCATCGTGGGCGGCGGGGCCAACGGCTGCATCCTGCACTACGAAACCAACGACCGCCAGCGCCTCGACAACGACCTCGTGCTCATGGACTGCGGGGCCGAATACCACGGCTATTCCGCCGACGTCACCCGCACCGCGCCGCCTTCCGGCACCTTCAGCCCCGCCCAACGCCAGATTTACGAGCTGGTGCTGGCCGCCCAGGAAGCCGGTTTTGCCGCCTGCCGCCCCGGTGCCAACTTCGACGCGCCCAACAAAGCCACGCAAGAGGTAGTAGCCGCCGGCCTCCAAAAGCTCGGCATCATCAAAAAGAAGGAAGAATTCCGCAAATACTACCCCCACGGAGCCAGCCACTACCTCGGCCTCGACGTGCACGACAGCGGCAGCTACGGCCCGCTGCAAGCCGGCAACGTCATAACCGTGGAGCCCGGCATCTACATCCCCGCCGGCTCGCCCTGCGACCCCAAGTGGTGGAACATCGGCGTCCGCATCGAAGACGATGCCCTGATTACCGCCACTGGCTACGAAAATTTGTCGGCCGAAGCGCCCCGTACCGTGGCCGATATCGAGAAGCTAATGGCCGAACCCAGCGCCCTGGAAGGCTTTAAACTGCCGGATTTGAAGTAGTTGGCAATCCGTCGGACTCCGCATTTTATTGAACGTCATGCAGAGCGCAGCGAAGCATCTTTACCGTAGTTACTAATCCTTTCGATGGGATTTACTACTGCGGTAAAGATGCTTCGCTGCGCTCTGCATGACGTTCTTCAGCAATCATTTCTCCCGTTCTGCTTCTCCAACTGAAAGTTGCGGCTCAGTCCTTTGCTGTTTCCAAAAATCCCCGTACCTTTGCAGTCCTAAATTTTAAAACACATACACCCCCGTCGAGATGGCCAAGAAAGGAAACCGGGTGCAGGTTATCATGGAGTGCACCGAGCATAAAACCTCGGGCCTGCCGGGCACCTCGCGCTACATCACCACCAAGAACCGCAAGAACACCCCTGAGCGCATCGAGCTGAAGAAATTCAACCCGATTATGCGGAAAATGACCGTTCACAAGGAAATTAAATAACCTGAACAATGGCTAAGAAAGTAGTAGCAACGCTGAAAACCGTTGAGAACGCCAAGAACTGGGCGAAAGTAATTCGTGCCGTTAAATCGGAGAAAACCGGTGCTTACACCTTCCGCGAGGAAATGGTGCTGCTCGACAAAGTGCAGGAGTACCTGGCTACCGGCAACAAATAGTTGCCCGCCGGCTTCGGCTTTGTAAAAGTTTAAAAAGTCCCACCTTCGTGGGACTTTTTGCGTGTAGGGGTATTTCCCCGCCCCATTATCCTCCCTCCCCTCATGGGCCTCTTCGATTTTTTTAAAAAGGACAAGGAAACTCCTGCCCAGCAAGCCTCGCTCGATGCCGGCCTGGAAAAGACCAAAACCAACTTTTTTGACCAGCTGAGCAAGGCCGTGGTGGGCAAAAGCACCGTGGACGAGTCGGTGCTCGACGACCTGGAAACCCTGCTCGTGCACGCCGATGTGGGCATCGAAACCACGGTGAAGGTCATCGACCGTATCGAGGCCCGCGTGGCCCGCGACAAGTACGTGAGCACCGGCGAACTCGACCGCATCCTGCGCGAGGAAATAGTGGGCCTGCTGGAGGATAATAAGTCCGGCTCCACGGCTGTGCTGGACCGCGCTGGCAGCACCGGCCAGCCCTTCGTCATCATGGTGGTGGGCGTGAACGGCGTGGGCAAGACCACGACCATCGGCAAGCTGGCCCACCGCTTCCACTCCGCCGGCAAAAAGGTGGTGCTGGGCGCAGCCGATACCTTCCGCGCTGCGGCCGTCGACCAACTCATCATCTGGGGCCAACGCGTGGGTGTGCCCGTGGTGAGCCACGGCATGAACACCGACCCCGCTGCCGTAGCTTTCGATGCCGTGCAAAAAGGCGTGGAAATGGGGGCCGACGTCATCATCATCGACACCGCCGGCCGCCTGCACAACAAGGTGAACCTGATGAACGAGCTGAGCAAAATCAAGCGCGTAATGCAAAAGATGATTCCTGATGCCCCGCACGAAGTACTACTGGTGCTGGACGGCAGCACCGGCCAGAATGCCTTCCTACAAGCCAAGGAGTTCACCAAAGCCACCGAAGTCACGGCCCTGGCCATCACCAAGCTCGACGGCACGGCGCGCGGCGGCGTGGTCATCGGCATCTCGGACCAGTTCAGCATCCCGGTGCGCTACATCGGGGTAGGGGAGAAGATGACTGACTTGCAATTGTTCGACCGCCACACGTTCGTCAATTCGCTGTTTAAGAAATAAGCGCGTCCGGTTTGCGTTGGTGGCGAGCGGGGCGCCGGGAATTTTGTGTCCCCGCAAACGCTTAGTGAGCCACGCATCTATTCCAACCCACTATGCAGCGCCTCCCGCTATTCCTCACATTGTGCTTGCTGCTGGGTGTTGCAGCGTGCGGCTCCAAAAACGACGACCAGCCACTCATTCCCTATGCTCCGGTTAACCTGAGCTTGGTGCTCACCAACCAGGAGTACGTGAACCTACGCGCCAACAACGGTGCAGTGACGTTGCCCGTGAAAGGCCCGGCCGGCACCGGTGGCGTGAAGGGCGTAATCGTGGTGCGCCAAAATGCTAGTACGTATCTGGCCTTCGAGCGCAACTGCCCTTACCGCCCGTACGATGCCTGCGCCACGGTCAGCTTAGACCGGTCACGGCTCTTTATGCGTGATTCGTGCTGCAATTCACAATTTGATTTGCAGGGCCAAATAACGGGCGGCCCCACGCCCCGGCCACTTAAACAGTACAGTACCAGTCTGCAAGGCAATATTCTCAGCATTACGAATTAAGCGGCCGCAGATTTTTTTGAAAAAAAACGGATTGAAGCTTGTGTATCTTCAAAAGCCCGTTGTAGATTTGCACTCCGAAACAACAGCAACCGGGTTTCGGACTAGAAAAAAGCTTCCTTAGCTCAGCCGGTTAGAGCATCTGACTGTTAATCAGAGGGTCCCTGGTTCGAGCCCAGGAGGGAGCGCCAATACCGAGAATGCCCGCCCTAACCGGCGGGCATTTTTGCGTCTAAGCTCAGCTTAGGGTGTGTTTTTAATTCAGCCCAACGGCTATTGAAGGCTATAGCATCACAGATGGGGAATTGGAAGGAACAAAGACGAACTGCCCATTAAAGCATAGAACCAACGTCCGTTTTTACTCTTGGCGCGCTACCGGGCTGCGGGGCTTATGTTTGTAGCCTTTCCCTACGCCCTGTGCCCATGCCCGCCACTCCTCCCTCTTTGTTGCCCGCCGACGAACCCGAGCGGCTGCAAAGCATCCGTGCCTACGATGTGCTGCCGACCCTCGCCGAGCCGTTGTTTGATGAGTTCGTGGCCCTCACCGCGCAGGTATTCAGCCTGCCCATCTCCCTCATTGCCCTGGTGGAGGAAGACGACGTGTATTACCCCGCCAACCACGGCATGCCCGGCAACGACCAGCAGCCCCGCGTCGAAGCGCTGTGTTCCAGCGCCATCCAGCAGGCCCGCGCGGTGGTGTATCACGACCTGGTGCTCGAAAGCAGCGCGACCATCACGCCCGAAGCCGCCCGCGCCGCCCAAGACAACGAGCTACGCTTCTACGCCGGAGCCCCATTGCGCCTGCCCGACCAGCGCCTGCTCGGCACCCTCTGCATCATCGACCGCCAGCCGCGCACCTTCAGCGCCGATGAGCAACAGGTGCTCGACCACTTGGCGGCCGTGGTCAGCCAGACCATTGCCGTGCGGCACGCCTGCCTGGCCCAGCCGCCCGGTGGTGCCGGGGAGTGGGAGCGGCTACGCACTCAGCTTCAGGAAGAGCTCCGCGAACTCACGGCGTTGGTGCGCTACCTTTTCACCCGCCACGGGGTGCAAATCCCCGTGCCTGCCGACCTGCTGACCCAAGTAGAGCGCCGCCTGTTCGACTTGCAGCGCTTGCTAAATGAGCCGCCGCGTTAGCCGTTTTTCTTAGGTTTTTGCTCCTCGAAACCAAAACGAGCGGACCATCTGGCCCGCTCGTTTTGGTTTTGGAAGTCGAAATAAAAAAGCTCCCCTCAGTTAGTGGGGCCGGTGTCGATGCGCGCTTCAATGACCTGCTGAATGGCCGTGGGCACGGCCGAAAGCAGGTCGAGACCGGTAGCGGTTTCGATGGCGTCGACGCTAGTGCGGTAGCTGCCCCAGGTTGTGCTGATGGAGTTATCGTTGGGCGTATCGATGGCGATAACGCGGGTGCTGGTGCTGACGCGGGCCGCGTCGTTGGTGCCGGTGGGAAGGACCACGACGACTTTCCAGCAGCGGGCCGGCACCGTCACGCGGCCCTGGTCGAGGGAGGTGGCGTAGCCGTTGGTGCCCGTGCCGCCGCGCCCGTAGCTTCCGCAGATGATGTAGACTTCGTTGTCGGTACCGAGCAAGGTGCGGGAGTAGTCCTCCAGGTTGGCCCAGGTCTGCTGGTTGTTGCGCGGGGCCTGGGGCATCATGTTGGTCATGAGGAAGGTGGCCGAGTTGTCGGCCACGGAGCTGGTGCGGTCGGCGCTGGGGCAGTTGTGGCCGCGGTCGAAGCCCGAGCCGGTGTAGCTGGTGGCCTGCACCTGGTACCAGCCGGTAGGCAGGGTATCATCGGCACGGAAGTCGTCCTGCCGGGCGGCGCTGCCGCGCCAGTCGGCGCTCAGGTGCCAGCTCACCCAGTTGGGAATGCCCCGGTCGCGGTGGTAGCTGAGGGCATATTGGGGTTTCATCAGCAGGTAGTTGGTGGGCTGCGCGAGGTCGGTGGTGGCCCCGCTGGGATTGCCGAGGGTGAGGTGCTCAGGCAGGTTTTGGGCCGTAGCGCCGGGGCCGGTGGGCGCGGGGGCTACGGTTTCGCGCTGGCAGGCAGCCAGCAGGAGGGATAAGGCGAGTATCGGAAAACGGAAATGCCGAAAGGTGTTTTGCATAGGCTAATTAAGAAGCAATGGCCCTTACTACGTGGATGCGGGGCAAAAAAGTCCCCGCCTCAGCCAATTCAAGCTGCTTCAATGGATTAGGTTGGTTGAGGGCATTGGCCGTCAGGCCGAAAGGTTCAGGCCGCATCTTCCTGGCACCGATACGGCCGCAGAAGCACTAGCCATTCGCCAGCGCGTATGGGACCGCACCGGCGCGGGCCGGGCGCAGGTGCCCGTAGCGCCCGGTGCCGTAGCTAGTGGCAGGCAGTACATCCGCCGCTGGATGATGAGTGCCGACAGCACCGTGAGCCCGCCAATAGCGGCCAGCGCCGCCCTCAAGCCAAAAGCATCGGCCAGCAGGCCGGTGAGCAGTGCCCCGATGGCGTAGCCCGCGTCGCGCCAGAAGCGGAAGATGCCCACGCTACGCGCCCGTTGCGGAGCCGGCGCATACTCGGCCACGGCGGCCAGAAATGTGGGGTACACCAGCGCCGTGCCCGCGCCCAACAGCGCCGCCAGCAGCAGGAATACCGGGTAGGCATTGGTGAAGAGCATGGCCAGCAGCACCGCGCCTTGCAGCAGCATACCCCAAAAGAGCAGGTCTTTCTTGCAGAGCCGGTCGGCAAGCGGGCCGGTGAGCAGCTGGCCCAAGCCCCACACGGCCGGGTACACCGCCGCCACCGTGCCAATCTGCGTCAGCGAAAAGCCTTTGCTGGCCAGCAGCATCGGCAGCAGGCCCCACACCATACCGTCGTTGAGGTTATTCACCAGCCCGGCCTGCGTCACGGAACCTAGATTCGGGTGCCGCCACGTTACGTCCCAGAACGAAAGCGGCGGGCTGGCCGGCGTGGACGGGGCCAGGGCGGCTTCCAGAGCGGCGTGGGGACGCGTGTCGCGCACCAGCAGCGAACCCAGCAGCCCCAACACCGTCAGCCCAATGCCGAGGTAGAAAGGGTAGGGCCGCAAGCCGTATTCGGTGGCCAGCCAGCCCGAGGCGAAGGCCGTGGCCGCCACGGCCAGGTAGCCCGCCGACTCATTCAGGCCCATGGCCAGGCCGCGTTGCTTGGGGCCCACCAAGTCAATTTTCATCACCACCGTGCTCGACCAGGCCAGCCCTTGGTTGAGGCCCAGCAGCACGTTGGCGAAGATAACCCAGCCCCAGCCCGGCGCCCAAAGCAGCAGCAGCGGCACGGGCAGCCCGAAGAGCCAGCCAATGACCAGCAGGTTTTTGCGCCCAATCGTATTAGCCCAGGCCCCGGCGTAGTAGTTAGCCACAGCCTTGGTGAGGCCAAAAACGACGATGAACGAGAGAATGGCCGAGCGCGCCACCAGGTGGAACTCCTGCTCGGCCAGCCGGGGCAGGATGCTGCGCTCCAGCCCCACCATGCCGCCCACAAAGGCGTTGACGAGCACCAGCAGGCCAAACTGCCGCCAGTTTTCGCGCAAACCGAGCTGCGGAGTATTCATCCGGAAGACGAGTTTTGATTTTCAGATGGTTTTGCGACCAAGTCAGGGTACTTCTGCCGCACTTTCAGCTTCGCTCAATGGGGCAGCTTTTCGCGCAGGGCGCTGTAGGTCCAGGTGCCGGCCAGGGCAGCTATAATCATTGCCGCCGCCGCACCCACGCCGCTGCCCAGCTGCGCAAACAGCGGGCCGGGGCAGGCCCCGGTGATGGCCCAGCCCAGCCCAAAAATGAAGCCGCCAATCCAGACGCCGTGGTTGAACTGCTTGTCGGCGATGACGATGGGCTCGCCGCTGAGGCTTTTGAGGCGGTTGCGCTTGATAATCTGAATCGAAACCAGCCCCACCACAATGGCCGAGCCGATAACGCCGTACATGTGAAACGCCTGGAACCGGAACATTTCCTGAATCCGAAACCAGCTGATGACCTCGCTTTTGGTAAGAATAATGCCGAACAGCGTGCCCAGCACCAGGAAGTATTTCATCACAACGCATTAAAACAGCAGCGGATAAATCAGCCAGGTCATCACCAGGCCACCGGCAAAGAAGCCGACCACTGCCACCAACGAAACCCACTGCAGATTCGAAAGGCCCGAAATGGCGTGGCCCGAGGTGCAACCACCCGCATAGCGCGTGCCGAACCCTACCAGAAAGCCGCCCAGCATCATAAACACCCAGCCCTTCCAGTTGCCCAGGTTTTCGAGGGCGAACAGCTCGCGCGGGAGCAGGCCGGTGAAGTCGGTGAGGTGCATTTGCGCCTTCAGGTCCCGCACGGTTTCGGCCGAGATGGCCACTGCCGCCGGGTGGCCCATCAGCCGGTAGCCGATGAAGCCGCCCAGCGCAATGCCAAGCACAAACACCAGGTTCCAGCTTTCGGCCCGCCAGTTGTAGTTCAAAAACGGGATGCCCGCCGGCACACAAGCGGCACAGATGTGCCGCAGCGACGAGCTGATGCCCAATGCTTTATTGCCCGCGAGGAGCAGCGCCGGCACCGTCAGCCCAATGAGCGGCCCGGCCACGTACCAGGGCCAGGGCTTTTGCAAAAGTTCAAGCATGAATCAATGAAATCAACCCAAAAAAGAAGCGCATGCAAACTAGCGCGTCACCGGGAATGGCCAGTCGAGCATACCGCCAGCCAGGTTGAAAACCTGCCCAAAGCCCGCCGCTTTCAGCTGCTTGGCGGCCGTGGCCGAGCGCGCCCCGCTGCGGCAGTACACGTAGGTGGGTCGGGTAGAATCGAGGTTGGCCACGCGCTGGGCAAAGTCCGGGCTGGTCACTTCGATGTGGCGTGCCCCGCGCAGGTGTCCCTGGGCAAACTCCTCGCGGCGGCGCACGTCCAGCAGCACGGCGCGGCCATCCTGCAGGCCTTCGGCAAACTGTTCGGACGAGAGGTTTTTATAAGTGGAATCGGTTTTTGATACTTCGAACATGATGGTAATTATTTGAAAATGAATGCTAAAATCTGAATTGTGGTTAAGGTACGGCTAATGCGCCGCGCCGGCCATTTGGAACGACTTTACGGCCTCGCCCAAATCGAATACCCGCGCGCCGGGTAGGGCCGCTGCCACCACGCTGCTGCCCGCCGCCGAGCGGTAGCCACCCGCGCAATGCACCAGCACGGGCTTATCGGTCGGGATTTCGTGGGCTCGCTCACGCAGCTCCGGCAGCGGAATACTGAGGGAGCCTTCGAAAATTGGTTCGTCGCGGTGCTCCGTCGCGCTGCGGATATCCACGATGGTGTACTGCTCCGGGTGCTGGCGGAACTGCGCCACATCCAGCGTCAGCAGCGTGGCATCGGTAGCCGGGGTGCCCACCAGCGCGCCCTTAATCAGCGGCTCGTAGCCGATTTTGGCGGTTTTCTGAATCAGGTTTTCCAGCGTCGCCGCGTCGGCCGCCACCAGGTAGAACGGCTCGGCCGGGCCCACTACGGAGCCCAGCCACGTTTCAAACTTGCCCCCCTGCTGAATATTGATGGCCCCGGTGAAGTGGCCTTTTTTGAACTCGGCTTCGGGACGCGCATCCACCACCAACGCGCTGGCTTCCAATTTGGTGCCGGTGGCCAGGCGCGGTACCCGCTCCACGCTGGGGGCGTAGGCGGCCGCGCCGGCTTTGTTCAGGGCCACGTCGTAGCCGAAATATTTCGGGATGAAGGGCTGGTCAGCCAGCAGTTCTTTGATGAAATCGGCCTCGCTCATTGGGCGCAGGGCGTAGTTGCCGGCTTTTTCGGCCCCGATGGTGCTGCTGTTGGCTCCGCTCAGGGCCTTGCCGCAGAGCGAGCCCGCGCCGTGCGCCGGGTACACCAGCACGGCATCGGCCAGCGGCATCAGCTTCTCGCGCAGCGAGTGGTACATCTGGCGGGCCAGCTCCTCGCGCTTGGCGGTCAGGTTGCCGGCATTTTCGCGCAGGTCGGGCCGGCCCACATCACCAATAAACAGGGTATCGCCGGTGAACACGGCTACATCCTGCCCCGCGCGGCTGAGCACGATGCTGATGGAATCGGGCGAATGGCCGGGCGTATTCAAGGCGCGGAAGGTGAGCTGGCCAATGGTGAAGGAATCGCCGTCATCAAATCCCTCGTGGGCATAATCAGCCCCCAGCAGCTGGCTCACGCGGATGGTGGCGCCGGTGTGCTGCGCAATTTCCAGGTGCGACGACACGAAATCGGCGTGCGGGTGGGTTTCGATAACGCTGACAATCCGGGCGTCGTGGGCCTGCGCGTAGTCGTAGTATTGCTGCGGGTTGCGTGACGGGTCGATGAGGACGATTTCGCGGGCACTCTCGCTCAGAATGGCGTAGGAAAAATGGGCCAGGCCCTTGTCTTCAAACTGTTCGATTTTCATAGCAAGCAACAGAAAAAGCGGGTGAGAGAGTAGGGAGGAATCAGGTGAAAAACCAGCCCTTAGACGTGGTGAAAAAGCAGCTCTTTAGTCAGAATAAACGTGCCCATGGCCAGCGTGAACCAGCCAAACGCCGGCTTCAGCCGGCCCCCCGGAATGAAGCGCGCCAAATAGGTGCCCAGCACGATTCCGCCCAACGCAAAAGCCAGAAACCCCAGCAGAAATGGCCAAGCCACGGCCGTGCCCGCGCTCAAATCCCCCACGAAGCCGATAAGCGAATTCAGCGCGATGATGGCCAGCGAAGTGCCCACGGCCAGTTTCATGGGCAGGCGTGCGCCCAGCACCAGCGCCGGAATAATGAGGAAGCCGCCCCCCGCGCCCACAAACCCCGTGAGCGTGCCCACCACCAGCCCAATGCCGAGAATGAGCGGGTAATTAAACGCGTGCCGGTGGTGCAGTTCCTCGTCCAGCACCACTTCGGCCTGCCGGCTGCGAATCATCGACGCGGCCGCCGCCACCATCAGCCCCGCAAAAGCCACCAGCACCAGCAAGTCCTTGGTGAAAACAATGCCCCCGATGCTGAAAAGCTCGTGCGGAATGGCCGGCATGAGCACCTTGCGCACCGCAAACACCGCTAGCAACGAAGGAATCAGGAAGACCACGGCCGTTTTCAGCGACACCAGACCTTTGCGGAAGTAGCCCGAGGCCCCCACCACCGCCGTGCTGCCCACCACAAACAGCGAGTAGGCTGTGCTCAGCACCGGGCTCACGCCCATCAGGTACACCAGCACGGGCACCGTGAGGATGGAACCGCCCCCGCCCATAATGCCCAGCGAAAGCCCAATGAAAATGGCGGCGAAATAGCCGAAATAGTGTAGCATGAGGGACCGTAGACGTATGAAATTATGAATGATTGTTCATGTATTGTGCTAAAAAAACGCCTTGTCCTTATAGAAAAGTGCACGCGGCCAAGCACTGAATCACGTCGATGACTTCGCGCATTTTCAGGGCGTAGTAGATGTTTTTGCCGTCACGGGTGCTGCTGAGGATGCCTTTCAGCTTCATGCCCGAGAGGTGGTGGGAGAGGAGGCTTTGCTCCACGTTCAGCCGCTCGCTGATGTCGGAAACCGACAGGCTTTCGTGGTTGGCCAGCAGCTGCACCACGGCGATGCGCGTGGGATGCGCCGTGGTTTTGAGAATGAAGGCCACCTTTTCCATTTTCTCAACAGAGAGGTTCATGTCGACAGCAGGGGCGGCGGGAGTCATCATCGAATGCAAACTTATGAACAATTGTTCATTTATACAAGTGTTGCAATTGTTTGGTTCGCCGGTCGTTCAATATTTGTCATCCTGAGCCTGCGAAGGACCTTATCACGTCAGAACAAATTCTCCTGCCGTGGTAAGGTCCTTCGCAGGCTCAGGATGACCGAACCGCCATTTAAAAGGCAGTTCAGTACGGAAACACCGACTCGTAGTATTTGATGGTTTCGGCGATGCCGTCCTGGAAATCGGTGAAGCGGAACAGCGGGAATACCTGGCGGAATTTGGCGTTGTCCATCACCTTTTTGGGGGCACCGTCGGGCTTGCTGGCATCCCAGCGGAGCTGGCCGTGGTAACCGAACTTGGTTTGGATGATGCCCACCAGCTCGCGCACGCTCAGGCCGTCGTTCTGGGCCAGGTTGGTGGGCTGGTCGAGGCCGGGGCGGTCGGGGTTCTGGAGCACTTCCCAGACAAGGCGGGCAAAGTCGGAAGCGTAGAGCCACTCGCGGATGGGCAGGCCCGTGCCCCAAATCGAAAGCTCGGGCTGGCCCAGGTTCTCGGCTTTTACAAACTTCGAAATCAACGCGTTGAGTGCGTGAGCTTTGTTGGGGTCGGTCGAGTCGTAGGGGCCGTACATGTTGGGCGTGAGCAGGTGGATGCTGCGCACGCCGTATTGCATCTCGAAGCATTCGGCGGTGGCCCACAGCAGGCGGCGGCTGGCCCCGTAGCTCAGCACGGAGCGGTGCAGGTGGCCGTTCCACCAGCCGCTTTCCTCAAAGATGTCGGCATCGGCCGGGTAGGCGCAGTTGGCAATGGGGTTGACTACCAAGGCCTCGGGGCATTCGCGGGCCACGGCCTCATACATGCCCAGAATCATGCGCGAGTTGTCGGCAATCACGGTGGCGGCCTGCTCGGTCACGTAGTTGAGGCTGCCCACGTGGGCCGCGCAGTTCACGATGTGCGTGGGGCGGTGGGCGCGCAGAAACGCGGCCGTGGCATCGGCATCGCGCAGGTCGAGGCCGGTGCTGAGCGACGCGCCCACGTAGGCCACGCCGCGCTGGCACAGCTCGCGGGCCATGTTGCGGCCGGCAAAGCCAGTGTGGCCAAACAAAACGACTTTCATGGCCGCGCTCACCATCCTTGCTTGATTACGTCCACGATGTAGGCCACCTGCTCGGTGCTCAAAGCATCGTGCAGGGGCACGTGAATCTGGGTTTCGTCGAAGCGCCGCTGCCGGGTCAGGTCGGGGCGCTTGCCGCCGAACAAGGCGTTGTGGTCGATGCCATCGTGCACGACCGACGAGGCCACGCCCTTCGCCCGCAGCGCCCGGATGAATTCCAGCCGGTTTTCGACGTGGAAACCGAACAGCCAGTGGGCGCTTTCGCGGTCGGGCTGATGTATGAAGTGCGTGAGGCCGGGCACCTGGCGCAGGCCGTCGCGGTATTGCTGTACGCGGGCGCGCCGCGCCGTCATGCGCTCGCCAAAGCCATTGAGGTTGGCCAGCCCGAGGGCGGCAGCGTAGTCGGAAAGGTGGTACTTGTAGCCCACGTCGGTGAGGTCGTATTCGCGCTCGCCCAGTTCGTTCACCGGCGAGCTGGCCCGGTCGATGCCAAACCAGCGCCGCCGGAATACCTCGCGGGCCATTTCCGGCGAGCGGGCACACAGCGCGCCGCCATCGCCGGTGGTGAGGTGCTTGATGGCCTGAAACGAGAAGCAGGTGAAGTCCGAAATGGCCCCGATGGCCTGGCCCCGGTAGCTGGCCCCGGGGCTGTGGGCGGCGTCCTCAATCACCATCAGCCCATGCTTATCGGCAATGGCCTGAATCTCGGCCAAATCGCAGGGGTAGCCGCCCCAATGCACCGCCATAATGGCCTTGGTGTGCGGCGTGATGCGGTGCTCGATGTCGGCCGGGTCAATGTTGCCGGTTTCGTACTGGATATCGGCAAATACGGGTTTGGCCCCCACCTGCACCACCGTCAGGGCGGTGGCGATGAAGGTTTGCGGGGCTAGAATCACCTCGTCGCCGGCCCCTATGCCGGCACACTCCAGGGCCAGGTGCAGGGCGCTGGTGCCCGAGTTGAGGGCCGCCGGGTGGCGCATGCCCAGCTCGGCACTCAGCCGGGCTTCAAATTCCTGTACCAGCTTGCCCTCGCTCAAATAGGTGCTGGCCAAAACTTTGCCCACGCGCCGGGCTGCGCTGGGGTGCACAAACGTGCTGAACATGGGCAGTAGCTGGCCCGGTGCGAGGACCGGGGGCGTAGTCCCAACGAGTGGAGAGGGTATGTAAGGATTGACCATCGCAGTGAAGTGGAGAAATGTGGCTTAAATATAATAATATCTTTGGATATTCATTTGTTGTTTTTGATAATAAGTTTTTTTGAGGAAAAAATAGTGGCCTGCTGTGAATAGCGGGCCATTGGGGCGGTGCCGAACAATGCCTGGCCGAGCCCCGCAACCGGCCGGTGCCGCCGCACCTTGAGGGCATATCCTGTCCGGTGCATGCTACATGCTCCCGGTGAAACTATTCCGGTAGCTGTTCAATAGGAAAAATTGATTTAAAACAAAACCAATATCGAAGTAAACCCAATTAGGGCTGAATTGCCGAATTGCTGGGTTTTATATTTGTAATATGCTGCAATAGAGTGTTTTTATACAAGATTATGCAATGTAATTTTACAAATAGAAAATTCTAATAATAGTCTTTTTCCGCGAATGGCTGAACCAAAACAAAACGGGAAAAGTTAGGCTCCCAAGTATCGGATATAGTCCAGCTGCTGAATTCAAATGCTTGCCCATTAAATAACTATATGTTTCACTATGCAGGCTCCCTCATCGGAGCGGCGTAAACCTCAAAAGTTGTTTGCATGAAAAAAATGCCCCTGTACCTGGGTGTGGCCTTTGCCGCGCTGACCCTCGCCTCCTGCGAAAAAGAGCTTGAGAAAGTAAATAGCTCTCCTTCATCTTCCTCCGCTGCGTCGACGCTGGCCAAACCGGACTTGCTCACAACCGGCACCTGGCGCCAGACCGGCCTCACCGTGAGCACGCCCGGCGAAGGCACGGCCCCCGCTGCTACCTCCGACCTGTTTGCCCAAGCCAAACCTTCTATGCTGGTGCAGAGCGCCGTATATAAGTCGGACGGCACCTACACGCTGCTGCGCGGCCCCCGCGCCGGCAAGCAAACCGCCGAGCCCGTGAGCGGCACTTGGCGTCTGACGGCTTCGGCCGACTCGCTCATCCTCACGCAAGCCGACCGCACCCGCCGCTTCGCCGTGGCCGAGCTGACGGATAACACGCTGCGCCTCACCCATTCGGAAGGCGCTACCGGCAAAGGCTCGGTGTACACCTCGGTGTTCTCGCGCTAAGCACACCAACTTCCTTCCTGGGCATGCTGCACCGCCCGGCCACTTTGGCCGGGCGGTGTTTTTTTTGGCCGGTGGGCACGTAGCGCGAACTGTTAGTTCGCGCCTCCGAACGACACCCGAACGATTTTAACGGCGCTAAGCAGCGCGAACTAACAGTTCGCGCTGCTTAGCGCCGGCTGCCAATCATGCTTTCGGCTAGGGGGCTGTCGTCGTAGCCCGCCGTGAAGTCCAGGAGCAGGCGCTTGAGTTCGGGCGGGGCCTGGGGCAGGTTGCTCACGCGGAAGTAGGCCGCGCTGGGGGCCAGGTAGCCCGGCAGCGCCAGCGGCCCCGTGCCCGAGCGAAAACTCATGCTCCAGTCCGGGAACATGGGCGTGGTGCTGGGGCCTTCGCTGAGCACCACGAGGTGCTCGTGGCGCGGGTCGGCGGCAATGCGGTGGTAGTAGAGGTGCTGCACGGCCCCCTTTTCGCCTTCCAATAGCTGCAGGAACTGGCCGTTGGGGGCGTGCAGCAGAATGCCGGTGATGCCCCGGGCAGCGTTGTACGCACGGGATTTCTGCAGCAGCTCCAGCAGTTCCGACAGGCTGAAGCTGGCCAGGGCCAGGCTCTGGTATAGAAGGTGATACAAGCCCATGATGGGGAAGCAACTGAGACCGCGGCGGCGGCTGTAAGAAATACGAACGGGAGACTTGCCCAAAAAAGGCCGTTGATGGCTGCCAGCGGCGCTGGCAGTGGTGGCGCGGATAGCCATCGACAGCCAGTGGGGCACGAAGTAAGCCAGACTGCTGCATACTGTGGGTATAGTAGAAGAGCTACAAGTACTTATAATGTGAATGTTTTCAAATATACATATAATTTTTTATATTACATATTGCATATTAATTTGATTCAAAAAAGACGATATACTGCGGGGTATACTATATGGCAGAGATGGTGCGGCAAACCCAGCGCCAACCATGGCCCGCCAGCGACCATGACGATTACTGAGGACGGGCGTGCATAGCACAACCACAGGCTGATAGGAGAATAATAGAACAGAATTGGCGCATTATTTAATATATTAAATAATGAATATTTAAAACTTTAATGTCTTGTAATTCAGTTGTAATGCTTGTGATTATTTCAGTAAACAAAATAACTCAACAAATATTTAATCATATTAAATATTGATAATTAAATATTAAGTGCATAACTTACTCCTGTATTCATCCCGCGGCAGATGCTTGCGGGATGCAGTAAGCAACTTGTTACTTCCTGAGCTATGGAGCGCTATGTGCGATACTCGGATACTTCCCGTTTTATTCTGATGGCTGTGGACGGGGGCCTTATCTGGCTGGCCTTCCATATGGCCGAGTTTGTGGTGTGGCACTCGTGGTCGATGAAGGGCGAAACGCCCTTTTTCATCATCACGTTTGCGCTGCTGTGGTGGCTGCTCTCGCGGCAGTATGCCAACGTGTACCGGCTCGACCGGCGCATTTCGTATGGCGAGAAGCTGCGGCACCTGCTGAAAGCCTTTCTGCTGCACGGCGTGCTGGTGGTGGGCACGGTGGTGGCGCTGCGCATCAATTACCTCTCGACGCGCTACCTGGCGGCCATTTACGGCTTTGCGGTGGCGGCCGTGGTGGTGGGCCGCTTTGCGGTCACGTTTAGCTACCGCGCCTGGCTGCGGTACTTCGCCCAGGCCCACAACCGCTTTGTGATAGTGGGGGCCAGCCAGAGCGGGCAGGAGTTGTACCACGCCCTCACGGCCGATGATTCGGGCGCGTACCAGTTCAAGGGCTTTTTTGCCGATGAGGCGCTTCCCACCAACCTGCGCGGCCTGCGGCGCGGCGCCGTGACGGACCTGATGAACTACTGCCTGAGCACGCCGGTGGACGAAATCTACTACGCGCTGCCGCTGGACAGGCACGATTTGATTGAGGAGCTGTCGCGCTTCGCGGAGGACCATTTCCTGGCCTTCCGCATCGTGCCCGACTACCAGGGCACGGTGGGCAAGGATGTGGGCGTGTATTTCCACGACCACCTGCCCATCCTCATGGTGCGACAGGAGCCGCTGGGTTTCCGCACCAATCAGGTGCTGAAACGGGCGTTCGACCTGGGGTTTTCGCTGTTCGTGATTCTGGGGCTGTTTCCCATCATTCTGCCGGTACTGGCGGTGCTCATTAAGCTCGATTCGCCGGGGCCGGTGTTCTTTAAGCAGATGCGGCCGGGCAAGCGTAACAAGCTGTTTCCGTGCTACAAGCTGCGCACCATGCGCGCCGACCACCGCCAGACCGAGCTGCAAGCCACCAAGGCCGACCCCCGGGTAACGCGGGTGGGCAAGTACCTGCGCAAGTACAATCTGGACGAGCTGCCGCAGTTCTTCAACGTGCTGCTGGGGCATATGTCGGTGGTGGGGCCGCGGCCCAACATGGTGTCGCAGCTGGAGGAATACTCCAAGCGCGGCCGCACCTACCAGCTGCGCCACGCCGTGACACCCGGCATCACGGGCTATGCGCAGGTGAACGGCTTCCGGGGCGAAACCCGCGCCCCCAACGCCATGGAAAAGCGCGTGGAATACGACCTGAAATACGTGCAGAACTGGTCGTTCGGGCTCGATTTGCAAATCATCGGCAAAACCGTGCGGAACATGGTGCGCGGCGAGGAGAATGCCTATTGAGTGACTAGAACGAAGCAGTTAGAACAGTCACGCTGATTAGTAGAACGTCATGCTGAGCGCAGTCGAAGCATCTCTACCGCACTCAGTAATCAATGCCGACTCAACGAAGCGGTAGAGATGCTTCGACTACGCTCAGCATGACCGTTCTGAGTTCAGCCCACCAATCCACCAACCAAACCCACCATGCTACCCAAACACGCTGTCTTGCACGCCAACATCTCGACGGGGCGCACCGCTGATTTCGTCGATACCATTCTGGAATTGGGCGCGGCGCGCACCTCGGCCTACGTGTGCTTTGCCAACGTGCACATGCTGGTGGAAGCCGAGCGCAACGCCGAGTTCCGGCAGATTGTGAACAATGCCGCCGTAGCCGCGCCCGATGGTAGCCCGGTGGCGGCGGCGGTGCGCTGGTTTCGGGGGCCGGCGCAGGAGCGCATGGCGGGCATGGACCTGCTGCCTGAGCTGCTGCGCCACGCCGCCGAGCGGGGCCAGTCGGTGTACTTCTACGGCACTACCGATGACGTTTTGCAGGCCATGGTGTGGCGGGCGCGCTGGGAATTGCCCGCGCTGCGGGTGGTGGGGGCATATGCGCCGCCGTTCCGCCCGCTCACGGCTGAGGAGGACGCCGACGAGGTGGCGGCCATCAACGCGGCCGACCCGGACTTGCTGTTTGTGGCGCTGGGCTGCCCGCGCCAGGAGCGCTGGATGGCGGCCCACCAGGGGCGCATTGGGGCGTGCATGCTGGGGGTGGGGCAGGCCTTCCGGGTGTATGCCGGAATGGAGCCGCGCCTGCCGGCGTGGGCCCGCAAGCTGTGGCTGGAATGGGCCTTCCGGCTGTGGCAGGAGCCGCGCCGCCTGGCCCGCCGCTACTTCGTCACCAACACCCGCTTCGTGTACCTGATGGCCCGCGCCACGCTCGAAAACCTGGCCGGCTGGCTGCCGGCCGTGGCCTGAATGGGCCGCTTTTTAGTCGATTTCATCCCAACCTTTTTTCACATGAAAGCAGTGATACTAGCGGGCGGCTACGGCACCCGAATCAGCGAGGAAAGCGGCGTACGGCCCAAGCCCATGGTCGAAATCGGCGGCAAGCCTATTCTGTGGCACATCATGAAGATTTATGCCCACCACGGCATCACCGATTTCGTGATTTGCTGCGGCTACAAGGGCCACATGATTAAGCAGTATTTCTCCGATTATTTCCTGCTGAACTCGGACGTGACCTTCCGGATGGACCGCAACGAGATGCAGATTCACCGCAACAACGCCGAGCCCTGGACCGTGACGCTGGTGGACACCGGCCTGGAAACCATGACCGGTGGCCGCCTGCGCCGCGTGCAGAAATACCTTGACAACGAGACGTTTTGCCTGACTTACGGCGACGGCGTGAGCAACGTCGACATCGCGGCCAGCATCGAATACCACCGTTCGCAGGGCGTATTGGCCACCCTCACGGCGGTGCGGCAGCCGGGCCGCTTCGGGGTGTTCAACCTGAGCGACGGCGACAGCCACGTGAGCAACTTCATGGAGAAGCCCGAGGGCGGCGAAACGCCCTGGATTAACGGCGGCTTTTTCGTGCTGGAGCCGGGTATTTTCGACTACCTCGACCACGACCAGACGGTGTGGGAAAAGGCCCCGCTGGAGCGCCTGGCCGCCGCCGGGCAGCTGGCCGCCTACCGCCACGCCGGCTTCTGGCAGCCCATGGACACGCTGCGCGACCGCAACATGCTGGAGGAACTCTGGCAGGCTGGCAAGGCCGAATGGAAGCTCTGGGACCAGATTCCCGCCGCTCCCGTGACAGTGCCCGAACTCGAAACCATCCTGACTACGCCGCTGGCCGCGCCGGCCGGGCGCGGCCGCGCGGCCACTACCAAACTTATGCCCAGCGACTGAAAACAACCACCCCGAACGCCTTGCCGAGCGCCGCTGGCGCATTGCCGCAGCTCCGCTGAGATAGAACGGAGCCCCTTCCCACGGCCGCAATGAGTTGGCGCGCCCGGCATGGCATTCTGGTTGATTGATGGCTGTATAAACCTCACTTCTAATGGAATCTCCTATGAAACCCTCCCGCATACTCATCACCGGCAACATGGGCTACGTGGGGCCCGGCGTGGTGCGCCACCTCCGACAGACGTACCCCAACGCGGAGCTGATTGGCTACGACATGGGATTTTTCGCCCATTGCCTCACCGGGGCCACGCGCCTGCCCGAGTCGCGGCTCGACCGCCAGGTGTTTGGCGACGTGCGGACGCTGCCCTCGGGCCTGCTGGCCGGCGTGGATGCCGTAGTGCACCTGGCCGCCATCTCCAACGACCCCATGGGCACGGCCTACGAGGGCGTGACGATGGACGTGAACTACCGCGCCGGCATCGCGCTGGCCAAGCGCGCCAAAACCTACGGCGTGAAAAGCTTCGTGTTTGCCAGCTCATGCAGCATGTATGGGCTGGGCGGCGAGGACGCCAAAACCGAAACCTCCACCCTGAATCCGCTCACGGCCTACGCCCGCTCCAAGGTGAGCAGTGAGCGCGACCTGGCTCCGCTGGCCGATGCGAACTTCCGGGTGACCTGCCTGCGCTTCGCCACAGCCTGCGGCTGGAGCGACCGCCTGCGCCTCGACCTGGTGCTGAACGACTTCGTGGCCGGCGCGGTGGCCACCCGCGAAATCAGCATCCTGAGCGACGGCACGCCCTGGCGGCCCCTCATTCATGTGCTGGACATGGCCCGCGCCATCGGCTGGGCCGTGACGCGCGAGGCCAGCAACGGCGGGGCCTTCGTGGCCGTGAACGCCGGGGCCAACAACTGGAACTACCGCGTGCGCGAGCTGGCCGAAGCTGTGGCCGCCGCCATCCCCGGCACCCAGGTGCGCCTCAACCCCGACGCCGCGCCCGACCTGCGCTCGTATCGCGTCGACTTCAGCCTGTTCCGTCGCCTCGCGCCCGACTGCCAGCCCATTCACACCCTGGCCGATACCATCAGTGAGCTCCAGCGCAAGCTGCTGGAAATGGGCTTCCGCGACCCCAATTTCCGCGCCTCCCGGCTGATGCGGCTGCGCGTGCTGGCCGCCCTGCGCGAGCAGGATGAGCTGACCGAGGACCTGACCTGGGCTGCTGGCCCGGCCAAAGCGGCCGTGCCGCTGTACCGGCCGGAGCTTGTGGTAGTCTGAGCTTCGACTGTCATCCTGAGCTTGCGAAGGACCTTATCAACGAAGAAAAGCTCGCAGTAATTCAATCGGCGCAGCCGTGATAAGGTCCTTCGCAAGCTCAGGATGACAGACGTTAAACCAATACCCAGCCGCCAAAAATCAACCCTTCAACCTTACCCTTAATGCGATGAAATTTACCGAAACTGCCCTTGCAGGGGCCTTCATTATCGACGTGGACCGGCTGAGCGATGAGCGCGGCTTTTTTGCCCGCTCTTGGTGCGAAGACGAGTTTGCCGCCCACGGCATTGCCATGCCGCCGCAGCAGGCCAACCTGTCCTTCAACCCGCGCCGGGGCACACTGCGCGGCATGCACTACCAGTTGCCTCCCTACGAGGAAACCAAGCTGGTGCGCTGCACCCGGGGCGCGATTCTGGACGTGATAGTGGACCTGCGCGAGGAGTCGCCCACCTTCGGCAAGTGGATAGGAGTGGAGCTGAACGCCAATAACTACCGGATGCTATTCGTGCCCGGCCGCTTCGCCCACGGCTTCCTCACCCTCGAAGACAACACCGACGTGTGCTACCAGGTGTCGGCCAAGTACACGCCCGGGGCCGAGCGCGGCCTGCGCTGGGACGACCCCGCTATTGGCATCCGCTGGCCTTTTCAGCCCTTGCTCATTTCGGCGAAAGACCAGGCTCATCCCGATTTCCAGGGGCTGGCCGTGCCAATGGTAATGTAGCGCGGACTCTGTGAGTCCGCGCCCGCCGGAACGATGCTTGGGCCAACCCGGCGCGGACTCTGCGAGTCCGCGCTACTTCTCTGCTTTTCTCATCTTTCTTTCTGCATTATGATACTTGTTGACAATGCCTTAAAGAAGCGCCAGCAATCCGGCCAGCCCATTCGGGTGGGCATGGTGGGCGCGGGTTTTATGGGCCGGGGCGTGGCCCTGCAAATCTGCCGCTACGTGCCCGGCATGGAGCTGGTGGCCATCGCCAACCGCACCATCAGCCAGGCCCGGCGGGCCTACCACGAAGCCGGCGAGCTGGTGACCAGTGAGGTAAGCTCGGTACACGCGCTGGAGGCTTGCATCCAGCGGGGCGAGCGCGCCATCACCGACGATGCGCTGCTGCTGAGCCGCGCCGAGGGCATCGATGCCATCATCGAGGTAACCGGGGCGGTGGAGCACGGCGCGCATGTGGTGCTGGAGGCCATCCGGCACGGCAAGCACGTGGTGCTGCTGAACGCCGAGCTGGACGGCACGGCCGGGGCCATCCTGAAAGTGTATGCTGACCGCGCCGGCGTGGTGTACACCGTGAGCGACGGCGACCAGCCCGGCGTGACCCTCAACCTAGCGCGCTTCGTGCTGGGCCTGGGCGTGAAGCCGGTGCTGTGCGGCAACATCAAAGGCCTGCACGACCCTTACCGCAACCCCACCACGCAGGAGGGCTTTGCGAAGCAGTGGGGCCAGAACCCGAGCATGGTAACCAGCTTCGCCGACGGCAGCAAAATCAGCTTCGAGCAGGCCGTCATCGCCAATGCGCTGGGCATGGAAGTGGCCCGGCGTGGCATGTACGGCCCTACCGTGGCCCCGGGCACGCCCATCAGCAAGGCCGCCGAGTGGTACCCCACGGAGCGCCTGCTGGATGGCGGCCCCGGCATTGTGGACTACGTGGTGGGGGCCGAGCCCGGCCCCGGCGTGTTCATCCTGGGCACGCACGACGACCCCATTCAGCAGCACTACCTCAAGCTGTACAAGCTGGGGCCGGGGCCGTTGTACTGCTTCTACACGCCTTACCACTTGTGCCATTTCGAAACGCCGAATTCGGTGGCGCGGGCGGTGCTCTTTGGCGATGCCTGCCTGGCGCCGGCCGGCGCCCCCAAGGTGGAGGTGATTACGGCCGCCAAAATTGACCTGCGGGCCGGCGACACGCTCGACGGCATCGGCCACTATATGACCTATGGGCTGGCCGAGAATTACACCACTGCCCGCGCCGAAAACCTACTGCCCATTGGCGTGGCCGAGGGCTGCCGCCTGCTGCGCGACATTCCCAAAGACCAGGTGCTGACCTACGGCGATGTGGCGCTGCCCCCCGGCCGCCTCATCGACCAGCTGCGCCGCGAGCAGGAAGTTCATTTCAACCCGCCCGTGCTGGCGGCCACCGCCGAGCCCCTCGTGCCCGCCGATTTCGCCCTGGCCAACCTCTGACTCAACCAAAACTGTCCCTTTCCTTCTAATTACCCCGAAGCCTCGTCGCCATGAATCCCACCCTGGTTGAGTTTCTGAAGCACTCCGACCCGCTACCCACGCGGCAAAATATTCCCGGCACGGCCCCGGCCGCCACGCCGGCCCCGCCCGCCCCACGCCCCGCCACGGCCCCGCTCACGGTGCTGGTGCTGGAGGGCGAGTACCGCCTCACGGGAGCCGTGCTGTTTTGCCTGAGCCGGCAGGCCCGGGTGCGCGTGCATTTGCTGTCGCGCGACAGGCTGAGCCCGTACCGGTTTTCGAGCTACGTGCATTCCTTCCATCTGCTCTCGCCCGATAGCCCGGCGGAGGTGTTCGTGGCCTTCATCCAGAACGCGGCCCGCGCCACCGGGGCCGAAGTGCTGCTGCCCGTGGACGTGGCCGGCATGCGCTTCGTGATTGCGCACCGCACGGCGCTGGCCACGGCCCTGCACCTGCTGCCGCTGCCGGCGGCGGCGTACTACGAAATTGCCACCGACAAGGGCCTGCTGGGCGCGTTTATGCAGGAGCACCGTATTCCCGCGCCCGACACCATCGTGGACATCCGGCACAACCTGGCGGCCAAGCTGGCGAAGTTCGAATTTCCGGTGCTGCTGAAGCCCATTGAGGGTGCCGGCGGCCGGGGCATTGTGCGCTACGCCTCGCCCGAGGCGCTGCTGGCCGCCGTGGCCATGCTGCCCGATAGCAGCCGCTACATCATCCAGAACTGCATCGAGGGCTACGATATTGACTGCAACGTGCTGTACCAGAATGGGCAGCTCATTGCCCATTCCATTCAGAAGGGCCTGGTGGCTACGGGCGACGAATACGCCCCCACCGAAGCCATCGAATTTGTGCACCACGACGCCGTGCTGGCCGTGGTAGACCGCCTGATGAAGGCCCTGCGCTGGAACGGCGTGGCCCACCTCGACCTGCGCTACGACGCCCGCACTCAGGAAATCAAAGTCATCGAAATCAACACCCGCTTCTGGCTCACGGTGGTGGGCTCGGCGCTGGCGGCGGGCGTGAACTTCCCGGTGCTGGCCTGCCAGGTGGCGGCCGGGCGGGCGGTGGTGCCCGCGCCCTTCCGCGAGGGGCGCTACATCCCGTTTGCCAACTACTTCAAGTACCGCTACGGCCGCCGCGTGCGCCGGCCCGATGACGTGCGGTTTTCGCTGCGCGATACCAGCGTGGGCGCTTTTCTGGGCGACCCGCTGACCAAGATTTACCGCTTCCTCACCGACGAGGACTAGGCCCGCCGCCCGGCTGCGGCCGGGCATTGCGGCGGCTATCGATATCCATTCAATTTCTTCATCCACCTCACGCTTATATCCGATGCATTCGCACCAGTTTCGCCATGAAAAGTGTTTTGACTGTTATTTTTTGCGCCTTGCTACTGGTGGGCGGCCAGCCGCTGCGGGGCCAGACGCCGCCCACGGGCTTCACGTCCACCGTCGTTTCCTCGGGCTGGAATGAAGCTGTCGGATTTGCCTTCAATAGCACGGGCAGCAAGATGTTTGTCTGGGAAAGACCGGGCAAAGTTTGGGTGGTGGTGAACGGCCAGCGCCAGCAATTAATTGACATCACCGAAGAAGTAGGGGCCTGGGGCGACCACGGCCTGCTGGGCTTCGCGCTCGACCCCAACTTCAACACCAACGGCTACATGTACCTGATGTACGTGGTGGACCGGCACTACCTGCTGAACTTCGGCACGGCCAACTATGACCCCGCTGCCAACGACTATTTCAGCGCTACCATTGGGCGCATCACGCGCTACACGGCCACGCCGGCCGGCACGGGCTACACCGTGAACCCCGCCAGCCGCAAAATCCTGCTCGGGGCCACCAAAACCACGGGCATTCCCTCGACCCACGACGGCCACTGCACCGGCTCGCTGGTGTTTGGCACCGATGGCACCTTACTCGTATCAACCGGTGACGGGGCCCACTGGGCGCCGGATTTAGGCAGCTACAACGAAACCTACTACGCGGAGGCGCTCGCCGATGGCATCATCTCCGCCAAGGAAAACGTGGGCGCCCTGCGCGCCCAGCTGGTAGACTGCCTAAGTGGTAAAATCCTGCGCCTGGACCCTGCCACCGGCAACGGCGTGCCCAGCAACCCCTATTATGACGCGGCCAATCCCAGCGCCCCCCGCTCCCGGGTGTGGGCCCTGGGCCTGCGCACGCCCTTCCGCATGAGCCTGCGGCCCGGTACCGGCAGCCCCGACCCCGCCGCTGCCAACCCCGGCACGCTCTACGTGGGCGTGGTGGGGGCCTCCACCTGGGAAGAAGTATCGGTGGTGGACCGGCCCCGCGTGAACCTGGGCTGGCCGCTGTTCGAGGGCCTGACGCCCTATTCGGCATTCACCAATTCGAACGTGTACAACCGCGACGCGCCCAACCCGCTCTACAACACGGGCGGCTGCACCCAGCAGTTTTTCTACTTCCAGGACCTCATCAAACCGGCCACGCCCACGGGCACGGCCACGTTCCCCAACCCGTGCAATACCTCGCAAACGATTCCGGCCAGCATTCCCACCTTCGTGCACACCCGGCCGCTCATCGACTGGGCGCATAACCTGAGCGGGCCGGCGCGCACGGGCACTTTCAGCGGCAGCACGCCTACTACCATTAATATCGGGGCGGCGGGCTCGCCGGTGAGCGGGCCGCAGTTTGGGGGGAATTCGGTGACGGGCGGGGTTTTTTATCCCTACAGCGACTTTCCGGCCCCGTATGCCAACTCGTATTTCTTCGGGGATTACGTGGGCGGCTGGATTCGGAACATGACCGTGAACAGCAGCAACCAGCCCAGTGCCGTGCGCAATTTCGTGGACAGCGGGGCCGTGCCGGTGTTTTTCGGCACCAGCCCGGGCGAAACGGGGCTGTTTTACGTCAACTTCTACCCTTCGGAAATCCGCAAAATCAGCTACGTCACCAGCAGCAGTCCGCCGGTGGCGGTGGCTACTTCCAACAAAACCTACGGCCCCGGCCCGCTCGCGGTGCAGTTCACGGGTAGCAACTCGACCGACCCCAACGGCAGCGCGCTGACTTACCGGTGGAATTTTGGCGACGGCACCGCCACCAGCTCGGCGGCCAATCCCAGCCACACGTTTTCGCCGCCTACCTCGGCCGTCACCAACTACACCGTGACGCTGACGGTGACCAACCCACAGGGCCTGACCAATCAGGCTTCGCTGATGATTTCGGTGAATAACACGCCGCCGCAGGTCACCATCACCAGCCCGGCCGCCGGCACGCTGTACCCGCTCACGGGCACCACCACCTACCAGCTGCGGGCCACCGTGACGGATGCCGAGCAGAGCGGCCACCTGCTTGCTTACAAGTGGCAAACGGTGCTGCACCACCTCACGCACCAGCACCCCGACCCGGTGGACACCACCCGGCAAACCAGTACCATCATCGGCCCCTACGGCTGCGGGGCCGAAGCCTACTACTACACCATCTCGCTGACCGTGACCGATGCCGGGGGCCTCGCCACCACCCAGCAAGTGCGCCTCGACCCTGATTGCACCACGCCCAGCTTCACGCTGGTGGATGCCGACGCCGCCACTGACGCCGATATTCAGCCCCTGACCAACGGTGCCATTCTGGACCTGGCCGCCCTGCCCACCCGCCGCCTGAACATCCGGGCCAATGCCGACCCGGCCACCACCGGGAGCGTCGTGTTCTCCCTCACCGGCCCGCAAACCCAGGCCGTGACCGATAACGCAGCCCCATTTGCGCTGTTTCTGGACGTGAACGGCGACTATAACTCCTGGACGCCGCCGGTGGGCAACTACCAGCTCACGGCCACGGGCTACAGCGGGGCCAATGGCAGCGGCACGGCCCGCGCGCCCCTCACCATCAACTTCACGGTGACGGATTCCGGGGCTCCCACTACCTACACGCTCACCACGGCCACCGTGGGCAGCGGCACCGTGACGAAAAACCCGAACACCGCCACCTACGCCAGTGGCAGCGCCGTGACGCTCACGGCCGCGCCGGCCGCCGGCTTCGCCTTCACGGGCTGGAGCGGCGATGCCAGCGGCACCACCAATCCCTTGTCGGTGACGATGAACGGGAATAAGAACATCACCGCCACCTTCACGGCTACCTCGGGTGGCAGCTACACCTTCTACCGGGCCATCAACTTGGGCGGGCCGGCCCTCACGCTGGACGGCAACGCCTGGGGCGGCTCCACGGCGGCCAACTATTCTACCAACGGCTCGGCTTTTGAGAATCAAGCCGTGCCACTGATTCCGGCCACCGACGCCACGCGGGCGGGCATGATTCGGGCGGCCGTCTTCGGGCCCAATCTGAGCGTGACGCTCTCGGCCGTGCCAGCTGGCACTTATCAGGCCTACCTCTACGTGTGGGAGGATAACAACCCCGAGGTCATTAATCTGTCGCTGAACGGGCAGAGCGTGCGCGCCAACTACAGTACCGGCCCGGCCGGCACCTGGGCGCGGCTCGGGCCCTACAACGTGACGCTGGCGGCCACGGGCAGCGTGGCGTTCACCAGCACCGGCGGCTGGCCCAATTTCTCGGGCGTCGAGCTCTGGCAGCAAACCGGCGGCACCCCTACCACCTACACGCTCACCACGGCCGTGGTGGGCAGCGGCACCGTGACGAAAAACCCGAACACCGCCACCTACGCCAGTGGCAGCACCGTGACGCTCACGGCTGCGCCGGCTGCCGGTTTCACCTTCAGCGGCTGGAGCGGCGATGCCACGGGTACCGCTAATCCCTTGTCGGTAACGATGAATGGGAATAAGAACATCACCGCCACCTTCACCGCCACGACCACGACGAATTACACCCTGACGGTGAACACCGTGGGCACGGGTTCGGTGACGAAGAACCCGAACGCGGCCAGCTACGCCAGCGGCAGCACCGTGACGCTCACGGCCGCACCAGGGGCCGGCTTCGCCTTCACGGGCTGGAGCGGCGATGCCTCGGGCAGCACCAATCCGCTAACCATCACGATGACGGCCAACAAGACCATTACGGCCACCTTCACGGCCACCAGCGGCGGGCAGCAGCTCAGCGGCTTCGTGCTGGTGAACGCCAGCACCGGCACCGACATCCAGGCCCTTACGGCCGGTTCTACGCTGAATTTAACCACGCTGCCCTCGCGCAGCCTCAACGTGCGGGCCACCACCAGCCCGGCCACCGTGGGCAGCGTCGTGTTTGCCCTGAGCGGCACGCAAACCTGGAACCAGACCGAGTCGGTGGCCCCGTATGCGCTGTTTGGCGATAACGGGGCGGGGACTTATAACCCCTGGACTCCCGCGGTGGGCAGCTACACGCTCACGGCCCGGCCCTACACCAGCGGCGGGGGCGGCGGCACGGCCGGCACCCCGCTCACCATCACCTTCAGCGTGACCGATGCCGCCGCACGGGTGGCCGCCGCTTCCCTCAGCTCCGGCCTGGCCCTGGCTCCGGCCGAAGCTTACCCGAACCCCTCGCCCAACGGGCGCTTCCACCTGCTGCTGCCCGCCGACTTCACCGGCGAGGTGCGCTACCGGCTGATTTCGGCCCTGGGCCAGACGCTGGCCCGCGGCACGCTGCCGGCCGGAACCCGCGCGGCCGAGCTGGATTTCACCCAGCCGCTCTCGGGCACCAGCCTGAGCTACCTGCTGCTGGAGGATGGCCGCCACGCTGCCCAGCTCAAGCTCCTGCGGCAGTAACCTCCCCGGCCCTGGCCGACCCGACCGTTCTTTTTCGTCCCATCTCTTTTCTGCAAACCTATTCTCCCAAGCCCATGAAATCTTCGCTAACCTGTTTCCTGCTGGCGTTTTTGCTGGCTTGCTGTTGCGGCCGGGTGCAGGCCCAGACGCCTCCCGCGGGCTTCACGTCCACCACCGTATCCTCGGGCTGGAACGAGGCGGTGGGGCTGACTTTCAATAGCAGCGGCAGCAAAATGTTTGTCTGGGAGCGGCCCGGCAAAGTGTGGGTGGTGGTGAACGGCCAGCGCCAGCAGCTGCTCGACATCACCGAAGAGGTGGGGGCTTGGGAAGACCAGGGCCTGCTGGGCTTCGCGCTCGACCCCAACTTCGACACCAACGGCTACATGTACCTGCTCTACGTGGTGGACCGGCACTACCTCATGAACTTCGGCACGGCCAGCTACAGCTCTACCACCAACGACTACTATAGCGCCACCATTGGGCGGCTCACGCGCTACACGGCCACGCCCAGCGGCACGAGCTACACGGTGAACCCCGCCAGCCGCAAAATCCTGATTGGGTCGAGCAAAACCAACGGCATCCCGTCCACCTTCAACGGCCACGTCACGGCGGCCCTGCAGTTCGGCACCGATGGCACGCTGCTGGTAGCCACCGGCGACGGCGCCCACCCGTACCCCGATTTCGGGGCCTGGACGGCCACCTACGCGCCCCAGGCCCTGGCCGATGGCATCATCAAAGCGAAGGAGGACGTGGGTTCGCTGCGCTCGCAACTCGTGGATTGCTACAACGGCAAAATCCTGCGCATCGACCCCAGCAACGGCAATGGCATCGCCAGCAACCCGTATTACGACGCGGCCAACCCCGGTGCGCCCCGCTCCAAAGTGTGGGCGCTGGGCTTCCGCAACCCGTTTCGGATGACGCTGAAGCCTGGCACCGGCAGCACCGACCCCTCGGTGGGCAGCCCCGGCACCATTTACCTGGGCGACGTGGGCGCGGCCAGCTGGGAGGAAGTGGACGTGGTGACCGGCCCGCGCCAGAATTTTGGCTGGCCCTTGTTCGAAGGCCTCACGCCCTACGACGCCTTCACCACCTCGAACGTGTACAACCGCGACGCGCCCAACCCGCTCTACAACGTGGGCGGCTGCACCAAGCAGTTTTTCTATTTCCAGGACCTTATCAAGCAGGCCACGCCCACGGGCACGGCCACGTTCCCCAACTCCTGCAATACGGGCCAGACCGTGCCGAGCAGCATTCCCACCTTCGTGCACGTCCGGCCGCTCATTGATTGGGGGCACGGCACGGGGCCGTCGCGCACGGGCACGTTCAGCGGCAGCACGGCTACTACGGCCAATCTTGGCGCGGCCGGCTCGCCGGTGACGGGCTCGCAGTTTGGGGGCAGCGCGTCTACGGGCGGGGTGTTTTATCCTTACACCGATTTCCCGCTGCAGTACCGGAATACCTATTTTTTTGGCGATTACGTGGGCGGCTGGATTAAAAACCTGACCGTGAACAGCAGCAACCAGCCCAGCGCGGTGGGCGACTTCGTGCCCAGTGGGGCCGTGCCGGTGGCCTTCGCCACCAGCCCCGGCGAAACGGGCTTGTTCTACGTCAATTTTTACCCTTCGGAAATCCGCAAAATCAGCTACGTGACCACGGCCAGCCCGCCGGTGGCGGTGGCTACTGCCAACAAAACCTACGGCCCCGGCCCGCTCGCGGTGCAGTTCACGGGCAGCAACTCGACCGACCCCAACGGCAGCGCGCTGACTTACCGCTGGGATTTTGGCGATGGCACCGCCACCAGCTCGGCGGCCAACCCCAGCCACACGTTTTCGCCGCCCACCTCGGCCGTCACGCAATACACCGTGAAGCTCACCGTGACCAATGCCCAGGGCCTGAGCAACCAGACCACGCTGCTGATTTCGGTGAATAACACGCCGCCGCAGGTCACCATCACCAGCCCGGCCGCCGGCACGCTGTACCCGCTCACCAGCAACACCACCTACCAGCTGCGGGCCACCGTGACCGATGCCGAGCAGAGCGGCCACCTGCTCAGCTACCAGTGGCAGACCATATTGCACCACGCCAGCCACGAGCACCCCGACCCCGTGGACACCACCCGCCAAACCAGCACTACCATCGTGCCCTACGGCTGCGGGGCCGAAACCTACTACTATCGCATCGTGCTCACCGTGACCGATGCCGGCGGCCTGGCCACCACCCGGGAAGTGCGCCTCGACCCCGACTGCAACGCCACCAGCTTCACGCTCGTGGATGCCGATGCCGACGTGGACATTCAGGCCCTCACCAACGGGGCTATTCTGAACCTGGCCACCCTGCCCACCCGCAACCTCAACATCCGGGCTAATGCCAATGCCAGCACCACCGGCAGCGTGGTCTTTGCCCTGAGCGGAGCCCAATCCCGCAGCCAGACCGAATCGGTAGCGCCCTACGCGCTGTTTTCGGACAATGGCGGCGATTACAACCCCTGGACGCCGCCCGTGGGCAACTATTCGCTGCTGGCCACGCCCTACTCGGGCAGCGGCGGCACGGGCACGCCGGGCGCGGCGCTGTCCATCAGCTTTTCGGTGACGGATACCGGCACGCCGGGGCCGTTCACGCTCACCACGGCCGTGTTTGGCAGCGGCACCATTGCCAAAAGCCCGGACCAGGCCACCTACGCCAACGGCAGCACCGTGACGCTCACGGCCACGCCGGCGGCGGGCTTCGCCTTCACGGGTTGGAGCGGCGGGGCCACGGGCACCACCAACCCGCTCACGGTGACCATGAATGCCAATAAGAACATCACGGCCACCTTCACTTCTACTTCCACGCAGCAGGTCACGAGCTACACGCTGGTAAGTGCCGACAGCAACGCCGACATCCAGACCCTGACGGCCGGCATGACGCTGAACCTGGCCACCCTGCCCACCCGCAACCTGAACATCCGGGCCAACACTAACCCCAGCACCGTGGGCAGCGTGGTCTTTGCCCTGAGCGGAGCCCAAACCCGGAGCCAGACCGAGTCGGTAGCGCCCTACGCGCTGTTTTCGGACAATGGCGGGGCCTACAACCCCTGGACGCCGGTGGTGGGCAGCTACTCGCTCACGGCCACGCCCTTCACGGGGGCCGGGGGTGGTGGCACGGCCGGCACGCCGCTCACGCTGGCCTTCAGCGTGATTGACCAGGCCGCCACCACCTACACCCTCACCACGGCCGTGGTGGGCAGCGGCACGGTGACCAAAAACCCGAACACCGCCACCTACGCCAGCGGCAGCACCGTGACCCTGACGGCCGCGCCGGCTGCCGGCTACGCCTTCACGGGCTGGAGCGGCGATGCCAGCGGCACCACCAACCCGCTCACCGTCACGATGACGGCCAACAAATCCATCACCGCCACCTTCACCGCCACCACTACCTACACGCTCACGGTGAGCACCAGCGGCAGCGGCAGCGTAACCAAAACGCCCAACCAGACCAGCTACGCCAGTGGCACCACGGTCAGCCTCCAGGCCACCCCGGCGTCAGGCTACAAGTTCAATGGCTGGAGCGGGGCCGCCACCGGCACCACCAACCCGCTCACGGTGACGATGAATGCGAACAAAAGCATCACGGCCACCTTCGTGGCAACGACGACCTCCTACACCCTCACCACGGCCGTGACGGGCAGCGGCACGGTGACAAAAAGCCCGAACCAGACCAGCTACCTCAGCGGCACGAGCGTGACGCTGACGGCCACGCCCGCCGCTGGCTATACCTTCTCGGGCTGGAGCGGCGCGGCCACGGGCACCACCAACCCGCTCACCGTCACGATGACGGCCAACAAATCCATCACCGCCACCTTCACGGCCAGCGGCCAGCAGGTGACAAGTCTGGTGCTGGTGAATGCCGACACCGACCTCGACCTGCAACCTCTGGCCACGGGTGCGGTGCTGAACCTGGCCACCCTGCCCACGCCCAACCTCACCATCCGGGCCATCACCAGCCCGGCCACGGTGGGCAGCGTGCTCTTCGTGCTGAGCGGGACGCAGTCCGTCAATCACAATGAAAACCTGGCTCCCTACGCCCTGTTTGCCGATTCCAACGGCGACTTCAACCCCTGGAGCCCGGCCATTGCCCTGGGCAGCTACACCCTCACCGCCACGCCCTACTCCGCCGCCGACAATGGCGGCACGGCCGGGACTCCGCTCAGCATCAGCTTCACGGTGACCAACCAGGCGGCCCGCGTGGCGGCCGCGACAGCGGCCTCGTCCACCAAGGCAAGCCTGAGTCAGGCCGCCGCCTACCCCAACCCCTCCGCCGACGGCCGCTACTCCCTGCGCCTGCCCGATGCCTTGCAGGGCGCGGTGCGCTACCGCCTGCTCACGGCGCTGGGGGCCACCGTGGCCACCGGCACCCTCCCGGCCGATGCCCCGGTGCAGCGCCTCGATTTCTCGCATGAAATCAACGCGGCCGGGCTCTATTATCTGCTGCTCGAAAACGACCACGCTGCCGCCCGGCTCAAGCTGCTGCGCCAGTAGGGGCTGAGTGAGCCGCCCTGTCATTCCGACGCAGGAGGAGTCTGAGGAAAACCGTTAGGCGAATTTCCTCAGATTCCTCCTGCGTCGGAATGACAGGGCGGCTGGTTGAATAGGCTTTCCCCTCGTGGCCCGGACCGGTCCGCGAGGGCTTTTTCCGACCCGTTTATCTCTTGCTTTTCAGGCTTCCGGTATGGTGCACCACTTACATTTTTTCCGACTATTGAGCTGCTGCTGGGTTTGGCTGCTGGCGGGGCCGGCTGCCGCGCAAATACGCATTCTATTCATCGGCAACAGCTTCACAAATGGCAAGTACACGCCGGTGCTGAACTATAACGCCGCCGGCATCACCGACGAAAACTACGGCCTGCCGCCCGGCAGTCCCCGCTACCAGACCGACCCCACCATGCCCGGCCCCTGGGGCGGCGTGCCGGGCATCTTCAAGAAAATGGCCGACCAGACCGGCCGGGCCTATGATGTGCACGTCGAAGTAGTGAGCGCGGCCACGCTGGCCTACCACTACACCAACGCCCTGCCCGTGGTGCAGCAGGGCCCTTGGGACCAGGTGGTGCTCCAGGAAAACAGCACCCAGCCCCTGCCCGTGGCCCGCACCGGCCAGCCTGCCGATTTTCTGACCTATGCCACCCGCCTCGAACAGGCCGTGCACGCCAGCAGCCCCGCCGCCCGCGTCTACCTGTTCCAGACCTGGCCCCGGGCCGACATGACCTACCCCACCGGCCAGCCCTACTCCGGCCTGCCCATCGATACCATGATGCGCGACCTGCGCCGAACCTACGGCTACCTGGCCACCCACAACGCCCGCATCGCCGCCGTGGCCCCTGTGGGCGATGCCTGGCTGCGGGCCATGCAGGCCGGCCTCGCCGTGCGCGACCCTTACAACAACCCCAGCGCCACCCAACTCAACCTGTGGGGGGGCGATAACCTCCACGCCAGCAAGTGGGGCTCGTACCTGGCCGCCTGCGTCCTGTTCGCCCAGCTCACCGACATCGACCCGCGCACCCTGGGCCCCGCCGAGCAGGCCGCCGTGGCCCTCGACATCACCGGCCCCACCGCCGTGGCCTTGCAGCAGGTTGCATTTCAGCAGGTATTTATGCCCGGCGTGGCGCTCCCCGTGGTGCTCACCGCGTTTGCCGCCCAGCGCCAAGCAGCCGGCGTGCGCCTGCGCTGGGCCACCGCCACCGAGCTGCAAAATGCCCGTTTCGACGTGCAGCGCAGCCCCGATGGCGGGGCCTTTGCCACCATCGCCACCGTGCCGGGAAGCGGCAATTCTTCCCAGCCCACCAGCTACGCGTTTTTCGATGCCCTGGCCCCGTCGGCGGCGCTCTACTACCGCCTGCGGCAGGTGGATGTGAGCGGCGCGGCTACCTTCTCGCCGGTGACGGCGGTAGGGCCGGTGGTCGCGCCGGTGTCGCTCTATCCCAATCCGGCCCGGGAGCAGCTTTTCATCGCGGGGGCGGCTGCCACGGCCTACCGCGTGCGCAACTCCCTCGGCCAGCTATTGCGGCAGGGCTCCATGCCCGGCGGGCAGGCCACCGTGGAGCTGGCCGGCCTGCCCGGCGGCCTCTACCAGCTGGAGCTGGAAACGGCCATCGGGCGCGTGCGCCGCACGTTTGTGCGGGAGTAGGTTGAGGATGGGGATAGGATGAGGGAATGGAGAATAAGGAATAAGAAGGCCGTCATGCTGAGCGAAGTCGAAGCATGACGGCCTGAATTTTTGTTCTTCAAACGCCGCTACGGCAGCACGAAGCGCCCCGCGTAGCGGCCGCCCGCATTCACGAGGTGCAGCACGTAGGTGCCGGCCGCCAGCCCGGCCACCGGCACCGTGCCGCTGCCCGAGGCCGCCAGCGGATACCGTCCCAGCCGCTGCCCCATGATGGAATACAGCTCCAGCTCCTCGGTGCCGGTGGCCGGGCCGGCAAAGGTGTAGTGCAGCAGGCCATCGCCCGGCGTGGGCACGTAGGCCAGGAGCAGGGCCGGGGCCGCGCCGGGCACCACGGTCACCACGCGCACCAGCGAATAGGTGCTCGTGCCGTCCACATCCACCTGTTGCAGCCGGTAATACAGCTTGCTCAGGTTGGCGGGCAGCTGTTTGTCGACGTATTGGTAGGCCTGCGCCAGCGTGGTGTTGCCGTGCCCGGGCAGGTGGGCCACCGAAGTGAATTCGCGCCCATCGGTGCTGCGCTGCACCACAAATTCCTTGTTCTGCTCCTCGGTGGCCGTGTTCCAGCGCAGCTGCACCGCGCCAGCCCCCAGCGGCTCGGCCAGAAACGCCGTGAGCCGCACCGGCAGCGGCGGGGCCACCACCACGAAGCTGATGGTCAGGGGCGAGCCTGCCGTTCCACCGCCCTGGGGTGCGTCAAATGGTGTGGCCGTAAGCGTGTACGTCCCGCCCAGCGGTGTCCAGGAGTTGTAGGCCCCGTTCAGGTCGCTGAACAGGGCATAAGGAGGCAGGTTTTCCACAGTGGATTGCACCTGTGGGCCGCTTAGTTCAAACACCACGCTGCCCACCGTGGCGGGGGTGGTGTTGGCCCGAATGTTCAGGTGCTGGGTGGGCAGGCCATTCAGAATCAGGGTCATGCCGGGTACCATTACCTGTATGTCGAGATTAGTGTCGGCATTGACCAGGGAAAAGCTGCTTACGCCGCCCACCGAGTTGACAAACGAAAAGCTGAGCGTGAGGGGCGCGCCCGATGCGCCCCCAGGGGAGTAGGGCGTACCCAGCAGGGAGTAGCTGCCCAAGGGGGGCACCCACGGAAAATAATCACCCTGGAAATCGCTGAACAAGGCATAAGGCGCAATTCTTTCCGTGCTATTTCGTGTCTGCGCACCGCTTAGGTTAAACACCACGCTGTCAACCGGGAGTAGGTCGGTATTGGCCCGGATGTTCAGGTTGCGGGTGGGCAGCGTGGCCAGGTCTATCACCATGCCCGGCGTCATGATGAATAGGTCCTGGTCGGTGTCGGCATTTATCAGGGTGAAGCTGACGATGGAGGCAGCTCTGGCCGTAGTGCCGGTGCCTGCTACCCAAGTAGGGAGCAACGGTGTAACCCAGGCAAACAGGCTGATTAATAGCGATAAGTAGACCTTGATTTTCATGACAGGGAGACGTTGAAAGTGGATACTTAACCGGCTCACCCAGACACTGGCATCCAGAAAGAGTATGCGTGGATGAGTTATTGCAAATATAATATATATAATTAATTAATAAATATAAACTTTCTAAGTTCGAGGTTCTGCTTATTGTATATTTATTGCAAACTTTTGAGATAAAATAGCCCAACAGTAGTGTGCTGCCTGCCAGAACCCTAACTACACGGTAGCTCGGGCGGCGGTCCACGCCGGCGATGCAAGAGCGCAAGAGCACACGGCAACTTATCAGCACGGAAGTACTGATAAGTTGCCGTGATAAACACTGTTCTAACCCGTGCTAAGATGTAAGATGGTTGTTCCAGCCGCTACTAGGCAGTAGTGACCGGCGTGTTCGCCGCCCGCCGGGATACCGCCGGGGCCTGAGTTGCCGCCGGCCTCGGCTGTGCCGCCCGCGCCTGAATGAGCGCCCGCGTGGCCCAGATGCCGCGCCGGTGCTGCCACACGTAGCGGTAGGCCCGCAGCGAGGGCCGCTCCAGCAGCAGGCAGTAGAGCAAAATGCCCAGCTGCCGGGGCAGCGCCCGCAGCCACTGGCCCGGTAGCTGCCGCGCCGGCGGGTTCTTGAGCAGCAGCAGCCACTGGTTTTTCACGGCATCGGCCTTGATGGTGCCGTTCAGGCGCAGGCGGCGGCGCAGGTCGGCGGGGCGGAACTCGCGCGGGTGCAGGGCCCGGCAGGCGGGCTCAAACCAGGTGCTCCAGCCGTAGAGGCGGCCGCGCCAGGCAATGTCCCAGTCCTCCTTGTGGGCAAAAAAACGCTCGTCGAAAAACTGCCCATCCACCCGCAAATCATCGATAAAAGCGCGGCGGTAGAGCGGCAGCGCACCATCGGCCCCATCCACCGGGCCGGCAATGAGGGGCGTTTCGGCCAGCAGGTGGCCGTGGTGGCGCAGCCGAAAGCGGCCGTCGGGCAGGGCCTCCAGCCCGGTGCTGTCGATGCGTGGGGCGGCCCCGGGGCTTTGCAGCAGCAGGCCGCACACCGTGCCGGCACTGGGGTGGGCGCGCAGCGTGGTCATGGCCCGGCCCAGGTAGTTCACGGCCATTTCGATGTCGGGGTTCACCAGCAGCACAGCCTCCGAGGTGGTGCGGTCGAGGGTGTAGTTGTGGCCGCCGCAGAAGCCGGTGTTGCGCGGCAGCGGGTGCAGGCGCACGCGGGCATCGGTGGCGGCCAGGGCGGCCACGCGGGCGCAGGTGTCGTCGGCCGAGGCGTTATCCACCACCCACACCTCAAAGTCGGCATACGTTTGGGCCAGTATCGAGCGCAGGCAGGCTTCGATGACGTCGGCGCTATTCCAGCTGACGACGGAAATCAGAACGGAAGGCATGGCGGTAGGGGAGGTTTGTACTGTTATCCAGAACGTCATGCTGAACGCAGCCGAAGCATCTCTTCCGCGCCAGTAATCAATGACGACTGCAACGAAGCGGTAGAGATGCTTCGGCTGCGCTCAGCATGACCGGTTTTTACACTCTAAAATTTTACTCCCTCACGCACTAACCGGCTGACGCAGGGCTATTTCCACGGCTTGGCGCAGGGCCGTCAGGTCCACGGTGAGGTCGTCCTGGCGGTCGGCGGTGGCGCGCTGGGCCGAGGCCGATTCCAGGGCGCAAATGATGGGGTAGTGCGGCATGCCCAGGCGGGCGGTGAGGTCGAGGTAATCGGGCACCACCAGGTTGCGGGGCAACAGCTCGATGAGCGGCGTGCCCTCGGCGCAAAACATGATGTTGACCAGCCCCGCGCCCACCGGCCCCACCACCGCCCGCGCCCCGGAAAACAGGGCCGCTTTCTCGCGGAAGCTAAGCTCGGTGAGGGCGTAGCTTTCGAAGCCATATTCAGCCAGCAGGGCTTCCACCTCAGCCTCGTTGCGCACCCGCCGGAAGGCGGCATCGCGCCGGCTCACATATACCAGCGGGCTGAAGCGGGTGGCGCGAGCCGCCGCGGCCGCTAGGGGCCGGAAGGCGTCCTTCATAAACTCGCCGGCCCAGCGCGGGGCGTGGCGGCCGGTGCCCCGCACCGGCGAGGTGAGCAGCAGCCGCTGGGCGCGCAGGTGCGTGGTGGTTTGCAGGTCGATAATCTGCTCGCTGCGAATGCCCAGGGCCAGCAGCGTTTCCATCACAAAGTGCTGCTCGCGGCTATAAATCAGGAAGTAGTCGACTTCATCCCACAGGCCGGCTTCCTCCACCAAATGCAGACGGGGCAGCGAGTCGAGGAGCCAGTGGTAATAGTTGCCCATGGCCGCGCCGCCGCCCGAAAGCAGGCTGCACACCGTGCCCGACACCTGGCCCGGCGACCGAAAATACCGCTGCCGGAAAATGGGGTTTTCGGCCGGCGGGGCCACTGCGAAATTGCCCGCCGAGAATTGCAGCGACACATCGCCCACCAGGTGGTTATCGGCCGCGACCACGGCGATGGTGCCGAAATTATCGGCGTTGATGCGAGCGTTGGGCAGCAGCAGCACAAAGGCGGCGGCCACTTCCTCCTGCTCGGCAATGCGGTCGTAGTAGGCCGGGGCTAATGATACAAACTCGTCGGGCACGGTGAGGTGCGAGGTGTAGGCGGGGTACACTTCCACGTAGTGCGCGCCGCTGCCGGGCTGGTTGGCCAGGGCTTTGGCGGTGGGGTGCACGCCGATGGGGCGCAGGTGCTCGTGGTGCGGCACCAGGTCGCGCAACAGCCGGCCGGTGCGTCGTTGGGCACGGGTAATGAGGTCTTGCATGGTCAGATGAGTTTGCTGGTGGGAGGGGGAAGGCCCGGATGATGGTGGTCGGTCGGGTATCACAATACCTGGTGCAGGCAGCTGCTGAGCGCGTTGAGGTCCACGGTGAGGTTTTCGCGCCAGCCGGCGCGGCGGGAGGTGATGGGGCCATCGGCGGCATCGGCTACCAGATAGCGGTGGCGCAGGCCCAGGCGGTAGCACAGCTCGGGGTATTCCACCACCGTGAAGTGCTTGGGAAACAGCTCGACTACCGGCGTCCCGGCCGGGGCAAACACCAGGTTGGCCAGGCCCGCGCCGGTGGGCGCTACCACGGCCCGTGCCCCGGCAAACAGCGCCAGCTGCTGCTCAAAGCTGTAGTCGCTCAGCACGTGCGTCTCGAAGCCGTAGGGCCGCAGCAGGGCTTCCACATCGGGCTCGTTGAGGACGTGGCGGGCGGGGGCGTCGCGTCGGCTCAGGTACACGTAGGGGCTGAAGGTTTGAGGGGCGGCGGCGGCGCGCAGCTCGTCGCGCAGGAAGGCGCAGGCCCATTGGGGGGTGTGGGTGCCCGCGCCGCGCACCGGCGAGGTTACCAGCAGGCGGTCGGCCACGAGGTGGCGGTGAGTGCGCAGGTCGAGTACCTGCTCGGGCCGGATGCCCAGGGCACGGAGCGAGTCGGCCACGAAGCGCCGCTGTCCATCATACACCAGGAAATAGTCGATTTCATCCCACAAACCCGCTTTTTTGAGCAGATGCAGGCGCGGCAGCGAGTCAATCAGCCAGTGGTAATAGTTGCCCACCGCCGCCCCGCCGCCCGACAGCAGGCTGGCCACCGTGCCGCGCACCCGCTGGGGCTCCGAGAACCAGCGCTGGACAAACACGTTGTTTTCCTCCGGCCGGGCCAGGTCTGAGCGTTGCGCATCGTATTGAAACGAGGCATCGCCCACCAGCCGGTTGTCGGGGCTGATGACGGCCACGCTCAGGGCGTTGTCGGCCAGCAGGCGGCCCTCCACCAGACTTAGCACGAAGGCGGCCGGGGCCTTCTCCACGCGGTTGGGCTTGGCGTGCAGGCCGCCGTAGTCGGTGGTGTGGGCGTAGAGGTCGGGCGTCACGTTCAGGTACGACACCTGCGCGGGGTAGGCCTCGGTGTAGCTAGCCCCGCTGCCGGGGCACGCGGCCAACCCCCGGCTGCTGGTATGCACACCCACAGGGCGGTAGTGCTGGCGGCGGGGCAATAGCTCGCGCAGCAGGCGGCCCGCCCGCTGCCGCCCCCGGTTCAGAATGTCAGGCATTTTCACAGCAGAAAAAGGGTAAAAGCGAAGAATGAGGGCGTGGCGGCCGTGCTACTCCACGGGTTGGCCCTGCCCGGCGGCCTGCCACTCGGCCGAGGCCAGGACCTGGCGCAGGCCGGCTTTCAGCGAGAGGCGGTGGCGCCAACCCAGTGCGTGTATCCGGCTCACATCAAGCACCTTGCGCATGGTGCCGTCGGGCCGCGAGAAGTCGAAGTGGATTTCGCCCGCGAAGCCGGTGAGCTCGGCAATCAGCTCGGCTAACTCGCGGATGGACAGGTCTTGGCCGGTGCCCACGTTCACGGGGGCGGCTTCGTCGTAGTGGTCCATCAGGTAGAGGCAGGCCTCGGCCAGGTCGTCGACGTGCAGAAACTCGCGGCGCGGGGTGCCGGTGCCCCACACGTCCACGCGGGGCCGGTTGTGCTGCACGGCTTCCTCAAACTTGCGCAGCAAAGCGGCCATTACGTGCGAGCTTTCCAGGTCGTAGTTGTCGTTGGGGCCGTAGAGGTTGGTGGGCATCACCGTGATGAAGTTGCAGCCGTACTGGTCGCGGTAGGCCTCGCACATCTTCACGCCCGCGATTTTGGAAATGGCGTAGGGCTCATTGGTGTGCTCCAGCGGGCCGGTGAGGATGTATTCCTCCCGAATGGGCTGCGGGGCCAGCTTGGGGTAGATGCACGACGAGCCCAAGTACAGCAGCTTGCGCACGCCGCAGCGTTGGCTTTCGTGCAGCACGTTGGCCGTAATCATCAGATTTTCATAGATAAAATCGGCCCGCAGGGTGTTGTTGGCGTGGATGCCGCCCACCTTGGCGGCGGCCAGCAGCACGTATTCGGGCCGGGTTTCGGCAAAAAACCGGCCCACGGCCGCCTGGTTGGTCAGGTCGAGCTGGGCCGACGTGCGGGTGATGAGGTTGGTGTAGCCCCGGCGCGTGAGCTCGCGCAGTAAGGCCGAGCCCACCATGCCCCGGTGGCCCGCGATGAAGATGCTGGAATTCTTTTCCATGAGTAAAAAAGCGAAAGCGAAACGGTGGAATGGCGCGGCAGCGGGTGCCCGGGGCCGGCTATTCGTCGTGGTAGCTGAGCACGGTGTGGCCGGCTTCGAGCAGCACGGTATCGCGCCGGAACAGGGTCAGGTCGCTCTGCACCATGTCGCTCACCAAGCCGGCCAGGTCGTACTTGGGCACCCAGCCCAGCTCGGCCCGCGCCCGGCTGGGGTCGCCGATGAGCAATTCCACCTCCGTGGGGCGGAAGTAAGCCGCGTCCACGGCCACCACCTGCTGGCCGGTCCGCAGCTGGAAATCGGGGTTGTGGCAGGCCCGCACGAAGCCCACTTCGGCCACGCCCTCGCCCGCAAAGTCTACTTCGATGCCCAGCTCGGCAAAGGCCAGGCGCACAAAATCGCGCACTTTAGTCGTCACGCCGGTGGCAATGACGTAGTCGCGCGGCTCGTCCTGCTGCAACATCCGCCACATGGCCTCCACGTAGTCTTTGGCGTGGCCCCAGTCGCGCTTGGCGTCCAGGTTGCCCAGGTAGAGACGGTCCTGCAAACCCAGCGCAATGCGCACCACGGCCCGCGTAATCTTGCGGGTGACGAAGGTTTCGCCCCGGCGCGGGCTTTCGTGGTTGAACAGGATGCCGTTGCAGGCATACAGGCCGTAGGCCTCGCGGTAGTTCACCGTAATCCAGTAGGCGTAGAGCTTGGCTACGGCGTAGGGCGAGCGGGGGTAAAAGGGTGTGCTTTCGCGCTGCGGCACCTCCTGCACCAGCCCGTACAGCTCCGAAGTGCTGGCCTGATAGAGCCGGGTTTTCTTGCCCAGGCCCAGAATGCGGATGGCCTCCAGCAGGCGCAGCGTGCCCAGGCCGTCCACATCAGCCGCGTACTCGGGCGTGTCGAACGAAACCTTGACGTGCGACATGGCCCCGAGGTTGTAAATCTCATCGGGCTGCACTTCCTGCACGATTCTAATCAGATTTGTCGCATCGGACAAGTCGCCGTAGTGCAGCTTGAAGCGCACGTCTTTCTCGTGCAAATCCTGGTACAGGTGGTCGATGCGGTCGGTATTGAACATCGACGAGCGGCGCTTGATGCCGTGTACTTCGTACCCTTTACTCAGCAGCAGCTCGGCGAGGTAGGCCCCGTCCTGGCCCGTAATTCCAGTAATTAATGCGCATTTCATAAGCAGTAGTGAAAATGAGGTGAGAAATGACTGTCAGGCACCCCGGATAGAGTAGGTGATAGCAAGATAGTGATTTATATCAACATTCATATATTGTTCATTCATTAATTTATTTTTCCGACAAGAAAAACCTGTTATTCTACCGAGGAGCTGTTGTAGCACCGACTATAAAACCCACCCTCTTCCCGAAACCAAAAAAGCCTGGCCGCAGGGGCCAGGCTTTTGAGCAGGTGCGCGTCGCGCATTTAGAGAAGATACTAGGGCAGCGGGGTGGCTTGCTTCCAGAGCTCGATGCCCGAGATGTTGGCCATGCCGCCGGTGGTACCCACGTTCACGGTGCCATCGGTCACGTTGGCCGTGAAGGGGCCGAGGCGGTCCCAGTGGCCGGCCGAGCCGCTGTTGTAGCCGCTCAGTACGGTTTTGCCTTCGAGCGAGATGTTGAAGGTTTCCGCGTTGTTATCCTCCCACACGTAGAGGTACACGCTGTAGGTGCCGCTGGTTACGCCGCTCAGGGCCAGGCCGGTGCTGCTGCCGTACATCGACGAGCGAATCATGCTGGCGCGGGTGGCATCGGTGGTGGGGGTCAGGGTCACGTTCTGGTTCGAGAAGGCGGTGAGGCCGGTGGCGCGGAAGTTAGCTGCGCCCGAGCTGGCGGCCCAGCTATTGCCGTCGAGGGTGATGGCTCCGCCGCCCAGGTTCACGGCCCGAACGAAGGTGGGCGCGGTGGTGGTGGGCGGTGTGGTGGTCGTGGGGGCCGTTACGGTCACGCTAACGGCGGCCGAAGTCGTGGCAACAGCGGCGTTGTTGGTAGCGCGGGCCGTGAGGCTCAGCGTGCCGGCCGTGGTGGGCGTGTAGCTGAAGGTGTAAGGAGCCGTCAGGTCTTCGCCGAGTTTAGTCACCCCATTGAAGAACTCCACTTTCGTGATGGTGCCGTTGGTCGAGGCGGCCGAGGCCGTCAGGTTCAGGGCCGTGCCCACGGTGCCGGTGCTCGGGGCGCTCAGGCTAACGGTGGGGGCGCTGGGCGTAGTCGGCGTGGTAGTGCCCGAGTTCTGCTTCCAGATTTCGATGCCCGACAGGTTGTTGTTGTTCGAGCTCACCGTCCCGATGTTGATGGTGCCATCGGTCACGTTGGCCGTGAAGGGGCCGAGGCGGTCCCAGTGGCCGGCCGAGCCGCTGCTGTAGTTCGACTGCACGGTCTGGCCTTCGAGGGTGATGTTCAGGGTCACGGGGTTGTTATCTTCCCACATGTAGAGGTACACGCTGTAGGTGCCGCTGGCCACGCCGCTCACCGCCGCGCTGATGTTGGGGTCATACACCGAAGCACGAATCATGGCCGCGCGGGCGGCGTCGGTGGCCGGGTTCAGCGTCACGCTCTGGTTCGAGAAGGGCGAGCCGTTGATTTGGAAGTTAGCGGCGCTGTTGCCGTCTTCAAAGCTCAGGCCATCGATGGTGGTGGCGGTGCCGCCTACGTTAATGGCCCGCACGAAGGTGGCGTTGGTCGGCGTAGTGCCGGTGCCCGTGGTGGGCGGCGTAGTCGTGGTCGGGGCCGTCACGGTTACCGAAGAAACGGCCGTCGAAGTAGCGGCGCCGGCGTTGTTGGTGGCGCGGGCCGTGAGGCTCAGCGTGCCAGCCGCCGTGGGCGTGTAGCTAAAGGAATAAGGAGCCGTCAGGTCTTCACCGATTTTAGTAGCGCCGTTGAAGAATTCCACCGTGGTGATGGTGCCGTTGGTGGAAGCGGCGGTAGCCGTCATGTTCAGGGCCGTGCCTACGGTGCCGGTGCTGGGCACGCTCAGGCTAACGGTGGGGGCGCTGGGCGTGGTAGGCGTAGTAGTGCCGCCGCCGCCGCTGGTGCCGCCCACGCCAAGGGTGATGCCGTTCTGCGACAGTTTCTGCTGCCAGAGCGTCCATTCGGCCTGCTCATCGGCCAGCGTCAGCGGACGGTCAGGAATGTGCGTGGTGCTCGTGCAGGTGGGGCAGGCGCCGGGGCTGGTGTCCTGGCGGTTGGTGTAGGGCGTGTTGCCGCCCTGGTAGAAGAAACCAATGAAGTTATTGGTCATATCGTTGTTGAAGAACACCGAACCCGACTGCTGGTAGGCGTTCCAGAGGCCGGCGGCGGCGTAGCCGGCGGGCATCTTAGAGCCGTCGGGCAGCAGGCCGCAGGTCACCATGCGGTTATTATAGTAGTGGTTGTCGTGGCCCGAGGCGATGTTCATGGCCGCGCAGGTGCTCACCAGCTGGTTGTTGTAGCCATTAATAAAGGCCGTGGCACCGCTGGCCGACTGGGCGTCGCCGTCAATCGTGATGCCCGAGCCCGTGTAGCTCGACCCCGTGGCGGGGTAGGGGTAGGCGCCCTGCACGTAGTTGTCGTGCAGCTTCAGCGGGCTGCCCGAGGTGCCCGACGAGTTGTAGAAGTTGATGTTGTCCTCCACCAGCGACTGGTTGGGCTCGTTCAGTACTTCATTCCAGGCAATTTCGGCCCCGACCAGGCCGAGTGCGCCGTTCATGCCCAGGAAGTTGCAATAGGTGCCGCCGCCGTTGCGGTAGCGGCCGTCCAGGTTTTTCGATTGGTTGTAGCGGATGGTCAGCGTCTGCGAGGCCGTGCCGTTGCCGCCCCACTGATAGATGTCGATGCCCGTGGTGTGCTCGAAGTAGTTGTGCTCAATCACAATCGACTTCGCCGAGTTGGCCTCCAGGAAGCGGCCGTGGCGGGTGTTGTCGGCGCTCTGGGCCAGGCCGTAGCCTTTGTTGTTGCGCACAATCAGGTTGTCGCCGCCGTTTTTAGCGTCAATCAAGTCGCCGGCACCGGCCAGCACGCAGTTCTCAATAACGACGGGCTGCGTGGTCTGAATCGTGATGACCGGCACATTAGAGTCGGTGCTGCGGTAGTTACCCGTATAAGTACCGCCCTGCGTGATAACGAGCGGGCCGGAATACGTAACGTTGGGGGCCTGCGCCATGGCCGGATTCATACCCGGTGCTACCGCGAGGAAGCAACTAATAGCCGCAGAAAGAATGCCAGTAAGTGGGCGTGTTACAGGGGAAAGAGCGAAGGTGTGCTTGAGATTTTTTTGCATTCTTGAAAAACTTGAAACGAAAAAAATGATTGGCAATGGCCCCTTCAACCCAGCCAAAAATCTATTTGTTCCAAGCCTTCTGATAGAATTTGTTATATATCATAAAATGCAATTTAAAATTGCTCGTTAGCATAGGTCCGCCTGCGGGATAGGTTTCCCAGGCTGAGAATGCTGCTTTGGCAAGCCGTGTGCAGGCCGGTAAACTTCATCAAAGCAGCCTTTATAAAGCCCATTTAAACATAATAGGGGCTTGTTATGTGCTTTAAGGGGGCTTTGGGTTGGGGTGCCGAAGTCGGCGTTATCACAAGCCGGAAAAGCTCGTCATCAGCTTTTGTAACTGATATATATGATTGGTTAAGCTAATTATTTGAGATTAATTAAATTTTCAATACTTCGCAAAGTGCAATAGCGTATAAGTTGTTATATTTAAGATATGCAATATTTAATTTTTGGTTGAAAACGGCTAAAACTTGATTTAAATTGAATTAATTCAAGTTTGCCTATCAATATGATTTCGGCCTGAATGAAGTCATGATGCTCCGCATGGCCCCGCTATCGACGCTGGGAGGCTGCTGAAGGCGCATTCGGGGCCGGGCGGGAGTGGCGGCCGGGCCTACGTGCAGGCGCTGCGCCCGCAGCTTGTGCTGCCATAGCTTCCATTCGGCCTGCTCGGTTTGCAGGGTGATGGGGTTGGGTAGGTGGGTGGTGGCGGTGCAGGGCGCGCAGGCATCGGGGCTCAGGTCCTGACGGTTGGGCAGGGGAGTGCTGCCGCCCCAATGCACGAAGCCCACCACGTTATTACTGACCTGGTTGTGGAAAAACACGGTGGGCGGCTGCTTGTAGGCATTCCAGACGCCAATGCCGGCGTAGTTGGCCACCAGTCGGGTGCCGTCGGGCAGCAGGCCGCTGGTGATGATGCGGTTGTGGTAGAAGTGGTTGTCGTGGCCCGAGGCGATATTCAGGGCGGCGCAGGTGCTCACCAGCTGGTTGTCGTAGCCCTCCACGAAGGCCGTGGTGGTGATGGGGGCGCGGCCGGTGCCGTCCAGGGTGATGCCCGAGCCGGCGTAGGTGGCGCTGGTGGCCGGGCTGGGGTAAGCGCCCTGAATGTAGTTGTCGTGCAGGCGGGCCGGGCTGGTGCGGGTGCCGCCCGAGTTGAAGAAGTTGATGTTGTCCTCGACCAGCGACTGGTCGGGGTCATTAATAATCTGGTTCCAGGCCACTTCGATGTTGGCCAGGTTGGGCAGGCCATTCAAGCCCAGGAAATTGACGGGCGTGCTGCCGCCGTTGCGGTAGCGGCCGTCGATGTTGCGGGCCGAGTTGTAGCGCACGGTGAGGGTTTGGGCGGGGGTGCCGTCGCCGCTCCACTGGTAGATGCTGATGCCGCTGGTGTGCTCAAAATAGTTGTGCTCGACGCGCACGGATTTGGCGGAGTTTGCTTCCAGAAAGTGCCCGTGGCGAATGTTATCGAGGCTTTGGGCTAGGCCGTAGCCCTGGCAATTCACCACGGTGAGCTGGGCGCCGCCCCGGGTGGCCTCAATCAGGTTGCCGGCCCCGGCCAGCACGCAGCCGCTGAGCGTGACCGGCTCAGTGGTTTCGATGCTGACGCAGGGCAAGCTGGAATCGGTGCTGCCGAAAGTGCCCGTATAGGTGCCGCCGTGGCGGACGATGAGCTGGGCCGGGCCGCTGGGGTGCCGTCCGCAGCCCGCCGGGAGGCCCGCGCCGCTCAGTGCCGCCAGCATGATGGCGTAGGCCGCCGGGCGCGGCCAATAGGTGGGCGGGCTCATACCAGTGCCACTTTTTCCGATTCCCAGCGCACGGTTTCCTGGTCTTCAAATACCACGAACTGGGCCAGGGACTGGATGGGCTGGTCGGGGCGGTGCAGGTGGCAGAGGGGCACGCGGCCATAGAAGGAAGCCCACATGGAGTAGGTGCTCAGCGGGCCGATGATGTAGTCGCAGCCGGCCAGCGCGTACAGGTCTTCCAGCGGGTGGTCGGTGGAGCGGCCGGTATCGAACTCGGCAAAGTCCGCGGCGGGGATGGGCTCGTTGGAAAACAACAGGAAGCGTACCCGCGCATCGGCCGGAAACAGGGCGCGCATTTCGCGCATGGCCCGCACGTAGGTGGCGTTGGTGTAGAGGTAGGCCCCGCCGTACCAGCCAGCGTAGTCGCCCCGCCGGATGTGTACGCCCACCAATACGTCGGCGTGGGTGCGGTTGGTGGCCAGCACTTCGGCCACGGCATCGCGGTGCGGCTTTATGGGCCGGAAGAAGCGCCGCAGCAGGTCGCCGTGGCGGGCGAAGTTGGGCTTGTCGCGGTATTGCCAGCCGTGCACCATGAGATGGCGCGGGCCGTGGGCCTGGGCCAGATATTCGGCGCTGTTGAGGTCGACATCGCCGGTGGGCAGGTCGCCTACGAGGTGCACACCCAGTAGGCGCGGCAGCCAGGGCAGGCGCAGGAGCACGGGCGGCCCCACGCGCCATTGCAGCACGCGGTGCAGCATATCGGGCACGGGCTGGTCGGCGTGGAGGCGCACCGGCAGGCGGCCGAAAAAGCTGTCGCGCTGGCCCACGGTGCCTTCAAAATAAGGCGCGTAGCTTTTGAAGGCGGGAATGGCCAATTCGTAGTCGTGCTCCACAGCATTGACTAAAAAATGCGAGGTGAGGAGCAGGCAGTTGCCGAAACCGTGGAGGTCCTGGGTCAGAATAACCATAGCGGGAGGAAGGATTTGGGGGTGAAGGGAAGGGGGAGTAGAAAGTAGTCGGGGCATTGGCCCGTCATGCTGAGCGTAGTCGAAGCATCTCTACCGCTTCGTTGAGTCAGCATTGATTACTTATGAGGTAGAGATGCTTCGACTACGCTCAGCATGACGTTCTTTTTAGCCAGCTAAACAGCTTATGTTAGTGCATGAAATACCCCGCCAGCCGCCTCGCGTAGCCATTCAACAGGAAGTAGGGCAGGTAGGGGCGGGGGCAGTTTTTGAGGGAGAAATGCGTGAAGTTGCGCAGGTTGCCGCCGCCCCGAATGCCGAATAAGTGCTGCAAATAGCCGCGCAGGCTGCGCTGGCGGCGGGTTTGCTCCTGGCCGCTTTCTTCGGGGTAGGTGCTGAGGCGGGCGTCGTAGTTGCAGAACACGGGGAAGCCGTGGCGGCGGGCCACGCTGGTGTAGTCGAAATCGGCGAGGTAGTGCGGCAGGCGCTTTTCATCGAAGAGGCCAATGGCTTCGATGACGGCCAGCGGAATGAGCAGGCCGCGGCCGGGGAGGTAGGTGACGGGGTGCAGGCCGTGGCGCTCGCCGGGCGTGAGCTCCTTGAGCAGGTCGTGGCGGGTGTTGGTGCTCCAGTCCAGGCGCTCGCCGCCGTACACGGGCTCGCCGGTGGCGGCGTCGAGCTCCAGCGCACCCAGCACGGCGGTGGGGTGCTGGTCGGCGTAGGCCAGCATTCGCTCGATGAAATCGGGCAGGGCCAGCACGTCGTTGTTCATGGTGAGCACGCGGGTGGCGCCCAGGGCCAGGGCGCGGCGGATGCCGGCATTCACGCCGGCCGTCCAGTAGAGGTTGCCGTCGCCGGTCACCACTTCCACCTCCGGAAACTCGTTGGCCAGCACCTCGGCCGTGCCGTCGGTAGAGCCGTCATCAACCACCACGACGCGGAAATCGGTGCGGGTTTGCTGTCGAAGCGAGTTCAGACAGGCGCGGGTGTAGGGCAGGCGGTTGAAAACCGGAATGACGACGTACAGCATAAAAAAGGCTTACAGGGGAAGGATGGAGGGCAGGAGTTAAGAGTTGGCAGTTAAGAGTTAGGAGTTAAAAGTTTGTGGGATTGCACGACCTCGGGGCGGCGCTTGTGGCGGCGCAGGCGCGAGAGCGGCAGCTTGCGCCGCCGGGCCAGCAGGGAGGAGGGTTTGGCCGGGGCCAGGTTCAGGTCGTGCAGCATGGTCAGGAGGCGGTCGAGGCGCTGGGGCCAGGTTTGGCGCAGGGCGAATTCGTAGCCGGCGCGGCCCATGGCGCGGCGCGCCTCGGGGTGGTCGTACACGTATTCCACGGCGCGGGCCATGGCGGCGGTGGCCACGGCCGGCGACTCGACCGATACCTTGATGGCGGCCGCATCGGGCAGAAAGGTGCGCGCACCTTGGTGGTTGAGCGTGATGATGGGCAGGCCCGTGGCCAGCGCCTCCATGAATTGCGAGGCGAACGAATCGCGCAGCGAGCCGAACAGAAACACGTCGCTATTGAGCATGGCGGCGTGGACTTCGGCCCACGGCACGCTGCCGCGCCAGGTCACGCGGCCCATCAGGCCGTACTGGGCAATCCAGCCGGGCACGAGGTCGCGCATCGGCCCATCGCCCAGCACGGTGAGGTGAAACCGCACCCGCTTATCGACCTGCGAAAGCGCATCGAGCACCAGCGGCAGGGCTTTATTCGGATAGAGCCGGCCCACCCACAGCAGCTCCAGTACGGAACGCGCTGGCCGCGCCGGAAACTCGGCCGCCCGAAAGGCTTCGGAAAGGCCGGTATCGAGGAAAAGCTCTACCCGTTTGGCTCCCAGCCGCCGGGCCAGGTTGGCCGATTCGTCGTTGGAAGCCAGCACCAGGGCGGCGTGGCGCAGGTTTTGGCGCAGGTTGTAGTCGAAGGTGGTGAGCACCCAGGTGAAGGCCGAGCGCAGGGTTTCGGTCTGGAACCAGTCGGGCAGGTACTGGCGGAAGGCGATGGGGGCTTTCTGCGCGCCGCCCACCGGACCGTACACCAGCGGCTTGCCCAGCCGCCACAGCCAGGAGCCCATTTTCAGGCTGCTGTAGGTAGCGTGGTGCACCAGGTCGAAATCAACTTCCCGGTCGAGCCGCCGGGCCAGCCGCCAGGCCGTGTACTGCCAGATGAAGTAGTGCAGATACACCCCAAACTGCCAGCGATACAGAAACTGCACCCAGCCGGGTACCTTCGGATATACGAACTGAATGCGGCCGGCCGCGCCCTCGTGGGCATTATTGGCGAGGAAAGTGGCGATGCCCAGCCGGCCATACGGCGTGGTGAGGCACCACACGCGGTGGCCGCGCTGCGCCATGCCCCAGGCCCAGTGGAAGCCGTTGCCGCACTCGCCGCCCTGGGCGGGGTTGCAGGCATAAGAGGAGACGAGAACATTCATGACGATAATGCAGAAGCGGGGTGAGGGTGAGCAAGCGGGGACGCCACGGGCTTGGGCGACGAGGGGGCGGGCGGGGTAGCCGCCGGGAGCAGCCGGGCCACTAGTCGCCGCACCGTGGCCCAAGCGCGGCCGGCCAGGTGTTCGCGGAAGTGGCGGGCGTCGCGGCGGGCATCGCGCAGCACGGTGGGCGGGTGGCGCAGCGGAAAATTTAGCTCGTGCGCGGCGGGGTGAGCATCCTGGTCGTAGGGGTCGAAGGTGTGGGTGGCGTCGTTGCCGAAGCCGATGTTGGTGACCAGGTTCACGGCCGGGATGATGGTGAGGCCACCGTTGCAGGCCACCGCGAAGTGCCACTGGTAGTCCCAGATGTGGGGTGGCTGCGGGCCAAGGCGCACCGCCTCGAACTTGCGCAGCCAATACTGGCGCTCCAGCCAGACGGGGTAGATATTATCTAAATCGCCGCGCCGGCGCAGCTCGGTGAGCAGGGTGAGGTGAATATCGAAGTGCCGCCAGGCGCGCCGCCAGGTGGCCCAGCCCCAGCTGTGCACCCGCCCCGAGAAATGGTAGGAATCGGCCTCGGCCGGCACGGGCCACCGGGCATCACGGGAGAGGTTGTTGCCGCTGATGTGCATCACGCGGCTATCGTAGCGGTAGCGGCGCAGCAGCTGGTCGCAAAAATTGAAAAAACTGGCCGTGGGCAGGCAGTCATCTTCGAGAATAATACCCTCCGGCTCTTGCCGAAAAAACCAGTCGATGGCCGTGGCGGGCCCCAGGCCGCAGCCCAGGTTGTCGTCCCGAAACAGCGTCTGGACCGTGCAGGGCCAGTTTACTTCGGCTTCTATTAAGGCACGGGTTTCGTTGCACAGGGCGGCATCGGTGGGGCGGCCGGGGCGGGGGCCATCGGCCGCCACGTAGAGGCGGGCGGGCTGGGCCTGGCGCACGGCCGCCAGTACGCGCCGCGCCGCCTCCGGGCGGTTGAACACGATGAGCAGCACGGGCGTGTCCAGCTCAGGGGCGGGCGAGGTTGGGAGCGTGGGCATGGCGGGAAGTGGCAAGAGAATCGAGGCGAGGCAGGCGCTGGCGGGCAGGCTGCGGGATAGCGGGAGCGGGCACGGGCACCCGGCCGGGCTCGGCGGCGGCGGCCAGTGAAAGGCCCAGCAGACCGAAGAAATACAGCGGCCAATCGTAGGAAATGCTGTAGACCAACGAGCTGATGCTGTACACGATGAGCACCGCCGAAGTGGGCGGCAGTGGGGCGCGGCTCAGCAGGCGGCGGCCCAGCAGCAGCAGCGGCACCAGCACCGTGAGCAGCAGCCCGAGAATACCGAAATAGAACAGCCGGTCGACGTAGAAGCTGTGGAAATGGTGGCCCGTGCCATCGGCCCATACCTGCACCTGGCCGCCGCCATCCTCGGCCAGGGTGTAGAACTGCACCGGCAGCTCAAAGCCCTTCAGGCGCATGCCGGCAATGGGGTATTCTTCCAGATACGGCTTATAGGCTTCGAACTGCTTCAGCCGCCAGCTGCCGGTGCCCTGCTTGTCGGGGTGCAGAATGTCGCCCACGCTGGACTCCAGCTTCTTCACCACTTTCGGGTCGCTGAGGGCCACTAGGCCGCCCGAAATCAGGACGAACAGCGGCAGCAGCACCATGGGCAGCAGCCGGGCCGAACTGAGGCGGGCACCTTCCACGCGGCCCAGCATGAGCAGCACCGCGTTCAGGGCCAGCGCCGCGCCCATGGCCACCCACACCGAGCGATGCTGCAGGAAGATAATTAGCGCCGCCCCCATAAAAAAGAGCAGCAGCCGCATCATCCCGCCCCGCGTCAGGTACTGGTTGAGGTAGTAGAGCGTGGGCAGCAGCAACATCATGGCCGAAGTGGAAGCAAAGCCGCGCTCATTATCCAGAAATGCCGACAGGCTCAGCGCATCGGGGTGGTACACGGCTAGGTCGGCCAGCAGGCCCAGCATCACGGTGCCCATCAGCAGGCCAAATGGCGGCGGCCCAAACCGGCGGTAAAACGCATAAAGGCCAAACACATGGCTTAATATCAATAGCTTGGCAAACACGTGCGGATACACCGCCCACGAGCCCCAGCCGGCATACGACTCCAGCGCCAGCCCGCCCAGCGCCGCCACCACCACCAGAAACCAGCGCCGCATCAGCGGCTGCATATACCGGAAGTACAGCACCGAAAAGCCGCACGAAGTAGCCAGCAGCAGCAGTCCGAACTTCGCCAGCACCGGCGAGCCCTCATCGGCCAGCGCAAACTCCGTGAAGGCGCGGTCGGTGATAATCACCCCCAGCACCGGCAGCACGTACAGAAAGCGTAGGCTTAGCTTCATTTTGGTGTGGAGTTTGGGTGGTGTTAGCAACTACAATGGCCGTCATGCTGAGCGCAGCCGAAGCATCTCTACCGCTTCGTTGCTTCAATTGGATTAGTATTGAGGTAGAGATGCTTCGACTGCGCTCAGCATGACGTTCTTTTGGTTCGACGTTCTTTCGAGTAGCCTCAGCA
>NZ_JBCEVZ010000022.1:0-78581 GCF_038448715.1 Hymenobacter segetis | reverse complement strand
GGAGTAGTAAGGCCCGTGGCTGGCCGGTTAAGCCACAAATCTACTTTTCACCCTTTTTTTCTCAACCCCCATGAAGCTTACCGCTACTCCCTTCGACCCGCAGACCGGCGAACTGCTGCCGGTGTATCGCGACGCCTACCTGCGCGGCGACCTCGCCCGGTCTTCGGCCCGCGCCGTGGAAGACTACCTGCGCAAAGATGCCACGCAGGCCCACAGCACCGTGACGCGCTGGCACGAAATGACCACCCAGGAGGCCGATGCCGCCGCCCCCACCAATTGGGTGCAGAAGCAGATGCTGTTTATCCGGGAGCAGCCCCAGCGGTTCCGCCGCCGGGCCCTGACCATGGTGACCGGCGCCGCGCTGGTGGCCGGCGTGTCGATGGCCGGCACCCGCCTGCCCTCGCACGAGGCCGTGGTGCTGCCCACCACCTCAGTTACTACCCTGGCTAACCTGGAAACCGCCAGTGCCGCCGCCGCCGAAGCCAGCGCCACGCGCATGGTCACGGTATCGGGCCGCATTCTGAACGAGAGTGGCCAGCCGCTGGTGGGTGCTACCGTGCTGCGCAAAGGCACCCGCTTCGGGGCCAGCACCGATGCCAGCGGCAACTACGCCCTGCGCGTGCCCGCCGCCGAAGCCGCTTCGGCCACGCTGCAATACGGCTACGCCGGCTATCAGGACCAGGAAGTGCAGGCCGGCACCGCCGCCCAGCACGGCGTGACCCTGCAGCCCCGCGCCACCAAGCGCAAGCACTGGCTGTTTTTCTAATTCATTGTTTGTTAGTTGTCTATCCGGGTTATCCTAAGTGAAAGCAAGGACCTACCGAAAGCACGTTGCGAATAAGCTCCAAGAATCTTCTTTATCCACTTCTCCTTCCCCCTCAGCCAACATGGCCTATTCTAATAACACCGCTGCCGGCAAGGCAGTTGAAGCAATTATCAACGATTTGCCCAGCTTGGTGGCTGTGGCCGTAGTCGACATCACCTCGGGCATGGCGCTGGCTTCGCATTCGAACTCGCCGAGCATCAATCCCGAAACGGCCGCTGCCTACAACACCGAAGTGGTGAAGCAAAAGCAAAAAGCCATGTCGGCCCTGAAACTGACCGGGGAAAAAATCGAGGATATTCTCATTACGCTTACCAACCAGTCGCACCTGCTCAAGCTGAACTCGGCTGGCAACAAATTCATCTACCTGGTGGTGAACTCGCGCGAAACCAACCTGGCCATCGCCCGCGAGGTACTGCGCACGCACGTTGACGAAATCAACTAAGCGCCACTCGCTGCTTTTCAAAAAGGCCCGTCCGGTATTGGATGGGCCTTTTTTGTGGGCTGTGGTGGCCTTTGATTGGGCAATTTCGTTAAGCTGAATTCATGCGATTTCGCCATTCTCCTGCCTGATGAAAAGAAAGCCCCAAGCCCCAGCTCCTAAGCATCGTTCCGCTAAATTCTGGCCCGTGATGGGCTTCGCCACCATCGCCGGGATGCGCAGCATGAGCGCACCGGCCTTCCTCAGCCATTATTTCTCGCGGCAGCCGCATGCCGGCCTGGAGAGGTCGCCACTGCGTTTTTTGCAAAAGCCCGTGACTGCGCAAATTCTGAAGGCCCTGGCCGCTGGCGAAATGGTAATGGACAAGCTGCCCACCACGCCCAACCGCACGGCTCCGCCGGTGCTACTGGGCCGGCTGCTTTCGGGTGCGCTGGTGGGGGCGGCCTGGTATAAGTCGCGCCACGGCAGCGCCCTGAGTGGCGGCGTGCTGGGCGGTTTGGCCGCCGTGGCTGCCACGTTTGTGAGCTACGCGCTGCGCACGGGCATCAGCCAGCAGACGGATACGCCCATCGCGCTGGTGGGCGTGGGCGAGGATGCGTTAGTGGTGGGCGGCGGCGCGGCGCTGTTGCGCGGCGTGCAGCCCGCGCACGGCGAATGGCGGCCGCTGTAAAACTCTAGCCGCCGAGCAGCGACAGCGGGTTGGGCGTCATGCGGTGCTCGAACATGGCCCCGATGTTTTGGGCTTTGGTTTTGGCCTCGTCGGCTTTGGGGCCGAGGAAAAGGGCATCGACGGTGGCGGTGAACAGCGCCAGCCACCGCTGGAAGTGGGCTGATTGGATGGGCAGCGGGAAATGCCGGGCCATGGGTCGCCCTTTGTAGCGGCTGGTGCCCAGCAGCACGCTGCTCCAGAAATCGTACATCTTGGGCAAATGGGCCTGCCAGTCCACCTGCGCCACGTCGTGGAAGATGGGCCGCAGTAGGTCGTCGGCATCGACGCGGGCGTAGAAAGCATCGACCAACTGAATGATATCGGCTTCGTTATGCAGGTCGGGGAGGAGGGGCATGATAGTGCTTTTTAGAGCGGTGCTCAGTATACGATGTAGGGGCGGGGCCTGCCCCCGCCCGGACGCTCGCACCGTTGCAACGATTCCGTTCAATGACGGGCGGGGGCAGGCCCCGCCCCTACTTTCCGGCCGCCCAGCAGCACCAGCGCTACAGCCAGCACGATGAGCGCCGCGCCGCCCAGCATCTCAGGGTTCAGGCTTTCGCCAGCGAAGGCCCAGCCCAGCAGCACCGCCACCACCGGATTCACGAAAGCATACGTGCCCGCCAGAGCCGGCTCCACGGCCCGTAGCAGCCAGATGTAGGCCGTGAATGCCACAATGGAGCCGAACGTGACCAGATAAACATACGCCACCCACGACTTGGTGGTGACCTGCGCCAGCGTGAAGCCATCGGCCTCGCCCCGCACGAAGCCCACGATGAGCATGGCCACGCCGCCGCACAGCATCTGTATGCCGCCCGAGGCGAAGGGCGACGGCGCGGGCTGGTGGTTCTTGGCGTAGAGCGAGCCGATGGACCACACCAGTGAGGCCAGCAGCACGATGCCCATGCCCAGGCCCTGGTGCCCCGGTTCCTTCACGGCCGTGGCCGTGGGGTGGGCGGCCAGCAGGTACATGCCCGTCATGCCCGCGCCCAGCCCCAGCGCCACCCACTTGGTGGGCCGGGCCGAAATGCCGCTCAGCCACCCCAGCACCGCCAGAAACATGGGCACCGTGGCCACTAGCAGCGCTGTGATACCGCTGGGCAGGTACATCACCCCCAGCGTGGTGCCGCCGTTGCCAAACCCCAGCAAGCACACGCCGATAAACACCGCATAGCCCCAGCCGCGCAGGGTGGGCGCGGGCTCGCCCCGCCAGCGCATGAAGCCGTAGAGCAGCCCGCCCGCCATCGCGTAGCGCGTGCCGGCCATGAGCAGCGGCGGCATGCTGGCCACGGCAAATTTCATCACCAGATAAGTGGAGCCCCATATGAGGTAAACCAGCGCAAAGGCCGTGAACAACGCAGCCCGTGAAGGCGCGGCGGTAGAAGAAGAGTCAGACATAAAATCACGAAGAACTGCCGCAAAATTACGCCCGACTTGTAGCGCGAAGGCCAGCGCAGCTAAAGTTCGCGCCACGGAAACGCCGGCCTTGCGCCTTGCTGTTGTTGCTTTGCATGATGAACAAAGCGAAATTTCTCCTGCTGCTGCTGGCTTCGCTAGCGCTGCTGAATCCCGCCGCCGCCCAGCTACTCCAGCCCAAGGCCGATTTCACCCGGGCCGACACATTACGCGGCAGCCTCACCACACCGCTGCGCACCTGCTACGACATCAACTACTACCACCTCGATGTGAAGCTGGACCCGGCCAAGCGCTTCATCAGCGGCTCCAACCTCTTCCGCTTCACCGCCACGCGGGATTTTACGCGGCTGCAGTTCGACCTCTTTGCCAACCTGCAAGTGGATAAGGTGATGTATAAGGGCAAGGACGTACCGTTCACCCGCGAGGTCAACGCGGTATTCGTAACCTTTCCGAAAACCATTCAGCAGGACAGTAAGGATGAGTTCACCGTCCAGTATTCCGGTAACCCTACGGTGGCCAAAAAAGCGCCCTGGGATGGTGGCCTGGTCTTTACCACCGATGCTGCCGGCAAGCCCTGGGTGGCCTCGGCCTGCCAGGGCGTGGGGGCCAGCATCTGGTGGCCCACCAAGGACCAGCAGGCCGATGAAGTCGATTCCATGCTCATCAGCGTGAGCGTGCCGCAGGGTTTGAAAGACGTTTCCAACGGCCGCCTGCGCAAAACGACTAAGCTGAAAGACGGCTACACCCGCTTCGATTGGGCCGTGCGCAACCCCATTAACAACTACGACGTGGCCCTGAACGTGGGCGACTACCAGCATTTTTCCGACCAGTACCAAGGCGAAAAAGGGCCTTTGACCCTTGATTATTGGGTATTGCCCGAGAACCTCGCTAAGGCCAAAACCCAGTTTGCCGCCAACGTGAAGCCCATGCTCAAGAGCATGGAATCGTGGTTCGGCCCCTACCCGTGGTACCAGGACGGCTACAAGCTGGTGGACGCCCCGCACCTCGGCATGGAGCACCAAAGCGCTGTGGCCTACGGCAACAAATACCAGAACGGCTACCTCGGCAAGGACCGCAGCAACACCGGCTGGGGCCTGAAATGGGACTTCATCATCATCCACGAAAGCGGCCACGAGTGGTTCGGCAACAACATCACCAGCCAGGACATTGCCGATATGTGGGTGCACGAAAGCTTCACTACGTACTCCGAAGCGCTGTTTGTGGAAACCCAGTTTGGCAAGCAGGCCGGCCAGGAGTACATCCACGGCCAGCGCCGCAACATCTCGAACGACTCGCCCATCATCGGCGCCTACGGCGTGAACAAGGAAGGCTCCGGCGACATGTACGACAAGGGCAGCATGATGCTCAACACCATCCGCACCGTGCTCAACGACGACGCGAAGTGGCGGCAGCTGTTGCGCGGCCTCTCCGCCAAATTCTACCACCAGACCGTGACCGGCCAGCAAGTCATCGACTATTTCAACCAGGAAAGCGGCCGCGACTTCACCAAAATATTCGCTCAGTACCAGCGCCACCGCAACATCCCCACGCTGGAAATCCGCTTCGAGGACGGCAAAACCCTGGCCCGCTGGGTGGCCGATGTGGACAAGTTCGACATGCCGGTGCGCGTGCGGCTGAAAGGCGGCGAATACCAGTTTATCAAGCCCACCACCCGGTTTGCGGAGATGAAGGAACTGGCCGGGGCTACTAAGGAGACGCTGGAGGTGGACACGTTCAACTATTACATCGGCGTGCTGGTTGATTAAGGCGATGGCGCGGGCCTGCGGCCCGTGCCGACTATTAGCAGGCCTCCAGGCCTGCAATCGTTGAATAATACTTGAATGGCGCGGGCGACTGCGGGCCAGAGGCCCGCTAATAGTCGGCACGGGCCGCAGGCCCGCGCCATCTGAACCCACGCCACGCTTTCCCGCAAAAAACCGCCTCACCCGCCGCCGCTGTGCCTTACCTTCGCACGAGCGTACAATCATAGAATACTTCCTCATGAATCAATACGACGTCACCGTCATCGGCTCCGGCCCGGGCGGCTATGTAGCGGCCATCCGTTGTGCCCAGCTTGGCCTCAAAACGGCCATTATCGAGAAATACCCCACCCTGGGCGGCACCTGCCTCAACGTGGGCTGCATCCCCAGCAAGGCCCTGCTCGACTCCTCCGAGCACTACCACAACGCCCATTCGGTGTTCCAGGACCACGGCATCGGCCTCGACAACCTGACCGTCGACATGAACCGCATGATTGACCGCAAGGCCGGCGTGGTGAAGGCCAACGTGGACGGCATTTCCTACCTGATGAAGAAGAACAAAATCGACGTCATCACCGGCGTCGGCTCGTTCATCGACAAAACGCACATCAGCATCGCGCCCACTGCGGGCGGCGAGGCGCAGCAGATTGAAACCAAAAACGTCATCATCGCCACCGGCTCCAAGCCCACGGTACTGCCGTTCATCGCCCAGGACAAGGAGCGCATCATCACCAGCACCGAGGCCCTGAACATCCGCGAAGTGCCCCGGCACATGATTGTGATTGGCGGCGGCGTGATTGGCCTCGAAATGGCCTCCGTCTACGCCCGCCTCGGCGCGAAAGTCTCGGTGGTGGAATTCATGGATTCGCTCATCCCGACCATGGACCGCGGCCTCGGCAAGGAGCTGAAGCGCGTGCTGGGCAAAATCGGCATCGAGTTTTTCCTGAGCCACAAAGTGACCGGTGCCACCCGCGAAGGCGACAGCGTGACCGTGACCGCCCTCAACCCGAAAGGGGAGGAGGTGAAGTTTGAGGGCGATTACTGCCTCGTAGCCGTGGGCCGCGTGCCCTACACCGCCGGCCTCAACCTGGAAGCTGCGGGCGTGGAAATGGAAGAGCGCGGCCGCATCAAGGTCGATGCCCACCTGCAAACCAACGTGCCCGGCATCTACGCCATCGGCGACGTGATTCGGGGCGCCATGCTGGCCCACAAGGCCGAGGAAGAAGGCGTGTTCGTGGCCGAAACCATCGTGGGCCAGAAGCCGCACATCAACTACCTGCTCATCCCCGGCGTGGTGTACACCTGGCCCGAAGTGGCCGGCGTGGGCTACACCGAGGAGCAACTCAAGGAGCAGGGCAAGGCCTACAAAATCGGCAGCTTCCCCTTCAAAGCCAGCGGCCGGGCCCGTGCCAGCGGCGACACCGACGGCTTCGTGAAGGTGCTGGCCGACAAAACCACCGACGAAATCCTGGGCGTCCACATGATTGGCCCGCGCATCGCCGACCTCATCGCCGAAGCCGTGACCGCCATGGAGTTCCGCGCCTCCGCCGAGGACGTGGCCCGCATGAGCCACTCGCACCCCACCTACGCCGAGGCCATGAAAGAAGCCTGCCTCGCCGCCACGGAGAACCGCGCCATTCACATGTAATTGCCGGTTGTTATTTCATGCTGAAAAAGAGCCTGAAGCTTGCATAGCTTTAGGCTCTTTTTTTATGTAGCTCATGCCAGGATACACATTACCGCTTTTGCTACTGGCCTTATTGACTGCTTGCGGAACCCAGCCGAAAACGGAAGAAAAACCAGCCCGCAACACGGCTGTAGCACCCCCGGTGACACCGCAGACGAAAGATTCTGTTGCGCGAACAGCCACGCCTGCTACCCACGAACAAGCCGAGCAGGCGATTCAACGCGAGCCATCGCAAGGCAGCGTAGAGGCGCGCCCAATGCAGTTTCGGTGTATCAGCGAAGAGGATTTTCAGCAGGAAATTGCGATAGGCAACATCATGGTCGACACCTTGCAGCAGCGCTTTCTGATAAGTGCTGAATGGCACAAGCCCACGCTCCTCTATTATCGGTCGCCTAGCTGCCCCAACGGCTGGATAGAAACACGGCTGGAACTGGTAGGGGAATGGCTCTGGAATAGCGCAGTGACCCTAGACACGGTGCGACTGGCACCCACCGGGCCACCAGCGGTGCTCCTGAAGTTCAGTTCCGAAACGAGCCTGCATCATTGGTCCATTTCCAACGAGGGCATCAACATTATCGACGTATCCGCAGAGCCGGTACTATTACTCAAAGCAGGAACCGCCAGCCACGAAGGTGGCTACACTGGCGATGATGAAACTGATTCCACCGACACCCAACGCGAAGAGCATTCCTTCGAAGTCGTTCAATCGCAGTCGATAAAGGTGCGCAATCAGCTTATCGTAGTTGAGCCTGCTGTTGAGGACGGCCAGTACGCATTGCATTCGGTACCGCCCGGAACCTACCGTTACCGCCACGGCAAGATGATTCGAATCAGGAAATAGCCGCCCTGCGGCAGAAATAAAAAGAGGCTGAAGCTACGGTAGCTTCAGCCTCTTTTTATTTGAGGATTATGTCCTAGTGACTAATAAGCAAACATCGCCTTCGGGTCGGGACCATATTCGTTCTCGCCTGCATTGCCTTCGGTGCAGTCTAATACCAGCAGCCAAATAACGCCAACCAGCGGCACGAAAAGAATCAGCGTGAACCAGCCGCTTTTGCCTACATCGTGGAGCCTCCTGACTCCTACAGCCAAGCTGGGAATGAGCATCGCAATAGCGTACAGACCAGAGATAGCGCCGCTACCAGTGCCAGTCAAAACGTAATCGGCCACTCCTGCCGCAATCGAGAAAAGGAGGTTAAACAATACAAACATCCAGTATTCTTTTCTGCGAGCGCGGCCGCTGAATACAGCATATTTTTTTAAAACCTGTAAAAAGTATTCCATTTGCAATCTGGGGTAGCAGTTCCTACTCGTAAGGCTTTTCGGTAACGCCCCGTTTTTTAAAGTGGGTTCTGGACTCCACCACTGCAAAAGCCGAGAGAGCTTTCACTATGTCGGAGAAAAGTACGGAATAAATTCAAGCTTCCATCCATGGCGCAGGCCCACCCCCCCGCTACTATGGATAGCGCTACGTTTCTGCTGCATAAGTTTCGTACAGCGCAGTCGCCCACCGCTTCCCCAGCCCCGCCAGCGGCTTCCGGATGCCCGCCAACCGCTTCCCGACCACAAACCTTTCCTTCCGGACCCTCGCCAACCGTTTCCGGACGCCCGCCAAACGCTTCCGGACCACAAACCTTGGCGTCCGGAGCCTCGCCAAACGCTTCCGGATGCCCGCCAACCGTTTCCGGACCACAAACCTTCGTTCAGGACAACAAACCTTCGGCCCGGACAACAAACCTTCGCTCCGGACCACAAACCTTCCATCCGGACAACAAACCTTTCCTCAGTGGTCGTAGCTCACGACGCGGGTGATTTTCCAGGTGCCGGCCTGCTGCTGCCACACCATCACGAACTTGGAGTTGCCGCAGTCCTCGCGGCCGTTTTCTACGTGGCAAAACCGCTGCGTGGCGATGTGCATAGCCCCGTAGTTTTTCACGGGGTACACTTCCAGGGTGCCCGCCACCAGCGTGCGGGTGATGTCGGGGCTTTGGGTGAATAGGCGCGTGAAGCCTTCCTTGGTTTGGGCGAAGTTGCCCAGGCCGCCTTTGTCGTGGTAAAACTCCAGGTTATCGGCAAAGTAGGCCATGAGCTTATTCACGTCGTGGGCATTGAAGGCGGCGAACATTTCCGTGTCCAGCCGGGCCACCGTTTGGTATAGCTCCTCTTTGGTAAGGGGCTTTGGAGCAGCCGCTGGTGGCGGACTGGTTGTCCCCGTTTGGCGCGGCGTGCTTTGGCCGTGGGCGGTAGTGGCCGAAAGAGCGAAAAGCAGCAGGAGGGTGGCAATGGTGCTACGCATACATGAAAGCGGTTGGAAAGATGTAGAGACGCATATTTGCGTCTCGTCGTTGAACAAAACCAGCCAACGGCGAGACGCAAATATGCGTCTCTACCCCGGCCTTGCAATCCCACCGCAGCTTCTAAATTTAAACGTAGTCACCTCCTATGTCCCGCACCGATACCTACGCCCAGGCCCAGCCCGCCAGCCGCGCCGAGTGGCGGCAGTGGCTAGCCAAGCACCACGCCACCGCCCCCGGCGTTTGGCTGGTCTACTTCAAAAAAGCCAGCGGCCAGCCCAGCGTCACCTACCCCGAAGCCGTGGAAGAAGCCCTCTGCTTCGGCTGGATTGACTCGCACCCCCGCAAGCTCGACGCCGAGCGCACGCAGCTGCTCTTCACCCCGCGCAAGCCCCGCAGCGGCTGGAGCAAGGTGAACAAAGAGCGACTGGAGCGCCTCGAAGCCGCCCAGCTGCTGATGCCCGCCGGGCTGGCCGCCATCGCCCGCGCCAAGCAAAACGGCGCGTGGGAAAGCCTGGATGCCGCCGAAGCCGGCCACATCCCCGAAGATTTAGCCGCTGCCCTAGCTATTGATGAAACTGCCGCCCGGCACTTCGCCGCCTTCTCGTCCTCGGCCCGCAAGCAGATTCTGACCTGGGTACTAGGTGCCAAACAGCCCGAAACCCGTGCCCGCCGCGTAGCCTAAGCCGTGCGAATGGCCGCGCTAGGCAAGCGGGCGAACTTCGACCGGGAATAAGTGGGCAGCGAATCCTTATCTAGGTATTGGCTCAGCGCAGTAGAAAGGATACAAGCCACGATGGGGGAGTATGCAGGGGATTCTGTTGAATCAAAGTCATGGCGAGGTGTATTTGAAAATTTATAATTGTCTGACTTGCATTATTCGACCGTGCGGGAAGACTCAGGTAAGAGATGTTTTAACAACAGTACAGGTTATTTGCAACTCTTTTTTTGAGAATCCGCACTTTTAATTGTGCGTTTATTGGCTTGTGAGGTGATAAATGCTCAAAGCTGCTTTCCATAATTGGGAATTGACGAACTCTTAAGCATAAACCCCGTTTGGATAGTTAGATTCAGATTGTTCGTTCATGTTATTAGAATAGTTCTAATTAATTCGAGCTGTTGTTCTTGTCAGGAACTGCCGGGTGCTTATGCGCAATCGTTGAATTTATATGCCGTAACACTGGCAAGTAATTGCCGCAACATGACAGGTTCAACAGCAGGCACTGCCCAACCGCTTCGATACGAAGCCGCAGCAGCCGGAAACAGAAGCGACGCGGGCTCCGCGTCGCACCCCTTCGCCCAGCCCATGAGCAACCGGGCCACGGATGGCCTCAGCCACCGGGAGCGCAAAAAGGCCCAGCTGATTAGCGGCATTAAACAAGCCGTGGCCGACCTCGTGCTGGTGGCCGGCCAAACCACCAGAACGAAAAACTCCGACTACCTCAGCCGCCGGCTGGATTACGACTACACCTACCTCGCCAACCTGTTTTCGGAAAACACGGGCAGCACCATCGAGCAGTATATCATTGAGTTCAAGATTAACCGGGTAAAAGAGCTGCTCCTGGCGGGCGAGCTCAACCTTACCCAGATATCCTATCAACTCAACTATAGTAGTGTCGCCCACTTGTCCAACCAGTTCAAGAAAGTGACGGGGTTAACGCCTTCGTTGTTTAAGCTTCTCGACGGCAGGCTCACCATAGAGCCTGAAAGTGTGAATGATGTAAATGTTTTCTGTAATCGTGTAAATGCCCTGGAAGTGCGGCGCGTGAGCTTTGCAACGTGAACTAATTCACCCGCAATGTCCACCCCCTATGAAGCAACATTTCCTGTTTATTTTAACCTCGGTAGCTGTTTTGGCTTTCCCGCAAGCCGGTGCCGCGCAGGTGGCCCCAGCCCTGGGAGCCGCCGCCAGCTTTGCCCTGTTCACGGCCGTTGGGGCTGTTGATAACAACGGCCCCACCATCATCAACGGCGACATCGGTACCAATGCCGGCGCGTTCAACGGCTTCCCGCTGGGCGTGGTCGTGAACGGCAGCATCCACGTAGCCGATACGTATTCGACGCAGGCCGCCACGGACGTGCAGACGGCCTACGGCTACATGTCGACCATTCCGTGCGTGACGCCGCTGGCCGTGTACGGCGGCACGCCGGCCGTGACCTTGGCTCCCGGCTCGTACTGCGTGGGCGGAGCTACTACGCTGGCCGGTACCCTGATTCTGGATGGCGGTGGCGACCCCAACGCGAAGTTCTTCCTCCGGGTATCGGGTGCCTTAACCACGGGTGCCAACTCCGTGGTGCTTACCCAAAACGGCGCTACGCCCGCCAACGTGTACTGGCAGATTGGCGGCTTGGTCACGATGGGCCAGAACTCCGTGATGCGGGGTACCCTGCTGGTGGATGGGGCCATCAACATGATTCAGGGGGCTTCGCTGATTGGCCGCGGCCTCTCGCGCGGCGGCTCTATTAGTATTGATAGCAACACCGCCAGCCTGCCCAACGCGGCCGTGGTGCCGGTCATCACGGCCACCTCGTGGCTGGGCACCGCTTTGGGTGGCATCAACACCGACTGGTTCAATTCGAACAACTGGTCGGCGGGCGTGCCCACTAGCACGGTCGATGCCATCGTGGGCACGGGCCGCTCGCCCTTCCCCATCATTGCCACCGGCAACGCCGTGGCCAACGGCCTCACCATCGGTACCAGCGCTAGCCTGACCATGAACGGCGGCACCCTCGACGTGAAGTCTACGCTGAGCAACAGCGGTACCATCAGCGCCACGGCGGGCACCACCAGCCTCAGCGGCACCACCACGCAGCTCCTCGGCGGCAGCGGCAGCACCCAGCTCTGGGGCCTCACCATTACCAATGCTTCCGGCGCAATCCAAAGCGGCCCGTTGAGTATCCACGGCGTGCTGGCCCCCGCCAGCGGCAACCTCACCACCAACGGCCGCACGCTGACGCTGTTGTCAGATGCCGCCGGCACGGCGCTGGTCGACAACACCGGCACCGGTGCGGTAAACGGCACGGCTACCGTGCAGCGCTACATCGCCTCGAGCAACCCGGGCCAGGGCTACCGCCACTACAGCGCCCCGGTTACGGGCAGCACCGTGGCCGACCTGCAAACCAGTGGTTTCGCGCCGGTGCTCACCCAGAGCTACAACACGGCTGCCTCGCCGGCCGCTACCACGCCTTTCCCCACCGTGTTTGGCTACGACCAAACCCGCTTGGTGACGACTACGAACAACCTGCCGGCTTTCGACAAAGGCTTTGTGGTGCCCGCCAGCCTGGCTACGCCGCTGGCCGTTGGCCTTGGCTACACGGTTAACATCAACGGCTCGGCGCTGGTCGATTTCGTGGGTGCGCTCACCACGGGCACTCAGGCCCTGAGCCTGAGCCGCAACGCCGCCGCTTCGGCCAACACCGCCGATGCCGGCTGGCAGCTGATGGGCAACCCCTATCCCGCGCCCCTCGACTACAGCCTGGTGGCTCCCGCCGACCGCACCGGCCTCGATGCTGCCATTTACGTGTACGCCAGCACCGGCCCGTACGTCGGGGCCTATCGCGCCTATGTCAACGGCGTAGGTGGCAACCCCGTGCTGCCTGTGGCCCAAGGCTTCTTTACCCGCGTGAGCGCCGGCCAGACCACCGGCTCACTCACCTTCCGCAATAGCCAGCGCCTGACCACGCTGAACAACACCACCTTCCAGCGCGCCACGGCCGACACCCGGCCCCTGGTGCAACTGGAGCTGCGCGCCGCCAACGGTGCCGCCGACCCCCTCTACGCCTACGCCGAAACCAGCGCCACCGCCGGCTTCGATACCCAGTACGATGCCCAGAAGCTACCCAACCCCTCGGGCCTGAACCTGACCAGCGTGGCCACCACCAGCGAAGCCCTGGCCATTGATGGTCGCCCAAGCTTTACCACGGCCACCGTGCTGCCGCTGTCTGTGGGCGTGCCCGCCGCCGGCACCTATATGCTGGCCGCCGCTGCCCTCAGGAACCTGCCGGCCAGCCTCGATGCCATGCTCACCGATGCTACCACCGGCCAAACCGTGAACCTGCGCTTGCAGCCGGCCTATTCGTTTAGTGTGACCAGCGCACAGGCCGCCGCAACGATGACGGGCCGCTTCACGCTGCACTTTGCCGCCCGCACCGCCCTGGCCACCGCGTCGGCGCTTACGGCCGCCGAGGTGACGCTTTACCCTAACCCGGCCCACAATGCCTTCACGGTTCTCGTGCCGGCCGTAGCCGGTGCTACGCAGCTGCACGCCGACCTGCTCAACACCTTGGGCCAGGTAGTACGCCGTCAGAATGCTGTCCTGGCACCCACCGGCGCTAGTCTGACTGTGGATGCCAACGGCCTGGCCGCCGGCGTCTACACCCTGCGCCTGCAGGTTGGCGCGGCCACGCTGGCCAAGCGCGTAGTGATTCAATAACTGATTCGGGTCGGCCTTTATGGGCCGGCCCGGTATTATCCTTAACGCCTTCCTGCTCATGAAATCCATTCTCTTTTCCGCGGCAAGCCTGCTGTTTTTTTGTGCGCTAACCAGCTCGCCCGCAGTGGCCCAGCCCAACTCAGGCGGCCCCACGCCGGTGCCAGACCCCGTCCAGCCCACCGAAACGCCCATCGACGGTGGCGCTTCGCTGCTGCTGGCTGGTGGGGTTGCTTTCGGCCTCAAACAACTCCGGGCGCGCCGCCTGGCCCGCTCGTCAAACAAATAAATAGCTGCCCGCAGCCCTCCGGAATAGCACCGCTGCTTGCTTTAGCCGCTACCGCCGCTGGGCGATTTGGTTATTCGAAGGAAGCCATTTTACTATTCGCTTTCGCATTGGGTGAAGGTGTCTGGAGCCGTTGACGGAACAGCTTCATAACGGAATGCCCTGCGGCAGAAATTTAAAAAGGCCGAGGCGATAAGCGCTTCGGCCTTTTTGGGGTTATAGCTTCCCGCCATCTATCCCATCTTTGCCCCATGCTCTCCGAACCCACCTACCTCACGGCCCGTATGGCCGCCCCCATGGTTGAAGCCCACTTTGCGCGGCACCGGGCGGCCAGCATGGAGGACGAAGCCCGTCTTGCTGCCCCGCCCGAAGCACAGTGGGTGGAAGCCGTGATTGACGCCGCCTTCTGGGCCAGTCTGCGGCGGGAGGAGGGACACCCGCCCCGCATTTCGCTGGCGTTGCTCCCGCTGGAGCAGGCCCGGCAGCCGCTGGTGTTTGGCCAGCGCCGCCGCCTCACGCCCGCCAACCTGCTGAAGCTGGCTCCCGCCGTGGAGCAGCCCGGCCTGCACCTCGGCGTGTGGCACGATGCCGACGGCCTCTACGTGTGGGGCACGGCCACGCGGGTGCCGCCGCTGTGCTTCGTGCTCGAAGTGGTGGAGCCCGGCCTGCTGGTGGTGAAGCACCGCCGCGCCGGCGGCTTCGGCAAGTTTGTGAACGTGGCCGTGCTGCGCGGCGACCACCTCCAGCTCATCGACGAAGAGCACGGCGGCCTCAACGACTGCGCGGCTCTGCAAGCCTTCCTGCCCGGCCGCAGCCTCCCCGCCCCCGACACCGGCGAAACCGACAACGTGCTGCTGGAGCTGGCCGCCGCCATGCGCGCCCACGGCCGGGGCGGCCTGGTGCTGGTGGTGCCGCCCGGCTCCGAGCAGTGGCAAAAATCCATCGTGCAGCCCCTGAACTACCCCGTGGCTCCGGCCTACACCGGCATCCGGGCGGTGCAGCGGCCGGGCCAGTCGAAGCGCAAGTGGCAGGCCGCGCTGCGGCGCAACATCGGCATCGTGGGCGGCTTCACGGCCGTGGATGGGGCTACCGTCATCACCCAGGAGTACACCCTGCTAGCCTTTGGGGCGAAGGTGGCGCGGGCCAAAACCAGCACGCCCGTCGAAACCATGGTGCTTACCGAGCCAGTGGTGGGCAGCGAGCCGCGCAACCTGCACCCGGCTCAGAACGGCGGCACCCGCCACCTGGCCGCCGCCCAGTTTGTGCACGACCAGCACGATACCATTGCCCTGGTGGCGTCGGTCGATGGGTTTTTCACGGTCTTCGCGTGGTCCGACGACTTGCAGCAGGTGCACGCGCACAAAATTGATGTGCTACTGTTGTGATTACCTGTGTAATCAACTCAAAAAACGGCAACCTTCGGGCCGCTCCTTGCGAATACCCTAAGCTAGCTGCGCCACCGGTTTCATCGGGTTCTGCGCTTGCTGTTTATCGCCATGGCTTTTCCCCTCCAATTCCTGCTGGAAACCGTTTTACCGCAACTTCTTATGGGCAAGGATAAAAAGAAGCACTCGAAAAAGGACAAGGCCTCGGAAGATATTCTGGATGCTGTGGCTCTGTCGCTCAAGAAGTTTCGGAAGGTGACGAAGGAGATTTCCAGGCTCAGCACCGGCCAGAAGGTGGTGGGCAGTCTGGTCCTGGCCGCTGCCGGCCTGGTCTACCTGGCCACCCGCGAAACCGACGACGCGCCCAACGAGCACGCCACCCCAGCGCTGCTCAATGAAGCGAATGCGCCCAGCCACCACCGCAAAGCCTCTAGGCATCATCAGCATTTTTCCGAAGAATAGCCGGCGGCAAGTGCCCGCCCGCTCCCGCGTCACCTTCAACCAACCCGCGCTATGAAAAAGACCAAGGACAAAGCCGCCAAAAACAAGCCCGCCAAAAAGCAAACCCTGCTCGGTGGGGCCGCCAAATCGCTCAAAAAGCTGCGCAAAAGCAAGCTCACCACCACCCAGAAGGTGTTAGCGGGCGCGGCGCTCGCTGCCGTGGGCCTGGGCATGCTGGCGAAACGCAACGGCAAAGCCACCAGCACCGACACCGCCGCTGCCGAGGAAAACCTGGCCGCGCTGGACGGCAACGCCTAAAACTAATTGCTCATAGAAGAGCCCCGTTTCCGAAGCTGCAATAGCTTTGGAAACGGGGCTCTTCTGTATCTGTAGAAGTCGATATGCTACTCGGCGGCCGGTGCGGCGGCGGCAGGCGGCGGCGTAGCGCTGGCCTTTTTCACGCGCACGGCGTTGGGCCCTTTGGCACCCATTTCTACTTCAAAGTTCACTTTGTCGCCTTCCGAGATGGGGCCGCCGGCCAGGCCGTTGGCGTGCACGAAAATGCTCTCCTGCGTCACCGAATCCTTGATGAAGCCGTAGCCCTTCGAATCGTTGAAGAACGTCACCGAACCGGTGCGGATGGTGTCCTCCGGCTCGCGGTCTTCCTGCTTGGCTATGCTGATGCGGATGTCCTCGTCCTTGATGACACGCTTCTTGGTGGGGTCGGGTGGGGTAGAGGTGATGTTGCCGTTTTCGTCCACGTAGGCAAACATTTCTTCCAGGGCCGCTCCGCTTTTGGCGTTGGCCTGCCGCTCAACTTTGCGCTCCTCCTTCTCGGTTTTCTTCTTCGCGCGCTTCTTCTCGTTGTCTTTCTTACCAAATGTCTCTTGAGACCTACCCATAGTGTTGTGCTGCTAAATCTGTTGTGGCCGGCCCTTGCTTCTGGAGCAGTAGAAGAGCACGGACAGGTGTGTTGTTACGAAGATACGCAATATACAAAGGCCGTGGGCAGGTAACGCTATTGCAAATCTGCCCACCGGGTTTTTCGCCAGGCATCCTGCTGCGCGGGCGAGAGGAAAGTCCAGGCCACAAGGCGGCTTTTCTTCTGGCCCTGGGCCATTTCGATGGTGCGGACGGTGGTAGCTCCGGCCGTTTGCAGGGCGCGGTACACGCCGGGCAGGGTTTCTTTTTTAGAAACCAAAGAGGTGAACCAGTAGCAGGCCCGGGGCCGCCGGCCGCTCTCCTGCACCATGCGCCGGATGAAGCCGGCTTCGCCGCCCTCGCACCACAGCTCGTTGTTCTGGCCGCCGAAATTCAGGACTGGCCGGGGGCCGCGCCCGGTGCCCAGGCCGGCCGTTTTGCGCTGTGAGCCGGCTGCCGCCGCCGCCGCCGAGGCGTGAAACGGCGGGTTGCACATCGTCATATCGAACACCTCGCCGGCCTGGATGAGGCCGTCGAAAATGCGGGTGCGGGCCGGTTGCAGGCGCGCCTCGATGGCCCCGGCCAGGGAGGGGTTGGCGGCCTCAATCTGCTGGGCGGCGCGCACGGCCACGCCGTCGATGTCGGAGCCCACGAAGTGCCAGCCGTACTCGCGCCGGCCGATGATGGGGTAGATGCAGTTGGCTCCCACGCCCACGTCCAGTACCGTGATTTCTTCGCCGGGCGGCAGCACGCCGCCGTTGCTTTCGGCCAGCAAATCGGCCAGGTAATGCACGTAGTCGGCCCGGCCGGGGATAGGCGGGCAGAGGTAGCCCTTCGGAATGTCCCAGTGCTCGATGCCGTAGAAATGCCGCAACAGGGCGCGATTCAGGGCCTTCACGGCGGCGGGATTGGCGAAATCAATCGACAGGCTGCCGTGGGGGTTGGGGCGCACGAAGGCCGCCAGCTCCGGGCTGACTTTGCTGAGCAGCGGGAAATCGTAGGGCGCGCGGTGCGGGTTGCGCGGGTGCAGCTGGTCTTTTTCGGCGAGGGGAGGGGTGGCGTCGGGCTTCATTAATAGGAATAATTACGTCGTTTTGTAGAGGTACCAGCCGTCGCCCAGCGGCCGGAGCACGATGAGGCCATCGGGCTGCATGGCGGGCAGCAGGGCCGCCTCGGGCTGGTAAAGCAGGCCCACCGTGCTGTCGATTTTGCCGCCGATGACAAACTCCAGGCAACTGCCGCAGGCGGTGGCGCGCCGCGTCACACGGCCCAGGTAGAGCTGTCGCAGCAGGGCGTGTACGGCCGGGTCGGCGTTGGCGGCCTGCTCGTCGGTGGCTTCGTCGGCACCAATGGTGGGGTCGAAAAATCGGCCGCTCTGCACCCGGCTCAGGACTTCCTGAAAGGCTGCCCGGTGCTGGTAGAAGTGGGCGGCAATGTCGGCATCAGCGCTGGTCCAGAGGCGCAGATTGCCGATGGTGAAGTCGTGGCTGGCATCGGGGTGCTTGCGGTTGTAGTCGGCCACTTCGGCGGGCGGCATAGCGGAGAGCAGCGCCACCATGGGCGGCCCCAGGTGCGTCATGGCCAGGTTGCGGATGGCGCTCAGCTTCCAGCCCTCGGCCTCGCGGTGGAAGTGCAGGTAGAAATCGCGCCGGCTTACCGAATCGCGCAGCTCCACGGCCACTACGGCCGTGGCCGAGTCCTGCCGCACCAGCTGGCAGGCGCGCTGCACACGGGGCGGAATCTGCTGGCCCAGGGTCTGGCGTTTGGCCTGGCCGGCCACCTCGCAGCAGAGGTAGCTTTTCATGGCGGGCCATCCGGCGGGGGCCACAAACTGCTCAGCAATGACGAGCGGCGGCAGGGGCGCAGGGCCAGCCCACGCGGCCACGCCGGGCAGCCAGAGGCAGAGTAGCAGGGAAAAATGCTTCATCCGAAGGCTAACGGCAAACCGGGGAGTGATAATTCCGCTGCCGCACTAGCGCGGCCGGGCCGGGCCTTTGCGGCCCCCGCCGGATTTGCCTTTGCCGCTGGCGGCCGGGCGCGTGCCCAGCGTGCCGGTTTTGGGCCGGGCCGGGCCGCCTGCGCCGCCGCTTTTAGGGCGCGAGCCGCCACCGCCCGGGCCGGCTTTGGCCGGGCGCTTGGTGCCGCCCAGGCCGGGCTTGGTGCCGGATGCGCCTGGCTTTTCGGGGCGCGGGCCCCACCAGCCGGTGCCCGAGGGGTTGAACATGGTGGGTGGACCGGGCTTGCGGGGGCGCGGGGCGGGACGGCCTTCGCTCATCGGTTGGTCTTGCGGCGCGGCTTTGGCCGTTTTGGGTCGGCTGCGGCCGCCGGATGCTTCTTCGGTACCGCTCGATTTGGACACCATTTTCATGATGCCGGCTACTTCTTCCGGGGTCAGCTCGCGCCAGTCGCCCACGGGCAGGCCTTTGAGGCTGATGTTCATGATGCGGACGCGCTCCAGCTTTGTCACTTCATAGCCGAAGTGCTCCACCATGCGCCGAATCTGACGGTTCAGCCCCTGTACCAGCGTGATGCGGAAGATGTAGGGTGTTTCTTTCACGATGACGCAACGCTTGGTGACCACGCCCAGCATGGGGATGCCGTGGGCCATTTCGTCCAGCATCCGGTCGGTGAGGATGCGGTCGACGGTGACCACGTACTCCTTTTCGTGCTGGTTGCCGGCCCGCAGAATCTTGTTCACGATGTCGCCATCGCTGGTCAGGAAAATCAGGCCCGACGAGTCCTTATCAAGCCGCCCGATGGGGAACACGCGGGCGGCGTGGTTCACGTAGTCTACGATGTTGCCGCGCACGCCCGGCTCTGAGGTGCTCGTCACGCCCACCGGCTTGTTAAAGGCCAGGTACACGGCATCTTCGGCCTGCTTGGGCTCCAGCTTGTGGCCGTTCACACTCACGCGGTCGCGCGGGCCCACCTGGTCGCCAATCTGGGCGGGCTTGCCGTTGAGCAGCACCGCGCCCTGCGCGATGTAGCGGTCGGCCTCGCGGCGCGAGCACAGACCGCTTTCGCTGATGAATTTATTGAGGCGCGTGTACGAGGCAGCAGGCATGGGCAAAAAATCAAAAAGAATAAACGCGGCGCACGAGCGCCCCGACAAAGGTACGCCGCTGAAAAACGGGACCCTGCGCCCGTCAAAAGTGCCGCCCACCGTGCCGGCTGGCACAACTTCCGGCGAAGCGCCGCCGTATCAGCCCCTAAAAATGGCTACATGGCCGTTTTTAATTCCTTAATTTTTGATTCCATGAATTTCAAATTGCTCGGCCTGATGGCCGCCGCCGCGCTGGCCACCGCCTCCTGCTCGCAGGATAAGAAAGTCGAAACCACTACCACGACTACGCCGGAAGCCACGACTACAACCACTACGACCACCGTCGACACGATGGCCGCTTACGACGACGCCCGCCGCATGGCTGCCCGCGTGGCCGAAGACCTCAAGCTGACCGACACCACGGTGGTGCGCCGCATTGAGCACACCTACTACACCCGCGGCCGCAAAATCAACGCGCTGCAAACCCAGTACGCTACGGACACCACTGGCCGTTACGCCGCCATCCGCCAGGCTAACGACGAGGCCGATAACGCCATTCGCACCGACCTGAACAACCCGGCTTACTACAACACCTATTCGGCCAACCGCGCCAACTACGGCGACGGTCCTTACTCGCTGGCCCCCGGCACGGTAACCACCACGACCACCACTGTCCACCGCACCGGCAGCGTGGGCCAAGGCTCGGGCGTGAAGAAAATGGAAAACCAGAACGATGGCGACCACAAAGTGAAATACGAAAACGGCGCTAAAATCAAGCGTGACGACGACGGCTCGGTGAAAATCAAGCGCGCCGACGGCACGAAGATTAAAATTGACGAAAACGGCAACCGCACCGTGAAAAAGGGCTTGTTTAAATAAGCCTAAACTGTCATTCCGACAATTCATAAAAAAGCCCGCTCCAAGTTTGGAGCGGGCTTTTTTGTGTGTTTGGTTAATGATGAATAATCTGCCGGACGTGGTGCTCCAGGTGCAGCACGTAGTCGGCAATGAGCCAGTGCAGGGTGACGGGGTTGGCGTTGAGCGTGAGGCACTCGTGGTCGAGCAGGGCCTCGGGCAAGCGGGCCAGCAGGTGCAGAATCTGCTGGTTGAGGCCGGTCCAGAGCGTGAGCAACTCGGCAGCCGAGCGGTGCTGATAGGTTCCGATGCGAACCCAGGCCTCCTGGTCGTAGGGCTGGAGGCGCAACGGGGGAGGGGCGAGCTGTGCCAGCACGAAGCGCCGGTAGTTATTCGTAGCCGAGTCGATGAGGTGTCCCAGAATTTCCTTGCGGCTCCAGCGGCCGGGGCCAGGCAATTCGACCAATTCAGCCTCCGAAAATGTGGGCCAGTGCTGGCCCAGCAAGGCCAGTTGCCGGGTCAGCTCAGACTGGCAGGTGGCCAAGTCCGGATTGGGGAAATCGGAGCGCAAATCAGGCATAGAATAGCGGATTGAACATACCTCCGGCCCGTGCCGGGTCAACTAATCAACGATAAAAGCCCTCGGTAGGATTGCGCGACTTAGAGGCGCAGCGACCAGCTGGCCCCCGTGAACGGCCCGTAGGTGTAGGGCGAAAACAGGCCCCGGCGGTACCACGGCTTGGGGTGCGGCAGCACCTGGAAGCCAGTGCCGTGGGCGGCCGGGTCGGTGGACTCGGGCTGTTCGACGCGAGTGCGGCCGTTGCGCACCGCAATTTTGGCGAAGGCATAGCCCAGCGCGATGCCCACCGGGTAGTCGCTGGCCCAGTGCACGCCGTTGTTGAGCATGGAGTAGCCCAGCAGGCCCATCAGGCCGTAGCCCACGGGACGGATGAAGTGGTATTCGGGGTAGTTTTCGGCGATGACCGTGACCGTGGCCATGGCCGTGGCCAGGTGGCCGGTGGGGAAGGCGTCGTAGTTCGGGACGAAGTTCTGGTAGGTGTTGTACGACGGGAACAGGTGCCACTCGCCGCGGTCCTTGGTGGCCACGTAGGGGCTTTGGCGGCCGGTGAGGCGCTTCATGGTTTGCACCACCAGGCCGGTGCTGAAAATGGCCTCGCCGAGCTGGCTGGAGGTGCGCAGGGCGCGGTTGTCTTTCTTGATGCCACCGTAAATCCAGAAGCTGCTGGCCACGGTGAGGTGCGTCCAGCCATCGCCGAGGAAGTAAAACGTGCTGTTGAGGTTATCGGGCACGTTGAACTCGAAGGGCAGGTTGGCCGAGCCTACACTGAACGGAATGTGAATCAGGGTTTTCTGGGTGCTGGCGGCTTTCAGGCCGATGAATTTGCCGAAATCCTGGCTCCAGTCGATGATTGCCTGGTCGGCCACCCACAGCGCCACCGAGCCCGCCGCCAGCTCAATCAGCGTCTCCTTATTCTCCTTGCGGAATGCGAAGCCGGGAAACTGGCCCAAATCGCGCGGAATGTGGTAGGCCCACTCGAAGGGCTTGGGCTTGTCGTAGTGCCAGGTCACGCCCGGGGCCACGGTATAGTCGGTGATGCGGCCTTTGGCGTCGCGCGGGTGGATGTGCGGCAGCGAGTCCATCGGCAGGGGCGTCAGGCGGGTCGGCTTGGGCTTCTGGGCTTCCACAGCCAGCGTGTCGGCGGGCAGGGTATTGGCAATGAGCGAGTCAGGGTTCTCGGCGCGCCGCTCCCGGGCCTGCGTAAGGCCGGTGGAAGTAGCAAGCAAGGGAACCAGAAGCGCAACAAACAGCCGCGAAGTGCGACGGGGATAAAGAGAAATCACGAAAAAAAAGTACCAGTAATATCAGCGGGCTGAGCCGGTTTTAGCGCCGGCCCGGCGGGTGGTATAGGATGAAAAAACGCGGGCCGGAGCCCAAATAGCAAGCTGCAAAGGTAACACCTACTTGATGTTGGATGAACCTGCGGGCCACAGCCGAGTGTGCAGACGCACAGCTCCGGGAAATGTTGTGCACGCCGCGTATCTTTCTGCGAGGCTGGTCGCGAAGGCCGGCAGAGCTAATGACGCTTATTATGCAACCTGCTGTTTTAGTGAATGATGGTGGCGAAGGCCAAGCTGCCGCTGCGAAGCCGGGCAACCAGTTTCAGGCGCAGTTCGATGCGCTGCGACTGCGCACGCCCGTCCTGCGCAGTGAAGGCGTGGCGGCCCGCCGCGCCCGCCTGCAAAAGCTCAGCAGCTGGCTGCACGCGCACCGCACCGACATTCAGCAAGCCCTTTACGCCGATTTCCGCAAGCCCGCGACCGAAACTGATTTAACTGAAATCTGGACCTCTTTGGTCGAACTCAAGCATACCAGCAGCCACCTCAAAAAGTGGATGGCCCCGCGCAAAGTGGGCGCGAGCCTGGCCCTGCTGGGCACCCGCTCCTGGGTGCAGGTGGAGCCCAAGGGCGTGGTGCTCATCATCGCGCCCTGGAACTACCCGTTTTACCTGGCCGTAGGGCCGTTGATTTCGGCCATCGCGGCCGGCAACGCCGTGGTCATCAAGCCCGCCGAGCAAACGCCCGCCACCTCCGCGCTGCTGCGCCAACTGTGCGAAGACCTGTTTCGGCCCGATGAAGTACTGCTGCTCGAAGGGGGCAAAGAAGTCGCCACTGAGCTGCTGAAGCTGCCTTGGGACCACATTTTCTTCACCGGCAGCCCGGCAGTGGGCAAGATTGTGATGCGCGCCGCTGCCGAGCATCTGTCAGGTATCACGCTAGAGTTGGGCGGCAAAAACCCCGCCGTGGTAGACGAAACTGCCGACCTGCGCGATGCCGCCGAGAAAATCGTGTGGGGTAAGTTCCTCAACAACGGCCAGACCTGCGTGGCCCCCGACTACCTGCTGGTGCAGGAAAGCGTGCAGCCCGCGCTGCTCACCGAACTCACGGCAGCCATCCAACGGGCCTATAATCCCGATGGCGCGGGTATCGAGCAGTCCGATTCGCTGGCCCGCATCGTGAACGCGCAGCACTTCGCCCGCCTCGCCGGCTTGTTGGAAGATGCCCAGACCAAAGGCGCTACCGTAGCCGCCGGCGGCACCGTGGACGAAACCCAGAACTACATCGAGCCCACCATTCTGACCAACGTGCCGGCCACGGCCCGCGTGCTGGAGGAGGAGATTTTCGGCCCGCTGCTGCCCGTACTCACCTTCAAAACCTTGAGCGAAACGACGGATTACATCAACGCCCGCCTCAAGCCGCTGGCGCAATACGTGTTCAGCACCAATGCCGAAAACCGCAGCTACTTGCTCAACAACGTTTCGGCCGGCGGCGCGGGCGTGAACGAAACCGTGCTGCACTTCGCCCACCCCGAGCTGCCCACCGGCGGCGTGGGCAACTCCGGCCTCGGCAAGGCCCACGGCCACGCGGGCTTCCTGGCGTTCAGCAACGAGAAGGGCGTGATGCGGCAGCGCGTGGGCTTCACCGGCATCAAGGCCATGTACCCGCCTTATACCGACCGTGTACAGAAGCTGGTGGCGCTGCTGGTGAAGTACTTGTAGCGGTTATCTGGCCGGTTATTGGCGGGTGCTTGGCCGCTGTCCAATTTACTCCGTTGCTACTTCTGGCGCTGTTGCATCTCAGCAGCCATTTTGCGCTGGTTGGCGATGAATTGCTTGAATTTGACGGGGCCGAGGGTTTGCTGAAGCTCGCGCTGGGAAGCGGCGTTGATGCGCTTTTGCTCGGCCAGCAGCTGAGGCGACTGGGGCGGGAATTTCTCCTTGGCGGCGTTGGCCTGGGCCACGGTATTGCTGAGGATGCTGCGGACCCGGCCGGTTTGCTCGGGGGTGAGCTGGAGGTCGGTGGCCATCACGTCGGCGAGGTCGCGGGCGGCGGTGGGCGGCGTGGGCGAATCGGCGGTGCGCACGGTCTCGACCACGGGCGCAGCCTTGTCGCGGTGATGAAAGATGGAGCAGCTGGCGGCGGTCAGGCTCAATGACAGCACCACGGCAAAACGAACTGGACGCATAAGAAGCGGGAATAGCAATATTCCAACCAGTACGGAAGAAAGGGCCGTAAGGTCCATTCAGCCGCAAAAATTCAGCGCCGAAATACCGTCAGAATCGTCATGCCATCAACCCGAATGTCGTGTACCGGCGTGCCAAACTGCGGCTCATACGGCCCCGGATGCCAGCGGTAAATTCCCAGAAAATACCGGGCCTGCGCATGGGGCACGAAGCGCAGCCTGGCCCGTTGCGCGGCCGGTAGCAGCAGCGAATTGTTGTGCAGGGTGATTTTCTGGGGCAGCGTGTCGCTGATGGCCACCGTGGCACTGTGGTCGTGGGCCAGCACCCAGGCCAGCCCGTCGCGGCCCGATACGCCCCAGTAGTCCCGCTCGAACAGGCGTTGCGCCACCGGCCCGGGCAGAAAGCTGAAGTAGCCGTACTGATATGGATGGTCGTGCACCTGCCGGAAAACCGTGTGCGCAATGCCCAAAGTCAGCATCCCACCCGCTAACCACCACATGCGCCGGGCCGCCGAGGCCGGGGGAGCCGCCTGCCAGGCCCGCACCCCCGCCCGCAGCCCCCGCACGGCCAGCAGCACGAAGGCCGGATAGATAAAATATACGTGCCGCCAGCCATCGTATACTACTGATTGAATGACTACTATCACCACCAGCGGCCCCAGTAGCCAGGCTCCGAACAGCAGGCCCTGGCGGTTGGTGGTGTGGCGCAGCCATGCCGTGGGCCGGGCCAGCAGCCCGCGCAGCACCGCCCAGGCCCCGCCCACGGCCAGTGCGGTGTAGGCCACCGGCGTGGTCACCAGCAGCCACACCGAGAGGTAGTGCCACGGCAGCCGCTGGCAGGATATCAGTTCGCCCAGATAAAACACCTTCATCGTCTGCCGGTATCGCCGGAAGCTGCCGAAACACGCCCAGAACCGCGCCACCGGCGCTTCCCACAAAAACGGCCAGAACAGCACAACCAGCGGGCCCAGCGCCGCCAAATACCACGCTCCGGCCCGCAGAAGGGCCGCCCGCCGGGCCGGCCGCGCCCACATTTCCAGCGCCCCAAAGGCGACGGTGAGGCCCGGCAACAGAATGCCCATCGTGCGAACATCGGTGGCCAGGGCGCAGACCAGCGCATGCAGTAGCGCCCCGCGCACCGTGGGCCGGTGCAGCAACCGTGTGAGCGTGAGGATGGCCAGCGCAAACAGGCTCAGGAACACAATGTCCTTGTAGTTATAAAACGCCTCGGCGAAGATGCGCGGCGAGAGCACCAACAGGGCCGCGCTCACCAAGCCCCAACGCCAGCTGGAAAACCGCGCCCGCCCCAGCCGGTACACAGCCCACACGCCGGCTACGAATACGCCGAAGGTGAGCAGGTGCCGCATCCAGCCGGCCCCGCGCGGGTCGTGGCGGAAGAAGGCAATTTCCAGCCCCGCCAGCAGCATCTGGAAGACCGGGCCGTGGTCGGCATCGCCGTGGGTGGCCAGCTCGTGGATGCCAGTGAAGTGGCCGGCGGCCAGCACCTGCGGGGCCAGCAGCTGCGCCATGTAGCGCAGACTCATGTAGCCCACCATACGGTCGGCGCGCTCGTCCCAGCCCATGCCGTAGTCGCGCACCAGCAGCGGGCCGAGCAACAATAAAATCCCGAAAAACAGGCCGGTTATTATCCGCCTGTTTTTATCGTTAATCTTCCCCATGAAGTGCCTAAAATCGACCTCAAAGGTAGCCTCCGGCGGGGTGCATCATGCCAGGGCCGCGGCTGGTGTTTCCACTGCGCGGCTGGCTTTCAGGCCCTGGGCCGTGAAGTGGGCCAGCGCCATGATTGTCAGCATAGGGTTCACGCCACTGCACGCGGGGAAGGCCGAGCCATCGGCTACGAAGAGGTTTTGCACCTCCACGGTTTCGCCGTTGAGCTTGAGCGGGTGCGTCGCCGCGTCGCCGCCCATGCGGCAGGTGCTCATCTGGTGGGCGCTGTAGAGGCCAAACTGGTTGGGTTTCCAGCTCAGATGCGGCAGCTTGTCGAGCACTTCGGGATTGAGTAAAACGCCGTTTTTAGCTTCTAAAGTTGGCAGGGTGCCGTGGGGCAGATATACTTTTTCGGCTCCGGCCGCGATGTGGATTTGCGCGGCGGCGCGCACGCCTTCCAGCATGTTGGCGCGGTCGAAATCTGAGAGGGTGTAGTCAATCAGCGGCGCACCGTTTTTGTCGATGCTGACGCGGCCACCGTCGCGGTCGCGGGTGAGGACGATGAACGAGCCGAGGTGGTCGGCATCGCGCAGTAGCTCGTGGTGTTGCTTGCCTGAGAGCCAGGGTAGCACCATGCTCAGCAGGCCGGGGTGGGTGGGCGGCGTTTCCAGCTTCGCGCCGAAATTGGTGCCGTGCAGCATGGTGTAGGTGTCGTTCACCACGCTCATGCTGGGGCCGTGCCAGGAGTTCATGGCCTGCGGGTAGCGTGCGCCCACCACCACCGTGGGGTGCAGGTGCAGGTGGCGGCCCAGGTGCGGGTGCTTCAGGCCGGAGCGCAGGAGCAACGCGGGCGTCTGGATGGCCCCACCTGCCACCACCACGCGCTTGGCCCGCACGGTGATATGGATGGCGCGGCCGTCGGCAGTGGTATGTACGGCTGCCGCGCCGGTAGCGCGGCCTTGGCTGATAGTTACGCGGTCGACTTTAGTATCGGCCAGAATGCGGGCTCCGTGCTCGAAGGCGGTGAGCAAATACGTATTCAGCGTGCCCTGCTTGATGCCGTAGGCATCGCCCAATGTGGTGTAGCCGAGGCTGCGAAAGTGGCTGTCCGAATCAGTTAGGCCCTTTTCGTTCCGCGGAATCAGCTTTACTTCCTGGCCCAGCTTGGTCGAGCCGTCCCAGAGGGCCTGGTTCTGGCCGTTGTGGCGGGTGTAGTTGGTGTTCACGCCGATGGTGCGGGCCACGGCGTTGAGGCTTTCCTTGAATTCGAGAGTGGTGAAGTGGGGCGCATTGTGCTCGCGGGCCCATTCCTGCAGCACATAATCGGGCGTGCGGAAGGCCCCGGCCCAGTTCACGGTGGTGCCTCCCCCCAGGCAGGAGCCGGCTAGGATGCCGATACTGCCATCTTGAGTTGAGAGGGTGCCTTTGGCGTCGTAGAGCTTGCCCAGCATGTCGACTTCGCGCTGGGTAAAGTCGCAGCCGTGGCAGTAAGGGCCTTTTTCGATGACCAATACATCATGGCCGGCCTCGGCCAGCTCGCCGGCTACCACGCCGCCGCCCGCGCCCGAGCCGATTACCAGCACGTCGCACTCATACACCGTATCCTGCGTAGGGTGCAGGGTGCGAATGGGTTTGGGCGAATCCACCGGCTTCTCATCGGGGCCGGGGTAGCCGAGGCGGCCCCAGGCGGCCGGCACCTCGCTCATGCTGCCGCCGTAGTACAGCAGCGTGCACAGCTTGCGCAGCGCGTTGAAACCCTTGCGCAGCTGGGGGACGTTGCTGGCGGCCCAGCTTTGCAGCAGCTGTTCGCGCTGGGCGGCATCCAGCTTGCGGAAGGGTTTCAGCGGGCCGAACCAGGTGAGGCCCAGTAGGGGCTTCTCCAGCAGGTCGAGTAGTTGACTGAATTCGTTCTGCGCGCCTTCCGGCTGTTCGCGAATGGCCTCTTGCAACTTGTCCAGGTTCAGGCCGGTGGAGCCGGCGGGGCTGCCATCGGGCAGGGCGGGAATGAAGGTGTCGGCCAGGGCCTGGAGGATGGCAGAGCGGGCGGGCGTAAGCGAAAACATGGGGCGGGAATTTTGGGTGGTAAAAGGTAAGGAAATTTCCGCGAAGTGTTAGGCGTGCCGAGTATTTTTTGGATTGAGCGGGCAGAAAAGCACGTCATGCCGACCTTTGCCTCCCCAATACACCCTCGCCACCCATGCCCCGCCTCATCCAAACGCCCGAAACCACGCACCGTATCTACTTTCAGGACTGCGACATGCTGGGCCACCTCAACAACGCGCGTTACCTCGACTATTTCCTCAACGCCCGCGAGGACCACACCACGGCACATTATTCCCTGAACATGGGCGAGCTGGCCCGTGAGCAAAATGCGGCCTGGGTCATCACCAAGCACCACATCAGCTACCTCAAGCCGGCCAAACAAAGCACGCAGGTCCGCATCCTGAGCCAGCTCATTCACTTCGATAATTCCAACCTCGTGCTCGAAATGCAGATGCGCAACGAGGACGGTACGCGCCTGCTGGCCCTGCTATGGTCGGAAATGACCTTCGTGGCCATGCCCGCCGGCACCCGCACCGACCACGCCAACGCCATGATGGACCTGCTCGAACAGCTCGACGTGGATAACGTGAACTACGACCCCGACGGCTTCGACGACCGCGTGAAAGAGGTGCGCCAGCAACTGAAGAAGCAGCGGCGGAACGCGGGGAGCGACGAGTAGGGGAGAAGGACTTGTAATCAAGCCAAAAGGCCGTCATGTTGAGCACTGCGCTCAACATGACGGCCTTTTTAGCTCAACTTACTACCCAAACGCGCTAAAAGGCGACCTGGTATTGCAGCACGTACTCGCCGCGCCGGCTGGTGGCGGTGATGTCGCCGTTGGGTTGGGTGGTGAAGATGGGTCGGTTTTGATAGTTGACCGACAGCTTGCTGAGGTTGCCGAGGATGAGCCAGTTGATGCCCACGTTCCAGACCATCATCGGGTCGGCGAGGCGGTCGTAGTTCGACCACTGGCCCTGGGCGTAGGGCTGGAGCGTGCCGAGCCCGCCGAGCAGGTTGCGCCGGAGCAGATAGCCGGCCTGGGCATACAAAATGTTGCCCGTGCCTAGGAGCGGAACATTATTGCCGGCCCCGTTGAAGGAGCCCTGGCCGGCTTTCACGCCGTTGGCCGGGTTCATGGGTCCAACATTGCGGATGTAGCCGGGGCCGAAATCGTAGTGGTAATAGCCACCGTAGGCCGTGAGTGCCGTGCCGGTGGCTTGGTTGAGCGGCGTGTCATAAAATACATCCACCGCCCACAGGTTCATGGCTTGGGTAATGGTGTCGCCGGCCGCGCTGCGGTGCCACATGGCCCGGCCCTGGTGCACTAGGCCGGCCCCGATGTTGAAAATGCGCTTCCGGCCCAGGTACGAGCCCACGTTGCCGGCCCCGGCGTTGCTTTCCGAATCCAGAAACTGGTACATCAGGTAGCTGTGGACCACCGCGCGCGGGTTGCGCGTCGAATAAGTGGAGTTGCGCGAAATGGGCTCGGGCACGGCGGTGGCCGTTTGCGTCGTGAAGGGTTGGCCCACGGCCAGCCGGTAGTCCAGCTTGCCCAGCTTGCCCTTGGCGTAGCCGCCCATCCGGCGCAGAAACTGGTCGTTCACGTCGTTGGTGGCTTCCTGAAAAATGGGCAGGTCCAGGCCCAGAATCGAGGCCGTGGACGAGTTGGCAAACCGCGAAGGCCCGTTCCAGCCGTTGAGGCCCACGCCCAGGCTCAGGTGCTTTTTGATGAGGGCGTAGTCGGCCGTGGCATCGTGAAAAAACGCGCCCGTTTTGCGAGGCGACAGATACGAGAAGTTGTTCTGGCCGAATTGCAGAAAAACGTACAGCCGCGGCGTCAGCTGCCCGCTCAGCACGAGGCGCAGCCGCCGGATGCCCATGTCAACGGTTTGGGACTCCAACTCTCCGTTCACCGTGGTGCCCGGGTTGCTCTCGTTCAGCCGCACCCAGGTTTGGGCCAGGAAGTTGAGCTTGAGGTACGTGACGCTGTCGGGCGAGAGGTAGGTTTTGAGGCCGTCCCGGATGCCCGGCGGCACGGTTGGCGGGGGGAGCGTGGGCGCAATCTGGGCAAAGGAGGGGCTGGCCCCACAAAGGAGGGCAGCAAGAAGAGCAGTTTTTGTGCGAACGGCTACTGAGCTACGCGTTAAAAGTGAAAGCATTAATTATTAAAAATGACACAGCCAAAACGTGGCTGGTAACGCTGTTTTTGCAATGAAAAAAGACTCGTTCCGGCCGGCGGGCCGGGCCGGGGAATAGCTTAGCGCAGCAGCGCGTGAATGGCGAAGTAGAAGCCCGCGCTCAGCAGCGCCGCCACCGGCAGCGTGAGCAGCCACGACAAGCCGATTTTGGCGATTTCCTTGGAGTTGGCCGTGCCGTTCACTAGGCCGATGCCGTAGATGCTGCCTACCGAAACGTGGGTGGTGGACACCGGCAGGCCCAGCTTGCTGGCGAAAATGACGAGCAGGCTGGTCACCATATTGGCCGTGAATCCCTGGCCGTGGTTGAGCTTGGAAATCTTCTTGCTCATGGTGTCAGCCACTTTTTTGGCGTTGAGCCAGCCGCCGATGGCCATGGCCACGGCCAGAATCACCACGTTGACGGGCATGGCGAAAAACTTGCACACCAGCAGCAGGCCCAGCAGTTTGGGCGTGTCGTTGAGGCCGCGGGCGAAGCTCATGGAAGCGGCGCTCAGGTAGTGCAGGTTGTTGATGAGGGGCTGAAAATTGAGGCCGATAAAGGTGCCCTGATACAGGTTCTGGCATTCGGCCGTGGTGCCCACGTTGGCCTGAATGGTGGGCAGCGCCGCAAAGGCGCTGGTGGGCGCGGCGGCCACCGGCACCCAGACGTCGCCCACGCACACGCAGGATTCTTCGGTGATACCCGCTGCTTTTCGGCCTCTGTGAAACAGCACGTACACCAGGCTGCCCACGCCCACGGCCAGAATCGGCCCGAGAATGAGCGGCAGGAAGAAGGTGGTGCCCAGCTTGGCAAAGTTCACGGCCGTGCCCACTGCCACCAGCCCGGCGCCCACCAGCGCGCCCACCAGCCCGTGGGTGGTCGAAATGGGAAAGCCCAGCCGCGTGGCCAGCAGCACCGTGACGCCAGCCGCCAGCGCCACCGCCAGAATAAAATCGACCGACTGAATAATGTCATCCGGCACCAGGCCCTTGCCGGAGAAATTCTTAATAAGCTCCTCAGCAAAGAAATAGGAGCAGATGGAGCCCGCAAACGTGGCCACCGTAGCCAGAATCAGGGCCGGGCGGTAGGCCAGCGTGCCGCTGCCCCAAAGCGTGGCCACGCCTTTGAAGTTGTCGTTGGCCCCGTTGGAATACGTGAGCAGCAGCACGGCCAGAAAGAGGAGAATTAGCAGCATAGAGCCAGGGTTGGATGTTTGCAAAAAGCCCCACGTTGACCAACAACGTGGGGCTTTGGAGCACAACTTACGGCGGGAGTCTAGCTATTGGTTCTCCAATGTTACCAAAATGTTAAGAAATTGTTACGCGCTGGGCGGTGGTAGTGCGCGTGCGAAATGGCTGGCTATTGTTGCGCCCAAGTGTTGTCTTTCTCGTTGGCATCCATGAAAATGCCGCCGTCCAGCTTCACCGATTTCACGGCTTTGGGCACCGTAATCACCGCTTGCTTCTGGTTGGCTTGCCACACGGCGGGTGACTGATGCAGCGTCTCTTTGGTGCCGTCGGCGTACTCTACGGCTACATCAAACGGCACGGCGAAACCGCCGATATTCTGCACGGTGACGGTGCTGCCGCTGGCCGTCACGGCCAGGTCGATGTAGTTATTCGTGAAAAACCAGTTGTTGAAAAACCAATTCAAATCCTGGCCGCTGGCGCTGCTCATCGAGTTGAAGTAGTCCCACGGAATGGGGTGTTTGCCGTGCCAGCGGTCCATGTACTCGTGCAGGCTTTTCTTGAAGAGGGCATCGCCGAGCATGTCTTTCAGGGCCAAATAGCTCAGCGAGGGCTTGCCGTAGGCGTTGTTGCCGTAGCCGGCGCGCAGCTCGCTGCTGGGCGTGATGATGGGCAGGTCCTCGGCCGTGGCACGGTCGTTAATCCAGCGGTTCACGCGGAACATCTTGTAGAGCTTGTCGGCTTCGGCCACGCCGTTTTCGGTGCGGCCGATGAGCAGTTCGAACGTGGTGGCCCAGCCCTCGTCCATGTAGGCGTAGCGGCTTTCGTTGATGCCCATGTAGAAGGGGAAGTAGGTATGCGCGATTTCGTGGTCCTGCACGAACTGCGCAAACTTGGGGTCTTTCTGCGGGCTGTCGTTCACCATCATCGGGTATTCCATGTCAGCAAAGCCCTGGAAGGCCGTCATTTTGGGGAAGGGGTAAGCCACGCCGGGCCAGTTATTGGGGTTCGAGAACCAGCCCAGCGCGTACTGCGCGTTCTTCACCGACTGCCGGAAATCCACCGTCGAATCGGCGTAAGCGGCCTGCACGCTGGCGCGGCGCTTGGCCTTGGCATCCACAATCACGCTGGCAGCGTCCCACACGTAATGGTCGCTCAGGCCGAAGGTGACGTCGGAAATGTCTTTCGCGGTCCAGACCCAGGTATTCATCGGCTGCTGGGCGGTGATGTTTTTCTTGGCCAAATCGGCGGCGGTGGCAATGTGCAGCACCGCGTCGCTGGTCATCGACTTAGCCAAGAGCTTGGCGGCTGCCGGTTGCAGCACCTGTTTGGGGTTTTGCAGCGTGCCGGTGGCCCACACAATGTAGTTGGCCGGGGCCTGCACGCGCAGGGTGTAGTCGTTGAAATCGTTGTAGAACTCCTTGCTGTCCACGAAGGGCAGGCGGTCCCAGCCGTTGTAGTCGTCGTACACCGCGATGCGCGGGTAGAAGTAGGCCAAGAAGTAAGTGGTGGGGTCAATCATGCCCTCACGGCCGCTTTCCACCGATATGGGGAAGTGCCAGGCCACGGCAAATTTCACCGAATCGTGCGGGGCCAGCGGGCGGGGCAGGCGCACGCCCGGCGCGGTGCCCAGGTTCTGGGGCAAGGCTTTGAGCTGGCCCGCCACCCGGAAAGTGTCAATCACCACGCCGCTGGTGAGGTAGTCGGGCGAGGCATCGCCGTCGCGGGAGGCCCCGGGCTTGTGGATGTTCTGGATGATGCGCAGCACCACCTGCTTCAGCGTATCGGGGCTGTTGTTGAAGTAGGTGATGGTTTCGCGGCCCCGGATGTCGCGGGCGGGCGGCGCGGCCTGCACGGTGATGTCGTAGCGGGCGCGGTTCTGCCAGTACTTGGGACCGGGGCGGCCGTCGGGGCTGCGGGTGCCTTTGGCGAAGGCGGCCTTAATGTCGCGGGGCTGGTACAGGGACTGCGCGGTGGCAGTATCGGCCAGGCCGGCGAAGAGGAGGAGGGTAAGAAGAGTTCGAATCATAGTTGGGACAGACGGGAATAGGGGATGAGCGTTGCAAAGATGTCACACAGGTTTTCGCTGGTGCGGCCCCGTCGATGCAAAGCCCCCGTTCAGCGGCAGAACCTCCGGCCACATCTTTTGCCGGGATAAAGCCCACCCTTTGGCGCGTACTTTTCAGGTCTAAAGCTCCTGTATGCCCGTTCCAAATTCCTCATCGGCTTTCCCAAAGTCGATAAAAACCTGCCTCCTCCCGCTGCTGCTGTGGCTGCTGGCGCTGGCCCCGGCCCACGCCCAAAGCACCGTCGTGAAAGAAGACAGCATGGCCGTGGACACCACCGTGGCCCACGACGATTCCTACCGCCTCGAAGTAGGCTATACCACGCTCAGCAGCATTTCGGGACAGGTGCGGCAGGTGTTCGATACCCGCCCGCTGGCCGAAGAGCTGCCCGATATCGTCGAAAACCTCAAGGCCATCCAGTACACCCTCAAGCAGAAGGGCGAAGTGGTCGACATCAAGCAGCTACAAATGTGCCAGCTCATGCTCGTTACCCTCCAGGAGCAGCTGGCCGACTGGCGCACCGAGCTGGCCCAGGCGCACACGCAGCTGGCCGCCATGCAGGCCCGCCTCAAAACCATTGCCCCGCCGCCCCCGCGCATTGCCAATGCCGATGCCACCACCCTGGCCCTGGAACGCTCCGATTCGGCCCTGCTGGCCCGGCAGCAGCGCATCGGCGGGCTGCTGGCCAAGCGGTTTCTCAAGGTGAAGCAGCTGCAAACGCAGGTGGCCGCCAGCTACATCCAGGGCATGGAACTGCAGGACGAGGTGGGCGACCAGCTGCGCCGCTACAGCCGCACCAGCACCAAGCTGAGCTACCCGCCGCTCTGGGAAGCCGAGTCCACGCCCGCCCCGCCCGCCGACCCCAAGGCCCGCAAAGCCGGCCAGTACCGCCGCGAAATCATCAACTACTACTTCGCCAACAACTGGGACAACTGGGCCTACATGGCCCTCATCGGGCTGGTGTTCTACGGTTGGGTGTCCTTCAACTACCGCCGGGTGCGCCGGCAGGATTTAGTCCTCACCGAGCCCTTCCACTACCTGCGGCCCGGCCCCATCGCGGCCACGCTGGTGGTCATGTTCAGCCTAGCCCCGGCCCTGGAGCTGCACCCGCCGCCCGTGTACCTGGCGGTGCTGCAATTGTTGCTCCTGGTGGCCCTCACGGCGGTATTTGCGCGGAGCTGGCCGCGCCGGCTGTTTCTGTACTGGCTGGGGATGGTGGCGTTTTTCGTGTGGCTATCCATCACCAATGCCAACGCCACCACCGGCCTGGGCGCGCGCTGGGGCCTGCTGGGGCTCAATGCGCTGGCCGTGGCCGTGGGCGCCCTGCTGCTCTGGAAGCTGCGCGACACCCTGGCCCAGATGCGCTTCCTCATCCCCATCTCCTGGCTGTTCATCGGGCTCAATGGCCTCGCCATCATCTGCAACGTGGTGGGGCGGCTCAGTTTGGCCAAGATGTTCAGCACGGCGGCCATTTTCGGGCTCACGCAGGGCATCGGGCTGGGCGTGTTCATTGAGCTGTTCACCGAAGCCTTCCACCTCCAGATTCTGTGCAGCCGGGGCAGCGAGGGCGGCACCGCCGCCTTCGACTACGACAAAATCGAGCCCCAGCTCATGCGCCTGCTCACGGTGCTTTCCGGTGTGCTCTGGCTGATGGTCTTCACCTCCAACCTCAACGTGTACAACGCCGTCTACGGCTTTTTCGACCAGGCCCTCACGGCCCCGCACACCCTCGGCAGCACCGTTTTCACCTTCGGCAACATCCTGCTGTTCTTCCTCATTCTCTACGTTTCGGCCCTGCTGCAACGGTATATCGGCTACTTTTTCGGCGAGGTGGGCGACGATAATTCCGATGCCCGCAAGCGCGGCTCCTGGCTGGTGGCGCTGCGGCTGCTGCTCGTGCTGGTGGGCTTCGCGCTGGCCACCGCCGCCACCGGCCTGCCGCTCAGCAAAATTGCCATCGTGTTCGGCGCGCTCAGCGTGGGCATCGGCCTGGGCCTGCAAAGCATCGTCAACAACCTCGTATCCGGCATTATCCTGATTTTCGAGCGCCCGTTTCACGTCGGCGATTTCATTGAAGTGGCCGGCAAATCGGGCCGCGTGCAGGACATCGGCATTCGGTCCAGCAAGCTCACGTCCGTCACCGGCTCCGAAATCATCGTGCCCAACGGCGACCTGCTCTCCAACCACGTCATCAACTGGACGCGCACCAACGACCACATCCGCGTCGACCTGATACTGAAGATGACCCCCGGCACCGACGACCTCCAAACCACCCTCCAAAAAGCCCGCGAGCTCATCCAGGAAGAAATCAAAACCAGCCCCTACACCATGCACAACCTGCCCCCCGAAATCCTGCTCAGCAGCATCAACGGCCAGGTTTACGAATTGAAAGTCCTGTTCTGGATTACCAACATCCGCCAGGAGCAGCTCACCAAAAGCGAGATTCTATCCGGCATCTACCGGCGCTTCACGGCCGAGGGCTTGCAGCTAGGGTAGGGTGCGGGGCTTGCCCCCGCCCGGTCGTCTGTACCGTTTCAACGATTCCGTTCAACGACGGGCGGGGGCAAGCCCCGCACCCTACCGCACCGCCAGCGCCACGCGCACCGGGTAGGCCCCGCCGCTCAGCACTACCAGCAGCTGCCCGGCCGGCCCCAGCTCGCCGGCCAGCACATCAAGCCGGCGCTCACCGGCGGCCAATAGCACGCCCCCCACCAGCGGCTCATCCGGGGCCGAAACCCGGTACACCGTCGCCGTTTGGCCCTTTTTGGGGGCGGGCAGGCGCAGGCGCAGTGGGGTATCGGGCAGCAGCGCGGTGGCAAAGGCCACGGCCTTGGAGCCGCCCGCCGGGGCCGTGATGGCGTGGCGCTCCGGGGGCGTGGCGGCCGGGCCGCTGAGGCGGAACAGGGCCACCGTGGCCCGCTCGGTGAAGCAGATTTTGGCCGCCGCGCTGGCGGCCTGCCCGTAGGCGTAGGCCGCATTTTGGGCCGCCACGTAGCGGGCGCGGTCCTCGGCATTGGTGCCTTTTTGGATGGCCTTGGCCGAGGCCGCCGCCGGCAGCGCCGTGGCCAGCGCCCCCAGCTCGGCCAGCAGCGCGGCCGAAAAGCCCTTGGCGGCCAGCGCCGCCGCGTCGCGGGTGGCCGCCGCCAGGGCCATTTGCAGCAGCCCGCTCATCTTATCGGTCTGCTTGCGGGCGGCTAGGTAGCCGCGCCGGCCATACTGGTCGAGGTGGCCCCCATTGTCCGGAAAGGCCTGCCCCACGAAATAAAACAGCCGCTGGAGGGCCTGCCGGGCCTGGTCCATGGTGGCGCTGAGCCCGGCGGTGAGCTCCATGAGCGCGCCGGTGCGCTCGGTGTGGCCGGTGGCTGCTTCGGCCGCCTCCACGGCCGCCAGCCACCGCCCCCCAAAGCCCGCGTCAAACTCCGGGTTGAAGGCCCGAAACGCCGCTTCGTGATTGAGGTAGTGCGCGTGCATGGTGCGCTGGTCCTGGTGCATCGTCGCATCGGCCACGATGTAGCCGCGCCGTGCCGCGTTGTCTGAAACCGCCATCGAAAAGAGAAAAGAAGGAAGGATGATGGCTAAAGTAAGTCGTTTATTATCAATAATTAATACTTATTTAGTTTCATCCAGTTAATAGTTGATAAATTTTATTTTCTAGTTAGCTGATTCCAATCAATAGCTATTGATTTTTATTACATAGTTGTTGTTTTCCATCAATGGAAAATAGCAACTATGTAATTACTTTTCTTAACTAAGTATTAAATTCTACTAACTATTGGATTTATATAAACAGCTATTAATTAATCTAAAGCAACTTTATTATTGAATGTATAAACTATAAACATTCTAAAATCAACAGGTGTAGGGGCGGGGCTTGCCCCCGCCCGGACGCTCGCATCGTTCCAACAATTCCGTTCAACGTCCGGGCGGGGGCAAGCCCCGCACCCTACATGGCTCCCCTCTCCTTTGCGGGCAGGGGCAAGCCCTGCCCCTACAGCTGTCACCTCCCCCCACTCAGCACAGTACAGGAGGGTTGCGGCCCGAAAAACCCGGTGCTTGCGCCCATGCTACACCGCGCCGCTTTCCTGCTCCTGCTGTTGCTCAGCTGCTTCCGAAACGTTGCCGCCGCCCCGCCCGCCGGCGGCTTCAACGTCCGGGATTTTGGGGCGAAGGGCGACAGCGCCACCATCGACAGCGACGCCATCAACCGGGCCATTGGGGCGGCGGCGAAGGCGGGTGGCGGCACGGTGTATTTCCCGGCGGGCACCTACCGCAGCTACTCCATTCGGCTGCAAAGCCATATTTCCTTATATCTCGACCAGGGCACCGTACTGCTGGCGGCCGCGCCCGTGGGCGCTGTCGGCTACGATGCGCCGGAGCCGGCGGCCAACGACAAGTTTCAGGATTTCGGGCACAGCCACTGGCACAATAGCCTCATTTGGGGCGAAAATCTGGTGGACATTTCCATCCTCGGGCCGGGCACTATTTATGGGCTGGGCCTCACGCGGGAGGGGCCGCACCAGGCCCCCGTGGGCAACAAGGCCATTGCCCTGAAGCTGTGCCGCAACGTGCTGCTGAAGGATTTTACGGTGCGGCAGGGCGGGCATTTTGCGCTGCTGGCGACGGGGGTGGATAATCTTACCATCGATAACCTGAAGCTCGACACCAACCGCGACGGCCTCGATATCGACGGCTGTCAGAACGTGCGGGTGAGCAATTGCACCGTCAATTCGCCCTGGGACGACGGCATTTGCTTGAAAAGCTCCTTCGCCCTCGGCTACGCCCGCCTCACCGAAAACGTGACCATCAGCAACTGCCAGGTGAGCGGTTTCGACCGGGGGAGCCTGCTCAACGGCACCTACCGGCGCAACGAAGCCGCCCTCGTGCCCGACCACGAAGGCCCCACCGGCCGCATCAAGTTCGGCACCGAATCGAACGGCGGGTTTCGGAACATTGCCATCAGCAACTGCGTGTTCACCTACTGCCGCGGCCTGGCCCTGGAAACCGTGGACGGCGGCCTGCTCGAAGACGTGACCATCACCAATATCACGATGCGCGATGTGGTGAACTCGCCCATTTTCCTGCGGCTGGGCAGCCGGCTGCGCGGGCCAGCCGGCACGGTTACGGGGGCGTTGCGCCGCATCAACATCAGCAATATCACGGTCTATAATGCCGATTCGCGGTTTGCCACGCTCATCAGCGGCGTGCCCGGCCACCCCATCGAGGATGTGCGGCTGAGCAACATCAGCATCTGGTACCGGCCGCTGGACGCGGCTTCGATTGCTGCCATCCAAGACTTGCCGGAGGATGAGAAAGGCTACCCCGAGCCCCAGAAGCTGGGCGTGGGCCCGGCCTACGGCTTCTACATCCGCCACGCCCGAAACATCGAGCTGCACGACGTGAACATTCACCTGCTGGGGGCCGAAACCCGCCCCGCGCTGATGCTGACGGACGTGGACGGGGCCCGCCTGCGCAACGTCTCGGCCGATAAGGCCGGGTTGGTGCTGAAGGGCGTGCGCGGGCTGGTTATTAGTGACAGTGAGCCGCTGAAAAAATCCACCAGAACGAGGTAGGGGCGGGGCTTGCCCCCGCCCGCCGTTCGCGCCAAATACCAATTCCCCCGCGCCGTCACAACGATTCCGTTCAACGACGGGCGGGGGCAAGCCTTTCAGGTACGACCCCGCACCCTACTTATGAAACACACTTTAATTCTCGCCATCCTCCTCCTCGCCACCACCGCCCACGCCCAAATCGGTCGCCGCTTCCCTTCCGAAAAGAAGGTCATCAAAGACCCCGTAACCGGCACGCCGCTCACCTTCCTCACCAGCACGCCGGCCGGCGATTCCAAAATCTACCAAACCCACAACCAGTGGACTTCTGACCTGCAATGGCTCATCTTCCGCTCCGGCCGGGCGAAAAACGAGGCGATGGCGGTGAATGAGAAAACCGGCGAAATCGTGCAGGTGAGCGAGGGTGGCTACACCGGCATGCTCAACGTGGCCCGCCACGCCATGAAACTCTATTTCATGCGCAACCCCAACGGCGCGGACGACGGCGGCAAAGAGCCTGCCGCCCTGCAAATCGTGGAAGTGGACCTTGCCAAAGTCTTCGCCGATAGCAAGGCCGGCCACATGCAGCCCGCCAGCGCCTACCAACGCATCTGCGGCACCACGCCGCCCGAGCTAAAAGCCGGCGGCGACATGGCCCTCGACGGCGATGAAAACTGGGCCTACTTCCGCGTGGGCAAGGAGGAAGCCGCCCGCCACCTGGCCCCCGGCACCAAGCTGGAAACCGAGTTTGGCCCGCGCCACATGGGCGCGGGCCCGGCCGGCATCGCGGCCATGAACGTGCATACCGGGGCCATCAAATACGTGGTGTCGGTACCGTTCCAGATTGGGCACATCCAGACCAACCCCTGGGTGCCGGGCGAAATCGTATTCTGCTGGGAAACGGGCGGCAAGTCGCCCCAGCGCACCTGGACGGTGCAGGCCGACGGCAGCGGCCTGCGCCCCCTCTATCCTGAGGCAGAATATGAGTGGGTGACGCACGAGGCCGTGATTACGAAGGACGAAACGGCCTTTGCCATCATGGGCCACCGCCCCATTCCGGCCGTGGCCAAAGACGTGGCCCCCGGCACGCCCGTAGCCGGGGCCAATCCCGGTCAGGAGGCCGCTTGGGGCCCATCCGGCACCCGCGAAAAGCCCACCGGCCTGGCCATCGTGAACCACCGCACCCGCGAAATGACCATCGTGGGCCAGACGCCCAGCGGCAGCGGCCTCTGGCACGTCAGCGGCTCACCGGACGGCCGCTGGGCGGTGGGCGACGACTTCGCCCGCAATATTTATTTGATAGACCGGCATACCCGCGAAATGCTGCTGCTCTCCACCGGCCACAAAACCACCGCCGCCGACCACCCGCACCCCACCATGAGCCCCGATGGGACGCGGGTTGAGATTCAATCGGCCATGCTTTCGGCTGATGGGCGGAGCATGAATATTTGTGTGATTCCGGTGCCCGAGGCGTGGCTGAAGCGGAAATATTAGAACCGTAGCGCGGACTCGCAGAGTCCACGCTACAAGCCAGTCAACCAATGAACGCTGCAACAAACTGCTCCTGCTGCTACAAAATTTTCCTCGCCCTCGTCCTCTGCGCCCTCACCCCCGCCGCCCACGCGCAGGAAGACCGGGGCTTCAAAGTCTACCAATTCCCGGCCAACATGATACCCCGCATCGACGGCAAGGCCGACGACTGGGCCACGTTCCCGAAGGAGTACATCGTGGGCACCGACCAGCTGCGCGACGACTCCGGCCACTACCCCAAACCTGATTCCACCAACCTCGCCGTGAAGGTGCGGGTGGCCTGGGTGGCGGGCCTCAACCGCCTCTATTTCCTCTACGAAGCCTACGACAACTACTGGGATTTCAGCCTGCCGGGCCTGCACAACGACACCTTCGAAATCGTGGTAGACGGCGACCTCTCCGGCGGCCCGCTAACCGCCGAAATGCACCCCAATCAGGACCTGCCGCTGATGGAACGCTACTTCACCTTCCACGGCGTGCACGCCCAGAACTACCATGTTTTCATGCCCGCCGAGGGCAAAGACTGGGCCCTGGCCTGGGGCGCGCAGCCCTGGATTAAAAAGCTGCCCTACTCCAACATCGCCTACAGCTACGATTTTAAACCCGGCCAACCCGGCAAGCTCACGGCCGAGTTCTGGATTACGCCCTTTGACTACGCCGGGGCCGAAGGGCCGGCCCGCGCCGTGGAATCGGTGCTGATGGAGGGCAAGAAAATCGGTCTCACCTGGGCCGTGATTGACTACGACGACGTGGCCGACGAAAGCAAAAAAGGCTTCTGGAATCTCTCGAAAAACCACAAGATGTACGGCAATTCCAGCCTGGGTACCGTCTTCACGCTGCTGCCGCTGGCCGCGCAGTACCTGCCGAAACTAGCGGCCCAATGGTCGTCCCAAGTAACGGACATGGCCCACCGCCAGGTCACGTTCACCGACGAAAGCTGGGGCCCCATCAAGCGCTGGCACTGGGATTTCGGCGACGGCACCACCTCCACCGAGCAAAGCCCGGTGCACCGCTACAAGGATGCCGGCAAGTACATCGTGGTGCTGAATGTGGAAGGCCCGGCCGGCAAAGCCCGCATGGCCAAAGTGTGGGACGTGGCCGTGAAGTGAGGCCGCAACCACATTTTAAGGCCATTTCAGAGTCGGAGGTAGGGGCGGGTCCTGCCCCCGCCCGCCGTTCGCACCACGCGACGATTCCGTTCAATGGCGGGCGGGGGCAGGCCCCGCCCCTACGTCGTTCAGATGTACACTACTTGCAAAACCGCTGTTAAATAACCTACCGCGCCATAATGGCCAGCACAGGCGCTATCAGCAGCCGGGAGGCGGTGGCATCCAGGTGCAGGCCGTCGGCGGTCATGGTGTTGATGTCCAGGCCCGGCGTTTGGTAGCCGTTCACGAAGAGGGAGTGGGTGCGGTGCGCCACTTTTTGGAAAGTTTTGGCCATGTGGCGGACCCGCTCGTTGCCTCCCTGGTACTTGGGCAGGGCTTCGGCTTTCGTGCCGTAGGGCGGCGGGGAGATGATGATAATCCGGGCTTTGCTGATGGCGGGGTAGGGGCAGTTCTTAATTTTCTTGATGAGGGTTTCCAGGTTCGCCGGGACTTCTTTTTGGCGTTCGGCAAAAACGGCTTTGGCGTCGTTGGTGCCCAGCTCCAGCACTACGAAGTCGAACGGCCGGTCCTTGGTAAACTCGGCGGCTTTGCGCAGATTTTCGTCGATGACCAGCAGCGAATTCAACGTGCTGTCGCCGTTGTTCACGAAGCCGATGGTGCGGCCCGATTTGCTGAGGTTGAAGACTTGCGCCCGGGGCAGGGCCAGCTCCAGCTGCTTGGGCCAGCTGTGGGGAAACGTGCCGTTGCTGTCGCCCAGGGTAAAGATGTTGAGGGGCTTGTCCGACGCCACCGGAGTTTGCGCGGGCAGCAGGGCCGGCAGGAGCAGCAGAAACAATAGAAGCTTTTTCATGGGAATGGATAATAGTTAGGCGGCGCGTCGCAGAAGTCCTCCTATTCAAATTCATGAGCTTCTTGCAAGGCGCGGAGACTGTAAACAGTTTCTCGGATTTTGCTCGGCTCGTGCATTTCAGAGTTCCGGTAGTTGCTATTTCTATCGACTACAATTTGGTCGCCTTGAACCACTACAGATATTATTTCGCTCTCATCATCCAAGGTGCCTAAGTATTTTCTGAAATGAGTGGAGTCTGTCAAGTATTCAGCAGTTAGGTTATTAGCCAACCCGGCACTGTATTGCTCAATGAACAGCGCTTTATTAGCGCGTAATGGAAACGAAAATTGCAGATGCGATTTATTATGGTAACGACTCCATACAAACCCTGTCAGAGCTATCAAAAAAGCGAAGCCAAGAAGCAGCGTTTTCATTAGAGATGAGGAATTGCGCAGTTGGAAATAGTTAAATAGCCGTTGGAATGTAATGCGTAATTTGTTGAACTGACTCTATTGCTTTGTTGAGCTAAAATCATTCGGTAGAGATGCTTCGGCTGCGCTCAGCATGACCGTACTCTAAAATATTACCCGGCCTACTTCAAAATCTGCACGGAGCTGTCATTAATCCCATACGGGTGCTGCTTGAGCAGCTGGGTGATTTCGGCGCCGGCCAGCAGCACGGGGCCGTAGCCGTGGGCGGCGTACACGTTCACGGGGCGGTAGTAGTAGAAAGACGGGTCGAAGCCCATGCCGGTGCCCACGCAGGTGCCTTCGACCTGGCCCTGGGGGGTGACTTTGGTGCTCACGGCGTTCTAGGCCAGCAGGGCCATGGGGCCGTAGGCCGGGGCATCGAGCCAGCCCTGGTTCACGGCGTGGGCGATGGCGTAGGCGTAGATGGCCGTGGCCGAGGTTTCGAGGTAGCTGTCGGGGCGGTCGAGGAGCTGGTGCCAGAAACCGGTGCCGCTTTGCTGGGCGGCCAGGCCGCGGGCGTGGGCGCGGAGCAGCTCCAGCACCGCCGGGCGGCCGGGGTGGTCGGCGGGCAGCACGTCGAGCAGTTCCACGGTGGTGAGGATGGCCCAGCCGTTGGCGCGGGCCCAGTGGAACTCGGGGTGCTCGGCCATGCCCTGCACCCAGCCGTGCATGTAGAGGCCCTTTTGCCGGTCGAACATGCGCGGGGCAAACTGGGTGAGCTGCTTCACGGCCTCGTCGTAGTAGCGGGCCTCGCCGGTGAGCTTGCCCATCTGGGCCAGGGCCGGGATGCTCATAAACAGGTCGTCGAGCCAGAGGGTGTTGGGCTGGGGGCGGTTGCGGGCCAGCGTGCCATCCGCGAGGCGGAATTCTTTGGTCATGATGTAGCTCACGAACGGGTCAATCATCGGCCGCAGGTTGGCGGTGGGGTCGAGGCGCTGGGTCTTTATCATGGCCGCGCAGATGGCACCCACATCATCCAGGGCGTGGGGCTGCACGATGGAGCGCACGGGCGTGGCCGCCTCGGGGTGGGCCGTTTGGTAGGCGCGGAAGTAGGGCACCAGCTCGCCCAGAAAGGTGAGGCGGCTGCGGGTGTAGGCGGCGAATTTGGGGTCGCCGGTGGTTTCGGAGGCGCGCAGCATCCCGGCGTAGGTCACGCCCCACTCATAGCTGGTGAGGCGGAAATCGCCGGGCTTGATGATGGCGTCGGGGTTGAATTTCCGGCGGTCGGTGATGGGGGCGTTGGTCTTTTTATCGACCAGCTCAGCCGGCGTGGCAGCGTTGAGGTAGGCGTACACGCGGTCGAGCACCTGCTTCACGTCCTCGGCTTTGGTCTGGCCGTAGGGGACGGGATAGTCGGGTTTTAGCAGGTGGAGCGGCGTGGTGGTGTCGTTGGCTTTTACCTGGGCGTGGGCGGGCGCGGCGGCGAGGAACAGGAACAGGGCCGGGAGGAGTTGGCGCATGGCGGTGGGAATGGCGTTGGCTGGCCAAGGTAGAAGCCGGGTTGGAGCGGATTCTCCTGCGGTGTCCTGCTTCGCCCTGATGGTTCTCCTCCCTATAGCCAAAATGGACCATGACTATAGTCAAAACGCCTCGCGCGTAATTTGGAGACTCTCATTATTCTCAATTAGACTCACAAGACTCCCAACGGGTGCGGGTTGAACTCAAAAAAATAGGAGAGCTCGAAGCTGAAATTCGGTAGCTCAAAACCCCGGCGTCAGCCCCAACCCCGCCCCTTTGGCCGCGACGCGGGGTCCTTCCTGCCCCAACTGCACCTGCCCTTCGACTCCGACGAGTTTCGGGCCACGTGGGTGAAGTGGCGCAAGCACATGATTGACTTCGAAAAGCCCTTGCGGGGCGACAGCTACGAAGAAGAAGCCCTCATCAAGCTCACTCGCCGACACCGACGAAGCCCTCGCCCTGAAAATCATCACGGATTCCATTGCCAACGGCCGGAAAAACCTCGCCCTTCATCAGCAATCCCATGGCACTTCCAATCGGTGCAACAATGGCCCGGCTGCGGCAGCCAGCCGCGTCAACACCCGCTCTGCTTCGGATTACACCGGCGGGCGCAACCGCACCTCCGCTGCCTGACGAAATCGAGCTGCAGTCCGGCCAAGTCAACTACGCCCTGCACCAGGCCCGGGGCGAGAAATGGGGCCAACTCTACCAGGCGTTCGTTAGCTAGCGGGCGCTGAACACGGACCTAGTGCAGGACCCCAAAACCGACACCTGGCACGACGTGCGCCGCGACAACAGCACCGACCCGCCGGAATTGCCCGACCGCGACCAGGTGCTGCTCACCACGGCCGAAACCGACGAGGCGCTGTACACGATGCAGCAGCGCGTGTGCAGCGCCTCGTCGGTTTCGGCCCAGCGCGCCGCTGCTGAGCGGGCCACCCGGGAGCTGCCGAAAATGCCGTGGGACGCCGGCGCGCTGGCCCGGTGGGCGTGGGCCAAAGGCCAGCAGCTCACGGCCCACCTGATGCCGCCGCTCTAGTTTTCGCTCACGCCGGACGGCGGCAAGCTGTTTGACCTGCTGGTGTACTACTTCGCCGGCGACGAGGCCGCGTTTCTCACGCAGGGCAAGGCGATGGGGCTGCACGGCCTCGACATTCGCAAAGGACTGTGCATGCTGGGCCCCGTAGGCAAAACGATGCTGCTGAAAATGTTCTCGGCCAACCCCATCCGTGGGTACCGCATGACGTCGGACGAAGCCGTGGAGTCGGCCTACCGGGCCGGTGAGGAGAGCCGCAAGCAGCAGCAGGCCTTGGGCAGGGGCGACGGCCGCCACCTGTGCATCGACGATGTGTGCACCGAGGAAGCCGTGGTGAAGGACTATGGCAACGCCGACGCGCCCATGGCCAAGGTGCTGCTCACGGGGCGCTGGCCGACTACTACGCGGCTTGCGACGTGTGGGCCTGGCTGACGGACCCGGCGGAGCGGCCGCGGCCGCAGTTTAATATTAGAAAAAAATCAATTTGCTAAAAAAATAAAATCAATTGCCTAGAAGCAGTTTCCTACCTTTACGCAGTCTACGGGTTTAGTTGCCTACTACATTTTATGGCAAAAGCTCCGTGTCCCTCTACCGAGGATAAGGGGCTTTTTTTATTCTACCCAGCAGATTCGCAGCACATAAGGCTTGAGTTAGCTTATGGGCTATCGGGCATACTTGCGGTTCTGCCGAAACACATCCTTTCCGATTCTTGAAAAGTAAATATGGCCATTCACGCAAACCCGTATGCCGTTAATACTGCATTAAAATCTTCGACAGAATCAAAATCTAGCGCAGACATATCGCGTCCAATTTTTGATTATTCATTAGAAGCGTTGCGCGGTCTGGCTGCTCTACTCGTAGTATTTGAGCACTCAATAGGAAATGGCCCAACTCCGGACCCTAGCTACCATATTTCTGGCTTTTGGCAGTATGCACCTCCAGGGCACTTGAGCGTGATGGTGTTTTTTATGCTATCAGGGTATGTAATCGGCTTGGCTAATTCCAAGCCAATCACCACTAATAGTGGGCGGAAATTATACTTGAAGAAGCGAATAGTGCGGCTTTATCCGCTGTATCTGCTCACGCTTGCGGCTACGTTTTCCGTAGCGGTCATGTACCACACTCCTGCTGGGGCGGGTACGATAATCGGATGTTTGCTTTTCTTACAAGGCTTGGTGGTGAAAGTGCCAGCATATAACAACCCTATTTGGTCATTGGGTTATGAGATACTCTATTATGTGCTATTTCTAGTTGTCTCGGCCAGAAGGTGGGCTCCAGGCTGGGTAGCAGTGGCATTTTTAGCATTTGGACTAATTCTTAGTCAATTGGCGATACAGCCAATTATCTTGGTATCTTATGCCTACGGCGCCGTCTTTTGGTTTCTTGGTCAATTTCTTAGCAGAATGCCTAAAAGCACTAACCCATTGCAATTCGGGACGATGCTGGCTTTTTTGCTACTTATGTTATCCTTTCAGCGCATGAACCTTATGTTTAGCGCATTACACAGCCTCCAATTGGACGTAACCGAAGCCCAGGCCCCCTCATGGTTCGACCGCGCTATTGTATTCTCTGACTTCTCCCTTCTGTTATACTGTGTTCCATTGCTTCTCTGCTTTACGAACCGAACTATGCCTGGGAGGCGATGGATGGAATTAGCAGCATTTGCGACGCCAGGTTTATATTTTTTATCGTATATATATTCTGGTAAAATTCAACAAACCCAGCTGTTTAATACGGTGATAATATCTGCTGTTTTCTATTTGTTAGCCATAGCAGCTTATTTACTGCGCCACCATTCCACATTGTTGGGAGAGGCTATAATTCAAAAGCTTACACCATTGGGCCATATATCATACGGAATCTACATTATTCATTTCCCCCTTTTCTTTCTATTTCATCAAGTAAAAACATTTAGTGGAACGGCTACTTCTTTTTTAGTGCGTTTATTGTTATACCTAGTGCTTGTGATATTCTTGGGTTGGGCATTAGAACGCCGCTTACAGCCTTGGTTGAAAGAGAAATTAATGTAGTGACAATAAATAGCCAATTCCACTAAATCGTGTACCAGGGATTTTTCAAGGCATGCGGGTTGTGTAGCGGATAAACAGCTAAACCTTTAGGAGTGCGGCTAACTTTTCGGCATTGGGCCCATTATGGCAGCGATACTAGCTTCGCGAGCGACAGCAACCACCGCGAGACGCCTCTCCAATTCCAAACTTATGGTGGTATAGCTTGTCTAGTGCACTGTAGCGCGCAATATGCACAGGCACTATGCCACTGTAGCTATGCCCGCGCTGAACCGATTCTCCCTCTCCTTGGGGAGAGGGAGAATCGGTTCAGCGCGGGCATAGCTACCCAAATTAGCTAATCGAACCAAAAACGGCCCGCCTGGAATCTCCAGACGGGCCGTTTCAATGACAAAAAAACAACTACTACTCCACCGTCACGCGCTGGGTGGCGGGGGCGGTGCCATCGGCCTGCACACTGAGCAGGTAGAGGCCGGCGGCCATGTTGGCGATGGGCACGGCCACGCCATTGCCCCGGAAAGTATCGGTGAGGACGGCCTGACCCAAGGCGGATTGGGGCGATGAGGGGAATGCGACCAGTGCCTTATGCAATTCCTATGGCTCTGCTTAGCAGCAATGCGGCTCAGAAAGCCCGAATTTTGCTAAACCTGGTGCTTTTTGGAGCGTAAACTCAGGCGGCCGGGCATTCTTCCGGGCCTGTATTCTTACTTTCCAAAACACTATGAGCATCTTCAGCAGCGACAAACTCAAGGGCAAGAAAATTGCCATCATTGCCACCGACGGCTTCGAGCAAGCCGAGCTCGACGAGCCCAAAAAATACCTCGAAGGCGAGGGCGCCGAAACCCACGTCATCTCCCTCAAAAGCGGCTCCATCAAGGGCTGGGACGGACCCAAGAAAGATTGGGGCGATAAAGTCGACGTTGATAAAGTCATCACCGACGTGAAGCCTGCCGACTACGACGCCCTGGTGCTGCCCGGCGGCCAGATGAACCCCGACATCCTGCGCGTGAACAAAGACGTGGTGGCTTTCGTGAAGGAATTTGCCGGCTCGGGCAAGGTGCTGGCCGCCATCTGCCACGGCCCCTGGCTGCTGGTGGAAGCCGATGTGGTGCGCGGCAAGCGCGTGACGAGCTGGCCCAGCGTGCATACCGACCTCAAAAACGCCGGCGCCCAGTGGGAAGATTCGGAAGTGGTGTGCGACCACGGCCTCATCACCAGCCGCAAGCCGGAGGACATTCCGGCCTTCAATAAGAAGATTGTGGAGGAGATGCTGGAGCCCCAGCACGGCGGGCAGAATTAGGCCGGGTTTCGGGTGGCGTTGATTGAACGTCTCCTCAGAACGTCGGAAAAAGGAACGTCATGCTGAGCGTAGCCGAAGCATCTCTACCGCAGTAGTAATCCCTATCAATTGGATTAGTTATGCGGTAGAGATGCTTCGGCTACGCTCAGCATGACGTTCCTTTTTTGTTTAGTTAGGCCCAAAAACCAAACCACTACCGCCAACCGCCGCCCAGCGCGTGATACAAATCCGTCACGGCCTGGCGCTGTTGCAGTTGGTCGTTCACGGCATTTAGCTGCGCTTGCAGCAGGTTTTGCTGGGCCGTGAGCACCTCGGTGTAGTTAGCAAAGCCGGCCCGCAGCAGCTCTTGGGTGTATTCAACCGACTTGCGAAGCGACTCCAGCTGCAGGGCACGCAGGCGGGCTTTGTCGGTGGCGCTTTGGTAGGAGAACAGGGCGTTGGAAACCTCCTGGCCGGCCACGAACATCGTTTGCTGGTAGGTATAGAGGTATTCTTTCTGCAAGGCCTCTGACCGGCGCAGGCGTGCCCGGTTGAGGCCCTGGCTGAAAATGGGTTGGGCCAGGCCGCCCACGATGCTGGCAAAAACGGCCGTGGGCGAGAACAAATCCGTGAGCGTGGTGCTGGTGAGGCCGCCGTTGGCCGTGATGGTGAAGCTGGGGTAGAAGTAGGCCCGCGCCGCGTTGGTGAGCTCGAAGGTGGACTCGAAGGCGAATTCGGCCTGCTGCACGTCGGGGCGGTTGCGCAGCAGCTGGCCGGGCACGCCGGTGAGCAGGGACGGGGCGGCATCCTGAGCGGCCAGCGTGCCGCGGGCCACGGGGCCGGGCGTGCGGCCCAGCAGCGTGGCCAGCAGGTTTTCCGTCTCGCGGATGTTGCGCTGGAGGTCGGGGATGGTGACTTCGGCGGCGTAGCGCTGGGCTTCGCTCTGCACCACGGCGGCCCCGGTTACCACGTCGCCTTCCAGCAGCAGGCGCATGGTTTCCACGTCCTTGATGCGGTTCTGGACGGTTTGTTGGGTGATGTCGAGCTGGGCATCGAGGGCCAGCAGGGCGTAGTAATTATCGGCGATATCGGCGATGAGCTGGGTTTGCACCACGCGGCGGTAGGCTTCGCTCTGGCGCACGGCGGCGGCGTAGGAGCGTTTGGTGCTGCGCATCTTGCCCCACACATCGGCTTCCCAACTGCTGCTCAGGCCCAGCAGGTACTGGTGCGCCGTGCCGCCGGTTACGACGGAAGATTGGTCGGTGGTGGTCGTGCCGGTGGTGGTTCCGGTTCCGGTACCCGTGCCCGTACCGCCTGTTCCGGTGCCACCAGTTCCTCCAGTCCCGCCAGTCCCGGTCCCGCCCGTGCCGCCAGTGGTAGTGGTGCTGCTACCACCAGTGCCGGTACTCACGAAAGCCCCACCGATGCGCGAAATTGTGGTGGTAGCCCGGCCGCTGAGGCTGGGCAGAAAGGCGGCGCGGCTCTGGGCCAGCAGGGCCTGGTTTTGCTCGATGCGGGCCAGGGCCACTTGCAGGTTGCGGTTGTTGGCGAGGCCTTCGGTGATGAGCTTTTGCAACTGCGGGTCGGTGAAGAGCTGCTGCCAGGGGCGGGCGGCCAGGGTGGTGGTGTCGGTGGTGGCCGCGTCGCGGTAGAGGCCGGTGGTGGCCGTCTCGGGGCGGCTGTAGGGATGCAGCAGCTGGCAGCCCGCCGCCAGCGCAAGCACGGGAGAAAATAATCGAAGGAATTTGCTGGCAGTCATAGCAATGGAATTAATACTTGTACGCGGTTGGCTGAAGCGGCAGCGCAACCGCTACGCCAGCGCAGGCTGCGCCTCCTCCTCCGGCTTCTTCTCGCCGTCCTTAGCGGGCGGGCCGCCTTCGGTTTCCTCTTTTTCGAGTTGCTCCTTGGTCTTGGGCGGGCCGCTGATGCTTTCCTGTAAGCCCTCAAAAACCACGAACAAAACCGGGATGAAAAACACCCCGACCAGCGTGCCAAACAGCATCCCGCCGATGGCCCCGGCCCCGATGCTCTTGTTGCCGTTGGCCCCCGCGCCGCTGGCAAACAGCAGCGGCATCAGGCCGAATACGAAGGCGAAGGAGGTCATCAGGATGGGCCGCAGGCGGGCTTTGGCCCCTTCCAGCGCGGCTTCCATGATTTCCATACCGTCGTCGCGCCGGCGGGCCAGCGAGAATTCGATGATGAGGATGGCGTTTTTGGCCAACAGGCCGATGAGCATAATCACCGAAATCTGGAGGTAGATGTTGTTGTCGATGCCGAAAATCTTGGCGAACAAATACGTGCCGCACAAGCCAATCGGAATCGAAAACAGCACCGCAAACGGCAGAATATAGCTCTCGTACTGCGCGCTCAGCAGCAGGTACACGAACACCAGCGACAGCGCGAAAATGTAGAGCGACTGCTTGCCGCTGCCCTGTTCCTCGCGGCTGATGCCCGAAAATTCGTAGCCGTAGCCGGCCGGCAGCTTCTGGGCCACTTCCTGAATGGCAATCAGGGCCTCGCCCGAGCTGCTGCCTTCCTTGGGCGAGCCGTTCACCGATATCGACGTGAACAGGTTGAAGCGCGAGAGGCTTTCGGGGCCGTAGATGCGGGTCAGGGTCACGAATTCGGTGAGTGGGGCCATCACGCCGGCGGCGTTGCGTACGAAGACTTTGCTCAAGCCCTCCGGGTTGGCGCGGTAGGCTGAGTCGGCCTGCACCATCACCCGGTACTGCTTGCCGAACTGGTTGAAGTTGGAGGCGTAGGAGCCGCCGTAGAACACCTGCATGGCGTTCAGTACGTCCTTTTCGGTGAGGCCGGCGGCCTTCACCTTGGCCACATTCACGGCCATCTGGTACTGCGGGAAGCCGGGGTTGAAGGCCGTGCTGGCGTACTGGATTTCGGGCCGCTTGTTGAGCTCGGCCAGGAAATCCTGGGCCACTTTGAAGAACTCGGCCGTGGTGTGCCCGCCCTTGTCCTGCAGCTGAAAGGTGAAGCCGCCCGTGGCCCCAAAACCCGTAATCGTGGGCTGCGAAATGCTGCGAATATCGCCGGCCCGGATGTGGGCCGTGAGCTTGGTTATCTCCTTGATAACGGCTTCGTTGTTCGTGTCCTTGCGCTCGTCCCAGGGCTTGAGGCGCACGATGACCATGCCGTAGGCGCTGCCCTGCCCGGCCAGGAAGTTCTGGCCCGTGATGCGTAGCGTGCCCCGCACCGCCGGAATGGTCCGAATCAGGCTATCGACTTCGGTATTCACGGCCGTGGTGCGCTCCAGCGTGGAGGCCGGCGGCAGGCTCACGTTTACGAAAATGGTGCCCATGTCCTCGTTCGGCACAAAGCTGCTGGGCGTGGTTGTCATCAGGAAATACAGGCCCGCGCCGAAGCCCGCCACCGCAATCAAGGATATCCATTTGCGAGCCGAAAGGAACGTAACGGCCTTCGTGTATTTGCCCACCAGCGCATCGTAAGCTGCATTGAAGGCGATGCTGAACCGCTGCATGAAGCCTTTTTTCTTCGGGGCTTCTTTGGAGTCTTTGGCCGCATTCGGGTCCGGATTGTCCTTGCTTTCTTTGGCCTCACCCTCGTGGTGCGGCGGCTTCAGAAACAGCGCTGCCAGCGCTGGGCACAAGGTCAAAGCATTCACAGCCGAAATCAGAATGGCAATGGCCAGCGTGATGCCGAACTGCTTATAGAAAACCCCCACCGACCCCGAAATGAACGTGACCGGCAGAAACACCGCCGCCATCACCAGCGTGATGCTGAGAATGGCCCCGGTTATCTCGTTCATGGCATCAATAGCGGCCTTGCGCGGCGACGTATAACCGCCCTCCAGCTTGGCGTGCACGGCCTCCACTACTACAATGGCGTCATCGACCACGATGCCAATGGCCAGTACCAACGCGAAGAGCGTGAGCAGGTTAATGCTGTATCCGAAAACCTTGAGAAAGAAGAACGTGCCGATAATAGAAACCGGCACCGACACGCCGTGGATAATCGTGGAACGGAAATCCTGGAGGAAAATGAAAATCACCAGAAACACCAGTGCGAAACACTCCAACAGCGTGTGAATCACCTTATCAATCGAGGCATCCAGAAAGTCGTTGATGTTGACCAGATTGGTGTAGTGAATGCCGGCCGGAAACGACTTTTCGGCCTCTTTCAGCACGGCCAGCGACTTCTCAATTACATCGCGGGCGTTGGAGCCCGGCGTCTGGTTCACCGAGATGCCCACCGAGGGCTTGCCGTAGGTGGCGCTGTTGCTGCTGTAGGCCTGAGCGCCCAGTTCCAGCCGGGCCACGTCCTTGAGGTGCAGCAACTGGCCCTGGCCGGTGCTTTTGAGGATAATGTTCTCGAACTGCTCCACCGATTGCAGCTTGCCGGTGTACTTGATGACGTACTGGAAGCTCTGGTCGGAGTTTTCGCCGAATTTGCCGGGGGCAGCCTCTACGTTCTGGTCGGCCAGCGCGGCCGAGATATCGGCCGGCGTGAGGCCGTAAATGGCCATCACATCGGGCTTCAGCCACACCCGCATGGCGTAGTCACGCGAGCCGAAGGCGTTGGAGTTGCCCACGCCGTTCACCCGCTTGATTTGGGGGACGATGTTAATCTGGGCGTAGTTCTGCAGGAAAGTCTGGTCGTAGGCCGGGTTATCGGAGTAGAGGGCGAAAATCAGCAGGTTGCTGCTCTGCTGCTTGCGCACCGTCACGCCCGCCAGGGTCACTTCTTGGGGTAGCAGGCTGGTGGCGCTGGCCACGCGGTTCTGCACGTCCACGGCCGCTTGGTCGGGGTCGGTGCCCACGTTGAAGTACACCTGGATGCTGCCCGCGCCCTCATTAGTGGCCGAGGACGTCATGTAGGTCATGCCTTCCACACCGTTTATCTGCTCTTCCAGCGGCACCAGCACGCTTTTCAGCACCACGTCGGCATTGGCGCCCGCGTAGCTGGCCGATACCTGCACGGTGGGCGGCGAAATGTCGGGATATTGGGCAATGGGCAGCTGCAACAGCCCCAGCACGCCAAGCAGCACGATTATCACCGAAATAACGGTGGAAAGCACGGGGCGCTCGATGAATACTTTTAGCATAATCTTCTACTGGGTATCAGGTAGCTTTTTATAAGTCGGAACGTCATGCTCATCTGGCGTCCGCGCAGTCGAAGCATCTCTATCGCTTCGTTGCGTCGATTGATTTACTTGCGCGGTAGAGATGCTTCGACTGCGCGGACGCCAGATGAGCATGACGGCTAAGGCGGGTTCAGACTATTCCTGCCTACCCGCCCGCCACATCCTCCTTCGGCACTGCCTTCACCACTTTGGGCCGAATCTTCGAGCCCTCCTTCAGCCCGCTGATGCCCTCCAGCACCACCTGCTGGCCCGCTTTCAGGCCCTTTTGCACCACAAACGAGGCCCCATCCGGCGTGGGCACCACCGTGATGGCGGCGGCGTGCGCGGCCGTGTCGCGGCCCACCACGTAGGCGAAGCGCTTGCCCTGCAGCTCATATGTAGCGCTTTGCGGGATGATGAGGGCATCATCAATTGGGTGCTGTGTGCGTACTGAGCCGCTGCTGCCGCTGCGGAGCAAACCCTGCGGGTTGGGGAAGGTGGCGCGGAAGCTGCTGGCCCCGGTTTCGGTGTTAATCTGACCAATAGCCGTTTTCACGCGGCCGTGGTAGGGGTACACGCTGCCGTCGGCCAGCACCAGCAGCACGTCGGGCACGTTTGAGAGTTTTTCCTGAAGGGTGTTGCCGGGGCGGCGGCGGGCAAAATCCAGCAGCGCCTTTTCGCTGAGCGAGAAGTAGGCGTACACGTTGCCGGTGCTGGAAATGGTGGTAAGCGGGTCGGCCGAGGTGCTGCTCACCAGGCTGCCGATTTTGTTGGGGATGGTGCCCATCACGCCATCCACCGGGCTGGTGATGGTAGTGTAGCCCAGGTTGGTATTAGCGTTGGAAAGCGTGGCCTGGGCCTGCGCCAGTGCGGCTTCTTTCGATTCCAGCGTGTATTGCGCGCCCTCCAACTGGTATTTGCTGATGATGCCTTTGGCCACCAGCGGGGCCACTTTGGCCACGCCCATGCGGGCAGCGTCCACGTCGGCCTGCGCGGTTTTGATGCCGGCGCGGGCTGTGCGCACTTCCTGCTCATACTGCGGCGCACTGATGTGGAAGAGCTTCTGGCCCTTCTTCACACTGGCACCCTCATCCACGTAAATGGCTTCCACAAATCCGTCCACCTTGGGCCGGATTTCCACGTTCTGCTGCCCCTGAATGGTGGCGGGGTAGTCCTGGAACAGCGTCACTGTATCGGGCCGCACCACCAGCACCGGGTAGTCCTTGATGGGGGCGGGGCCGCCGTCTTTGCCGCCCTTGCCACCGGGACCGCCGGCTTCGTCGTCTTTCTTCTTCGAGTTGCAGGCCGCCACGCTCAGTAGTACCAGCAGCAGAGCTGCCCGGCCGGGCAAAAATCTATTCATATACAATAGCAGTGCTCCGCGTTTGTACGCGAGCCGTTTACCGATACGAAAGCAGGTTGCAAAAAGTCGACTTCAACTCTCCGTAATCGGCCTAGCCTCGCGCCCGCCCGACCACCGGCCCAACTTTGCTGACCAAGCCAGCTGTGCCCGCAAGCAATGGGAAAGCCCGACAAACCAAATTGCCGGGCTTCACTGCTCCGTTTTAGGGATGAAGTCTGGAAGTCGCCAGGGCTATTTCTGGCTCATAATCCAAGTGTAGATGTCGGCCTGGGCATCGGGCGAGATGGGCGCGGGCGACATTCCGGCGGCTTCCGCTTTGCTCAACTGCAAGGCGTGGTTGAGGCCTGGCACGTGCATCTCGGTCACACGGGCATTGTTGCGAAGGCCTTTTTTGAGCAGGGCCAGATTGACCGGCGTGTTCACCTCGGCATCGTCGTCGCCGTGCAGCAGCAGCACGGGGCATTGCACCTTCGGCAGCGCGGCCACGGGGTCGAAGGCCAGGTAGTTGCGGTAGGCGGGCGTAGTCAGGGTTTGCACGCTGGCCTGCACATCGCGCGGGGCGATGCCGGGGTAGCGCTGGCGCAGCATGTTGCTGAGAATAGCCTGGGCTTGGGCATTATCGGGCGTTTGGCGTACTATTTCCAGCATGGCGCGCTGGTGCTTCACCAGGTTTTCCTCGTCGCGGCGCATGGCCATTTTCTGGCGCAGGCGCTGCTGGTCGAGGTAAGTTTGCACCTGGGCGCTGTTCGAGCCGTGGGCGCGCAGCTTGGCGGCTTCCTGCTCGGCGGCCACCTGGTCGAGCAGGTACTTGCGCTGGCGCTGCGCATCGGTCGAGTCCTGTCCGAGCACCTTGCCGTACATGGTGGGCTGGGCGGCCAGTAGCTCGCGGCCGGGCAGCCCAGCCGCTGCCAGGGCCACCACAAATGTGGGGGCCAGCAGTTGCGCGCTGGCCAGCAGCGCCACGTTGCCGCCCTCGCCGTGGCCGATGAGGCCCAGCCGTGTCACATCAACCTGGGGCCGGGTGCGCAGGTAGTTGAGGGCGGCCAGGGCATCGGCCGAGCGGTCGGCCACCGTGCCGGGGCCTTCGCCGGGGCCGCGCTCCTGGAGGCGCAGCACCACCATGCCCTGGCTCACGAGGTAGTCGGCCAGGCTGCTCATCAGCTGCTTATCGGCCTCGCTGGGGGGCAGGGTGCCGGCTTCGTGCTCGGGCAGCAGCACGGCGGCCGGGAAAGGGCCGGGCCCAACGGGCAGCCGCAGAATGCCATTGAGGCGCGTGCCGCCGGCTGGCGATGAGAGTACCACGGCCTCTACCCGGTCGAGGGTGCTAGCCTGCGCACCAACAGTCAGCAGCAAGCAAAAAAAGACGAGAATAGAGCAGAAAAAGCGCATAAGCAGGAGGCTGAAAACCGGGCCTTCCCCGAAGACCTGGGCGGGGGCAGCGGCGAGAGAGCTACGCAAAGCTCCGCTGACCGTGTTTTCAAGGGGGCGGTTTTCCGTCGAACCGGTCTTTTTCGTCGCCTTGCAGTACCAATTGCCACACGAACGAAAACCGGGTTTTCTCAAAATGGGCCGCCAGTCTCAATTTGGGATGAAATAAATCTCAGCCCAACAGTTGAAACCAGTCACGCCCTACCCAGTGCACCAAGCTCCACATCGTGGCATCAAACACCAGCAAAAAACCGCCCTGCACCCACAGCGAGCGGCCGAAGCCCAGCAGCCGCACGGGGCGCGTCTGTCCCGGCACCAGCGCCCGCGCCCGCAGGTAGTAGCCCGTCATGATGTAGGCCACGTCGAGCCCGGCATTGAGTAAAAACAGGTTTTCGTTGAAGAGCTGGGATTGCAGCAACTCAGCGGGCACCAGGCCGGCGGGGGCCACAAAGTGCAGGTGCAGAATGCCCCACGCGGCCAGCCCGGCATTCACCAGGCCCCAGCCCACGTTCATGCCGTGGAAGTAGAAGGATTCGTGCCGCCGGTCGCTATGCGCCAGGTAGTAGCCGCTGCCCACCAGGTTCAGCAGCACCCAGGCCGCCAGCACGGCCAGCCCCCGGCCCAGCAGCAGTTCGCGGGCCATGAAGAGGCTGGCAATATCGACGGCAGGAGCGGCAGCGGGCATGGCAATGGGAAGAGTGAGGGGGAAGAAAAAAAGGAAGCCCTTGCGGAGCTTCCTTTTTTTAACGATGCTAAAGACTGTGAGCCTATTGCGTGAAGCCGATGCCCACGTAAACCTGCAACAGGTTGTTGTAGATTTTGGCGTTGCCGAACGCCGGGTCGATGGCTTTGCCGGCTGGAATATTGTCTTCAAATACCTTGCCCAGGCTCAGGTTGTAGCGGGCACCTACGCGGGCTGGGCCAATGCGTGCCTCCAAACCGCCCACGCCGCCAAAATCAAAGGTGTTGAAGCCATTGTCGGCTAAGCCCAGAGTCGAACCGTCTTTTGTGGCATTGATGAGCAGCGAGGCCTGCGGACCCACGTGGAAGCTCAGGTTATCGGTGAAGTTGCCCACGTACATGATGGGCAACTGTAGATAGGTAGTGCGGTAGGTTTGCTGGGCCTTGCCGGGGCCGGTATTGCCCGTGAAGCCCAGGCGCGAGTACAGCAGCTCCACCTGCACCGAAGAGAAGTCATCGAAGCCAAACTGCCCGAACACGCCGGCGTGGAAGTCGCTGTGCGAGTTACGGTCGATGCCTTTAATGTCATCGCCGCGCAGGCCGTTGAGGTTATAGCCGCCTTTCACGCCGAAGCCGGTATTGCGCGAGTCGGTGGTTTTGCCGCCGGTGTAGTCTTTGGAAGAAGTAGCACCGCCGGGAGCCGCCTGGGCAAACGCAGAAGAAGCTGAAGTAACGGCCAGCAGCAACAATAGGAGAGTCTTTTTCATGGGTGAAATGAAGTGAGGTAATGGGCCAGAAGCCGGGGAAGATTACTATTCCCGTTTGCCCCTATACTTTGCCGGGACCAGAAGGTTGCCTGAAGGCCCTATTTGCAGAAAAAAAGAGGCCTCCTTTCGCTGCATTCGCCATGCGGCGCTACCTTTGGAGCGGCGGCCCACTAGCAGGGCCGGTTCCGGGGTGTTAGCTCAGTTGGTTCAGAGCGCCACCCTGACACGGTGGAGGTCGTTGGTTCGAGCCCAATACGCCTCACGAAAACCCTCATTGCACTGCGCAATGAGGGTTTTTTATTGATTAGCCCCCGGTTTTGCCCCCGGTTTTATGTAGAATTAGCCGATATATGCTCATAAACACTTGGGCTAAATAGCTGAAATTTGATGGGAGTATGTTGGCTGTAGTCGGTAGACATGCTGCCTGATTTATAGTGTTTGCTCGAGTCCGAGTCCGGACTGGTTGAGCGGCTCACGAAGTATGGGTCATAAACTTGCAAGCCAAAAACTGAGGTGGTCCACCTAAGTAGGACAGTTTAGGGCGGTATTTTGAGACTCTCCTCGTACTTGCGTAGAGGGTAACGCCCCGCTTGGTTTTTGCCACCACGGCAGCAGGATTAGATGTCCTGCGTGTGACCGCCTTGCCCGGGTGCCCTCATTGTTGCACTTCAATTCGTAGGCTCTCCGCATGGCCCGGGTAGAGCAAGCGGCACAGATACACGCCGTTGGGTAGGCTGGTGGGCAATGCCAGGGTTTGGGCAACGCCAGCGGCGACAATCCCTTCGTAAAGGGTGCCCACCACAGTGCCGAACTGGTCATATAGCACCAGGTACACCGGAGAATCGGCCGCCAACTGAAAGCGGATAACCGCTTGGCCGTGAGTCGGAACAGGAAAGGCCTCAAATGCGACGAGTGGCTGGGCCGCATCCGCGACGGTTGAGCGGTCGGTTTTTGTGACCGCGTCGTCGCAATCGTGCCCCTTTTTGCTTCGGGCATACTTAATGGTGGTGTAGCTGTCGCCGCCGTCAGCAAAGCCCGTCACGTAGGCATTTCCCGCGGCATCCACGGCCAGGCCGGTTGCGTAGTCGTCACGACCGGCCGGCCCGTTGTACCGGGCCGCCCATAGCTGCTGGCCTGACGCCCCGGAATATTTGACGGTAGCGTAATCCACCGATATGCGGGGGGTGTCAGAATAGGACAAGCCGGTTACGTAAACCTCGCCCGCAGCATCCAATCCGATGGCGCTGGCCTGGTCGAAGCGCTGGTCGGGCCCATCGTAAGTGGAAACCCACAGTTGCTGGCCGGTCGCGCTCGCGTATTTGACGGTGGCAAAATCCGAAGACACCGGGTTGGCGCTGACGCCGGTTACGTACACCGCCCCCTGCGCGTCCACGGCCATGGCCGTGGCAAAGTCGTCGCTGTTGCCCATGCCATTGTAGCGCGACGCCCATAACTGCCGGCCGGTGGCTTTGGCGTACTTGATGGTGGCGTAGTCATAACGGCCGTTGGTGGGCTGCGAGCCCCCGGTCACATACACGTTGCCCGCTGCATCCAGGGATATGCTTGAGGCCCGGTCATCGAGATTGGCCGGTCCATCGTAGCGGGAGACCCACCGCACGCGGCCCGTGCCTTTGGCGTACTTGATGGTAACATAGTCGGAGCTAACGCCATTGAAGGAACCGCCCGTGACATACGCATCCCCCGCCGCATTTACGGCCACGGCCGCCGCAGCCTCCCCGCCGTTGGCGGGGCCATTGTAGCGGGAAACCCACTGCGGCTGGCCGGTGGCTCTGGCGTATTTGATGGTGGCGATGTCGTAGTTGCTGCCATTGTAGGAATTGCCGGTTACGTAGGCATTCCCCGCCGCATCCACGGATATGCTCCGGGCTTTATCGTCGGCATTGGCGGGCCCATTATAGTGGGCCGCCCACTGCTGTTGGCCCGCCGCCCCGGAATATTTGACGGTGGTGTAATCATTGTTGATGCCCAAGCCCGAGTAGCCCGCCACGTAGACGTTGCCCGCAGCGTCCACGGCAATGGCCGTGGGGTAGTCGTTGCCATTCGCCGCCCCATTGTAGCGGGCTATCCACACCGGTTTGCCAGTTGCCCGCGCATACTTGATGGTCGCAAAGTCTGAGTCAGTGCCGTTGTATGATTCGCCGGTTATGTAGACATCCCCCGCCGCGTCCAGTGCGATGGCAACCGCAGTGGTCCCATTGGTCTTTAGCCGATTGTAGCGTGCCACCCATTCTTCTGTTACTGGCCCAGATACGCCGGTTGAGCGAGCGGCATTCGCAGGGAAGGCGGCCGGGGTATTCAGGAGGCCGGGCATTTCCAAAAGCCGTGGCACGGGTGGCTCATCAGCGGCCACCCGCCCGCCGGGTTGTGCCTGGAGGGCAGGCAAATACGCAAACAAAGACATGGAAAGAACCATGAAAAGGCACCGCGCACGGGCTTGCCGGAAGCGAATAAAGGATAAGTGTCGCATGGGAAACAAGTAGTTAGTGAACAATAAAAAGCAACGGTTATGCAGCAGCATGCGCCGGGTATTCAAGCATTATTTGCTGAATAGCAAGCAATTATAATATTAATGTTTTTGACTTAACATATTATATATCATATATAATTTAGTTTTCTATTAAATCATGAGGTGGCCTAACCAAACCCGGCTGATGTGGAGCGTGGTCTGCAATTGCGGTTGGGCGAGTAATGACTGAGGGCTGAGTGGAGGCGCTCGGAATTGTAATGGGGCACGGGGTCGCTGATTTCAGGCTTGGCTTTTTCCTAGCCAGGGAGATGGCCGCTGTTGGGCCATTCAGCCTTGGGCCCGCTCCAAAACGATTCGGCAGGGGGCGTGCCCGGTAGGGCGTTGTCATAGTAGTTGCCGCGTCGGCTCATGCTTTATCGGGCCCCGTGGCACACCAGCAGGCCTTTGAAGCGGGTGCCCGTATGCTGACGGCCCTGGTCGGGCATGGTGTCGCGCACATCCCAACCGACAACTTTGCGCGAGCAACCGTTTTTATGAACGAAAAGGCCTAAACGGCTATGGCAAGTGCTGAAAAAACTTGAGTTGTTTGCTCGCCAGCACCAGCTGAGCGTACCCTCCCCGCATGCCGACATACACCGTATCCCCAAAGACGGCAACCGAGTTGGGGTAGAGTCCGCCCCAAAAGGTTTGCTGCACCACGGCAAAGCCCCGGCTTTGGGCGATGTACACCGTGTTGTTTTCCACCCAAAACGCTTCGGGCGCATCCGCAAAGTCGGCCAGCTTGGTGTAGCCAAACCCGGGGGACGTGCCGGTCAACTGGTACAACGCGCCGCTGCTGCTGGACAAGTGGGCCATGCCTTCGATAAAGTACACCGTGCCGTCGCGTTGAAAAAGCAGGCGCACATTCCCTTGCTTTATCGCCACCGGGGTAGCTTTTTTATCCGTCGGCTGAAAAACCAGGCGCCCGCCAAATTCGCCGTAGTCCGCTCCCCGAAGTTCCCCGCCGGCAATCCGCAACTGCGTGGTACGCGCGTCCTTGCCCAGGCTCGTAACCAGTTTGTCGCCTTTTCTGCGGACGCAATAGCTGAGGGCCCGGTTCAAGCGAAACCAGCGGGGACTCCCCGGTTCGGGCAGCGTTGTTTCGCGAAACAACGCGGGCTGGTGGGCTTGGGCGTGGCCGAGCAAGCGCGCTCCAAGCACACAAAGCAACAGCAAGAGAAGTCGGTGGCGGGATTATATCCCAGTAGATGACGGCCTTGCTAGGCGTAGCGGCGGGTGTGCCTGTTTACAATTAAGGAAATGGCCGGGCGACTCATGTTGAACCGCTGAGCGAGGATTTTTTGCGTGGTGCCCTGCGCGGCGAGGTGGCGCACCTGCGCCACTTCGGCCGTGCTAAGCCGGCTTTTATGATGCAGCTCACCACAGTTGTACAGGTACGCAGTCGTGGCTTCATCTTCTAATGCACACGGATAAACCCATTGCAGGTTATCGGCTCGTAGATTGAGATGATTGCCGTCGCGGGGAAGCACGAATGTCTGGCGAGCATCAACTGGGGGAGGTAAAAAGTGCTGAGCAACCAGACGATTGAGGCCAACCTGCGCTATGGTAGCTTCACAGCACAAGGTGACGGAAGGGTAGCGGCTTGCGCCTAATGGCCGTAGCAGGCGTGCCCGCGTGGTACGCTTATACCGCAAACTGACCACTTTGCCATGAGAGGAAACCCGGTAACGGTCGGCAAAACCAGCTACCGGCAGCCATTCCTCGCCATTGGCAACCGGAACGAGCACATTCGCCGACAGCGCGTGGCCATTATCCAGTTCGACGGTTCCATCGGCTAATACCTCGACTACCACCGCATAATCAGTCAGGCCTGCACGAGCAGACCCAGGGATGGTGACGGTATCGCCGGCGCGCAACGTAGGGGTCACAGAATACATAAGAAGCTGAAAAATAGGGGCAGAATACACGGCAGCAGGGCGGAAATCATTAAATGACTCCCCTGAGGTGCTGGCTAAGGAGCTGGGTTCGGGAGTTGACCTGCATTTTGCGGTAGACGTGCTTGACGTGGGTGCGGACAGTGAGGGTGGAGAGGTCGAGGCGGGTGGAGATTTCTTTGTCGCTCAGGCCGTCGACGATGCCCTGCAGGACCTGCTGCTCGCGGGGGGTGAGCAGGGCCGTGTGGGTGGTGGGGGTGGGACGGAAGTGGCCCAGCACCTTGCGGCTGACTGCGCGGCTCATCGGCGCCCCACCGCGGGCTACTTCGCGCACGGCGGGGCCGAGCTGGTCGAGGGGGGAGCCCTTGGTTAGGTAGCCGGTGGCGCCGCAGCACAGGGCTTGGTAGATGTGCTCGATGTCGTCGTAGGCGGTGAACATAATGACTTCCAGGGCGGGGTACTTGTCTTTGAGCAGGGGCAGGGCCTCGGTGCCGCTCAGGCCGGGCAGGCCGATGTCGAGCAGCAGCACGCGGGGCAGCAGGCCCTCGTCGAGCTCTTCGAGCAGGTCCTCGACGCGGGCGGCTACGAACACGAGGCGGATGTCGGGCTGCTGAGCGAAGTAGGCCCGCAGCACCTTCACCAGCACCGCGTCGTCCTCTACAACCGCCAGCGTGATTAAATCCATGAATTGCTTGTGTAGAATCTGATTTTTAACCCAGGTCAATACACTGGATACATGGAATTTACTGAATGCCTGGCTCGGGCGCGCATGCCTGCGCGCAAGCACCAAAAAGCTCCTCGGTGAGAATGCGAAATTAGGCGTTTCCCAAGATGGTTGCCGAATGCGGGCCTACCCTATTTGCGGGAGGTGCTACCTAAGCCATCTGGAATACATTGTCTAATGCTCGCTCAGTAGAAATATTTATTTAATTGATTTCCATAATTGTGATAAAGGAAATTAGCGTAGCTACGTTCAAAAAAGACTTAAAATATATTAATAATTGCCGCAGTCTGGCGGGGGCTCCTGAAGAGAGGGGCATGGCAACACCCGCATCTAGGGTAGGACTTTTAGGGGATAACCTGTCTGCTAAGCTGGAATTTTGTGCCGGTGAATGTACCTCTCCCTGTCCTGACGATTTATGAGAATGTGGCAGTAGGCATTCTGCTTGTAATCAATAGGGTAATTATAAATCTCAATCTTTTATTTGCATGAATTTACACTTACAAGTCAGTCGGCCTACAACGCACTTATTCGGTTCTCGAGCCCCTGAAAAAGTAGTGCAGCAAGTGCGCAACGCGTTGGGTGCGTTGATAAAGCTGGTACTGCTGGGTGGACTGCTGCTGGCCGGGCGGCTGGCACATGCTCATTCCGACACCGATGCGCTTGCTTCATCGGCGCGCCAGCCTGCTGCTGTGGGCACGGGTGTGGTGCCCAAACAGGGCACCGGTGCCAACAAAGTGCTGGCGGCCCCGGTAGCCTATGCCCGCACGTCGCAAATTCTGCTGAATACCTACGCCGACACCCGGCTGGCGGTGCCCCTGACGGCTACCGATGCCGATGCCGGCGGCTCCATTGCCTCTTATACGGTAACGACGCTGCCGCCCGCAGCGGCCGGGGTACTGAAAATCAACGGCCTCACCACCGTCACCACGGCTACGGTAATTGCGGCCGCCGATGCGGGCAATCTGACCTTTGACCCGGCGGCCGGCTACTTTGGCACGGCCGTGTTTCAGTACCAGGCCAAAGACAACACCGCGACGGCTTCGGCCCCCGTGACCTACGGCATTCCGGTGAGCAAAGCCACCTGCGGAGCCGGCGTGGGACAGGCCAACCTGCTGAGCTACTACGCCCGCACTACTGGTGAAGACTGGAAAGTGCCCCGCACGGTGAGCGTGGGGGGCGTTAGCGTTACTACTTCCGGCTACGCGGCATCGGCCGGCACCACCAACACGCTGGGCATCGCCGACCAGGCGGGGCTACCGAGCAAGGGCCTGACCTGGCTGGAGGACTACAGTGCCAGCGCGGCGGCTACGGCCACGCTCACGTTTGCCTTCAGCCGGCCGGTGAGCAACTTCACCCTGACGGCCGGCGACATCGATACCGGCGTAGGATTCATCGACCAGCTGGTTATTCAAGGGTACGACGTCAACAATACCCTCGTCGTCATTCCGGCCGCCAGCGCCGTAGCGGGAGCATCCAACGCCTACAGTAACAACGGTGGCAACGGCAACAACACCTTTACCGGTACAGCTACCAGCGATGGATTGGCCACCAGCAACATCATTGCCACTTTCCCGTCGGCCATCACCCGGCTGGTACTGACCTACCGCAATACCTCGGCGCAGGCCGACCCGGCGCTGCAAGGCATTGTGTTTACGTCTTTTGCCTGGTGCGCGCAGGCCGATATCCAGACCACCCTTAGTGGTCCGGTGCGGGCGCAGGCCGGCAGCACGGTGGCCCTCACCGCCACCACGCTCAATGTTAGCGGCGATGCGGTGAATAACATTCAGCCCACGGTGCAGCTGCCCACGGGCCTGAGCGGCGTGACGGGCGGCACCTACGCCACGAGTACCGGCGTGCTCACGCTGCCTGTCATCAGCAACCTGGCGGCTAGCAATTCGGTAGCCCAGCCCATCACCTACACAATGCCCGCCACGGTGGCCGTGACGGCTACGTCGGGCTTCACCTCAACGGCCGACGACCCCACGGCCGGTAACAACACCGCGACCCTGACCACGGCCCAGAACCGGACTCCGGTGGCCAACAACGTGACCAGCGCGCCGGCCATTCTGAGCAGCACTACCAGCCAGACCACGCTGGCCTCGTTCAACGCCAACGACCCGGACGCGACCACCGGCAACACCACCATCATGTCGTTCACCGTACTGTCGTTGCCCCCGGCGGTCCAGGGCACGCTCTACGTGAATGGCACGGCGGCCACGCTGAACCAGGTTATCACGGTGCCAACCTCGGCCACGCCGGCCGCGCCGGGCTACCAGCTTGCCTTCGTGCCGAACGGCACGTTTGCTGGCAGCGCCAGCTTCACCTACAAAGCCACCGACGACGCTAATACCAGCTCGAACACGGCGACCTACTACGTGCCCGTGACGGCGGGGGCCGACCTGGTGTCGACCATGAACGGCTCGACTTCGGGCGTGGAAGGCCAGTCGAAGACTTATAACCTAACGACCACCAACAACGGGCCGGCCGCGTCCACCGGCGTGGTGCCCACCATCACGCTGTCGCACAAGCCGCCGTTCAGTACCGTGTCGGTGACCAACGGCAGCTACGACCCTACCACGGGCGTCGTGACCTTTAATACCATCTCCTCGCTGGCCAGCGGGGCATCCAGTGCCAACACCCTGACGCTGCTGGTCCAGGCGGCTCCCGCCAGCTTTACCCTCACGGGGGCCAATACCAGCAACACCGCCGACCCCACGCCGGCCAACAATAACGGCACCGCCCCGGCCGCCAACCTTGCGGTAACGGTGCTGCCCATTGGGCCGGCGGGCCTGGCCAGCGCCTGCGCCACTCCCGGCCAGGATGGCTCGCCCACCCTGAGCACCAACCCCAACACCTACTATCCGGCCGCCAACCAAACGGTGGCCGTGGGCGCTACCGCCTTCACGGTGGGAGCGGCCACCGGCAGCACCCTCACGCCCATCGCCGCCGGCGACCTGCTCCTGATTATGCAGATGCAGGGGGCGGAAGTGGACGCGACCAATACCGATTCGTACGGTGACGGCGTGGCGGGTGGCTTCGCCTCCAATACCCTGAACAACGCCAATTTTACGGCAGGGCGCTACGAATACGCCGTGGCCGCCAGCGCAGTACCCGTCGGCGGAGGCACCGTCATGGTGAGCTCCGGCCTGAAATACAGCTACGACAACGCCAACGCTACCTCGGTGGCAGGCCAGCGGCGCTTCCAGGTGGTGCGCATTCCGCAGTACCAGAACCTGACCGTGAGCGGCACCGTGGCCCCCAAAGCCTGGGACGGCCGCACCGGCGGCGTGCTGGCGCTGGACGTAACCGGCCAGCTCACCTTCGCCAGCGGCGCCAGTCTGGATGCCTCCGGCAAAGGTTTCCGGGGCGGGGCGGGCCAGATGCTGACCGGCACCACCGGCCTGAGCGGCACCGACTACCGCACCGTTGCGCCCGCCTCGGTCGGTACCACGCTGGGGGCTCACGCCATGAAGGGCGAAGGCACTGCCGGTACGCCGCGCTACGTGAACACCGGCACCGACTTATTGGATACAGGATTCGATGGCTACCCCAATGGCAGCGCCGGCCGTGGCGCGCCCGGCAATGCCGGCGGCGGCGGCACCGATGCCAACCCCGGCCCGACCGGCTCCGGCAACACCCAGAATTCCGGCGGCGGCGGCGGGGCCAATGCCTCGCGCGGCGGACGCGGCGGCAACGCGGCTGGCAGCAATGCAGCCGTAGGCGGCGAAACCGGCGGCGGCTTCAACCCCATCAGCAGCAGCCGCCTGATTATGGGCGGCGGCGGCGGTGCGGGCGTGAGCAACGACGGCAGCGGCGGTGGCTCGAACCCGGGCTATGCCAGCAGCGGCGCGGCCGGGGGCGGCATCGTGCTGGTGCGCGCGGGCTCGGTGGGCGGCGTAGGGGCCGTACTGGCTAATGGTGCAGCGGCCAGCAGCGCCGTGGTGCAAGACGGCAGCGGCGGCGGCGGGGCCGGTGGCTCAGTGCTGGTGACGGTGAACAACCCCGCTACCCTGAACCGCCTCAGCCTGGCGGCCAATGGCGGCAACGGCGGCAGCAACAGTGCGGCCGCCGCCCACGGCCCCGGTGGCGGCGGCGGCGGCGGCGTGGTGCTAAGCAACGCGGCACCGGCCAGCAGCAGCGTGGCCAGCGGTACCAGTGGCACCACCACCGGCGGCGCGGCCTACGGGGCCAGCGCCGGTGGCACCGGCATTGCCAACAGCCAAATCAGCAACAGCATTGCCGGGAGCACGGCAGGCATCAATTGCAGCGCGGATGTGACGGCCGTGCTGACAGCCCCAATCCAGGCCACGGCGGCCCAGACCGTGATTGTATCGGCGGTGTTCGCCAACAATGGCGGCGCGGATGCCAGCAGCGTGACCCGCGTGGTCACCCTGTCGTCGGGCAGCAACGCCAGTGGCGATGTGGTAACCAACGTGGTGGCACCCGGCAGCATCACCATCAGTGCCAATGCCACGACCGGCGATGTGACCATCACCTATCCCGGAGTGTCGGCGCTGAGCGCCGGCACCAGCAGCCAGTTCAATATCTCGTACACCGCGCCCGGCACGGCCGCCGTGGTGGCTACGGCCAGCATCGCCACCGCGACAGGCGAGCCGGTGACGACCAACAACACCAGCTCGGCCACCACCACCGTTACCGGTTTTGCCGATGTGGTAGGGGTCATCTTCGGCTTGGGAACGACGACCACCGGACGGGCTTCGGGTACTTACGGTGTGCTGTTTGCCAACAACGGCCCCGCCGCCGCGCTCAACGTGACGCGCACGGTGACCCTGCCTCCGGGCTCTTCGCTCACCGCTGCTCAGCTGAGCGCCCTCACGGCGCAGGGCGCTACCTTCGACAGCAACACCCGGATAATTGACTTCGGCAGCGTGGCTACGTGGAACAGCCGCGATGTCAGCGTGTTTCGCATTGCTTATACCGCGTCGAATACGAGCGGCAGCACGGCCATCGTTTCCCGCATCACCACTACTTCGCCGGAAGATGGGGTAGGGGGCACCGGTGCCCCCACTGCCCCCGATACGTTCTCCTTCGCCATTACCAACAGCTCGGCGGCTGATGCCACGACGGACGGCATCACGGTTTCGGCCGCTGCGGTTGTGCCGGGCCAGCAGGCGTCGTTTACGTTCAACTTCCGCAATTTCGGCCCTGGCGATGCCGTCAACGTCACCCGTTCGGCCCAGCTCACGCCGGGCCTCAGCATCGTGTCGGTCACCGGCGGTGGAAGCTACGATGCACTCACGGGCCTCGTAACTTACCCCACGCTGGCTACTTTGGCTAACGGTAGCTCGGCTCCTTCTACCGTCACTTTTCTGGCCCCTGCCATCGGTCCGGTCAGCAGCAGCGGCAGCATCACCTCCGGCGTTGGTGCGGTGTCGTCGGGCCTTTTCAATAATAACGAGGCCGCCGCATCCATTGCCGTTACACCCCTCGCCGATGTGGCCACGGCCATCAGCGGCCCGGCTTCGGCTCTTGCTGGCAACCTAGTGACCTATAGCCTGATTTCCGCCAACAACGGCCCATCGCCGGCGGCCGCCGTGGTACAAACGGTGCAACTGCCCACGGGCCTGGCGGCTATTGGGGTATTTCTCTCGAACCAGGGCACCTACGATGCGGGCACCGGCATTGCCACCTTCCCGCCCGTGGCTGTGCTGGCCAGCGGAAGCAGCGTCAACAACACCGTTAGTTTTGTGATGCCGACCAGCGGCTTCACGGCCACGGCCGGCATCAGCACCGCCACCGCCGAGGGCGGCGCGACGGCCAACAATTCGGCCCCGGCTACCACCGGAACCACGGCCGTGGCTACCACCGACCCCCGGGCCAACGTGTATAACACCCTCGGCATTTCGAGTAAGAACGTGGCCCCCGGTGCCCCGGTTATTTTTACCGTGGTTACCGGCAACAATGGCCCCAGCCCCGCCCAAAATGTGGTGCAGCAGCTTTCGCTGCCCGCCGGCCTAAGCATCTCGGGCGGTAGCATTTCGGGTGGCGGCACGTACAATGCGGCCACGGGCATCGTCACTTTTCCGGCCCTAGCTACCCTGGCCAGTGGTAGCAGCGTCACCAATACCGTGACGCTTGCGGCCCCGGCTGCCGGCCCCTTAGTAGCAATGGCCAGCGTGACCGCCGCCACCGCCGACCCGGTCCCGGCCGATAACCAGGCGATACGCAACGTAGATATCATCAGCACCACCGATGTGGCCACGACCATCATCGGGCCTGCCATAGCTTCGGCTACGGAGATTACGGTGTTCGCGGTGAGCACTCGCAACAACGGCGCGGCCCCCGCCACCAACGTGGTGCAAACGGTGAGCATTCCCGCCGGCCTGGCACCGGCGGAGGTGACGACGACGGGCAGTGGCGTGTATGCCCCTGCCACGGGACTCATCACCTGGCCCACCGTGGCGCAGCTTGCCGTGGGCGAAGTGCGTACTTACTCGTACAGCTACGTGGCCCCCGCTTTTAAATCAACCGATGCCAGCAACCCGCGCGTGGTGCTGAGCCAGGCCGCCGTAACCAGCAGCACCCCCGATGGCGTTGTTTCTAATAACTCGTCGCAGGTGGCGACCCTGGTTAAGTGGAATTCGGACGTATCGGTGGCCATTGCCGGGCCTTCCCTTAATGTGGTGGGCAACCCGGTGGTTTTCACGGTTTCAACGACGAACAACGGGCCGGCTCCGGCGGCCGTTGTCAACACCAGCGTGCGTATTGCCACCGGCCTCAATGTGGTGGCCAGCGGCGGCGGGGTGTATGATATCACCACCGGCATTGTCACCTTCCCCACCATCACTAACCAAGCCGCAGGCGTGACAGGGGTAGTTACGAACACCATTACCGTGATTTCGCCGTCGAATCCCCTGGTTGGAGCGTCGGCCGCGGCTGATGTTCCGGGTACCACCAACGACATTAACTTGACCAACAACGCGGTTACTGCCTATCTGCTGGTGTCGCCCATTACCAGTGCGCAGACGGATTTCCAGGCCACCATTGCGGCCGACCGTACGTCGCAGCAAGCCGGCCAGCCCATCGTGCTGACCGTGACGGCCACCAATGCCAACACCAGCGGCACGGCGGCCGACATGCAGGCGCAGGTGAGCCTGCCCGGCGGCCTGAGTGGCGTGCTCGTATCGGGTGGCGGCACCTACGATGCCGCCAGCGGAGCCGTGACCTTCCCCCTCGCCCCGGCCCAGCCGGCCAATACCACGCTCACCTACACCATCACGGTGAGCAACCCCGGCAACGACCCGCTGGTGGCCACGGCCAGTGTGGCCGGCAACGTGTCGGACCCCACGCCGGCCAACAACAGCCAGGTGGTGCGCGTGACGATTGTGCCGGTGGCCGACATTGCCACCTCCGTGAGCGGCCCGGCCACCATGCTGCCCGGTGCCCTGACCACTTACACGGTGGTAACGCTGAACCAGGGCCCCTCCCCAGCTAACGCTGTGGCCCAAACCGTGCAGCTGCCCACCGGCCTGAGCGGCGTCACGGTTTCGGGCGGCGGCAGCTACGACGCGGCCTCCGGCCTGGTGAGCTTCCCTACCATTGCCACGCAGGCCGTGGGCAAAGCCGGCGAAGTCACGAACACCATTGCCTTTGTTCTTCCCACCACGGCTTCGACCGTAGTAGGCAGCGTGAGCAGCGGCACGGCGGAGCCCGCCGGCACCACCGCCAACAATAGCTCCTCGCTCACCACGACCCTGACCAACCAAATGCCGTTGGCCAACACCGTGACTAACATTCTGCAAGCGCCAGAGGGCAACACCGCCGGGCCGCTCGTGCTCACGGCCATCAAAGGCATCGACCCCGATGGCAGCGTGGCCGCCTTCACCATCACGGCGCTACCGGCTACTGCGGCCGGGGTGCTCGCGCTCAACGGAAGCCCGGTTACTGCCGGTCAGATTATCAGCAACAGCGACGCGGCCAACCTCACCTTCGACCCGGTAGCTACCTTCGTGGGCAACGCTTTCTTTGCCTACTCGGCCACCGACAACCAGGGCGCTACCTCTGCCCCGGTCTTCTACACCATTGCCGTGGGCCAGGACAATGCTGCCCGCTATACCAGCACGCCCCTCAAGGGTGGCACTAATCAGTACCAGAACGGCGATATCATCGCCAATGTATTTGACGACAACGGCGGCGCTTACGATGCCATCGCGTCCGTGACCGATAACGGCATACGCACCGCCACCGTGACCACCGGCAGTACCCTGCCCGATGGGCTGGAACTCGACCCCACCGCTGGTCAGGTGCGCGTGTTCGCCCGTACTCTGCTGGTGACCGGCACCTACCCGGTCACCATCACCACCGTCGACGCCAACGGCGGCGTAACTACCCAGGTCGTGCTGCTGCGCATTGGCGATTATCCATTGCCGGTGGAGCTCACGCGCTTTGTGGCCACGGCGGTAGGGGCCGATGCCAAGCTGAGCTGGACCACTGCCCAGGAGTTGAACAACAAGGGTTTCCGCGTGGAACGCTCGTTTGACGGGACCCGCTTCGTGCCGCTGGATTTTGTGGCCGGGGCGGGCACTACCGCCCGGTCCCAGCAATACACTTACACGGAAGTCGGCGTGGGACGGCAGTATCCTGGCACCGTCTACTACCGCCTTCAGCAACTCGACCTTTCGGGCAAAGCCACCTACAGCCCCGTGCGGGCGGTGGTATTTGCCCCGGAAGCACCTAGTCTGTTCCCAAATCCGGCTTACACGCATACCACACTGAACCTGAATGCCCTGCCAGCTGCTACGTTTGATATAGCCTTGGTAGATATGGCCGGCCGGGTGGTGCAGGCCTACACGTTGGCCGGTGGGCGGGCGCACGAGCTGCCGCTGAGCGGTTTGCCAAATGGCGCATATCTGGTTATCATTCGCCGGGGCAGCCTGAAACTGGTGTGCCACTTGCTAAAACAGTAATGCCAGCGATTCGAGCGGCCTCCTGCCTCATTCGCGCAAGCTCAACGTTTGACCGTACGGCACAAAGCCAAGAGTAAATACCAATAATCAATTACTGATTCAGAGCAGCAGAACTGAAGGCCCCGCGAATTCGCGAGACTTCAGCTCTGCTGCTCTTTTTGCGTAAATGGTAGGCTTGGATTAAAGGAGCGGCAAATGCGGTTGAGCATTGCCCTCACGGCTAAATTAAACCGGCGATAAAGGAGCGTACTACCGCATTTAAGGTAGGACTTTTTTTATACAAGGGGAGGCCGCCGCAATAGCTTTGTTACTCTCTTCTGACGGCTTGCTATACCCTGCCCATTAAGCCTGCTAGTGGGATTGGTAGCAGTTCCTAGTCTAATGCCAGATTGGTGATGAATTCCCGGAAAAAGGTAGAATCGACCAATTCGGATATGTCACGTAGGCCTAGTCAGCGCATTTAGCTTTTTCAAACCAGAGCAATGGCTATCTGCTACACTAACGATTAGCATGGCTGCAGGCTGCAAATCGCCAGCGGTATTGCTTGTCGCTACTGTGGTCTGGGCTTTGTAAAAATAGGCTTATTTACACAAAGCCCAACAGCTAGCCGGGTATAAGCAGCCTACCTATTATCCGGTCGCCATAACCTGGTGCCCGCTCTCACAAAACCATCGGCATTTTCCTCTTTCTACTTTCTAACCAAGGGCCTGCTCCCAACCTAACGCTATGAATAAATTCCGCATTACCCAGACGCGGCCACTCACCAATGTCCTGCCTTACGAAGTAGAGGAGTGTCGCCAGCTGTGGTTCCTGCCGTGGACAGTGTGGCGCCCGCTGCAAGAGCGCAAGTTCACCGGCCGCAGCTACCGGATGACCCCCCGGCGCTTTCAGACCCCCCAGGAGGCCCAGGTTTTCACCGAGCAGATGTTGGCCCTGCGCACCAGTCAGGAAGCTGAGCAGCGGCGCTCGCAGGACGAGCGGCACCAGCGGCGGCAGCTGCCGCGGGTTGTTCAGGTGCTTCACCTGACGGTGCCCGTGTAGCCCCTGCACCCACACCTGAATTGAGCGTCCGCTATGCCACCCGCAAGGGAGAGCACGGTTGGCTCCGATCCCGTTTGGCTTATAAAGCAACTGGGCAACCCAGGCTGAATGCTCCCCCCGCTACCGCGTTGCGCTGATGCGTCTGATTCAGTCGTTGCGATATAATCTATTTGCAATCAGGTAATAGCGCCCCGAAAAAACACTGCTCTACCATGAATTCACAGCTACTATTAACCTCGCTGGCGGCTTTGTCGCTGGTGGGAGGGCTGGGCCACCGTGCGGCGGCTCAAGCCACCATCCCGGCGGCGCTTTACGTTAACGACGGCGCGACTACCGGCGATGTATTCACCAGCGCCACCGGCAGCGATGTCACCGGCGATGGCTCGGCTGCCGCGCCCTTCGCCACCGTGGCGCGTGCGCTGGCCCAGGCGGGCCTCACCACCCAAACCATCTTTATCGACGCCGGTACCTACGCCGAGCGCGTGGTGCTGAACCAGCCCGTGAGCCTGCAAGGCACAGGTACCGCCACCGCCCGGCCCGGCAGTGCCACCATTTTTGATGGCGGCCTGCTGGCCAGCGCCACCCAAACCAGCGAAGCGGGGTTGCTCATTGCCGCCAACGGCAACAGCAGCAGTGCTCTGCTCACGGTAGCCGATATCACATTTCAGGCCTATGACTATGGTATTCAAGCCACGGGCGCCGCTCCCCAGGCTCATATCCTGCTGGAGGACGTGGAAACCGTGCACAACCGTCGCCAAGGCATTTTCTGGGTCAGCCAAAATGGTGTGCAGGACCTGACCTTGCGCCGGGTGCGGGCCGCCTACACCGCCGAAACCGGCAATACCAACGCCAACGGCGCGGGCCGGGGCCTGTTCCTGACGAACGGCCCCAAGGCCGACATCCTGATTGAAGACGGCGTGTTCGAGATGAACCGCCGCAGTGGCATCGACATCAACGACGGCAGCGTGAGCGGCCTCACGGTGCGCAACAACCAGATTACCCAGAATGCAGGTGGCGGCCTAATCGTGCTGGGCGCTGCCGGGCCGCGCAACAGCAGCGGTACTTTCACCGGCTTTGCTGCCCTCATCGAAGGCAACGCCCTGCGCAACAATGCCTCCAACGGCATGGAACTGAAGGCCTGCACCGGCACCGGCCGCCGCAGCGGCGTGGGCAGCTTCGTGGTGCGCCAGAACTACATCGTGCGCACCGTGGGCGCGCCCACCAACCTGGGCGAGGACAACGCCGGGCTGGCTTTCATCGACCGCGACCGCAACGTTATTACGATTGGCGGCGGCCTCACCGGCGATTTGGTCACGGGCGGCGCATTCATTGAAGGCAATACCGTGCGGGGCTACCTGGCCGATGCCACTAGTACGTCGTTCAACATCAACGGCTTTGGTATGGTGCTGGAAGGTGCTAATAACAAAGTGTTTGGCAACGTAGTGGCGCAATGCCAGCGGGCCGTGCAGGTGCAGGACCGCCCGGCCAACAGCGCGGGCTACACGGCCTTTTTCGACGTGAGCCGCAACTGGCTGGTGGTGTCGTCGGGCGACAGCATCCGGGGCAACCGCCTCGACAGCTGCGCCACCGCCATCCGGGCCGTCAACCTGACCAACCCGGTCGATGCGTCGCTGAACTGGCTCGGAGCCAACACGGCCACTGGCGTGCGTGGTGCGGCCGGTACTGGCGGCTTGGTTGTGACCTTGGGCGGCCCCGCCACTAGCTTCGCCCAACGCTCGGCCATGGCCCCCACGGGCCTGATTGACTATTCTCCCTTTTTGAACTCTTCGGCGGATGCAGACCCGGCCACCGGCTTCCAGCCCGCCCTCGACTACCTCAACGCGGACCACTACAGCCCCCAATCCGGCGCAGCCGGCCCCCTGACGGAGGCTGTAGCTCTGGTAACCGAAAACGGCACGGTAAACCTGGAAGCGGCGGGGTACGATGAAAGTATCAATATCGCCAAAAGCCTGACCCTGAACAACAATGGCGTTACCACCCTTCGCGACCTGACCATGGACAGCTTCGGCAAGGTGCTCACGCTGAGTGCCCCGCTCATGCTGACTGGAACCCTTACCCTCACCAATGGGCTGGTACACACCACGGCCCTCAACTTGCTTACCCTGGCGGAGCAGGCCACCGCCACGGCTGGCACCGCCACTTCCTACGTGGATGGCCCGTTGCGCAAAGTAGGGCAGCAGGCGTTTGTGTTTCCGATAGGCGAAAATGGCCAGTGGGCGCGTCTCGGCATTTCGCCACCCGCCACGGCCACCTCCGCGTTTACCGCCGCATATGCGTACCTGGGGTTTGCTAACCGCACGGCTGCCACGCCGCTGAGCGAAGTAAGCCAGGTAGAATACTGGACCCTGACCAGCGATTCCCCCGCCGACGCGGTGAGCGTGCGGCTTTACTGGGAACATGCCATTCGTAGCGGCATTGATGATTTTTCGAGCGATTTGCAGGTAGCAGCTTTCAACGGCACCCAATGGCAAACGGCGGGCAATGGTGGCCTGAGCGGCAACCTACAGGCGGGCTCCGTGGAGTCGGCGCAGCCCGCTAGTGGGTTTGCGGCCTACACCTTGGGGTCGCTTTCTGGCACCGTCAACCCCCTACAGCTGCAGATGGTTGCTTTCTATGCCGTGCAGCCGCGCCCTGGCACGGTGACCCTGACGTTGATGTTCAATAACGAAACCAATACCTACGGCTACGCCGTGGAACAATGGGGTAATACGGGCACCTGGCAGCAGATTGGCTTTGTGGCCAGCCAGGGCCTTACGGCCCAGTCCCGCACCTACACCTACCAGGACCAGCGCGCCCAGAGTCCGGGCCAAGCCTACTACCGGCTGCGCCAAACCAACGCGGCCGGGCAGGTCCGCTACTCGTCCCTGGCCTCGGTGTTCCTGACCAGTGGCCCGCTAGCCATCGCCCCTGCCACGGCCGTGGCCGACCAGTTCACCATGTTCCCCAACCCCGCCCATGGCCGGGTAACCCTGGCGCTCCCAGCCGCAGTGCGTGGCGATGTCGGGGTGGAGCTCACCGACCTGAGTGGCCGCCGGGTGCATGCCCAAACCCTGCGCGCGGGGGCGGCCCCGGAAGTGAGTTTGCCGGCTGCTTTGCCGGCCGGCATCTACCTGCTGCAAGTGCAGGCCACCGGCTTTTTAGGCCGGCCCCAACGCCTCGTGATTCAATAACTCCACATTCTATTTCTAGCTATTTCCGATGAAAAATAAATACCTGAGTGTATGGGCTGCTCGCTGGCAGCACCTGTTTGGCTTCTTTTTGCTGTGCCTGCTTTTGCCGGCGGCTCTGCGGGCCCAGTCCGTAACGGTGCAGCCGGCCCCGGGCAACACGCTGCCGCTGCAAAGCTTTGGCAACGTACCGGTTAACCGCACCTCGGTGCTCCAGTCGTTTCTGGTAAGCGGCGATAACCTGACGGGCAACGTGACGATAGCCGCGCCCGAGGGCTTCCAACTGCGCACGGGCAATAATGCCTTCTCCACCAGCAACCTTGTTTTCAGCCCTGCAGCGGGCACGCTCAGCGCCACGGCGGTTGATGTCCGGTTTGCGCCGGTGGCTTCCGGCACCCGGCCCGATGGCACGGGCACCTACGCCGCCGACGTGGTGGTTTCGACCCCCAGCGGCGGCAGCACGGCCTCCGAAACGGTGGCCGTGGCCGGTACGTCTCCGGCCGGACCGTATGTGTTTGTTGACCCAGCCACGCTGGCCTTTGGCTCGGTTTCCCAAAGCGGGTCGGGCCAGGTGCTGACGTTTGTGGTGGGCGGGGGCAACCTCGGCAGCACGGCTATTACGGTGGCAACGGCGCTCACCGGCGGCACCACTTCGGGCAATGTGCAGATTCGCAACCCGGCGGTGGCGAATAGCCCGTTCACGACCTCGCTCACCCTGACCCCGGTGGGCGGCCAGGTGCCCGAAACTACCCTCGAAGCCCGCATCGTGGGCCCGATTCCGAGCAAGAGCAATTTCACGGGCACCATTACGGCCACCAGCGGCGCGGCCGTAGCCGCGCCCAACAACGTGGTGCAGGTGACGGCCAACAACCCATTCACGGGTACCAATACGTCCTCCACGTTTACCGTGAGCACGCCGCCCAGCAACCCCATAACGCCGGGCTACCCCAGCGGCGGCCAGCCCTTGCTGCCCTTCAACACAGTGCCGGAAAAAGCCTCGGCCAGCCAGACGCTGGTGGTGAGCGGCAGCTTCCTCGTGAAGGACATTGCGGTGAAGGCCCCGAACAACTTTCAGGTGTCGCTTGATGCCGCGTTTACCGGCCTGGGCAGCGGTGGAGTGGGCACGATTACGGGCAATTCCATCGCCATTGCGGCAGTGGGTGGCACGGTGAGCAACACGACGGTGTACATCCGCTACGTGCCGCTGGTGGCGAGCACGGAAAGCGGCACGGGCATTACCTTCGATAGCGCCCCGGCCACATCGATAGCCGCCATTGTGCGGGCCAACAGCATCGGCACCATCGAATCGCGCACAGTATATAGCCCGGAAGGCCCGCTGGTTATCGGGTCCGTTGTGCGCACCGCGCCCCAGCTTATTCGCATTCATGCGGAGCTGCTGCGCAGCCCCACCAAAATCCTGGTTTCGGGCGAGTCGGCCGGCGCGCTGGGCAACCCCAACGGCTATGCCCAGTTCCAGATTTCAACTGACGGGGTCACCTACACCGACCCCACCAGCCCGAGCACCAGCTTCATTCAGCTCACCCCGGACCCGGTTACCAACATCATCGACCAGGACATTTACGTGGCCTATGCGCCCAGCCGCGTGGGAGCGGCCCAGGCCGTGCTGCAATACCTGACGCCCGACGTGACGGCCTCACCGGCCAACACCGTTACCACCATCGTGAGCGGCCTGGCGGGCGTGGATGCCAACAAGCTGCGTGGCACGGCTATCGACACGGAGCCCACGCGCGACACGCCCTTCACGGCGGCCCGCACCACGGGCGCGGCTTCGGCATCCATCACCTTCAACCCCGACAGCGGGCTTTCGGGCTACGGCGAGTTTCACATTGTGCTGGTGAGCACGAGCGCCACGCTGGTGCTCCCCGACGTGCTGCCCGTGGATGGCACGGACTACAATGCCGGCAACGGCGCTTACCAAGGTGTCGGCCAAAGCACGCTGCAGGACACGCAGGGCAACAAATACT
>NZ_JBCEVZ010000021.1:0-78947 GCF_038448715.1 Hymenobacter segetis | reverse complement strand
ACCACGCGGAAGCTGTTGGCCGACACGGTGGGCATGGCCACGCGCACAATCACGCCTTTCGGGTGGCGGTCGATGCGAAGCTGTGGCTGGGCCACGCCCCCACCGATGGTGTTGAGCAGGTCGAGCTGAGGGGCAATGCTATGGATGAATTTCGAGCTGATAAGTTTCATGGCAGGGAGCCGCAAATAGAGGCGGCTTCGGACGGGTAATTACAAACGATGTACCAATCTGAATCACGGCTTATCTGCGCTGAATATCAGCCATATTGACGGCCGTTTTTATGAAGATTTCCTGATTTCGGCCAGGATGACCGGGACCCGGTATTTTGGCCAAAAATTCCGGACGAAATGGCGCAATTGCCCCCTGTTGACTCGTTTTCCACCCTACTAAAACCGACTGGTCAACCCGAAGTGGATTTTGGAGGATTTCAACTCGAAAGCCTGATTATTGGCCCGCCCTACCGAGTACACGAACTGAAACAAGCCCGCTGCCGTGCGGAAGCTCAGCCCCGCGCCCACGCCGGTGGGCTGGTCGCTGAACCGGTCGTTTTCGATGTCGTGGCGCAGGTAGGCCTGGTCGGTGAATAGAAATGCGTAGGAATCGGGCCCGATGAACTGCCGAAACTCGGCCGTAGCCACGGCGTAGGAGCTGGTGTAGAACTGGTTTTCGTTGAAGCCACGCAAGGAATTCAGACCGCCCAGCCGGAACAAGTCGTTGACAAACAGGCGCGGATTGAGCAGGCCCTCGCCGCGCAGGCGCAGCAGCAATACGCCCGCCCGCTTCACCGGGAAGTAGCGCTCGGCGCGCAGTCCGAAGGAGTATTGGGTGGAATTGAGCGGAATGCCGTCGTAGAGCTCGGGCTTCAGCTCGCCGTTTTTGATGATTTTCTTGGTGCCTACCGCGCCCTGGGCATTCACGAGGTAGCCGCGGTGCGGGAAAAATAAGTCATCAAGACTATTCCAGGCGTAGCCGATACCGTAGGAATTGTACTGGGAATCAATGGTATCGGGCAGCACGGTTTTTTGCCGCAGCGTGGTGTCGAGCAGAAACGAGTTGCGCTGCTCGGTGAAAAAGCTGACGCGGCCGGCCCGCGCCGTGGGGTAGGTCACCTGAAGGCGCGGCCGCAACGTGAGGAAGGCGTTGGTTTGCTTGTAAAGGTTGAAGGTGCCGGCCACTTCCAGCGGCGTGCCGAAGAAGTTGGGGTGCACGTATTGGGCATCGAGCAGCTGCGAGATGGCGTCGGTTTTGCGCCATTGCAGGCCCAGCTGCTTGCCGCCGCCCTTGATGTTGCGCAGGTTGATGGTGACGTCGCCGGTGAATTGCACGCCGGTTTGATTGGCGTTCGAGTTCGGCAGAATGCCCACGATGGCGTCGAACTGGTTGCTCGGCCGGTCGTCGAGCAGCAGGTACACCCGCGCCCGGCCCAGGGCGAAGCGTACTTCGGGCTCGGCCCGCAGCTTCACGTAGGGCAGCTGGCGCAATAGCTGGGCGGCGGCGGCCACGCGCTGCTGGCTGAAGGGCTGGCCCGGAAAAATCTGAAGGTACTTAGTCAGGAAGCGCTTCTTGGTCTTGCTGTTGCCCACAATCTGGAGCGAGTCGAACACCACCACGCGGCCCCGCTTAAGCACCACGCGGCCCGCGATGTCGTGCCCGCTGAGATGCACGGAATCGAGGCCGACGGAGGCGAAGGGGAAGCCCTGGTTTTCGGCTTCGGTGAGGATGCGCTCCTGGAGCTTCACCCAGTCTTCGGGCACGAAGGGCGTGCCCCGGAAGAACTTTTCGCGGTAGCCGGCGCGGGTCAGCAGGCCGTCGCCGAGGTTGCCGTTGCGCAGGTAGGCCCAGCGGAACTGCTCGCCCACGTACAGGCGCACCCGCACAGTGTCGCGGCTCCAGTGCAGCTCATCGGCCGAGGCGGTTAGGTAGGAATCCCCTTGCAGGCCCAACACCAGCTCGCGCACCTCGCGCAACGCGCTTAGGGAATCGGGCACGCTGGCGCGCACCTTGTAGCGGCGCAGCACGGGCCGGTCGGCGGCTTCAGTTTCGAGCACCAGCAGGCGCGGGTGGGCTAGTACCCGGCGCGTGGCCGCCGCCGAAGCCGGCGTGGCACGAGGCGGCAGGGTAGGGGTGGCTAGGCCGGGCTGGTTGGGCACATTGGGGTCGAGGCCGGGCGTTTGGGCGGCGGCCAGCCACGGCGTGGCCAGCCAGCCGAACAGCAGCATTCCCCAAAAGCGCAGTAGAAACATAGTCATTCGGGGGGATAACGCAGAGGACGGTGTTTAATTTCCCGAAGGTAAAACTCCCGGCCGGTGCCTGGTGGGCTGTCAGGAATGTGCGTGTCAGAAATTATTTTCTGACACGCACATTCCTGACAAGGGTATTGAACTCCTTGGTCGGCGGCATCTGGGAAGCGGTACCTTTGTGGCGGGGCAATTTGCTCCTCGAATCTGCACAATCATGGCCGGCCTTTACCTCCACATTCCTTTCTGCAAGCAGGCCTGCCACTATTGTGACTTCCATTTCAGCACCTCGCTGGGGCTGAAAAGCCGCTTGGTCGATGCCATCGTGCGGGAAATTGAGCTGCGGCGCGACTACCTCGGCGCGGGCACTGCTTTAGAAACCATTTACTTCGGCGGCGGCACCCCATCGCTACTCACGGCGGACGAATTAAACCAGATTTTCGCCGCCATTCACCGCCATTTCGCAGTATCGCCGCAGGCCGAAATAACCCTTGAAGCCAACCCCGACGACCTCAGTGCCGCCAAGCTGCACGAGCTAAAGTCCGCCGGCATCAACCGCCTCAGCATCGGCCTGCAAAGCTTCTACGAGCCGCATTTGCGGATGATGAACCGCGCCCACACCGCCGAAGAATCAACCACCGCCGTGCGCCGCGCCCAGGACGCGGGCTTCGAGAACATCTCCATTGACCTGATTTACGGCGTGCCCGCGCCCGGCCACCACATCTGGGAAGCTGATTTGGCTAATGCTTTCGCGTTGGGCGTGCCCCACGTTTCGGCCTATGCGCTCACCATCGAGCCGGGCACAGCCTTCGGCCACCGCCTGCAAAAAGGCACCTTCCGGCCCGCACCCGATGAGTTCGTGGCCACGCAGTTTGAGATGCTGCTGGCCGCCATGCGCGCCCACGGCTACACGCAGTACGAAATCAGTAACTTCTGCCAGCCCGGCCGCGAGAGCCGCCACAACGCCAACTACTGGCGCGGGGTGCCCTACCTCGGCCTTGGCCCCAGCGCCCACAGCTACGACGGCCGGAACCGCCAGTTCACCCTCGCCAACAACCCACAATACGTGGCCGCCGTGCTGGAGCGTGGTGATGTGCCCGTGACCGTGGACGAACTCACCGCCACCGACCGCGCCAACGAGTACCTGCTCACCACCCTACGCACCGCCCGGGGCTGCGACCTGGCCCACCTGCGCACCCACCACGGCCTCGACCTGCCCAGCACCCGCGCCGCCTACCTCGCCGAGTTGCAAGCCAACGGCTGGGCCACTATCCAAAACGAAGTCCTTACCTTGACCGACGCGGGCAAGCTCCTGGCCGACCACATCACGCTGGAGCTGTTCCAAACCCCTGCCGTAGCCGAATGAAACTACTGAGCGACAGCATTGCCGACGACGCCGACTTCTTCGTGGAGCAGATTTACGTCGTGGCCATTGTCTTCGATAACACCGATGACGTGACCGTGTGGGCTACCACGTTTTTCGATAACGACACCCATTTCTTCCACCTCGCGCTGCCCTTCAAGGCGCTTGATACCCTCCTCAGCCTGGCTCATACCCGCGCCGAAGCCCTCCAGGAAGAAGTAGCCGATGCCCTGGCCGCCGCCGACTGGCCCGCCCTGCTCGAATTCAACGCCGACGACCGCCCGCCCGTGCCCCTGCCCAGCGTGGCCCTGAAACTGTCTGTTACCTACCCCGCTACCGAAGACGGCGAGCTGGAAGGCGACGACCCCGATGACCCGCAGCCCCACAACATCTTCTACCTCGAAGGCGTATTCGTGCGCCTCGATATGTAAGGTGGCATGATGGCCGCTTCGCCGCCCATCTTTTACCTTATTCCCGGCCTCGGTGCCGATGAGCGGGTATTTCAGTTTCTGCGCCTGCGGGGCGAAGTCCACGTCTTACACTGGCTTTTGCCGCAAAACTCAGCCGAAGACTTGCCGCACTACGCGGCTCGCCTCGCGGCGGCAATTCCACCGGAACAGGCGTGCTGGCTGTTGGGCGTTTCCTTCGGCGGCGTTTTGGCGCTGGAAGTGGCGCAGCTGCGCCCTTTGGCGCGGGTAGTGCTCATTTCCAGCTTTGTGGGGCCATCAGAACTACCTTGGATTGGGAAGCTGGCCCGAATCACGGGCTTATATCACTTGGTGCCGCCACAGCTGTTGCCTCGGCTACCGCGGGTGGCCGGTTGGTTTTTCGGCGTGAAAACCGGACGTGATTACCAGCTGCTCCGCCAGATTCTGCAGGATACCGACCCGGGTTTCACACGCTGGGCTATTGCGCGGCTCCTGCAATGGCCGGGCCGCACCTCGCCAGCTGCCATCCGCATCCACGGCACCGAGGACCGGCTGCTACCCACCAGAACCGCGCACAGCCAGTACATTTTGCCCGGCGGCCACCTTATCATCATCAGTCAGGCCGCCGCAATCAGTCGGATTCTGAACCAACTTGCGGCTGAAACTGCAGCCCTTTCCGCCGTTGCGTAAGCTGCGTCATCGGTACCTGCCCACCCTTAAACTATCCGCTAAGTGCTTCCCACCTATCCCTTCGCCGGCCGCACCTACACCTACAACCCCGCCGCCCCGCTCGATATCTCCCTGCCGCTGGCTCCCGGCGAGGACCAGGTGAACTGCTTCTGGGCCGAGCCCGTGCAGTTCGATACCATTCGGGTGGGCAGCTTTGTGGGCAGCGTGGCGCTGGGCGGCAGCACCAACTACCAGCGCATCCACGTCACGCCCCACGGCAACGGCACGCACACCGAGTGCTACGGCCACATCTCGCCCGACCCGGCCATTACGCTCAACCAGTGCCTGCGCCGCTTCCTGTTCGTGGCCCGGCTGGTGAGCGTGGCCCCGCGTCCCCAGCCCAACGGCGACCTGGTCGTAATGCTGGCCGACGTGCAGGCCGCGCTGCAACAGCAGCCCAACCGCGCCCTCCCCGAAGCCCTCGTCCTGCGCACTCTACCCAACGAAGCCGCCAAACGCCACCGCCACTACTCCGGCACCAACCCCACCTACATCGAGCCCGCCTTGGCTGAGTGGCTGGTCGAATACAACATCCAGCACCTGCTGCTCGACCTGCCCAGCGTCGACCGCGAAGAGGATGCCGGTCAGCTCCTAGCCCACCACGCCTTCTGGCAATACTCCGCCCAGCCGCGCCGCGAAGCCACCATCACCGAGCTCATCTTCGTGCCCGATGAAATCGAAGACGGCCTCTTCCTGCTCAACATCCAAATCACCAGTCTGGAGCTCGATGCCAGCCCCAGCAAGCCCGTGCTCTACCGGTTGAGTTTGCCAGCGGCCTGACTTGTCGCTGCCGCTACTGCTGCAACCAGAGTGACTTTGGCTAAATCCGTCCGGTGAATTGCCACTTCATCCCCTCACCCAATTCAATCTCAACCGGTATTTTGGGCGTTAGGCTGGGCGTGGGCCAGCGCTCACCCAGCCCCGGTTGCAATGACTGCTAGATAAGCCCGATATTGCTTGAATGCTGCGAGTTAGCGCATTGCTGACTTAAGCCGGGCTCAGGTTTTCAACCGCTTTGCTTCCTTCTTTCCAATGCCATTGCTAGCTCATCGGTTGCGCGTTTTTGCGTTGGGTATCGGGTTGCTGCCCGCGCTGGCCGCTCCTGCGCGGGCCCAAACAGCGCCCACCGCCGCCCCGCCAGCTTCAGCGCCCAGCCCCCGGCTGCTGCTGAAGAGCGGCCTGCGCCTCACCCACCTCTTCTACCTGCCCGATGCCCGCAGCTGGCAGCTGCTGTTGCCCATCTCATTCGGCCTCGAATACCGCCTGCGTCCCCGGCTCAGCGCCTACGCGCAGGCCGAAGCCGATATCTCGGCCGGCCGGGCCCCGCGTGGCCGGCGCGGCTCGCCGCTGCTGCCCACGCCCGGCACCAGCGTAAGTCTGGGAGCTCGTTACTACTTCAACCAACCTGCCGAGGCCCAAGCCAGCCCCGAGCCCTGGGGCAACTACGTAGCCTTGGAAGCCAGCGCCGAACTCGCGCAGCTCAGCAGCCGGCGCGGGCGGCGGGGCCGGGGCCTGAGTGTGGGCCGCGTCACGCCCGCCCTGTTTGCGCTATGTGGCACGCAGCACCGTGGCCCCAGCCACCGCCTGCTTTACGACCTCAATGCCGGCCTCGGCATCGAAGCGCCTCCGGCTTACTCAGCCGAGGCTGGCACCCGCCCGCCCTGGGACGTAGCCGCGCAGGTAAACCTGCGGGTTTACTTCGCCAACCAGCACCACGCGGCCAAAGCCAGCCAGCCCTGAACCCACTGGCAGCAAAGCCACAACGCCAAAAGGGCTGCCCGGTTAGAACAGCCCTTTTAACTTACAATCGGTGGGCAATTAAGCCGGAACCGAAACTACTTCGCGGGGGATAACCGTCACGAACGAACGGTCTTTGCGGCCCTTGCGGAACTGAACCTCGCCGTCAACCAACGCGAACAGCGTGTGGTCTTTGCCCATGCCAACATTGGCACCGGGGTGGTGAGCAGTACCGCGCTGACGCACGATGATGTTGCCGGCAACGAGGGCCTGGCCACCGAAGATTTTTACGCCGAGACGTTTGGAATGCGATTCGCGGCCGTTGTTGGACGAGCCGACACCTTTCTTGTGAGCCATGGTATTTAAGCTTAAGCTACTGGCAATGAACCGGTAGCGGCTGGGTTAAGATTGAATCAGGTAGCGAGCCAAAAGCTCAGACTAACCGATGCTGTTAATCATTACTTTGGTGAACGACTGACGGTGGCCGTTCATTTTCTGGTAGCCTTTGCGGCGCTTCTTCTTGAAGACCAGAACTTTGTCGCCTTTTACGTGGGCGATGATGGTGCCGGTTACGGCTACTTTCAACTCGGGCGCACCGACGGTGATGGTGCCGTTGTCGTCGGTCAGCAGGGCGTTGCCCAGCGTTACTACGTCGCCAACGTTGCCGGCCAGTTTGTGAGCGTAAACGAATTTGTTGGCCTCAACCTTGGTCTGCTGGCCAGCTATGTTAACAATTGCGTACATCAGCTTTCGCGGGTTTTTCTGAAATGGGAAGGCAAAAGTACGACTTTGATTTGGGAAATCCAAACCCTAAGTTCTTAATCATCATTGGCTGCCCGGCATCGGCCGCCCCAAAAGCGCCCTGCCGTGGATGAAGCGCAGATTAAGCCCAGATTAAAAAACGGAGCGAATCAGACCAAAAAACAGTCGGTTTGGGGACAAGTGGGTTTATCCACAGGGCTAATGTGGATAAGTGGGGGCAAAAGGGCTGATTTTGAAGGGGATTTCAATTCTAAGCTCAGCTAAGAAACCCGGCAAAAACTCCTGCAACTGGCCTGAAAAAAATGTGGACTTAGCTAAAAAAGAGCGAATAAAAAAGCTAATCGGGTGGGCAATCGGCCTGCCGGGCGGGCCTATATTTGGTGTTGGAAGGCCGGCCGCGTTTCTGACGTTTGGGCCAAACATCTGCCCGAACGTGGGGGTTAGCCTGCCGTCTTCCACGCCGAAAACCGCCATCAAGCCCCGAGATATTATGGAACCGCTCCTCGCCGAAAACCCCAACCGCTTCGTGCTATTTCCCATCCAGAACGATGAGGTGTGGCAGTACTACAAGAAGTCGCAGGCCTCGTTCTGGACGGCCGAGGAAATCGACCTGAGCCAGGACCAGAAAGACTGGAACAACCTGAACGACAACGAGCGCCACTTCATCAAGCACGTGCTGGCCTTCTTCGCCGCTTCCGATGGCATCGTGAACGAGAACCTGGCCGTGAACTTCATGCAGGAGGTGCAGATGCCCGAGGCGCGCTGCTTCTACGGCTTCCAGATTATGATGGAAAACATTCACAGTGAGACCTATTCGCTGCTGATTGATACTTACATCAAAGACCCTAAGGAAAAGGATTACCTCTTCAACGCCCTCGAAACGGTTCCCGCTGTGCAGAAGAAAGGCGAGTGGGCCCTGAAGTGGATTAACTCGGAGAACTTCGCCGAGCGCCTCATTGCCTTCGCGGCGGTGGAAGGCATTTTCTTCTCTGGTTCGTTCTGCTCCATCTTCTGGCTGAAGAAGCGTGGCCTGATGCCCGGCCTCACGTTCTCGAACGAATTGATTTCGCGTGATGAAGGACTGCATTGCGACTTCGCCTGCCTGCTCTACAGCTACTTGCAGAACAAGCTGCCCGAGGCGCGGGTGCAGGCCATCATTGCCGATGCGGTGCGCATTGAGCAGGAGTTTGTGACGGATGCATTGCCCGTGAGTCTGATTGGCATGAACGCCAAGACGATGGCGCAATACATCGAGTTTGTGGCCGACCGCCTGCTGGTGTCGCTGGGCTGCGGCAAGATTTATAACGCCACCAACCCCTTCGATTTCATGGAAATGATTTCGGTGCAGGGCAAAACAAACTTCTTCGAGAAGCGCGTGGCCGAGTACCAGAAGGCCGGCGTGATGAGCGAGCGCAACGACAATGTGTTCTCGCTCGACGAGGACTTCTAGGCCTCGGCAACAAGAAAAGCGGACTGACAGGCAACCCGGTGAGAACATTCTGCGAGTTGCTGACCAGAAGGCTCCGCGCGCCGCGCGGGGCCTTCTGTGTTTAGTTTTAGTCCTCCACCTATCATTCCTTTCATTGCATGAAATACGCTTTACTGCTACTACTGCTGAGTGCGGTGATGCCCGGTGCCTATGCCCAAGCGCCGGCCAATCCCGCTCCTGCGGCCGCGACCGCGCCCACGGCGGCCATGCTCCAGCGCTACACCACGGCCAACGGGCAAACTACCTTCTTCTCCACTGCGCCGCTGGAGGATATTGAGGCGCTGAACTCACGAGTGGCGGCCATCTTCGATTTGAACACGGGGCAGCTGGCATTTTCGATGCTGATGAAGGACTTTCAGTTTAAGAACTCGCTGATGCAGGAGCATTTCAACGAGAACTACGCCGAGAGTGAGAAGTATCCGCGGGCGCGCTTCACCGGCACGCTGGTGACCCGGCCCGACGAGGCGACGCTCCGCAGCGGCCCGCAGCCGGTGTACGTGCAGGGCCAGCTCACCATTCACAATGTGAAGCGGAAGGTGCGGGTGCCGGGCACCTTGCAGCTGCGCGGCAACGACTTGGTGGTGACGTCCAAATTCAGCGTGGCCCCGGCCGACTACAAGATTAAAATCCCGGCGTTGGTACGGAATAATATCGCCAAATCCATTGATATCAGTGTGATACTGACCTGCCAGCCGGGGCCGACGGGCACGGCGAGTATCGCCAAATGACCTGGTGTTAGCTTGAAAGGAAAGCCCGCCCTGCGATTGCAGCGGCGGGTTTTTTTGTGGGTAGCAACCCCGATGCAAACGCCGTTGAAAGGTGAATCAATAGCTGGATATGGCTGCTACAATGTGGAGGTTTTTTGAAAAAATGGCCTGGCGTCCCGTTTGGGCCCTTTGTGGAAAACTTCCCCATTTTTTCCTTGCCCTCCCCAAAACCAAGCGGTAATTTCCGGGATTGAATAACTAAACGGCTCTACCAACTGCCGCCGTTCTCTTTGCCCTTTCCACAACTGAATGAACGACTTGCCGCCGGCCCTGTGCCGCGCCGGCGACATTCTTATATAAGCAAAAACCCACAACCAAACACCACTGGTATGCTAGTAATTAAACGCGACGGTCGCCGCGAATCCGTGAAGTTTGACAAAGTCACGGCGCGGATTGAGAAACTGTGCTACGGCTTGCACATGGATTTCGTGTCGCCGATTGAGGTGGCTAAGAAGGTGATTGACGGCATCTACGACGGCGTGACCACCGTGGAGCTCGATAACCTCGCCGCCGAAACCGCTGCCTCGCTCACCACCAAGCACCCGGACTACGCCATTCTGGCGGCCCGCATTGCCGTGAGCAACCTGCACAAGGTGACGTCGAAGTCCTTCTCGTCGACCATGAAGCGCCTCTACACTTATGAGGACCCGAAGAATGGCGACAACGCCTCGCTCATCGCCACCGATGTGTGGGAGGTGATTCATAAGAATGCCCACACGCTGGACTCGGCCATTATTTATGACCGGGACTACAACTACGACTTCTTCGGCTTTAAGACGCTGGAGCGCTCGTACCTGCTACGCCTGGAGGGCAAGGTGGTGGAGCGGCCCCAGCACATGCTGATGCGCGTGTCGGTGGGCATCCACAAGGAGGACATTGACTCGGTTATCAAGACTTACAATCTGCTGAGCGAGCGGTGGTTTACGCACGCTACGCCGACGCTGTTCAACGCCGGCACGCCGAAGCCGCAGATGTCGAGCTGCTTCCTGCTGACGATGAAGGACGACTCCATCGACGGCATTTATGATACGCTGAAGAACTGCGCGCTGATTTCGCAGTCGGCCGGCGGCATCGGGCTTTCGGTGAGCAACGTGCGGGCCACGGGCTCTTACATCAAGGGGACCAATGGCAACTCGAACGGGCTGGTGCCCATGCTGAAGGTGTTCAACGACACGGCTCGCTACGTGGACCAGGGCGGCGGAAAGCGCAAGGGCGCGTTCGCCATTTACCTGGAGCCCTGGCACGCCGACATTTTCGAATTCCTGGACCTGAAGAAGAACCACGGCAAGGAGGAAATGCGCGCCCGCGACTTGTTTTACGCCCTTTGGACGCCCGACTTGTTCATGAAGCGCGTGGAGGAAAACGGCGACTGGACCCTGATGTGCCCCCACGAATGCCCCGGCCTCGACACGAGCTGGGGGCCGGAATTCGAGAAGCTGTACATGAAGTACGAGCGCGAAGGCCGGGGCCGCAAGACCATCAAGGCGCAGGAGCTGTGGTTTGCCATTCTGGAAAGCCAGACGGAGACGGGCACGCCCTACATGCTGTTTAAGGACGCGGCCAACGGCAAATCGAACCAGCAAAACCTGGGCACGATTAAGTCGAGCAACCTGTGCACCGAGATTATTGAGTACACCGACAAGGACGAAATTGCGGTGTGCAACCTGGCCTCGCTGGCGCTGCCCCGCTACCTGGTGACGGACGCCAAGGGCAACACCACCTTCGACCACGCCAAGCTGTACGAGGTGACCTACCAGGCCACGCTGAACCTGAACAAGGTGATTGACGTGAACTACTACCCGGTGCCCGAAACGCAGAAGTCGAACTTCCGCCACCGGCCCATCGGGCTGGGCGTGCAGGGCCTGGCCGATACGTTCATTGCCCTGCGTATGCCCTTCGAGAGCGACGAAGCGTCGGGCCTGAACAAGGACATCTTCGAAACCATCTACTTCGCGGCCATGACGGCTTCGAAGGACCTCGCCATCAAGGACGGGCACTACGAAACCTTCCCCGGCTCGCCCCTGAGCCAGGGCAAGTTCCAGTTCGACCTCTGGGGCGTGACGCCCGACTCGGGCCGCTGGGACTGGGAGAGCCTGCGCGCCGAGGTGGTGAAGCACGGGGCCCGCAACTCGCTGCTGGTGGCGCCCATGCCCACGGCCAGCACCGCCCAGATTCTGGGCAACAACGAGTCGTTTGAGCCCTACACGAGCAACATTTACGTGCGCCGCGTGCTCAGCGGCGAGTTTATGGTGGTGAACAAGCACTTGCTGAAGGACCTGGTGGCCCTGGGCCTCTGGAACGACCAGATGAAGCAGGAAATCATCGCCGCCAACGGCTCGGTGCAGGGCATTGCCCGCATTCCGCAGCACATCAAGGACCTGTACAAGACGGTGTGGGAGATTTCGCAGCGCCGCATCATCGACCAGGCCGCCGACCGCGGGGCCTACATCTGCCAGAGCCAGAGCCTGAACCTGCACGTGCAAAACGTGAACTTCGGCAAGCTCACCAGCATGCACTTCCACGCCTGGAAGCGCGGCCTGAAAACCGGCATGTACTACCTGCGCACCAAAGCCGCCGCCGACGCCATCAAGTTCACGGTGGAAAAGCAAGCCGCCGAAACCCTGGAGCCTATGGCCTTGGTCGAGCAGAACCAAAGCGACATGAGCTGCTCGCTGGATAACCCGGAGGGCTGCGAGGCCTGCGGGTCGTAGTTTAAAGTCAAGTAGTTAAAAAGGGAAGGGTTGTTGGAAAATAACCCTTCCCTTTTTTGTGTCCTTTCCACACCTCGAGATTCAACATATTACCCATGTTTCTAAACCTAGCGTTAGCTTGGAAAAGGCTGAGAAGTGAGATAAAAGACAGAGGGTTTGTCGTGCCTCCTTTTGAGGTTGGGCTTATTGAGAATAAGCTACAAGACTGGTTAGCTACAATGCACTTGAAGCTAGTTCAAAACGTTTACAACCCAACTACTCCTGAGATATGTGATGTGCCTAAAGGCAAGCACCTCGTTCGTCCTGGTACGCTACTCTCGACTGATGACCTATTGGTCTATTATGGGATAATGGGCGGGATGTTTGATGCCATTCATGATAGAGTTGATTGGGCTCGGTACAAAATAGACTGTTCCAATATCATGAATAGGGCGGAAGGTGACTGGATATTGAGTTATTATCCCGGCTGGTCAAACTTTCGGACTAAGAGCCTATCCCTAATCAAGGAATACAAGTATGTAGTGGTAACTGATATATCAGGCTTTTTTGAAAATATCGACCACGCAGTTTTATTGTCAGATGTTAGAAGTACAGGTGTTGATGAGGACTACATAAAGCTCTTACGAACCTGTCTTGATACGTGGGCGATGATACCAGGCAAAGGCTTGCCCCAAGGATGTGTGCCATCGGACCTTCTTGCGAAACTCTACTTAGATTCTCTAGATAAACTGCTTTACAATGAAGGGTATAAGCATGCTAGATATGTAGATGATATAAGAATTTTCTGCTCTAGCTACCAAGATGCAAAGAGGGCTATTGTCTTTTTAGCATCAGCAATGCGTAAAAAAGGCCTGATTTTGCACTCGGGTAAAACGGAGATATTAGACGCGGAGGAAGCCAAGTATAGTTTTGAACACATTGACAATATCATTGCTGATGTGACCGAACGGGCTAAGCAAAAGAAACCTGTTATTTTAAAGCCAGTAGTCCTAATGCCTGACGACTACAATCGGGTAATGGTAGAAGAAGACCCGCCTGTCATAATTAAGCCGGTTCATTTAAAAGCGACCCCGATTGATATTATCAAAGAAGCTTTTAGTCAACATATACTAGCTGACCCTAAAGTATACAACAAGACCATTTACCACTTTCTTCTTAAGCGTTTAGGAGAAGCGAAAGATGATTTTGCAGCTGACCACTGTGTGTATATGCTCTCTGAACATCCAGAGGAGACAGGCAATGTGCTAGCCTACCTTGATAGTATAGATTACCCGAGGGCCAATTCAATCATAGGGTCTTATTTCTGCTCGGAGGAAACGGTTTATTGTTATCAGAATTATCAACTGATAACGTGGCTAAACAACCGGGAAAATGTGATTCTGCCTTGGGATGTGGTATGCAGAATCAGAGCTATTGCATTTAATCCTCAGTCCCCTCGCTATCTGAAATCCGTAGCTAGAAAGTTCATTGGAAATCATGGCGACATATCTGATTTTGAGAGGCTAGAAGAGTTGTGCAAAACAGCTACTGAATTGGAACAGGCTGAATTGATTTGTTGCTTAGTAAAGCATGAAAAGGGACGCAGGAATACAGTATTTAAGAGGTTGGAAAATGTGTCCTACCACAATAAATCGGCTATTTCTTACGTCAGTGACACTGAAAACAGGTTAAAAATGAAGACTAGGAGAAAGTAGCTCCAGCTTCCCCAGCCGCCCCCGCCCCGGGAGCGGCTGGTTTGGTGTTGGGGGCCGTGGGGCCGCCCCAACGGCCAGTCGGGCGCCCGACTGAGCGTTGGGGCGGCCCCACGAGGCATTCGGCTGCCCGACTGGCCATTGGGGCGGCCCCGCGAGGCAAACGGGCACCCGACTAGGCGTTGGGGCGGTCCCACGAGGCATTCGGGCAGCCGTTTGAGCAGTGGGGCGGGCGGCGGGTTGGAAATGGGCGGGAATTGAAATACATTGGCGGCAGAATCCCTTTCATTTTCAACCCTTTTAACCCCATTTCCATGTCGCCCACCACACCCGGCGCTTCGGCTGCTACTCCCGCTACCCCAGCCAAGCCCAACAAGAAAGAACGGCTGCCCACCAGCCAGCTAGCCCTGGCCACGCTGGGCACCGCCGCCGCCAAAGCCTGGCTCGCCTCCGAGCTACCCGCGCTGCTCTTCGTGAGCAAGGCCGAATTTGAAAAACAGGCTGCCGCCTACGCCGCCAGCCTCAGCACCGCCGACGGGGCCGGCGACGGCCTGAGCCCGCAGTCGAAGCGCCTGAAAACGCTCGACAAGCTCATCACCAAAAACCTGGGCTTCGTGAAAGGCTACCTGGCCGAAGATCACGACGAGGACGGCGGCGAGGGCTACTACGCCGAGTTCGGCATCATCCGCGAGGGCAAGAACTTCCGCCTGCCGTCAGCCCGCACCGCCCGCGCCCTGGCCCTGGGCAAGCTGGTGGCCGCCCTCACGGCCCACAAGTACGACAAGAAGAAATTCGGCCCTGCCTTCTGGCAGCCCATCGCCACCGAGTACGCCCAACTGGCCAAAGACAGCGGCGAAATGCGCGGCGCGGCCTCGGCCGCCGTGGGCCAGAAAAACGCCCTCGAAGCGCCCCTGCGCGTGGCCCTGGGCTCGCTGGTGGGCAGCATCAAGGCCAATTACCCCGACGAGGATGCCCAGCGCGGCGTGCTGCGGGCCTTCGGCTTCCAGAAGGAGGTGTATTAGGGGTTGGGTTAGGTATCGCATCGGCCAGCCGCTCCCGGTTTCGGGGGCGGCTGGTTTGGTGTTGGGGGGCGGGGTTTAGCATCTCTGCTTGATATATAATGTTATGATGATATATTCGGGCTTTCTCTGCACACTCATGGCTAATCCGAAAAATATCTGCTGGCTGCTGGTTTTGTTCTGTTTGGGATGGGGCTCGTCGGCCTTTGCCCAGCAGGTTCCGGCTGCGCCCCTGGCGGCGAGCCGGCCCGCGCTCACCCGGGCCGATACCGTGGCGGCGCTGCACGAGCTGTTCCAAACCAAGCGCAAATCCAGCGGGGTGGCGCTGGCCGCCGCGCCGGTAGCGCTGGTGGTCACGGTCGCAACCGTGGGCTTGTATGCCGTAAGCCAGATTGACAATAACCCCTCCAGCTCTCCCTTTCCGGTGGTGGTCATCATGGCCGGCCTGGGCGGAACAGTGGCTTTGCTGAGCCGCTACGTTCGCTACACCAAAGGCAACGAAGCGGAAATAGTGAACAAGTACGAACGAACCCACCGGCTGGCCGGGTGGGTAACGCGCAATATGGCGCAGCAAAAGCTGCTCAAGCCGTAGCTCGCGCGTGGCGCGGCGTCCGGCGCACGGCCTGGCAGGCACCTGGGGCCACCGGGCCGCTCACGCTGGCCAGTGGCCCGGCGGGTAGCCGGTGGGGAAGCTGAATAGCGGGCCGTATATCGCCGAATCAACATTTGGCCTGGCCAGTGCGTACACGCGCTACTATTCTCACCTTCACGCCGCCCCACAAGCGCCGCATTGCCATGACCAACCGCCTCACTTACCTCCTCGCCGCCGGCCTGCTCCTGGGCGGCTGCAGCCAGGAACAAGAAAAACAACGCCAGGCCGACAGCGCCCGCCAGGACGCCATCGAAGCCCAGGCCAAAGCCGACGCCGAGCGCGCCCGCGCCGATGCCAAACAAGTGCGGGCCGATGCCGAAGCCAAAGCCCACGACCTCGAAAAACAAGCCGATGCCGTAGAAAAAGGTGCCGGCGACCACCCCACCGTGGTCACCGAAGAAAAGAAAACCACCCGCTACGAAACCGTGCCCGCCCGCCGCCGCTAGTAGCGAGTCCGCCAGGTATCAGCCAGCCGCTTCCGTTCCGGGGGCGGCTGGTTTGCGTTTTGGGGGGGAGGCTAAGGCAGCACGTTGCCGATTTCCACAAAGGGCTCCCCGGCTTCCAATAGCTCTATCGCGGCGGGCAGGGTGGCCAGCAGCACTTCTTGCAGCCGCTCGTTGGAGGTGTTGCCACAAGTGAGCCAGATAACCTGCGGCGGCGGCCCGAAACGGTCAAGTAATTGCCGGAAGTCGGCGTCTTTGGTGAGCACGACGGCCCCGGCGGCTTTGGCAGCCCGGAATATTTCTTCGTCTTCGGCATCGCGCAGGCCCAGCGTGCGGAGCGCGACGGCCTCAACGGGGAATTTCCACTTTATCCAGGCCGCGATGAGCGGCGAGAGGTGCGCGTCAATCCAAAAGGTCATGCGGCGAGGCGCGGGTAGTCCAGCTGGCGGGCGGCGTATTGTAGGGCGGCTTGCAGGTCGGCGGCTTCGAGGTCGGGCATTTCGGCCAGAATCTGCTCGGCGGTGAGGCCGGCGGCGAAGAGTTGGAGCACGTCGGCCACGCGGATGCGCATGCCGCGAATGCAGGGCCGGCCGCCGCACTGGCGCGGGTTGGTGGTGATGCGATGCTGCAAGGATTCCATGTGGTGAAGATACTAGCGTTTCTCTCAGCCGCTTCCGCTTCGGGGGCGGCTGGTTTGCGTTTTGGGCGATGGGCAACGATATAAAACTGGTATTTTAAATTAATTAATAGTTATTTTTATATATTGTCAATCGGTAGCCCAGTTATGGCTTGCTGCGGGGCGGGCGGCGGCTACCCAGGCCCGATTCTTTCACCCGGCGCCCCCGCGCCCTTACCATCTTACGGTCATGCTCGTCGACGAAATCGCCTCCCCCATCACCATGGACCTGCGCGGCAGGCTCATCGAACCCCACCACCCCGACTACGACGCCAGCCGCCGGGTGCACAATGGCATGATTGATAAGCGGCCCGCCGCCATCGCCTACTGCGCCGACGATGCCGACGTGATAACCGCCGTGAACTACGCCCGCGAGCACCACCTGCTGGTGGCGGTGCGGGGCGGCGGCCACAGCGGGGCCGGCCTCGGCCTCTGCAACGATGGCCTGGTTATCGACCTCTCGCAGCTAAACGGCATCCACGTCGACCCCGTGGACAAAACCGTGCGGGTGGAAGGCGGCTGCCACCTCGGCGACCTCGACCACGTCACGCACGCCTTCGGGGTGCTGGTGCCGAGTGGCATCATCTCGACCACCGGCGTTGGCGGCATCACGCTGGGCGGGGGCATGGGGCACTTCACGCGCCGTTGCGGCCTCTCCATCGACAACCTACTGGAGGCCGACGTGGTGCTGGCCGACGGCAGCATGGTGAAAGCCTCCGAAACGGAGCACCCCGACCTGTTCTGGGCCCTGCGCGGCGGGGGCGGCAACTTCGGAATCGTCACCTCGTTCCTGTTCCGCTCGCACCCCATCAGCACCGTGTACGCCGGCCCCATGCTCTGGGAGCTGAGCGATGCCAAGCCCGTGATGCAGTGGTACCGCACCTTCATAAAAGACGCTCCTGATGAGCTGAACGGCTTTTTTGCCTTCCTCACGGTGCCGCCCGGCCCGCCCTTCCCCGAGCACCTGCACGGCAAAAAGATGTGCGGCATCGTGTGGAACTACAGCGGGCCGATGGAGAAGGCCGAGCAGGTTTTCGCGCCCATCCGCAAGGCCTGGCCGCCGGCCCTCGACCTGCTGGGCAACCTGCCGGTGCCGGCCCTGCAAAGCATGTTCGACGCCCTGACGCCCCCCAATATTCAGTATTACTGGAAGGCCGACTTCATCAACGAGCTGCCCGACGAGGCCATCGATATTCACCTGCACTTCGCCGAGATGCTGCCCAGCCCGCTTTCCACCATGCACCTCTACCCCATCAACGGGGCGGCGGCCCGCGTAGCGCCCGATGCCACCGCCTGGGCCTATCGCAACGCCACCTGGTCGATGGTCATTCTGGGGGCCGAAACCGAACCCGCCCGGGCGGCGGTTATCACGCGCTGGGCTAAAGAGTATTGGGAGGCCATGCACCGTTTCTCGGCCGGGGGCGCTTACGTCAATTTCATGATGGAAGAAGGGGCCGACCGCGTGAAGGCCACCTACGGCCCGCACTACGAGCGGCTGGTGGCCATTAAAACCACTTACGACCCGCACAACCTGTTCCGGGTGAACCAGAACATTCCGCCCGCCGGCTACCAGCCGGATGGGCAGTAAGCCACTCATCTTTCACCACGTTCACCAAAACCCCATTCCTATGAAAACCCTATTGAAATGGCTGCCCGCGCTGCTGCTCAGCGGCACCTGTACCCTGGCTCAGGCCCAGGCCACCCCCGCCGCCAAGCCCGTAGCCGCCAAACCTATGCACAAAGGCAAGATGGCCAAAGAATGTTGCATGATGAAAGACGGCAAGATGATGATGATGGAAGGCGGCAAGATGGTGCCCATGACCAAAGACATGACCATGGCCAACGGCACCGTGTGCAAGCCCGATGGCACCTGCACCCTGAAGGACGGCACTGCCATGACCATGAAAGAAGGCCAGTGCATGATGATGGACGGCGAAATGAAGGCCATGGACCACATGAAGCACCCCGGCAAAATGAAGCCCGGCCATAAGGCGAGCGCCATGAAAATGTAGGGCCCTGGCGCAATAAGTAGCGGCATACCCCAGCCGCCCCGGTACCCGGGGCGGCTGGTTTGGTTTTGGGAAATAGCCCGGCGGCCGCATCCGCCGTATGCCAGCCATGATTATTCGTGAGAAAGACAATTGGTTTCGCCTGCTCTTTGCCTGGCACGGCTCGGTGCTACCCCAGATACTGCCGCGGCTGGCGGTGCTGCTGGCGTTGTCGATAGCCGTATTGGCCGCCCGGGTAGAGCTGCCCGCCTACAAAGTGCCCCTGAGCGCCGCACCCTTCTCCTTATTTGGTTTCACGCTGGCCATCTTTCTGGGATTCTACAACAACGCCAGCTACGACCGTTTCTGGGAAGCCCGTAAGCAGTGGGGCGCGCTGCTGAACACTACCCGCTCGCTGGCCCGGCAGGCCCTCACGCTGAGCGGCCAGCCCCTGGGTGCCGTGCGGGAGTTCGTGCGGCTGCTCATCGCCTTCACCTACGCCCTCAAGCACCAGCTGCGGCGCACCGATGCCGGCCCCGACCTGGCCCGCCTGCTGCCCGGCCCGCTGGCCCAGGCCACGCAGGCCGCCACCTTCCAGCCCGTGTGGCTGCTATTGGAAATGAGCCGCTGGGTGCAGCAGGGCAGGGAAGCCGGCCAGCTGGATACCACCACGCAGTTGGCATTCGACCACAATTTCAACCAGCTTTCCGACATCGTTGGGGCCTGCGAGCGGCTGGCCGGCACCCCCATTCCGTACACCTACAGCGTACTGCTGCACCGCACCGTGTACCTGTATTGCTTCCTGCTGCCGTTTGGGCTGGTGGATAGTACCGGCTGGATTACGCCGCTCATCGTGGCCTTCGTGGGCTATACGTTTATGGCGCTGGATGCCATCATGCGCGAAATCGAAGAGCCGTTCGGGCTCGAAGACAATGATTTGGCCCTGAATACCATGAGCCACACCATTGAAGCGACATTGCTGGAAATGGTGAGTGAGCCTGCCCCGCCCGCGCCGGTGCATCCGCACCGCTACGTATTCGACTAAAGCAAACCGCAGAACTGCCGCACCAACCAGCTACCCCTGTGGCGCGGCGGGCTGTAGCTCCAGCCAGCGCCGGGCATCCAAATCGGTATCGAACGAGCGGTACATCAGCGGCAGTCCCTGAATGCTGGTGGTGACGAAGGCCGTGGCCAACCGCACCAGCACGTTGGGCGACACCACCACGGCCCCGTGGCGGTAGCCGGCCTGCACGGCCCGGGGCAGCCAGTCGTGGGCAATCCACTGCTGCTCCTCGGGCGTGAAGGGAATCATGCGCTGCTGATTGACGAGGATGCGGCTCCAGCCGCGGTGTTGCAGCGCCCGCAGCATATTCTCGAAAATAGCCCGCGTAGCTTCCGGGTTGCGCTTTTGGCTGCTCCAGTTGGTGCGCAGAAACCCGGCGGGGTCCGTCAGCACTTCGCCCGCGCTATTTTCAAAATACAGGCTGGGCAAAGCGGTAGGCATTGCGACAAAGGTACGGCCGGCTCGCGCCCAGGTTGGCGCGTGGGCCGCTATTCCTTCATCACGCGCTGGGTTTTCTGGTAGCCCTGGCCGCGCAGCGTCACCACGTAGATCCCCGGCGCGAGGTGGGCCGTGTAGCCGTTGAGCTGGCTGCCCAGCATGGCCGGCGTGCCGTGCAGCGAGAGCAGCCGGATGCCGCCCTGGGGCATGGCAAAATCGAGGGTGAGCGCGCCGGCGCTGGCCGGCACATCGGCCAGACTGAACGCCTGCGGCCCGGCCGCCGGCCCGGGGTACACGAAAAGGCGGTTGGTACGGCTGGAATTCGCGTTGCGAATGCCCGCGAAATTCACCCCAATAAGCACGGGGTCGTGGTCGGAGCAGCGGAAGGGCGTGGTGATGTCGGTAGCTTCGCCGGCCTGGTCGTACTCCAGCACGGGCGGCTCGGCCGAGTTGATGTGCCACTTCTGCACGTCCACGAAACCCACCAGGTTGGGCGTCACCACGGCATGGTCGAGCGAGCCGGTGAGGCCCTTGAACACGTAGGACGCGCTGGTGGGTGGCGTGGCCGGCACCAGCCCGGCCGCCCGCATGATGTCGATGGGGTCTTCCTCGTAGTTGGCGTTGTAGTCGCCGGCACTCACGATGCGCGTGGCCCCGGCCGGCATCACGGTTTTGTTGATGAACTCGACCAGCGCGCGGGCCTGGGCCTTGCGGCGGGCGTTGGAGCCGCCCTGGCCGTCGTTCTGGTCGGCATCGGGCCCGCTGCCGCTGCTCTTGCTCTTGAAGTGGTTCACGATGAAGCCCAGCGTATCGGGCCGCTCCTTACGCCGTGTGATGAACACCTGCGCCAGCGGCGGCCGCTCAAACACGCCCTGCACGGTGGCCACCATGGGCGGCCCCAGCGGCGCTACCACGCTCGGCTTGTAAAGAATAGCACAGTGAATGAGGTCGGTGTTGTTGGTCTGGCGCTCGGCGTTGCCGTCGTTCACGAAAATGTAGGTGCCCGCGCCCACGGCCTTGTTCAGGCCATCCACCAAGTCCTGAATGGCTGCCGTGGAGCCGTTGCCGTCGTTCTCAATCTCGGTGAGGCCGATGATGTCGGCGTTCATCTGCTGCAAAGCCAGGATGATTTTGGTGCGCTGGCGCTGGAAGTCGGCCGCCGTTTTGGCCCCGCGCGGGGTGGGGAAGCCGCCGCCCGCGCCGTCGCCATTGAAGTAGTTGAACACGTTGAAGCTGGCCAGCTTCAAATCGAGCGGGCCGAAGGCGGGCGGCGTGAGCGGCCGCACCACGTTAATCACAGGAGCATCGGCCCCGGCCAGCGGCTGCAGGCGCCAGCGCCCGTAGCTATAGGCCAGAATACCGCCGATGTTGCTCAGCGTGCTGCCCACGCGCACGGTGCGGAAGCGGGCATCGAGGTAGGGCGTGGGCGTGGGGTTGGTGGCCGAGCTGCCATCGTCGAGCACCAGGCTGCGGCTGTCGTTGGCGGCCTGATAGGCCAGCACGGCGGCCAGGTTGCTGGTGCCGCTGCTGCTGGTGCCGGTGGCGGGGTTGTCGTTGGGGTCGATGAACTGCGTGGCCTGGTAGGTCAGGCCTTCGGCCGAAACCGTGAGCTCGCCGCGCTGCTTCAGGAAGTAATTGTCGGTGACGGTGAGGGGCGCGGTGAACTGCACCCGCATCCCTTCGTAGCGCTCAGCCTTATCAGCCGCAAACTCGCTGTTGACGATGCGCACGAAATCCGGCAGCGCATTGCCCGAGGATATGACGACGAAGCCCGGCTCCGTTATCACGGCCTGGCCGAAGGAGGGGGCGGCATCGTCCTCGCGCACCATGCCGGTCACGCGCACCTTGTCGCCCACCTTCACGTTGGGGTCGGCCTGAATCACGAAAATGGCATCGGAAGTGGCCGGGTTGCCATCGGCCGTGGCTTTGTCATCCTGAATATAGAAGCCGGCCGGTTTCAGGTTGTCGTAAATGCCCGTCACAATTCCCTCCACGGTGTAATTGCCGGCCTTGGCCGCCGCGCCCGTGCCCTGAATCGAGCCAATGGAAGTAGCACTAGCCGTGCGGGTTGCCAGCAGAATAGCCGTGTAGAGGAGTAGTTTGGAGGTCATGGCGTAGAGCGAAAAGAATAGGGGCGAGGGGGGTAAAGATATCGGGAAGGGTTGGACTTCGCTAATTCTCCAATTTCGGCTGAATAAAGTACCGCTGCGGTTGCCTGCGCACCCGGCCACCCGCAAAAGTGCCGCCGCTACGCCGCCCACCGCCCATTCGCGCCGTATAATGCAGCCTATGATTCCGCTCATCACCCAGACCCCGCACCTCCAGATTCTCGCCGCCAGCCGCGCGCTGCTCACCGCCGAGCTTCACAAGCCCCAGTATTTCCCCGTGCTCCTCGGCGCGGCCCTGCCCGCCGACTGGCCACCCGCCCAGCATGACCGCCCGGCCCAGGAACAATTTCTGGAAGAACTCACCGCTGGTGGGCGCGACGCCGCCGGCTGGTACGCCTGGTACGCCCTGCGCAAAGCCGACGATACCGCGCCCCGCACCCTGGTGGGCGCGGGCGGCTTCCTGGGCCGGCCCGATGCCGATGGCACGGCCGAAATCACCTATTCCATCGCGGCCGACTGGCGCGGCCAGGGCCTCGGCACCGAGCTGGTGGCCGGCCTGGTGCAGCAAGCCGCCGATACCGGCCTGGTGCGCCAGCTCATCGCCCACCCGCCCGCCGATAATGCCGCTGCTCAGCAGGTGCTGCTGCGCAACGGCTTCGTGGTCGCTGTCAGCAGTGCAGATGGCCGCCCGCGCTTCGAGCGCGCTATCGAGCCCGTGGCTAAAGCGGCGTAGCTGGCACGGAAGCTGCCAGTGGGCGGTTATCTTTCCGCTCCCAATTTTCGCTTCCTCCCCTTATCAATAATGAAAAATCCCCTCCTGAAAACTGCCCTGCTGATGCTGGGCGTGGCTGCCCTGGGCTTCGGTGCCCGCGCCCAAACCGCGCCCGCCGCCGAAACCTGGACCAAGAAAAAAGCCGAAAAGTGGTTTAAAAAGCGCGAGTGGGCCAACGGCCTGAAATTGAACGTGCAGGAGTCGATTGATAAGGTCGAGTTTGCGAAGCAGTACCACGCCAACAAGGCGGTTTGGGACAAGGCTTTTGCCTACTTCCGCGATACCAACCTCGACCAGCTCACACCCGGCAAGTACCCGGTGGATGGTGAAAACGTGACGGCCGCCGTGACCGAAAACCCCACCAAAGAGTACGATAAAACCAACTGGGAGTCGCACCGCAAGTACATCGATATGCAGTACGTGGTGCAGGGTGCCGAGAAAATCGGCGTGGTGCCCATAGCCAAAGCCACCGTAATCAAGCCCTACGACGAGGCCCGTGACGTGGCCAACTACAGCGCCGACGGCAAACTCTACGAAGCCAAGCCGGGCACCATCTACATCTTTTTCCCGCAGGATGTGCACCGGCCCAATATCAAAGTCGACGGTGTGGAGAAGGATAAAAAGCTGGTGCTGAAAGTCCGGGTGGCCTCGTAGGCAGCCAATTGGCGGCAACAGTCGTAGAAGGTCCGCAAACGCACGTTCCTTCTTCACTTCAACCCGCTGAGCTATGTCCCGTCTCCTGTTTTTCGTCTTTCTATTTGTCTCGGCTGGGCTGGCGCAACCCGCGCTGGCCCAGACCGATGCCATGCCGCCCCGGCCCACACCGTTCAAATTCGTGAACGACGAGGCCCAACTCATGCAGCCGGCCGATGCCAAGAAGCTGGATGCCGGCCTGCGCCGCTATGCCGATAACACCGGCACCCAGGTAGTGGTAGTGACCGTGCCCACCCTGGGCGGCCGCGACGTGGCCGACTATGGCCGCGCCCTCGGCACCGCCTGGGGTGTGGGCCAGCGCGATAAAAACAACGGCATCGTGGTGCTGATAGGCGCTAAGGAGCACAAAGTCACCATCCAGCCCGGCAACGGTTTGGCCAATGTTATCACGCCGGAAGTCACCGCTAGGGTTATCAATGAGATGACGCCCGGCTTCAAGCAGGGCAACTATTTCGCCGGTCTACGCACGGGTCTGAACACGCTGATGGTGACGGCCAACCCCAGCTCGGCTCCCAAAAAAGACCAGACGGCTGATGCTGCCGCCTCGGGTGTGGCGGGTAGCAATATGGCTACAGACAATTCTTCCACCAATCTCTCGCAGGAAAACCAGTACCCCGCCACCACTTCCGAGCCGGTGAACCCGGTGCCGGCGGCGGAGCCATCTTCGCCGGGGCTGGGCATGGGTACGCTTCTCATCGGCGCGCTAATTATCGGCGGTATTCTGTGGTTTGTAATCCGGATGTTTAAGGGCCGGAGCGCGGCGGCTAATAACTCGAACGGCACGCCCGATTTCCTGCCCAACCGGCCGAACGGCCCTGTCGGCGGCTACGGCCAGAATCCAGGCAACTACGGCCAGGCCCCGAACCAGAGCAGCGGCCCCGGCATTGGCGGGATGCTGGCCACCGGCGCGGCTGCGGCGGCCGGCGCTTACCTCGGCAATCGCATGGCCTCGGGCCACGACACGTCGGGACAGAACCTATCAAACTACGGTAACAATAATAGCAATTTCAACACCGGCGCGGGCGCAGCCGGAGCGGCGGGTACGGGCGCTGCCAGCGACTACTTCTCCAACCGCGACGGCGGCACAGCCGACAACTCGGCCCCCGATTATTTCTCCGACGACAACACGGCGGCCGATAACAAATCGGACTACTTCTCCTCCGACGACAATAACTCGTCCTACGACGATACTTCGTCCAACGACACCGGCGGCGGGGGCTTCGACAGCGGCAATGATAACAGCGGCTCGTGGTAGTGTAACGCGGTATTCCAGAGCATTTCAAAAGCTCCCGTACCGGTTGGTGCGGGAGCTTTTTGCTTTATGAAAGCCACAAATCTGGCCGGTCGGCCGTAAGTTGCCGCCATGTCTTTACCCCACACGCCCCCCTCGGTAGTGCCCGTGCTGGAAACCAGCCGCCTGCGCCTGCGCGGCTTCCGCGCCGATGACTTCGATGCCTGGTTTGCCATGAGCCGGCAGCTGGCCTACCACCGCTACTTCACCCCCGAGCCCATGCCCGCCGAAGAAGTGTGGAAGCTGGTGTTGCGCAGCGCCGGCCACTGGCTGATAACGGGTTACGGATTCTGGGCGGTGGAGGAAAAGGAGAGTGGCCGCTTTGTAGGAGCCGTCGGGTTTCTGCATTTGAAGCGCGCTATCGAGCCGCCGCTGGGCGACGCCCCGGAAATCGGCTGGGTGATGGACCCCGCTATCCACGGCCGGGGCTACGCCTCGGAAGCTGTGGAAGCCGTGCTGGCCTGGGGCGAAAGCCATTTCGGGCCGGTGCGTACCGTGTGCATCATTCATCCTGAAAACGAGCCTTCGCTGCGCCTGGCGGCTAAATTCGGCTACCACGAATACGCCCGCGCCACGTACCACGACCAGCCCATCGTGCTGCTGGAGCGGCCTGGCGCGGCGTAAGTGTTTCTGTCAAATCTATTCCCCTTCCCACCATGGCCCCACGTCCCTACATCCTCGCCGAAACCACCTGGAAAACCGTTCAGGAAGCCAACTATGAAGTGGTGATATTGCCCTGGGGGGCCACCGAGGCGCACAATTACCACCTGCCTTACGCTACCGATAACATCCAGTCGGACTACGTGGCCGCCGAGGCCGCCCGCAAGGCCTGGGACCAGGGCGCAAAGGTGGTGGTACTGCCGTGCATCCCGTTCGGGGTGAATACCGGCCAGCTCGACATCACCCTTGATATGAACCTGAACCCCAGCACCCAGCTGGCCATTCTGGGCGACATCGTGCACACGCTGGCCCGGCAGGGCATCCCCAAGCTGGTGATTCTAAACGGCCACGGCGGCAACGACTTCCGCCAGATTCTGCGGGAGCTGCAAGCCGATTTCCCCAACGTATTCCTCAGCACCCTCAACTGGTTCAAAGCGGCTGACCGCAACCAATATTTCTCCGCGCCCGGCGACCACGCCGACGAGCTGGAAACCAGTGTGATGATGCACCTCACGCCCGATTTGGTAAGTCCATTGTCCGAAGCCGGCGATGGCGCGGCCAAGCAGTTCCGCATTGCGGCGCTGCGCCAGGGCTGGGCCTGGGCGCAGCGCGAATGGAGCCAGGTTTCGGCCGATACCGGCGTGGGCAATCCGGCCGCCGCCACCGCCGAAAAAGGCGCGGCCTTCCTCGAAGTCGTGACCACCAACATTGCCCAATTCCTGGTGGAGCTGGCCGCCGCCGACCCGCAGGATTTGTACGAATAAGAACCCCGGCCTGCCCCCGCCGGTTAGGAACCGGGCGAAACCAGTCGCCCGCTCCGTTTCCCTTGCCCAATGCCCGACCAATTCGACAGCGTAATATTTGACCTCGACGGCACTCTGTGGGATGCCTCCGTAGCCATCACCAAAGCCTTCCAGGCCGCCAAAAGCAGCGTCGATTACATCGACAATGACGTGACCCTGGCCCAAGTGCAGGCCGTGACCGGCCAGCCCTACACCGTGGTCTACGAGCGCCTGTTCCCCAACCTGCCCGCCGAAAAGCTCGACGAATACCGCGCCCTCTGCGCCCGGCAGGAGCTGGCCGCGGCTGTGGAGCACGGCGGCGCGCTCTACCCCGGCCTCGAAATCACCCTGCGCTACCTGCTGAATCAGGGCTACCGGCTGTTCATCGTGAGCAATTGCCAGCAGGGCTACATCGAAGGGTTTTTTAAGCACAGCGGGTTGGCGCGCTACTTCGAAGGCCACCAGTGCTTCGGCACCAAGCTGCTGCCGAAATCGGAAAACATTCGCGAAATCATTGCTGAATATGACCTGCAAGCGCCCGTGTATGTGGGCGATACGCCCGGCGACCTGGCCGCCAGCGACGCGGCCGGTGTACCGTTCATCTTCGCTACCTACGGCTTCGGCCAGCTCAGCGAAGCCGAAGCGCCGCTGCGCATCAACTGCCCCGGCGATTTAGAGAAATTGCTGTAGCAGCCTATCAGGGTTGCGCACTTCGGCGCGCGGCTGTATTTTGGGGGATGAATTTCCCGGCCATTCCCCGCATCACTATTCATCCGGCAATCTGTGAAGGGCAGCCCACCGTGCGGGGGCTGCGCTATCCCGTGTGGCAAGTGCTTGAGTGGCTGGCTTCCGGCCTGACTATTGACGAAATCCAGGCCAAACACCCGGCGCTGGAACCGGAGGATTTTCGGGCCTGCCTGGCCTTTGCTGCCGGCCGCCTCAAGCCGCTGGGCCACGTGGTCGAAGCGCCGCAGGATGAAAAATCGGAGCAGTGGCTGCTGGGGCGGCAGGGCCAGTGGCTGGCCGAGCAGGAATTTCTGAAGCAGCTCTGGGAGCGCAATTCAGTCAACAATCCGGCGTAGTGTAGTTGCCGGGCAAAGGTGATTTGGGCCTAATGCCGCCCGCGCCAATGCCGAGCTATTTTGTGTAGCTTTGGCCGCCTCCTCTGCCGCCAGTTATGTATCAGGAATTAGCTTCTACTGCCTTTTTGCACGTGGCCTACCGGCCGGATTCCTGCCTGCTGATTGGCCGTTGGCTGTGCTCCATCACCGATGAGCAACTGCATGAAGGCTACGAAACCATGCGCATAGCCGCGCTGGAGCACAACTGTTCGCACTGGATGATGGACGCTCGCCGCCGCGTTGACCGCCGCCGCAACGGCCCCGAGTGGGTCGTGACCACCTTCCTGCCCAAGGTGCAGCGCGAAATGGGCGCCCGCCTGTGCGTGGCCTTCCTCGTGCTGCCCAACCATCTGCGCGAGTTGGAAGAGGAAGCCGGCCTGCCCCTGAGCTCACCCAACACCACCGACCCGTTTCAGTACGCCCGCTTCATCGACGAAGGCGCAGCCAATGCCTGGCTCGACGAGCAGCGCCGCCAGTCCAGGAAGTAGGGCATTGTCATTCCGACGCAGGAGGAATCTGAGTAAAACCGTCAGATAGTTTCACTCAGATTCCTCCTGCGTCGGAATGACAAACCTGTTTCTCAACGCTGGCTTTCCAGGGTGGAAATGGGCGTGGCTTCTTCCACGTTCGAGGTGTTGGGGAAGGCCAGCAGGTGCGTCACACGGGGCGCATCGGGGCCGGTGTGGAGGCGGCGCACGGCGGCCTCCACCACCTGGTCTTCGCGGGTAAAGCGGTGGTGCTGGCGCTGGTGCTCGCCCCAGGTGGCGAGGTAGAAGAACTCGGAAATGCGCGTGGGGTCGTTCACATCGGCAAATACGCCGGCCCGCAAAGCCCCGTCGCGCAGGCGCAGGCGCTTGAGCTGCTCGGCCGCCGCGTGGAAGGCGGCCCAGTTGGCCGGCTCCACGTGGTACTCGATGGTGACGAGCACGGGGCCGTCGTCGGGGTCGATGGTGCCGCTGCCCACGGTGTGGGGCCGGTCGTCGGCGGGGTCTAGGTTCAGGCCCTCGGCCGAGCGCATGGGGAAGGGCAGGGCCAGCAGGGTGCTGGCCAGCATCCAGCTGGCGGCGGCCAGCAGCGAAATCTCCAGGGTGAGGTGGTCGGCCAGCTCGCCCCACACCAGGCTGCCCACCGATAAGCCGGCCTGAAACACCAGCATGTACACGCTGATGACGCGGGCCTGCACCCAGCGTGGCACGCTCAGCTGCACGGTGGTGCTGAAACTGGTCATCACCAGCAGCCAGGCAATGCCCGACACGAACATCACCGCGTACAAAATATAAATCTGATTGACCAGTGCCAACGCCGTATTGGTGCCCACAAAGGCCAGCACGCCCAGTAGTACGCGCTGGTTGAAATTGAGCCGCGAGCCCGCCCGGCCCATAATGATGGCCCCCGTCACGGCTCCCGCGCCCAGCCACGAGAGCATCACCCCGTAGTGCCCCGAGCTCAGGTGCAGCCGCCGCGCCACCACTACTGACACCAGCCCCCACATGGCCGCCGCCCCGAACGAAAAGGCGAATGTGCGCACCAGCACCCCATAAATGGCCGGCGAATACTGCACGTAGCGCATCCCGGCCCGCAGCGCACCGATGAAGTTTTCGGCCGGCCCGCTGGTCACGGTGGGCTGGCGCTTCCAGAAATACACCACCGCCCAAGTGCCCAAAAACGACACCCCATTCAGCAAAAACACCCAGCCCGATGAGTAGTACGCAATGATGGCCCCGCCAATGGCCGGCCCGATGGCCCGCGCAATGTTGTTGCTCACGCCATTCAGTGTGATGGCCGACCCCAGCGCCGGGCGCGGCACCAACTCCGTAGCAATTGATTGCCAGATAGGGGCATTCAACGCCGCGCCCATGCCCAGCAAAAATGTGAAACCCAGCACCCCGTAGGCTGAAATGCCGTTATTCAACGTCAGTACGCCCAGTGCGGTAGCCACCACCGCCATGAAGCCCTGCGTGAGCAGCAGCAGCCGGCGGCGGTCCACCAAATCGGCCATCACGCCGGCCGGCATGCTCAGCAAAAAGGCTGGTAACGAGGTGGCGGTTTGCATCAGAGCCACCAGCAGGGCCGAGGTGGTGAGGGTGGTCACGAGCCACACGCCGGCCACGTTCTGCATCCAGGTACCCACGTTCGATACCAGCCCCGCAATCCAGATGGCCCGGAACAGGGCGTACATGAACGGGGTCCAGAGTGTGACGGGGGAGGGGGGAGCGGGCGGCGTAGCGACGGAATCAGACATCAGGCAGCGGTAGGATTTCGCCATTGATAACAGCGAAACAGCACAAATGGCTTCCTACGGCTTTGGGACCGTGAAGGTGTAGCGCGGACTTTTAGTCCGCGCCGGCAAGACCCTGCACTCGCGGACCAAAAGTCCGCGCTACACCTACCGTCGCTTCTGCGACGACTCGCGCACCAGCAGCTTGGGTTTGAGTACGATGGGCTTGGGCGGGCCCACGCGGTTGGGGCCGCTTTTCAGCATCTTTTGCAGCAGCTGCACCGCCGTTTTGCCCATTTGCTCGCAGCGCTGGTCCACGCTGCTCAGCATGGGCTCGGTGAGCGTGGTGAACATCTCGTTGCTGAAGCCCACGATGGCCACGTCCTCGGGCACGCGCAGGCGCTGGGATTTCACGACTTGCAGGGCTCCCACGGCGGCTAGGTCGTTGCTCGAAAACACGGCGTCCGGGCGCTGGGGCAGCTTCAGGAGCTGGCGCATGGCCTGGGCCCCGCTTTTTTGGTTCATGTCGAAGCAGGCAATCAGGTCTTCGTCGATGGGCAGTCCGTGGGCGGTGAGGGCGTCGCGGTAGCCCTGGTGGCGGTTTTTGTGGATGCTCAGGTGGAGCGGGCCGGTGAAGTGCGCGATGCGTGTGCAGCCCTGCTCGATGAGGTGTGTCACCACCTGGTACGCGCCCTGATAGTCGTCAATCACCACGGCACTCACGTTGCTGCCCTGGAAATCCTCCACCATGCGGTCGAAAAACACCAGCGGAATGTTCTGCTGGCGCACAGCTTCGAAGTGGCCGAAGCTCTGCGTGGTGTTGGCCAAGGACACTAGGATGCCTTCGACCTGCGAGTTCATCAGCAGGTCGATATTCTTTTGCTCCTGCTGGGCATCTTCGTTCGACTGGCAAATCATCACGTTGAAGCCCAGCTTGGCGGCTTCGGTGGCGATGCCGTTTACCACCAGTGGGAAAAAGTGGCCGGTGATGTGCGGCACCAGCACGCCCAGTGTGTTGCTGCGGCCCCGGCGCAGGGCAGCGGCCAGCTGGTTGGGCTGATAGTGCAGCTCCTCGGCCAGCTTGCGCACGCGGGCCTTGGTGGCCTCGCTCACGTCGTCGTGGTCGCTCAGGGCGCGGGAAATGGTGGAAGGCGAGAGGCCCAGCGTCTTAGCCAGGTCGGTAATGGAAGCGCGGCGATTAGCCATCTGGTCGTTGTAGCGAAGTGAGGAAATACCCGCGCGCTGGCCAGTATGACCAACGGCAACAGGCTCTGCCCCGGCCGAAAACGAGGACCCGATGGCCCAACCGTACCACGGCGCGGGGTGCTGACAATTAACCGAAAGTAGGAGGCCACTCGTTCATCAAATGGCGGCTTTCGGGCATAGATGGGAATTCTGCCGCAATCTACTAGCCGAAATCGAAACCGGCAGTTTAGCGGCTGCCAAAGGCCGGGTTATTCTACCACCAAATTGTACTTGGCCACCACGCCCAGCAGGCCGTGCAGCGTGAAGTGCGCCCCGGTGATAACGTTGCTCTCGGGGCCGATAACAAACCCGGTGGCGCTGCGAAAATCCGCCTCCGCCAGCCGCGTGTTCTGGAACACGGCCCCGGCCAGCGCGCACCCCTGAAACACGGCCGCCGAAAGGTCGGCATCGGCAAAATCGGCTTCCTCCATCGTGCAGCCCACGAAGCGCGTGCCCGGCATCACGCGCCCCGCAAACGAGGCGTAGCGCAACTGGCACTGGTCGAAATGCACCCCAAACAGCATATCGCGGCAGGCCGTGAACTGCAGGCCCAGTAGCTTGCAATCGGCAAAAGCCACGTTTTGCAGGGCCGTACCCGCCAGCTTGGCCGAGCTCAGGTTGCAGTGCTCAAAAAGGCAGTCGGTGAAGCGTATTCGGCTAAAATCAGCCCCGCTGAAATCACAGTTCACAAAGCGGAATTCATCAAATTCGGTGTGGCCCAGCAGGTGGCGGGCATCCCAGCGCTCGGCCACATTGTCTTCGGGAAAATGAGTGGGCTTGCGGAGGACAGTGGGCTTGCGGCGGGGCTTAATGGCCATCGGGATGGGTTTTTTATAAACAGCAAGAACGAGCGTCCTGCTGATAAAAAGACCGTCATGCTGAGCGGAGTCGAAGCATCTCTACCGCAATAGTAAATGAATTACTTGCACAGTAGAGATGCTTCGACTCCGCTCAGCATGACGGTCTTTTTTTAAGAGTTCGGGCGAGTCGTTTCGCCTAGGCAAAGCTACAGCTTCACCACGCGCTGCACCTGGCTGAAATCAGCCCCACTCAACCGCAGCACATAGGTGCCGGCCGCCAGCCGGGCCGTGCGCGGCCCGATTTCTGTCTGCAACTCCTCGGCCGTGCCATGCAGCGTGAGCAGGCGCTGGCCTAGGGCCGACACCACTTCCAGCGTCATCGGCTGGGCCGCGAAGCCGCTGATGCGGAGGTTGAACGCGCCGGGCGCGGGGTTCGGGAAAACGTCGATTTTCCCGCTCGTGGCGGCCCAGCCGGTGGCCGTGACGGTGGTGCGGAAATTCAGCCCGATGAGCACCGGGTCGTGGTCCGACGAACGGAAGGGGCTGGTGATGTCGGTGGCCGCACCGGCGATGTCGTACTCCAGAAATTCGGGCTCGCTGGCGTTGATGTGCCACTTTTCCACGGCCGCGTGGCCCGTCAGGTTGCCGCTGAGCACGGCGTGGTCGAGGCTGCCGCTCAGGCCGCTGTATAGGTAGGAGGCACTGCTGGCCGGGCTGGGCAGCACGAAACCGGCGGCCCGCAGAATGTCCATCGGGTCTTCCTCGTAGTTGGCGTTGTAGTCGCCCACGCTCACCACGTAGCGCGTGCCGGCGGGCTTCACGGTGTTGTTGATGAACTGCACCAGGGCCGTGGCCTGGCCCTTGCGGCGCAGGTTAGATGGGCCCTGGCCGTCGAACTGGTCAGCGTTGGCTCCGCTGCCGCTGGCCTTCGACTTAAGATGATTAACGACGAGGGCAAACGTGTCGCGGGCCGCGGCCGTGGTGCGGTTGGTGATGAAAATCTGGGCCAGGGGCGGGCGCTCAAACACGCCGGTTACGGTGGCCAGCAGGGCCGGGCCGGAGAGCGTCACCGCCGCCGGCTTGTATAGGATGGCGCAGTGAATCAGGTCGGTATCGTTGGGCTGGGAGTTCGCGCCGCCGTCATTTACAAAGGCGTAGGTGCCCGCGCCCATGAGCTGGTTCAGGCCGTTCACCAGGTCCTGCACGGCCGAGTTGGCCCCGGTGCCGTCGTTCTCCACCTCCATCAGGCCCACCACGTCGGCGTTCATCTGGGAGATGGCGACGAGGATTTTGCTGCGCTGGCGCTGGAAATCATCAAAGGTAGCTGCCCCGCGTGAGGTGGGGAAGCCCGCGCCCAGGCCGTTGCCATTGAAGAAGTTAAGCACGTTCATGCTGGCGATTTTCACGTCAATCGGCCCGAAGGTGGGCACCGGGGGGCGCACCGTCACCACGGCCGGCGCGTCGGCCCCGGCCAGGGGCTGGATGCGCCATTTGCTGTTGCCGTAGCCCATGATGCCGCGCAGGCTGGCCACGGTGCTGCCCGCCCGCACGGTTTGGGTGGCGGCATCGAGGTAGGGGATGGGCGTGGGGTTGGTGGCGGCGCGGCCGTCGTCGAGCAACAGGCTTTTGTTGACGTTATCGGCCTGATAGGCGTTCACGGCGGCCACGTTGCTGGTGCCGCTGCTGCTGGTGCCACTGGCGGGGTTGTCGTTGGGGTCCACGAACTGCGTGGGCTGGTACACGAGGCCGCGCAGGGAGATATTCAGCTCGCCGCGCGATTTCAGCGCTGCTACGTCTGACACCGTGATGGGGGCCGAAAACTGCACCCGCATACCCTCCAACGGCTCGGCATCAGCCATCGAAAAGGTGGCGTTGTCGATGACGCGAAAAGCGGGCTGTGGGCTACTGGCTGCCAGCACCATGATGGTGGGCGCGGTGAGTACGGCTTGGCCGAATGAAGGCGAGACGAAGTCTTCCTGCACCACGCCGGTGATGCGCAGGCGGTTGCCCACGGCTACCGTGGGGCTGGTTTGCACCACAAACAGCGCATCGGAAGTGGCGGGGTTGCCGTCGGCGCTGGCCGCGTCGTTCTGGATGTAGAAGCCGGCCGGGCTCAGGTCGGCGTACACGCCCGTCACCACGCCCTCGATGGTGTAGGTGCCCGCCGTGGCCAGTGCCCCGGTGCCCTGAATGGTGCCGATGGGTGTGACCGTCTGGGCCTGCACCAGGGCCGGAGCCAGACTACCGGCGGCTAAGGCAACAACAAAGGGGAAAAACGAGCGGGTAAAAACCTTCATCAGCAAGTGGAAAATTAAGAAAACCCAATGCGGGGCTATAAATATACTAGCGTTTCGGTGGTTGGAATCGATTGCGTCAAACCGCAGCAATAAGCTCAGCCATACGTCGGCGGGCGGCAACTCTGGGCCAGGCCGGGTACGTAAGCAGGGCTGTTGATATTAAATCCTTGCCTTTCCCCGTTAAAAACCCATGTTCCAGGAAAATACTGCTTTCAATACCGCCTTCAGCGCCGAAGCCGAAAACGGCTATGATGAGTCCCGCCGCCACTTTATCAACCACGCCGGGCGCGGCCTGCTGGCCGTGGGCGTAGCCAGCGCACTACCTATCGCCGCCGCCGAAGCCCACAAAGCCGCCGAAGCCGCCGCGCCGCCCGCCACCGGCCCGCTCGATATCAAGCTGCCGCCCCTCGAAGCGCCTACCGACCCCAAAGGTGCCGACCCTTTCAACCCCGACGCGCCCGACCGCCGCGTGGGCTACGCGCTGGTGGGCCTGGGCCACCTCACGCTCAATGAGATTCTGCCCGCTTTCGGCAAGAGCAAGCACGCCAAGCCGGTGGCTCTGGTGAGCGGCGACGCCGACAAAATGGCCAAAGTGGCCAAGCAGTACGGCATCAAAGCCAGCAGCTGCTACTCGTACCAGACCTACGATAAAATCAAGGACAACCCCGAAGTGGAGGTGATTTATATCGTGCTGCCCAACTCCATGCACCACGAATTCACGCTGCGCGGGGCCAAAGCTGGCAAGCACATTCTCTGCGAAAAGCCGATGGCTAATTCCGTGAAGGAGTGCGAGGAAATGATTGAGGCCTGCAAAAAGGCCGGTAAAAAGCTCATGATTGCCTACCGCATTCAGTACGAGCCGCTGAACCGCCAGGTGCAGAAGTTGGTACGCGATAAAACCTACGGCGCGACCAAAATGCTGCAGATGATGAACACCCAAAATCAGGCCCACGACCAGCAGTGGCGGCACAAAAAGGCCCTGGCCGGCGGCGGCTCGCTGCCCGATGTGGGACTGTACTGCCTCAACACCACGCGCTTCCTGCTGGGCGAGGAGCCGACCGAGGTTTCGGCCCAGATTTACAGCACGTCGGGCGACGACCGGTTCAAGGAAATAGAAGAGAATGTGAGCTTTACGCTGCGCTTTCCCAGCGGCGTGATTTCGCAGTGCATGACGGGCTACGGCTCTTTTAACAACAAGAGTTACACGGTGTATGCCGAAACCGGCAGCATCGAAATGGACCCGGCCTTCCCCTACCACGGCCTCCACCAGGAGCGTATCCATGCGCCCGACGGCAAGCAGATGAAGGAGACGCCAAACGACCCCGGCAAAGACCAGTTTGCCCTCGAAATGGACCACATGGCCGAGTGCGTGCGCCAGAACAAAACCCCCTACACGCCCGGTGAAGAAGGCTTGCAGGACCAGCGCATCATGGAAGCCATCTACCAGTCGGCCCGCGAAAACCGGCCGGTAAAATTGCCTGCCGTGGCTAAAATAGACGCTTTCCGGGGCGAGGCGCCGAAGGACGAGGCGTAAACTTTAAGCCGGCTACCAGCTTTAGTAACCCGTCATGCAGAGCGCAGCGAAGCATCTTTACCGCAGCAGTAATCAGATTTACTTATTGCGGTAAAGATGCTTCGCTGCGCTCTGCATGACGGCCGTATTGCGCCGTTCCATAAATCGATAAACCCGCCCAGTCATGCGCACCATCAAGCAACAGCACCGCGCCGTGAGCGCGCCCATTGCCGACCTCACCACCTACCGCGCCCTGCCTACCAATTCGGTCGAATACATCGACCCGTTTCTGTTTTTGAACCACCACGGGCCGCAGGTGTACCGGCCCCACAACCGCGGCCTGCCCTTCGGCCCGCACCCGCACCGGGGCTTCGAAACCGTCACCTTCATTCTCGAAGGCGACATTCTGCACAAGGACAGCAGCGGGCACGAAAGCGTGATTGAGGCCGGCGGCATTCAGTGGATGACGGCCGGCAGCGGCCTGATTCACGCCGAAGTTTCCTCCGATAATTTCAAAGCCCACGGCGGGCCGCTCGAAATTTTGCAACTGTGGGTGAACCTGCCGGCCAAGGACAAGATGACGGCCCCACGCTACATCGGCCTGCAAAAAGACGAAATCCCGGCCGTGACGCTGGCCGATGGCGTGGTCATCCACGCCGTATCGGGCGAGTGGGCGGGCACCGCCGGGGCCGTGCAGCCGCTGGCCGACGTGGCGCTGGCCTGGCTGGAGTTGCCGGCCGGCAGCCGCGTTACGCTGCCCATCGCGGCGGCGCGCAATATCTTTTTCTACACCGTACGCGGCACGCTGCGCGTAAACGATACCGAAACCAAGGCCCTGCAGCTGGTCGAATTCAACCACGACGGCGACGAGCTGACCATCGCTGCCCACGAGGCGAGCGTGGTGCTACTGGGTCATGCCCAGCCGTTTGGCGAGCCCGTGGTATCGGCGGGGCCGTTTGTGATGAACACGGAGGCCGAGATTCAGCAGGCTTACCGCGACTACCAGCGCGGCGCGTTCGGGAGCTGGAACGGCTGACCGCAAAAAAGTGCCGGGTTCATAACCTCTGCCCAGGGTTAGTGGTTGAGGCGTGCGACCTGCTGCGCGCCGATGCTTTGCGCCGGTTGCTAAAGTTGGGAGGCCGTTTTCTCGTTTGTAATTAGTTGATGCTTACTCCCAGTCGTTCCCTGTATTTTGAAAATAGCGCCGGGCGCGTTTGGGAAGAGCCCGCCAGCTACATCCGCTTGGAATACCGCGCCGGAACCCGCGAGGTGGCTCAGTTTCGGGCCTTGCTCACCCACACGGCCCAAGCGCTGAGCCGGCGAAAGTGGAGCAAAATTCTGGTCGACCAGCGTGAGATGGCCCCTTACAACCCTGTCGAGCAGGACTGGATGACCAACGAGTGGCTGCCCCGCACCGTGCGGGAAAACGGCTACCGTTTTGGCGCTATTCTGGTGGCCCACAACGTATTTGCCCGGCTGGCTACCAATCAGTTCATCATGGCTTCGCGGGAATTGCCGCACACCTACCGCACCTTCGAAATAGAAGCAGAGGCCGTGACCTGGCTGACAGAGCAGCGCTGAAACTGGCAGTAGCATGCCATAGTGCCGGGCTAATTCAGGGTAATGATTCGGCCGTGCCGATAATAATGGGCTCGCTGTGTAGTTTTGATTCCAACTCTTTCCCAGCCTGGTTATGCTCAAATCCTTCTGCCTTGTGCTAATGCTTGCCGTGACAAGCATGTCTGCTTCTGCCCAGACCACCCCCACCGCCAGCCCAACCACGGTTGCCCAGTCGCAGTACTGTATTCTGGTGAGCACCGGCTCACACTACTCCGATACGGATGTGCGGCTGGATTACGGGCAGAACGTCAAAAATGCCGTGGTCGACCTTCAAATGGTGCACGCCGATGCGGCTATCAGTAAGCTCGGTAATGTTGTGGCGGCCCTCAACTACATGAGCAGTTTGGGGTGGGAATGCATCGGGCTCAACACACTGCCATCGAGGATTAATCAGGCCACGGGTGGTTACGTTGATTCTCAAACGGGCTATTTGCTGCGGCGGGCCAAATAGGTTCTGGTCGCGATTAAATTCACGAGTGTTTGGCCGTGTGTGCCCTCCGCCGGACTCACAGCAGGCCCGAGATAATGTTGATGCTCAGGGCCAGAATGGTGGTGTTGAAAGCGAAGGATAGCATGCTGTGGAACAGCACCAGCCGCCGCATGCGCAGCGTGGTAACGGTGACGTCGGAGGTTTGGGTCGTCATTCCCACCACGAAGGCGAAATAGACAAAATCCCAATACGAGGCAGGCGGCGCGCCTGCGAACACGAGCCCGGTATGCCAGGCATTCTCCTTAATATCGGGCAGCAGGCTAAAGTAGGTGTGGGCATAATGCAGCGCAAACAGCGTGTGCATCAGGCACCAGGTACCCACTATCGCCACGGCTGATACCAGGATGTGCTCGATGCGCTCTTCAATGGGCAGCTGTCGGATGTCATGCAGCAGCAGCAGCACGGCCACAATACAAACGGTGCAGCATAAGAATACCACTACCAAGAGCAAGGCCCAGGTACGGCTGGGGTGCAGCGACTTCACAATGCTCCGCATATCGGCAAAGTGCGTCTGCAAAATGGTTATCCAGCTGATGGTCAGAATGCTCAGCACAAACCCATCCCAAGCCACGAGGAAGCGGGTAATAAACTTGAAATCAGCCGGGGATGATAAGTAAAAAACGACCGCGACGCCCAGCGCCAGCAGCAGCTGCAGCAGGCGCGCAATCAGGCCCCGGCGCGAATGCCGCAAAGCGGAGCGCATCATTACGGCAGTAGAAGCCATAGCCGAAAAACCGCTAGTGAACCATCGGACCGTGGCATCCCCAACCGCCAGCGGCAATCGGGAAGGCTCTACTAAGATAGTAAAAATAGCGCGGCTTGAATATTTGGCCCGGCGTTCGTCGGGCTGCGGGCTAGGCGGCTGGTACCGGCTGGGCGGGCACTTCGGCCGCCACATCAATCTGCCCGGCCAGCAGGTCCTCAAACGTCTGGCGCTTGCGGATGAGGCGCAGCTCGCCGGCTTCGGTCAGGAGCACTTCGGCGGGGCGGGTGCGCGAGTTGAAGCTGCTGCTCATCTCGAAGCCGTAGGCCCCGGCGTTGTGAAATGCCAGCAGGTCGTTTTCGCGGATATCGGGCAGCAGCCGGTCCCATGCGAAGGTATCCGTCTCGCAGATGTTGCCCACCACTGTGTACAGGCGCTCCGTGCCCTTGGGGTTGGTCAGGTTGCTGATGTGGTGGTAGCTGTCGTAGAACATGGGCCGGATGAGATGGTTGAAGCCCGAATTCACGCCCGCAAACACCGTGGCAGTGGTTTGCTTAACCACGGCCACGTTCACCAGCAGGTAGCCGGATTCGCTTACCATGTACTTGCCGGGCTCGAACCAGCATTCCAGCGGGCGGCCGTATTCCTTCTCAAAGGTCTTGAAGGCTTCGGCCACCTGTTTGCCCAGGGTGGCCACGTCGGTTTCGGGGTCGCCGGGCTTGTAGGGCACTTTGAAGCCCGAGCCGAGGTCCAGAAAGTCGAGGTCGGGGAAGCGGCCGGCGGCGTCGAACAGAATTTCGAGCGAACGCAGGAACACGCCCACGTCCTTGATTTCGGAGCCCGTGTGCATGTGCAGGCCGCGCACGTGCAGGCCGGTGCCCTTCACCACGCGCTCCAAATGCCGCATTTGGTGAATCGAAATGCCAAACTTGGAGTCGATGTGGCCGGTTTGAATCTTGTAGTTGCCGCCCGCCTCAATGTGCGGGTTCAGGCGCACGCACACTGGGTAAGAGCCGCCAAACGTGGCCCCGAACCGCTCCAGCAGCGAGATGTTATCAATGTTTAGATTCACTCCCAATTCCTTGGCTTCCACCAATTCCTCAAACGTCACGCTGTTGGGCGTAAACAGAATGTTTTCCGGCGCGAAGCCTACGTGCAGTCCCAGGCGTACTTCGTTGATGCTCACGCAGTCGAGACCCGAACCCAGGCTGTGGATGTGCCGCAGAATAGAAACGTTGCTCAGCGCCTTACAAGCGTAGAAAAACCGGGTTTTATGGCCCGCGAAGGCTTTCACCAGTTTCTTATACTGCCCCGTGATGGTGGCCGCATTGTAGACGTAAAGAGGGGTGCCGAACTGGTCGGCCGCAGCGCGCAGCGCATCGTTAATACCTGACATAATCACAAAAGTACGGCCTAAGCAGCCGCTCCGAATACCGTACAACCAATGAGTAGCCCAACGTTCCCCGCCTTCTCACCGCCCGAAACCCGCGAAGTCTGGCTGCGCGGCCCGCTGCCTGATATGCCGCCGCTACTTCAGCCCATCGCGCACGCCCTGCTGCAAGCCCGCGAAGAGCTAAATGCCGGGATGCAGGATTTCCCGCCCGCGCTGCTCAACGAGCGGCCCAGCGGGGTGGCTTCGGTGGGCTTCCACCTCCAGCACCTGACCGGCGTGCTCGACCGCATCTTCACCTACGCCCGGGGTGAAGCGCTTTCGGAGAATCAACTAGCAGCTTTAGCCGCTGAGAATCCGCCTTTAGCTATTGAGAATGATGCGGTGCAGAAGCTGGTGCAGTGCTTTAGCGTGCAGGTAGATAACGCGTTGGCGCAGCTTCGGAGCACTGATGAAATAACGCTAACGGAAGGGCGTGGAGTGGGTCGGGCGCAACTGCCGTCCACCGTCATCGGCTTGCTGATGCACGCCGCTGAGCACACCACCCGCCACCTGGGCCAGCTGCTGGTAACGGCAAAATGGGTAAAAATGTAGGGTGCGGGGCTTGCCCCCGCCCGTCGTTGAACTACTTCAAAACGTGCCGTTCAACGACGGGCGGGGACAAGCCCCGCACCCTACTTCTAACGCGGGCCCGCCGCCGAAGTCACCCGCGGCCGGGCACGCTCGTACTGCGCCGGCCACTGCACCTCCGCGCCCAAATCCTGCGCGGCAAAGAGCGGGAAATATGGCTCGCGCAGAAACTCCCGCGCCAGTAGCACGATATCAGCCTGGCCGCTGGCCACAATAGCTTCAGCCTCGGCCGGCGTGGTGATGAGCCCCACCGCGCCGGTCAGAATCCCGGTTTCTTCCTTAATGCGCTCGGCAAACTGCACCTGATAGCCGGGGCCCACGGGGATGGGCGCTTTGGGCACGTTGCCGCCCGTGGAGCAGTCAATCAGGTCTACGCCGCGCGTTTTGAGCATGGCCGCCAACTGGATTGATTCGTCGGCGTTCCAGCCGCCTTCGGTCCAGTCCGTCACGGAGAGGCGCACGATGAGCGGCAGGTCCTCGGGCCACACTTCGCGGGTGGCGGCCACCACCTCCAGCAGCAGCCGGATGCGATTTTCAAACGTGCCGCCATACTCGTCGGTGCGCTGGTTGCTCAGCGGCGACAGAAACTCGTGCAGTAAATAGCCGTGGGCCGCGTGCAGCTCAATCACCTTGAAGCCCGCCGCCAACGCCCGCTGGGCCGCCGCCTGGAAATCGGCAATAACCTTCTGAATACCGGCCGCATCAAGGGCCGTCGGCATCGGGTAGTTGTCGTTGAATGGTACATCGGTGGGGCCAACCACCGGCCAGCCACCTTCGCCCTCTATTATCACGCCCTCGCCCGACCACGGCCGGTAGGTGCTGGCCTTGCGGCCGGCGTGGGCCAGCTGCACGCCGGGCACGCTGCCCTGCGCCGCGATGAAGGCATTGATGCGCTGCAACATGGGCACGTGCTCGTCTTTCCAGATGCCGAGGTCTTCAGGACTGATGCGGCCCTCTGGCGACACGGCCGTGGCTTCCTGAATAATGAGGCTGGCCCCGCCCACGGCCCGGCTGCCCAGGTGCACCAGGTGCCAGTCGTTGGCAAAGCCGTCTTCGGCGCTGTACTGGCACATGGGCGATACCACAATGCGGTTTTTCAGGATGACGCTGCGGAGCGCGAGGGGTTCAAATAGCTTAATCATAAAGATGCTAGGGGAGATGCGAAGCTGAGTAAACCCGTTTTGGGGCGTTTGGGTTATGGTGTTACGTGGGTGGGTAAGGCCAAAACGTCATGCTGAGCGCAGTCGAAGCATCTCTACCTCAGAAATAATTCAATCGAAACAACGAGGCAGTAGAGATGCTTCGGCTGCGCTCAGCATGACGTGCTTAATTCAGCGCGAACGAATTCCGTCGAAATTTGCTTTTCCCAAATCCATCCCTACCTTGCAACCGCAAACGCACCCAACCATGCTCCAGACGCGCTACTTTTTTGGCTTTTATTACTTCTACGCCACCGCGTAGAACGAGCCGCCGTTTGTAGCTAACTCCCACAAACTTCTCCAGCGCCGCTCGTTCTTCGGGAGGCGCTTTTTTAATGCCCGGTTTTTCGATGACCACCCTGCACCACGTCTTTTTTTATTACGCTTATTACTTCTTCTATCCGAAGAAGCCGGCCCTTTGTTGCCAGTGTTAACCACCACACTGCCTCCCAACAAGCCCAGGGCCACCGCACAACGGAGGCCCTTTTTTATTGCCCAATAAATCGCACGCATCATGCCCCAGCACGTTTCCATTCAGGGTTTCCAGGGAAGTTTCCACGAAGTCGCGGCCCGTCGATATTTCGGCGCGCAGCCGGCGCTGCTGGCCTGCGCCACCTTCGGCGCGGTGGTGGCGCACGTCGTGAACGGCACCGCCGATGCCGGCCTTATGGCCATGGAAAACTCGCTGGCCGGCAGCATCCTGCCCAACTACCTGCTGCTGGAGCGCCACGCCGTGCGCGTAACCGGCGAGGTGTACCTGCCCATTCACCAGCACCTGCTGGCGCTGCCCGGCACCACGCTGGCAGAAGTGCAGGCCGTACACTCGCACCCCATGGCCCTGCGCCAGTGCGGCGAGTTCCTCGACCGCCACCCGCACTGGAAGCTGGTGGAAACCGACGACACCGGCCACAGCGCCCAGCTCCTGGCCGAGCAGCGCACGCCCGGCGTGGCCGTGGTAGCTGGCGCGCAGGCCGCCGAGCAGTTCGGCCTGCAAATCCTGGCCCCTGCCATTCACGACGACCCGCACAACTACACCCGTTTTCTGGTGCTGGAGCGCGCCGCAACGGCGGTTGCTGACCCACAGGCCGACAAAGCCTCTCTCTATTTCTGTGCGCCGCACGCGCCGGGCAGCCTGGCCGCCGTGCTCACTCGCGTGGCTGCCCACGGACTGAATTTGAGCAAGCTGCAATCGTGCCCCCGGCCGGGCCAACCCTGGCACTATGGATTTCACGCCGATGTAGAGTTTGAGGAAATCGGCCAGTTGGAAGCGCTGCTGCGGGATTTGGAGCCCGTGACGGAGGAGCTGCGGGTGCTGGGAGCCTACCGGCGCGGCAGCATGGCCGAGGCGATGGGCGAGCAAACTCCCCTCCTTGTCAAGGAGGGGACGCCGGCGCGAAGCGCTGGCTGGGGTGGTTAAGACGTTGAACGATGCCCGAACAATTTTCCGAACGAACCTAGCGCCCACCGTTCAACGCCCACAACCACCCCCGTTTTCGCTGGCGCAAAAACATCCCCTCCTTGGTAAGGAGGAGAGTTTGCTCAACAACTCAACCTGATACCATGAATATCCCCATTGCCAGCCGCTTGGCCCACACCGGCGAATATTACTTCTCGCGCAAGCTGCGTGAGCTGGCCGCGCTCAACGCGGCCGGGGCCAATATCATCAGCCTGGGCATTGGTAGTCCGGATTTGCCGCCGCACCCCAACGTAATTGAAGCGCTGTCCAAATCGGCAGCGCTCCCCAACGCGCACGGCTACCAGAGCTACCAGGGTACCCCGGCGTTGCGCGGCGCAATGGCCGATTTCTACCAGCGCCACTACGGTGTGACGCTGGACCCGGCCACGGAAATTCTGCCGCTGCTGGGCTCGAAAGAGGGCCTGATGCACATCGGGATGACATTTCTGGAAGTGGGTGACGCCGTGCTCATCCCCAACCCCGGCTACCCGACTTACCGAGCCGTGGCCGAAATCTGCGGAGCCGAGGTGCGTGAGTACGACCTAACGGCCGCCGCCGGCTGGCTGCCCGATTTGGATGCGCTGGCCGCCACGGACCTCTCCCGCGTGAAGCTCATGCTGGTGAATTACCCGCACATGCCCACCGGAGCCGGGGCAGATTTGCCATTTCTCACACGCCTCGTGGCGTTTGCTAAAGCCAACGATATTCTGCTGGTGCACGACAACCCGTACGGCTTCATCCTCAACGAAACGCCGCCGGTGAGCCTGCTGGCCGTGCCCGGGGCCCGCGAAGTGGCCATCGAGCTGAACTCGCTAAGTAAGAGCCACAATATGGCGGGCTGGCGCGTGGGCCTGCTGGCCGGCCGCGCCGATGTTATCGCCGATGTACTCCGCTTCAAGAGTAACATGGATTCGGGCATGTTTCTGCCGGTGCAGCAGGCGGCAGTGGCGGCCCTTGCGCTGGGCGACGACTGGTTTCAAGAGCTGAACGCCACCTACCGCGCCCGGCGCGAGCTGGTGGTAGAGCTGCTGCAAGCTTTGGGCTGCGCGCCCGCGCCAGGCCAGACGGGCCTGTTCATCTGGGCGGCGGTGCCGGCTGGCTTCGCCGATGGCTTCGCCCTGAGCGATGCCGTGCTGGCCGAGGCGCGCGTGTTTCTCACGCCGGGCGGCATTTTCGGCAGCAATGGCAACGGCTACATCCGGGCCAGCCTGTGCCAGCCGGAAGCGCTGCTGCGCGAGGCGCTGGAGCGCATTCAAGTTGCTTCTCAGTCTGTCAAATCATGAAAGTTACTGTAATCGGATTAGGCCTTATCGGCGGCTCGTTGGCGCTGAGCCTGCGGCAGCACGGTTTGGCGCAGCACCTCATCGGCGTTGAAAACAGCCCGGTCCACGCGCGCCGCGCCTTAGAGTTGGGCTTGGTTGATGAAATCGAAACCGACCTGACGGCTGCCGTGCGCCGCGCCGACCTCATCGTGGTGGCCGTGCCCGTGGATGCCATGGTGGCCGTGTTGCCACCGGTGCTGGACATCATCACGCCGCAGCAGGTGGTTATCGACGTCGGCTCGACCAAGCAGGCACTGCTGGCGGCGGTGGCCGGGCACCCGCACCGGGGCCGTTTTGTGGCCGCGCACCCCATGGCCGGCACCGAGCACTCGGGACCGGAAGCGGCGGTTTCGGGCTTGTTTGAGGGGAAAACGGTGGTGCTTTGCGATGTGGAGCACAGCGATGATGACGCCGTGCAACTGGTGGAAAAGTTGTTTCAGGCGCTGCCCATGCGGCTGCTGTACCTCAACGGGGCCGACCATGACGTGCACACGGCTTACGTGTCGCACATCTCGCACATCACCTCATTTGCCCTGGCGCTCACGGTGCTGGAGAAGGAGAAAGAGGAACAGCGCATCTTCGATTTGGCCAGCGGCGGGTTCGAGTCGACGGTGCGGTTGGCCAAGAGCGCGCCGGCTACGTGGGTGCCCATTTTCCGGCAAAACCGGCTCAACGTGCTCGATGTGCTTGATGAGCATTTGCATCAGTTACAGCACCTGCGCGAGCTGCTGGCGCGGGAAGATTACGACGGGCTGGCCGAGCAGATTCGGCAGGCTAATCACATTCGGAAGATTCTGCCGTGATAGACGAAATCAAGAAATCAATCAATACTAAAAGCAATACCATGAACCCAACCATGAAATCCGCCCTGTTCAATCGCCAGCCCGATGACAAGCCTTACCTCATCTCCGGGCCGTGCTCGGCTGAGACGGAGGAGCAGGTGCTCGAAACCTGCCAGCGGCTGGCTGCTACCGGCAAGGTACAGGCCCTGCGTGCCGGCATCTGGAAGCCCCGAACCAAGCCCGGCGGCTTCGAGGGAGTGGGCACGAAAGGGCTGCCCTGGCTCAAGAAAGCCAGTGAGCTAACCGGCCTGCCCATTGCCGTGGAAGTGGCTACGGCCAAGCACGTGGAGGACTGCCTGGCCTTTGGCGTGGACATTCTGTGGGTGGGCGCGCGTACCACGGGCAACCCGTTTTCGGTGCAGGAGATTGCCAATGTGCTGCGCGGCGTGGACGTGCCGGTGCTGGTGAAAAACCCCATTCACCCCGAGCTGGAGCTGTGGGTAGGGGCCGTGGAGCGCCTGCAAAAGGCTGGCCTCACGCACGTGGGCCTTATTCACCGGGGCTTTTCGAGCTACGGCAACACCGATTTTCGCAACGCGCCGATGTGGCACCTGCCCATCGAGATGAAGCGCCGGATGCCCGAAATGCCGCTGCTCTGCGACCCCAGCCACATCTGCGGCCGGCGCGATACACTGTTTGCCGTGGCCCAGCAGGCCCTCAACCTGGGCTTCGATGGCAACATGATTGAAAGCCACATCGACCCCGACCACGCCTGGAGCGATGCCAAGCAGCAAATCACCCCGGAGGTGCTGCGCGACCTGATTCAGGACCTGGTGTGGCGGCACGAAACCACCGACCAGCGCGAGTTCCTCACCGCTCTCTCCGGCCTGCGCGAGCAAATCAACCAGCTCGATGCCGAGATTATGCAGCTGCTGGGCCGCCGCATGGCTGTGGCCGAGAAAATCGGCCTCTACAAGAAGGAAAACGACATAACCATCCTTCAGACCAGCCGCTGGAACGAGGTGCTGGAGCGCGCCCAGCGCCAAGGGGCCTCGGTAGGCCTCACCAGTGACTTTGTGGAGCAATACCTGGCTGCCGTGCATCTGGAGTCCATCAATCGCCAGAATAAGGTGATGGAAGGATAGTTGTTTGTCATTGCAGCAGTGCTGCCATTGCGAGTCGTAGCCGAAGCAATCCGGTACAATGTGCGAAGCCCTGAGATGTGAAAAGCCCCGGTACTGTGCAGTGCCGAGGCTTTCTGGTATAAGAAAATGTCTGGTGTTGACAGGACAGATTGCTTCGTCGCCGCTTGATGCGCGTAATGCTCGCAATGACAGACGCGACGCGCTCCGACAGCGTCTACTCCACCACTAGGCGGCGGGCGGCGGTGTTCCGTCCAGCCTGCACCTGCACGGCGTAGATGCCGGACGGCAATCCGGTCAGGTTCATTTCCTGACGCAAGCCGGCGGTGGGCAGGGTCACGGTTACGGTGCGGATGGCCCGGCCCATTGCATCGCGCAGGGTGAGGATAGCCGTGGCCGTGCCGGGCAGCGCGGGCAGCGTGAGGGTGGAGGTACCGTGGGCCGGGTTGGGGTAGAGCGCAAAGTCCGAACCGCTCAGGGCCGAGGTAGTGGCCGTGGTGGTGAGGGCGGAGGGGTCGATGAGGTGGGCCATGAAATTGGTGGACTGGCCGGCCGAGGAGCTGTTGAGCGTCTGGCTGCCGAAAGTGGCCGTGTTCTGGAAATTGCCGGTCAGGTACATGCGGGTACCGCTCATGGTGACGCACGAAGCGGTGGTGTTGGTAGGGCTACCGCCGCGCTGCGACCAGTCGACAGTGGCGCTGGTGCCATCGTCACTGAGGCGGGCCACCAGGGCGCCACCGCTGCCGGCCGCCAGTGTCGTGCTGCCGATGGTGACCGTGCTGCTGGCAAAGCTGCCCGCCAGATACACCCCGCTGTTGCCGTAGAGGGCCAGGCCGGTGCCTTTGTCGTCGTCGGGGCCGCCGGCCTGGCGGGCCCAGCTCCAGACGGCCGTGCTGCCGGCATCCTGCACGGCGGCCACGAAGGCATCGGTGGTGCCGGTGGGGCCGGCGTTGGTGATGGTGTGGCTGCCCGTGGCCAGCGCCGTGCTGGAGAAGGTGCCGGCGACGTACACCACGGGGCCGTTCACGGCCAGGGCATTGCTTTGGTCGGTGCCCGCGCCGTTGGCCCGCAGCGCCCACTGCCAGGTAGCGGTGGTGCCCGCATCGGTCAGCTTGGCTACGTAGGCATTGGAAGCCCCGCCGTTCGGGACGGTGGTAGCGCCGAAGGTGGCATTCTGGCCCCCGATGGAGCCGGTGGCGTACACGCTGGAGCCGTTCAGGGCCAGGGCGTTGACGTACTTGCTGCCCGAGCCCGTGATGGTCTTCACCCAGTTCACGCTGGCGCTGGTGGTGCCATCAGTCAGCTTGGCCACGAAACCGTCGTAGGCCGTGCCGGTATTGGAGCTGGTCAGCGTGGTGCTGCCGAACTGGGCCGTGGCGCTGGCAAACTGCCCGCCCACAAACACGCTGGTGCCGGCCACGGCTAGGGCATTGGCCGCGTCCTGGCTGGTGCCACCAAATTGCTGCGCCCAATCGACGGTGGCCGAAGAGCCGGTATCGGTGAGGCGGGCCACGAAGGCATCGGTGGTCACCGAGTTGGCGCTGCCATAGTTGGCCAGGTTGAGGGTGCCGAAGGCGGCATTGGGGCTGATGAAGGTGCCGGCCACGTACACGCGGGTGCCGCTTAGGGCCACGGCCGTTACCTGGTCGAGGTCGGAGCCGCCGAAGCGGTAGGCCCACACGAAGGCGCTGGTAGCCGGGCTCCACTTGGCCACGAAGCCGTCGGTGCCGCCGGTGCTAATCATCGTGGTGCTGCCAATGGTAACAATGCCGGAGAAAGACCCCGCCACGTATAGGTCGCCGCTGAGGTTGGAAGTGGTGGCTTTAATGGATAGATTGGAGCTGCCGCCGCCCACTACCAGGGCCGACTGCCAGAGGGGGGCAGGGGTTTGGGCCTGGGCCGCGGATCCGGCCAGCAACCCGGCCAGCAGCAGTACGCCCGCCAACCAGCTGCCTGATAAGAAATTGATAACGTATTTCATTTTAATAAGAGATATGCACGACAATACGTAGCATATCGGGTAAAGTTGGGCCGCAAAAAAGCCCCGATGCCGGGCACCGGGGCTTTTCGATAACAAGGGCCGGAATAAAGCTAAAGGCTGCCAAATCAGGAAGCAAAGGTCCGACGATTTAAGTGAGATTCAAGCCCGATGAGCAGCAAAAGCCAGGGTTTATTCCACCACGAGGCGGCGCGTAGCGGTGGCCGGCCCGGCCAGCACCTGCACGGCGTAGATGCCGGGAGCGAGGCCGCGCAGGTCCAGCTCGTGGCGCAGGCCGGCGGCGGGCAGGGCTAGGGTTTCAGTGCGCAGGGCCCGGCCCAGGGCATCGCGCAGGGTGAGGGTGGCCGTGGCGGTGCCGGGCAGGGCGGGCAGGGTGAGGGCGACGGCAGTGCGGGCCGGGTTGGGGGCGAGGGCGAAACTTAAGTTGCTTTGGGCGGCGCTGGTGGCGGTGAGGGTGGGGTCGGTGAGGGTGGCGAGGAAGGCGGCTTGCGTAGTAGAATTATTGATGCTATGGCTGCCAAAGCTGGCCGTTGGGCCAACGGCTCCTCCCACATATACATCGGCACCGGTTACGCTCACCGAGGTGGCAAAGTCGTCGGTGGAGCTGCCGGCTTGCTGCGCCCAGGCAAAGCTGCTAGCGTTGCCGGCATCAAGCAGCTTGGTTACAAATACATCCCGGTAGTAGTTGCTGGCTCCGCTGGCCTTGGCCAGCGTGGTGGCTCCAAAGCTGATTTGGGTACTGCGGAACGTTCCGGCTACATACACGTTGTTGCCCCGCACCGCAATGGCCGTGGCCGAATCGATGCCCGTCCCGCCGGCCCGTTGGGCCCAGGTAAAGCTGGCTGTCGCCCCGGCATCGGTAAGTTTCGCCACAAAGGCATCGTATTCGCCAATGCTGGGCAGGCTGGTGCTGCCAAAAGTGGCGGGCGTATTGCCCAGGTCGCCACTCAGGCTGTAGCTGTAGCTGCCATAGTACCCGGCGATGTAGACGCTGGTTCCATTGACGGCCAGCGCCAGCGCCTGGTCGAAGCCAACCCCCCCGGCCTGCTGGGCCCAGGTAAAACTGGACGTGAGGCCCGCATCGGTGAGCTTCGCCACGAAAACATCGGACCTATTGCCGTATATGGGACCCGTGACGGTATTGGCATTGGTTAAGGTAAAAGGGCCAAACGTAGCCGTAGCGCCACTGAAATGCCCGGTTACGTACACATTGGGGCCGTTTATCGCCAGGGCGGTGGCTACGCTGCCGTTCGGGCCGCCGCCCTGCTGGGCCCAGGCAAAGCTGGCCGTCGCCCCATTATCCACCAGCTTGGCCACAAACGGGTGGCCCAAGGCACTGTAGTCCGTTAGCGTAGTCGTTCCGAAGGTGACGGGGCTGTAGCTGAACCACCCGGTCACGTACACATTGGAGCCACTCGCGGCCAGGCCGGTGGCAAACTCGTTGCTGGTGCCGCTGGCCCGTTGGGCCCACGTAAAGCTGGCCGTGGTACCCAGGTCAGTGAGCTTGGCCACGAATAAATCGGTGCCATTGTAGACGGTGGATGAGGTACCATCGTAGGTAGTATTCACCAGCGTGGTGCCGCTAAATGTAGCGGTAGGCCCACTAAAGGCTCCGGCTATGTATACATTGGTGCCCACCACCGCAATGGCAGATGCCGCATCATACCCACCTCCGCCAGCGCGCTGGGCCCACACAAAATCATTACTGATTGGGCTCCACTTGGCTACAAATATATCGGCGTCATAGGTAGATGTACTGCCGGGAGTGGTAATGCGAGGTGCGCTGGTGAGCGTGATAGAACCAAAGCTGGTCGTGCCCGAAAAATTCCCGGTGAGGTAGACATTGCCGCTGGCATCGGTGGCAGTAGCGCTCACTTGGGGGCGATAACTGCCGGTTTGGTTGGTCGCCACCGCCATTTGCCAGGTCGGGGCCTGGGCCCGGGCCACAGGCCCAGTCAGCAGGAGCAGCAACCCGGCCAGCCAGCGGCCCGGTGCGAGAGGAGTAATGTGTCTCATGGTTTGGAAAGTAAAATGTGTTAACAAGGATACGATTACAACAATACCCCGCAGACCGCGCAGCCCGCTAAAAGGCTGCTTCCACGCCGAAAAAAAATGGAGAAGCCCCAGATGCCTGGCACCTGGGGCTTCTCCATTTCATCCGCCCTGATGATTTAGTGCGCTACCAAATAGTGCGCTACCAAATCACCGCCCTATCCACCGCGCTGCGGGTCATCTTGCTGCCCTCGGGGCAGCCGAAGGCCTGCTGAAACTGCGGCATGTTCATGATGGGCCCGATGGTGCGGTACTGGCCGGGCGAGTGCGGGTCGGTGGCGATTTGCTGGCGCAGGGCCTCGGGGCGGATGTTGGTGCGGCGCAGCTGGGCCCAGCTCAGGAAGTAGCGCTGCTCGGGCGTAAAGCCGTCGTAGTTAGGGCGCGGGCCGTTGCCGTAGCGCTGCTGCAATTGCTTCTCCAGGGCCCCGTACACCACGGTGAGGCCGGCGAAATCGGCCAGGTTTTCGCCCATCGTGAGCTGGCCGTTCACGTGCACCGAATCGAGGGGCGAGAAGGCGCTGTACTGCTTGCCCACCACGGCGGCGCGCTTCGTGAACTCGGCCGCGTCGGCCGGCGTCCACCAGTCGCGCAGGTTGCCTTCCGAGTCGTACTGCCGGCCCTGGTCGTCGAAGCCGTGGGTCATCTCGTGGCCCATCACCCCGCCAATGGCCCCGTAGTTGATGGCGTCATCGGCCTTGGGGTCGAAGAACGGGGGCTGGAGGTAGCCGGCCGGAAACACGATTTCGTTCAGTGCTGGGTTGTAATAGGCGTTGATGGTAGGCGGCGTCATGCCCCACTCGTTGCGGTCGATGGGCTGGCCGAAGTGGGCCGCCTCGCGCCGGCTCTCCCAGGCGCGGGCCGCCAGAATGTTCTTCAGGTAGCTCTCCCGCGAGATTTTTAGGGCCGAATAATCCTTCCACACGTCGGGGTAGCCGATTTTCACGCGCAGCGCGTTCAGCTTCTTCAGGGCCTCGGTCTTGGTGGGCGCGCTCATCCAAGTGTTGGTCTTGATGTGCTCGGCCATGCTGGCCTTGATGTTGGCCACCATCTCGAGGGCCTTGGCCTTGGCCTCGGGCGAAAACGCCTGGTCGACGTAGAGCTGGCCGAACGCCTCGCCCAGGGTCTGGTCGGTGGCGGACTGCATGCGTTTCCAGCGGGCGGCCTGCTGCTTGGCCCCGGTCAGGGCCTGGTTGTAATGAAAGGCCGCTTCGGCGTAGGGCGTGGGCAGGGCGTTGGCCACCACGCGCATTACATGCCAGCGCAGGTAGGTTTTGAGGTCGGCCAGGGGCTCGGTTTTCAGCACTGCATTCACCTCATCGAAAAACGCCGGCTGACCGATGATGACTTCCTGGGCTTTGCCCAGCTGCATGCCCGCCAGCAAGCCCTTGGGGTCGAGGGCGGGGTAGCGCTGCTGGGCGGCGGCCAGGGTCAGCTTGTTGTAATTGGCCTGCGGGTCGCGCAGTTCCACTGGCGTACGCGAGGCCTTGGCCAGCCGCGTTTCGATGCGTTCGACGGTGGCAGCGTTGCGCTGGGCCACGGCCGGGGCCTCGCCCAGCAGCCCAAACAGCTGGGCCATGTACGTGCGGTAGGCCGTCTTCACCTTGGCCGTCCGCGCATCCTCCTTGAAATAGAAGTCGCGGTTGGGCATGGTAAGGCCGCCCTGGCCCATTTGCACGGCATACTGGGTGGTGTTTTTCTCGTCCACGTCCACCCCGGCCTGGAAAAATACGCTGGCCCCGATGTCCTGCAAATGCGCGATTTCGGCGCGCAGGCCGGCCGCGTCGCGAACGGCGGCCAAGCGGTCTAGCTCCGGCTTTATGGGCGTGAGGCCGGCCCGGTCGATGGCCACCGTGTCCATGGCGGCGGCGTAGAAGTCGCCCACTTTCTGGGCATTGCTGCCGGGCGCGGCGCTACGGTTGGCCGCCGCGTCTTCCAGAATCCTGCGCAGCAGCGCCTGCGTGCGGTCGCCGAGCTGGTTGCGCGGCCCCCAGCTGCTGGCGTAGCTCGGCACGGGGTTATTCCGCAGCCAGTTGCCGCCCGAAAACTGGAAGAAGTCGTCGCACGGGCTCACCGCCCGGTCAATGTCAGCCATGTCAAGGCCTACGCCTTTGGGGGCCGGGGCCGCGGCGGCTACCGGCGTGACAGTGGCCGTGGTCGCAGTAGTGGCCGGCTTGGTGCTGGTGCAGCCGGCCAGCGCCAGCGCCGTGGCTAAGCCGAGATAAGTAGGGTTTTTTTTCATGGATGGGCGGGCAAGGTTTTGAAGCGCAAAGTAGCGCCAAAGACCCAGGCCGTTGCCCAATGATTGCACGGAGCCTTGCCTAAAAAGCAGAACGGTCATGTAGCGCAAAGGCGAAGCATGACCGTTCTTTTCACCGTCCTGATAAACCAACCAGCCCTACCGCGCCGAGGAAACCTCCGAAATAAACCCGCCCCGCTCATCAAACAGCAGGCTCACCGGCCGGCGGCCCACGGCCAGCTCCGCCTTGTAAGTCGATGGATTACCAGCGGCGGCCGGCACTTCGGTCATGGCCAGCAGGCGGGCATCGGGGTAGTTCTTGGTGATGTATGCCAGCGCGGGCGCGGCCAGGTAGGGGATAGGCTGGGCCGCCGGGGCCACTGCGCCAACCGGCTTGCCAGCGGTGGGCGCACCCACGGGCTGGCCTTTCGCGTCGAAATATTGCTGCCTGGTCTGGCCGCCGTCCTCAAACTGGGCGCGGTAGCGCGGCGCGTCAGCCCCGGCCTTGCGGTCAGGTCCAATGAAATTCACCTTGGCATTGGGATAGGTCTTTTGCAAATACTCCTGGGCGGCGGCAATGGCGGCTTTTTGCTCAGGCGTGGCCGGCATCAGCGGGGCCACTTTATCCACTTTCTTGTTGAGCGCCAGTACGGCGTCCGAGTTCTGGTTGGTAGAAGTGACCACGATGGCCACCGCCCCGCTAGCCGCGCCAAACACCTGCCGGGCCTGCTTCTCATCCAGCATGTGGATGTAGGCAATGCTCTTTGGGTCGAGGGCGTACACCGCCGCTTTGTCGCTGAGCTTGCCATCGAGGTAGTACACGGCCGGGCCGGGCGCAGCAGCCTGAGCGGCCGACGGCGCGGCCACTACGGCGGGCGACAGCGCCGCGCCCACGCCCAGGGCCAGGCCCAACGCCAGCGGCAGGGCCAGCAGGTAGCGCCCGGTCTGGGCCAATGCAGAAGCAGGAGAATTCATCATGATAACACGGTTTTTGAGGGTTGGAAATGTGAAATGGGAAACAAGGGAAGGCCCGGCCGCCGCGTGACTGAGGCGTAGCAGGCTATACTGGTAAGCCCGGCGGTCAACCAGGCCGGTTTCGAGCACGGCTTGGTCGGCCAGGTATTCGAGGTTGTCGAGCAGGGCGCGGCGCAGCAGCCACGCCGCCGGGTTGCACCAGGCCGCCGCCTGGGCCAGCTGGGCCAGCAGCACGTCCAGGGTGTGCCACTGGCGCACGTGCACCTGCTCGTGGCGCAGCACGGCGGCCAGTTCCGGCGCGGGGTGCTGGGCGGGGTTCAGGTAAATGGTTTGCCAGAAGGAAAACGGGCTGACCGCCTCCGCCAGCGCCCGCACCGGCCGGCCCTGCACCACCGCCGGCCGCGCCCGCGCCCGCAGCCGGGCCAGCGCCAGCAGCTGCACCAGCAGCCGGGCCAGCAGCACGGCCACGCCCGCCGCGTACAAGGCCACTCCCACGGCGGCCCAATCTACCGCTGGGGCCACGGGCCCCGCCGGAGCGGCACCAGCAGCGGCCCCCGTAGCTTCGACCATCGCAAAGACTACGGTGGGAGTGGCCTCGGCCGGCAGCAGAGCCGGCAGCGGCAGGGCCGGGTACCCCGCCGCAAACAGCAGCGCGAACACCAGGTAAGCCCGGTTCAAGGTGAAAAACGTGAGCCGACGCAGCAGCCCGAAATACGCCGCCGCAAACAGCAGCAGCGCCACATTAGCCTTCAGCAGGTAAACGAGAATCGGCAGCATGGCTAGTCCTCCTTTTTGCTTTCGATGAGCTTGATAATCTCTTGCAAATCGGCGGCGCTCACCTTGTTTTCCTGCGCGAAAAACGACACTAGGTCCTTGTAGGAGTTCTGGAAATGCTGTTTCACCAGCGTGCCCAGTGAGCGGCGCTGGTAGTCATCGGCCGAAATCAGGGGCACGAAGCGGTAGGAGTTGCCCAGCTTTTCGGCGCGCACGTAGCCCTTGCGCTCCAGGTTGCGCAGGGTGCTGGCCAGGGTGGTGTAGGGCGGCGGCGGCGCGGGCAGGCCGTCGAGCACATCCTTCACAAAACTGCCGGCGGGCAGCGGCCAGAGCACCCGCAGGGCGTCTTCTTCGGGTTGGGTGAGGCGTTCGAGGGAGGTGGACATAAGCTGTGATACGATTATGTCGTAAATCTACGAAGTTTTCGTAATTGCGATTGCCCCTGCCTTGAAATAATTTTGGCTAAAAGCAAAAAAGGCTGTTCCTGATAAGGAAACAGCCTTTTGAGTGTATAAAAAGTTAGTCAGGAATAATGCTGGCTCAGTGCACCTTGTCGGTTTGCTGAATTTGCAGCCAGCGGATGGCCGCGCCCTCATCGCCAAAAAATGAGATGGCGAAGGGCTTGTCGTCATAGGCCTCGGCCGAGATGTAATTGGGGTGTTGCACGATGGATGCGTGCAGGGCCGGCCCCACCAGGTAAGCCACAAACAGCCGGCCGCCCAGCTGCCGGGCCATGCGCGGAAAAAAGTCGTTCAGCAGCCACCCCGTCGTGTGCGGGTCGTTGAGGGTGCGGCGACGAATGTCCTGAAGCCAGAAACGGCAGTCTTCCTGCAAGGCCACGGCCTCAACGTGCTGGTATACGGCCGGGAGTTCCTGCTCAACCGGCTGGTAAGCCCAACGGCCAACGAGAATATCCAAATCGGGCCGGTGAGTAAGCTCAAGCAGGGTCTGCGGCGTTTCGGTCGTCATAGGCTGGGCAAAATAATGGAACGGCAAAGTACGGCCCGGGCGGCAGTCGGGATTTTGCCGTTGCGCCGCTAGTGCGCCGGCATAGCCTCGGCCGGCACCGCGCTGATGGCCACCGGCGGGTGTTTGCGGAGCGAGCGCACGGCCAGTCCCACACTGGCCAGCGCCAGCACCGCCCCCAGAATGAAGGGCGCACCCGGAAAGTATATCGGCGCGCCTTTGTGTGTGAACTCGCCAAACAAATAGCTCATCATCAGCGGCCCCACTACGCCCGTCACGCTGATGAGGCTGGTGAGCGCGCCCTGCAATTCGCCCTGCTCGGTGGCCGGCACCTGGCCCGAAATGGTGCTTTGCAGCGCCGGCCCCGAGATGCCGCCCAGGCAGTAGGGCGCCAGGAAGGCCAGCATCAGCCAGCCATTGGGCGCGAAGGCAAACAGCACGAAGCCCACCGTGTAGCACAGCAGCCCAGTCACGATGGCGCGGGCCGCGCCCAGCTTCGGAATGGCCACGCGCACCAGCCCGCCCTGCACCAGCCCGGTAAACAGCCCGATGACGGCCAGCGAAATGCCTACTAACTTTTCGGTCCAGCCAAATTTGAGCATGGTGTAAAACGTCCAGACCGACTGCGTGGCCGAGCCCGCCAGGTACAGCAGCACCAGCGAGGCCACCAGCCCCGACACGGCCGGGTACTTGCCCAGCCGCAGCAGCGAGGCCACGGGGTTGGCCCGCCGCCACTCAAACGGCCGGCGCTTGTCCAGGGCCAGCGACTCGGGCAGCACGAAATAGCCGTAGAGTACATTGCACAAGCTCAGGCCGGCGGCCACCATAAACGGCACGCGGGGGCCAAAATGCGCCAGCAGCCCGCCCATGGCCGGCCCCACAATAAAGCCAATGCCGAACGCTGCCCCCACCAGCCCGAAGTTCTGGGCCCGTTTCTCGGGCGTGCTGATATCGGCAATGTAGGCCGTGGCCGTGGTGAAGCTGGCCCCCGCCACCCCCGCAATCACGCGCCCCACAAACAGCCAGGCCAGCGTTGGGGCGAAGCTCACGAACACATAATCGAGCCCCAGGCCCAGCAGCGAGGTCAGCAGCACCGGCCGCCGTCCCAGCTTGTCGCTGAGGCCGCCCATCACCGGAGCAAAGCAAAATTGCGCGCTGGCGTAGGCAAACGTGAGCCAGCCCGAATAGATGGCGGCCCGGCTCAGCCCCTCGCCCGTGAGTTGCTCGATGAGCTTGGGCACCACCGGAATGATGATGCCCAGCCCGATAACGTCAATCAGGATGGTGATGAAAATGAAACCAAGGGCAGGAGAGCGTTTGTCAGACATAAGCAAGCGGGCAAATAAGCCGCAGGGCGGCCGGGTGGGAGGGCAAAGGTCCGCATAAAGCCGGCTACCCGATTCGGGCCGGCTGGCTGCCGCGTAATTTCGCGGGCCTTTTATTCGATATGCCCACCGCGCCGCCGTCCTCGCCCCTTGCTTTTCGCCCCGAGCTCAATGGCCTGCGTGCCGTGGCCGTGGGCGTGGTGGTGCTGCAGCACTGGGTGCACCCGCCGTTTCCGTTTGGCGAGATGGGCCGGGCGTTGTTTTTCGTACTCAGCGGCTACCTGGTGTCGGGCATTATCTGGAAGTACGGGGCCTACGTGGGTGCGCCCGGCGGCTGGGGCCCGCAGCTGCGCACGTTTTTCATTCGGCGGGTGCTGCGCATCATTCCGCCCTACTATCTGGCCCTGGCCGGCTGCTACCTGTTGCCCCTCGAAACCGTGCAGCAGCACCTGGGCTGGTTTCTGCTGCCGGGAGCCAACCTGCTGTTTTACAAAATGCGTGGCTGGGGCGACGGCTGCGGCCACTACTGGACCCAGGCTGTAGATGAGCAGTTTTACCTGCTCTGGCCGCTGGTGCTGGGACTGGTGGGCCGGCGGGTGTGGCCGCTGCTAGGGCTGGCGGCCGTGGCCTGGGCGTTCCGACTGTTCTGGCTGACGCAGTTCGGCTCGGGCATGATGCACCTGCTGCTGCCCTCCAGCCTCGACCTGTTTGCGCTGGGCACGCTGCTGCGGCTGGGCCAGCGCCAGGCCTGGCTGGCACGGTGGCGCAGCGGCTGGCTGGTACTGCTGGCCTGGGGCGGCTGGGCCGTGGGCGTGCGGGTGTTCGATGGCGGGCCGTGGGCGCTGGCCTGGCACGGCAGCTTCGGGACGTGCATTGCCGGGGCGGCTTTCCTCACCATCAACTGGCTGCTGGGCAGCCCGGACGCCGCCCGGCGGCTCGGCCTCTTGCAGCCCGTGGCGCAGTGGATGGGCCGGCGCAGCTACGGCTTCTACCTCTACCATCTGCCCCTGTTCGTGTTCTGGCAGCGGCTGGTGTACCATTTCGTGCCCGATGCCGCCGGGCGCACCACTTGGATGGGGCCGCTGCCCACGCTGCTGGTGCTGGGCCCGGTGCTGGCCGGGCTGGCCGCCGCTTCCTGGCATTTCATGGAAGAACCTCTCGACCGGTTCAAAAACCGCTTCCAGTATCAGAAACCGTCTGTCGTGGCTGCTGAAATAGCTTAGCTAACCAAAGTGCCGATAACCTGTGCGTTATCCCTCGAAATGCCGGCGCGTCGCCGGCCGTAGCAGAAGAAAAACACGTCAAAAGGGCGAAATGATTACGGAGGGCTTGTTTTACAAGAAAATTTTTCTACCTTTGCAGAACCAAACAGTGCGGGGTGGAGCAGTTGGTAGCTCGTTGGGCTCATAACCCAAAGGTCACTGGTTCGAGTCCAGTCCCCGCTACCTAAAAGGCCGTTTCCAATAAGGAAACGGCCTTTTTTCTTTCTTAGGGTACGCGTAGGGGTACACACTATTAAACCTAGACATGCAAAAGGCTTTTTGTGTGGCTTCATTTGTGTGGCTTCAACTGTTGCCACATAAAAGCCTCTCACAATCTTGTGAGGGGCTTTTTTATTGTCAGTGTGCGACATAGTGTGCGAAACACTATGTCGTCTATGTCACAGTGTTTTCAATGAATGAAACTTTTATAAAAAGTTTCATTCATTATAGAAATAACTATCAATAACTTATCCTGCGAACGTTCTCGATAGTTCTATGCGTGTATTATTCGCTGATAATCACGTTTTTAAGCAATGCTTCTTTAGTGTGCTTCCTCTTAGTCAAGTAGTTTAGTGCATGATACACGAAACTATAATAAGAAAGTTGTTATTATACTTTGGGTGGGTTAAAGTATAATAACAACTTTCTTATTGTAGTTTCGTGTACACTTCCTTAAGCATAGATACACATGAACCTAGAAGACTTTGTAGCGGGCAGACTTGAGAAGGGAATGGCATACCGCTATTTCGTTCCAGCAACTATCAATCAGGAATGGACCTGGCGTACAGCATCGCTTAATGCTTTGCTAGAAAAGGCAGCGGTGAAGCTAGGTGAGTTGAATTCCTTCGCTAGACTGGTCCCTAATATTGGTCTATTCATTCAGCTTCACGTCACGAAGGAAGCAGTGGTATCTAGTCGTATTGAGGGAACACAGACCAATATGGATGAGGCAGTGTTGCCAGAGGAGGAGGTACAACCTGAACGGCGCAATGATTGGCAGGAAGTTAATAATTACATCAAAGCCATGAATATGGCCATTGACGAACTCAAGACTCTGCCTCTGTCCTCTCGTCTTCTACGTCAAACACACCAAATACTGCTTAGCAGCGTTCGGGGAGAGCATAAGCAGCCAGGGGAGTTTCGACGTAGCCAGAACTGGATTGGAGGCAACAGCCTAGCAGATGCAGGATTTATTCCGCCTCATGATAAGTATGTTAATGAGATGATGGGCGATTTAGAGCTTTTTCTCCACAATGACGAAATCAGTGTGCCTGCACTTATTCGTATTGGTATGGCACACTATCAGTTCGAAACTATTCACCCATTTCTAGACGGTAATGGGCGGATTGGTCGACTGTTGATTACACTTTATCTAGTGAGCGAGGGAATACTAGATAAGCCTCTGCTCTACCTCTCAGCATACTTTGAGAAGAACAAGGGTCTTTATTATGATAACCTAACTGTTGTACGTCAGAAGAATGACCTAGTGCAGTGGCTCAAATATTTCCTAGTAGGAATTGAGCAGACAGCAACACAGGCTGTTCAGACCTTATCCGAAATATTGAAGCTAAAGGCTCAGATGGAAGAGGATTTTCACAAAAGCTTCGGTAAACGTGCAACATCTGCGTTACGACTTCTACCGGCTTTGTTCGCAAATCCAGCTGTTACTGTCGAGAAAGTTGCTACTATTTGCGACTTGAGCTACAGCGCCGCCAACAAGTTAGTTGCTCAACTTCAGGAAAGCGGGTACCTAAGAGAGGCTACTGGGCAAAGTAGGAATAGATTATTCATATTTGAGCCGTATATGAAAGCGTTCAACGCATCATAACAAGCCTTATGCCCGCGCCCTGCCTTGCCTACCCATGACCATCCATGACTTCAACCACCTATCCGCCGAGGTGCAACTGGCCAACGTCTTTCAGCGCGGCACCTACTTGGCCCGGCGCTGGGATGATTTTCACCAAGCGGTGAACCTATACCGGATGCCCAGCGGCTTCTTTGTCGAGGTCAACTATGACACAGAGAAAAACGAAATCGAGTTCCTATTTGCCTTCGAGGCGGGAGGGGAGGACGACAGATTACCAGACTACGCCATATTTGTGGAACTGCCGGAATGGGGGCCTTATACTGAATAAAAAAGCCATGCCATTGATGGATACTTGCCGCGTAGGGATGGTAGCATCTAACAAGATAGTGCCGGGTTCTTAGGTTCGGGTTTCCTAATTGGTCGGCATCTCTACAGCAACCCCGCTTGGTCGAAATGAACAGCTACAGCACACGGATTGCTGACAGAAAAAAATCCTGTGCTAGGAGTTATCTTGCAAGTAGACCATCATCTACTAAATGTCAGAAATCAACGGCGAAGCAATTGCCCCTAGTGCCGGTAACGGCGCAGCCTTCATACTTGGGCGCACCGGCCCTGATGCGTTATCCTTACTAGCAGCCGGCCAACGTGCCCGCGACATTGCCCAGCAGAAGCAAGCCGAAGCCAAGCAGAAGCAGGCCGAACAAATTGGTAAGGCCCACCAGGAAGACTTGAAGTACAAGACAGAAACCGGCCGCCTGTTTCAGCCTGCTTTCGATGAGCAAACGGCGAACGCCTACGATGTGCTGACGGGCATCAAACGGCAGGAAATGGCTGGCAAGATTGACGCAACCGAATCCGCCCGCCAAGCCGCGCAGTACAAGCGGGAAATCGAAGCCCTACGGATTCACGGCACCGAAAAACAACGGTATTGGGATGAGCGCACAGGGCAGCTGGCCCACGACCCTACCCGTAACCTCACCAACTACACCACAGCGCTAGGGCGTACCCTAATCGGCCCCGATGGCAAGCGCGTACTGGCTACGGCCCACGACCCCGAAGCCACAGCGGCGGCCCTCGACAACGACCCCACGACCTACAACGAGCCGGCCGTAGTGGCGAAGGTGCTGCATGACGTGGTGCCCACGATTACCCAAAAGGTAGCCGAAGCGGGCACATTGGGCGGTCAGCACTACGCCGACCAGGTACGGGGCCAACTGCTTTACATGGAGCACGGCAAGCCCGCACTGAACGCCGACGGCTCGCCCCGGCTGAACCTCGACGGAGGCGCAGCTGCATTGCTCGACCAAGGCACGGTGAAGTTGTTGGCCGATGCGCGGGAAGCTGCCTATAATAAGCAGCGGGAAGCAAGGGAGGAAGCCCGTAAGACTGACCCCACGTTGCCCAGCCTCCCAAAGATTAGCCGCAACGGGCACCTCTCGATGATGTTCGGACCGCAACTGGCCTACTCTCAGTCCCACGAGGAGGCACTGAACCCGCGCCCACCACAACCCCGCGCCGCTGCGAAGCCCAGCCGTGACGAGGTGATGGTAACACCCGCCGTGGGCTTTCAGCTCTCGCACTACGAACAACCCGGTCAGCAGCCCGGCGCAATCGCCCGCACGCTTGGCGCGAAGCCCGGCTCGGCTACGTTGGTGGCGAACCATTACCCCACCGTCGGGCAATCCTTTGGGAGCGCCCGCCAGCCGTTTACGCCCGTGGTGGTGGACAATGCCCGCGCCGAAATTGTGGGCCAGGATGGCAAACCGACGCACTTGCCGAAAGCTGCGCCGAATGGCAAGATTCAAATGCAACTCACGAGCCGGGATTATAGCCTGTACGTTGGAGGCAAGCGGGTAGGCCGGCGCGAACCATTTGCCACGCCCGCTGAAGCGTATCAACACCTGCTTTCCACTATTCACGACCTCACGCCCGAACAGGCCCGCAAGGCAGAGCTACGCACCGAGTACCGGGGCGCAGTGGTGGATAAGGAAAAGACAGCGGGCGACGGTTTGGGAGGCAAGCCGCAAGCCATTGGCAATAACGCCAACGGCGGCCCGACCTACGACAACGGCACAAGTGAAAAGCGATACAGCGTGATTGTGCCTGCCGACCAATACACTGACGCGCAGCTCGTGCAGGCTACTGGGGGCAAGTGGCACCCACGCATTCCCACGAAGGAACAGCGGGCGGTTATTGATGCACTACGGGCGAAAGGCGGGCGGCTCGTTACGCCATACTCGCAAGCCCTAACCGCGAAGCCCGCACCGAAAGAGAAGGCCGACCCTTTGGGCTTTGGCGACTCCAAGCCGACGGGCGTTAATTGGGGCCGGGGCGGTAAGGTGTACACGCCCAAACCAAACACGGGCGGCCTATACTAGCTTTCTATTCCAACCAGATGCAGAAAGCCCCGGCGTGTAATGTGCCGGGGCTTTGTTTATTGCTTACTCGTTTTTATAGCTGCCTCGTCTTGCCAATCAGGCTCAATGGTAAACATGGTACCTTGACTGGTGGCTTTTTTGTTCAATATCAAGCCTGAATTGCGGTCAAATCGGCTTCCGTCCCCCAGTGCAATTGTTCTGGCAAACCAGCCGTCCATCCTATCATAGTCTGTAGTTCCGGGCACTGTTAGGTATGACTGCTTTATCAGCAGCCCCTCGATAAAAGTGAAGAAACGAGCAGTATTCCCATCTTTTGACACATACGCAACAACGTCTTTGCTCTGCTGGTCACCCAGGCTCGCGAGCTGCCACTCTTTATGAACGGCCATGCTATCGTGGATGGTGGCACTTGAGTAAAGCCACCAGTAAGTATGGCGGGCATGGGCATTCCCCAGGTGCGCGAACTCATCGTGTTGAGCTTGCGCGTAGGCAGTTGAAATGCAGGCAAAAAGAGCAAGGATTAAGAGTTGGGGCTTCATATCTAGTAGCATTTCATGCACTTGCGATGGCCTGTGGCCGTGGCCTCACTAACTGACACAACCCGCACGGTATGCGAACAGCGGCGCATGGCTGCGCAGGTGCGGCTACTGTGGTAAACTACGCTCTTGCCGTTGGCGCATAGATAGACTGCCGTAGCTCGGTGGGCTTTTACTTGGGCAAAGCCGGAATTGTAGGGCGGGGCAGGGGCGGCGGTGATGGTGCCCACGATAGGCAGCAACAGGGCCAGGAGTAACCGCTTCATAAGCTAAGGAGATGGGGTAGAATCTCGGTCCGAATATAGCAGATTGTCAAATGATTGCAAGGTAATGGGCAAGAAAAAGCCCCGAACCTTGAGGCCGGGGCGATTTGCTTCGTTGAACAGTGCTACACTATCTCAATAAACCGCTCGATAGTGTACACCTCGAACACATCGGCGGCGGTGTAGTCCTGGGGCTCGTCGTCCCCCGTCATGGCCCACGATGAAGCATAGAAGGCCCCGCGCTTGTCGTCGCACAAAATGAATGTGCCAACGTGCGATGAGTACTGCCCAACCTCGCTCGGGTATTGAGCGAGGTCAGCTTCATTCCAGCGGTAAAGCCCGGTGTAGATAATCGGGGTGCCGTGCTCGATGCGTGCCCAATCCTCGCGGGCAACGGGGCGGGCTACAACGAAGCGGCCCGTGGTGGCCTCGTCTTCTTCATGGCGGCAGTCGGCCGATAGCGCGAGAATCTTGCACCCCTGCTCGTCGGGGGCAAGGGGGAAAGCGTTGTGGATGGCGGCGGGCAGCGGGGCCAAGTAGTTGCCGAAGGTGATGGCGGGGTTGTTGAAGTCTACGGGGGCGAAGTCGGCGGCGATGGTCAGGGTTTGCATCCTTTTCAGAGTTAACGCGGCCGCTTCGTTGCGGCGACATGACAAAGGTAGAAGAATGATTTAATTAAAGTATCAATTGATAACATAATTAGGCAAAAAAAGAGTGGCTTATATGTAAGTCACTCATTATTAGGTTAAATATTTTTGTTATCAGGTGATATGTTTTTGTAGCCATATGGTACGAGTACCTTATATATAGCATCTAGCTTGTGGGCCTGCGGGCTGCGGTTGCCGCGCAGCACATTGCCAAGGTCGCCGCGTAGCAAGCCCGCCGCTACGGAGATGGTACTTGCATTTATCGCGGGCATGGTAAGCAGCCACGCCTTTAGGTGGTTCACCTCAGTAGCTAGGTCGCGGCCCTCAGGTTGTGCCACGGGCGGGCGGCCTGGGCGACGAGGAAGGGGCTGGTCGGTCTGAATGGTCATGACGTAAATGTAACCATTTGATACGCTAATTAAGATATTGTCTGCGCATCATTTCACAGCTACCTGCGCCAACTCCCTACCTTGGCTCCCCGATGACCCTCTACCAATTCCGCGCCCTGCCCGACGAAGCGCAACTGGCGACCGTGCACGAAACGGGCACCTACCTGGCTACTCGCTGGGAGGGCCTGAACGAGTCGGTGCTGCTCTACCACCTGCCCAGCGGGGGGGGGGCCGAACTCAGCTACGACGTGGCGGCGAACCACATCACCCACCTGCGTGCTTTCGTCAGCTCGGCCCCGCTCGAAGATTACGCCCACTACATCACCCTGCCGGAAGAGCTCGATGAGTTGGAGGACTTGTAGGGGAGGCGGGCCAGCCGTTTAAAAGGCCAGCAGGTGATGCTCCCACAAGGCCCAGACCAACCCGGCCGCCGCCGTCCCGCTCATCAGGACGTAGACGACCCGCGACTGGCGGGCACGCAGGGCATTGAGGTGCGTACGTAGGGTGCGGAATTTCATGGCACGGGCAGGAGGCAATCCAGTAAACCGCCGCTCCGCCGGCAGGGTTGCGACGGGGACGTTATCAAATCGTTACGTCACGGATAAGCCCACCCATCGGGGCTTTTTTGTCGCTTGCCTCCATGAAACACCTGCTACTCCAGGCGGCCCTGCTCGCGTGCTCTTTCGCCGCGCCGGCCCAGACGCATCACCCGCGCACGACCCGCAAAACCGTCACCCACCACGCGGCGGCCAAAGTGAAGGTCAAGACCAAGCACACTACCGGGCCGGTGGTGTACTACTGCAACAGCGGCAATACGGTCAAGTACCACGCTTCGCCCGGCTGCCGGGGCCTCGCCCGGTGCGGGGCCAGCGTGGTCCCGATGAGCCTGGCTTCGGCCCAGCAGGCGATGGACCCGTGCAAGTGGTGCTACTAACAAAACGTTCACTAGCGGGCCTCTTTTGTGCTTGGGCCCTTGGCAACGAAGTAGGGGAGTAATGGCATCCCACTCTGAAGGACTAGGCTGGTTCTGGTGTGCTGCCTTGCTTACCATTGGTAAACACGGCTAAGAATATTCTCTCCAGCACAGGAATCATAAGCACGGTGCCAGTCAGTACAAAAGTGCCCATGGCGGGTTCATTCCAGTGTTCTTTAACCTTGTCAAAAGGGCCTTCCAATGCAAAAACCCATGCAGAGAATGCAATGGGAGAAATAATAGTCTGAAATAGTGGTTTCGGCTTGTTGGGCTCCTGCGTAAGGAACCACGTGTATAGCGGGGTCAGCGCCAGTAAAAAGTAATAGATAACCAATAAGAGCGGCCCATTTTTATTCTGAACGGCAGATGAGGTTGCAGTATAAGCCGTCACAATTTCGATAGGAATGTACTTGACGAGTTTTTGAAGGTAGCCATCTTCTTTAACGGTTGGGTCAGCCGCAACATCCTTTTCCGTATAAACCCTGGGGCGAGTTGCTTTGGTGTTTTTCATGGGTATTTGTTTGGATATTAATAATGTAACAATAAATAACTATTTAATTTTTTATACATCAGTGCTAGCACTGAACTTTCGCTCCTTTGGCACACGAAATGTGCTCGATAGCCGTTGAGCGCCAAACTCCTTTCCATGCGCTTCAAACTGCCTGCCCTGGCTCACGTCGTCGTCGAGCGACTCCACAACCGCCGCATCACCCTCCGCCGTTACGAGGCCGGCGGGGGCTACTACCTCATCCTGCAGAATTGCCTCAGCCGGCAGGACGCGGCCGAACATATTGCCACTAAAGCGGCGGATGACATGCCGAGCGAGTTGGTCCGGGGACGTATTCTCGTCACGCACCTGAAGCTGTCAAATGAAGCACTGGGCATGATTAGCCGACTCCACCAGCAGCACGAGCAGAGTGCGACCACGCGTCAGAAGGAACGCAGCCGGCGGCAGCAGATGATCGTGTCCCGGCTGGCCGCCCTGGAAGAGGCCGTGCTCAATGACGAGCTACATGCGCCGGTGCCGCCCGTGTCTCCTGCGCCAGCGGCTGCCAAGCCCGTGCACAAATCCCGCAAGTAGAAGGGAGGTACCCACGAAAAAGCCCCGACCAGTTGGCCAGGGCTTCGTTATGATGTGATGCCGTGCGGATGGTTACCGCTTAATCTGGATGTTCTGGCGTTCGACTACTTTACCATTACGTAATAGATGGACAGTATACAGGCCCTCAGGCAGCTTGGCGACCCGCAGGCGAACGTCTAAGGCATTCTCGCCGCGTTGCTCCAAGCGCAGGGTGCCATAGCTGTCGTATATCTGCACGGAAGTGAGGCCGTTGGCTGCGCGCCCTTTGCTGGCTGAATTCGACTCGTTCGTATGCACGACGACTTCATCGGCGGCCGGGTTTGGAGAGATGGCATACCGTTCGTAAGGATTTGGGTCACAGGGCGGATAGGTTACGTCAAATTGCTGCACCGGACTTGAGCCGCAGCTATTTGAGGCAACAATCGTAAAGGTGCCTCCTGGGGTCCAGGTTGCATTGCCCTGTACAAAGAACTTACTACTGTTGGGAACAGACGTACCCGCCCCAAGCGCACTCGGGCGAGGGCTGACATCGGTGCCGACCATGGTGTAGGTGTAGGCAGGATTGAAATTGGTAATGGTCATGTACACCCGTTGTAATTCACAAGGCACAGAACTCAAATCCCCTGATAATTGCGGTGTGGTTGGAAGTGCGCAGGGGCACGCAGCAACGGTAGTAGATGAAACAGATGTTGAACCATCCGGCAGGGTGACTGTGAGTGTATAGGTCGTCGTGACAGACGGACTTGCTATTGGATTGAGGCTAGTGGTGGCGTTGAGGCCCGCCGCAGGGCTCCACGAATAGGTCGCCCCTGGGATAGAGCATCCTTCCCCTATAGTAACACCCGTACCAGAACAGCTCGCTGGTGGACCAGCTGTGGGGATGCGGAACAACTCGACATCGTCCACCAAGAAGTACGTCCGTGCGATATCAGCACTTGTACCGCCGTTGGCGGTAAGAATTAAGCTATTTCGGTCGGATAAATTGCTGTTGAATAGGCCAATGGTTATGGTCTGGCTCCCGGCAGGCATAGTGAATTGTCCGGAGACGGGCGTCCATACCCCGACGTTTGCATTGGTGAGTGCAGTGGTGGTTAACACCCCATCCGCTCCGGTTGGCAGCAAGAAGTCATCGCTGCCGTTAACTGTCATGGAAGGCAATGCCCCATTGGAAAAAAGCATCCCAAACCCGCTCGTTACTCCCCTAGTGCTTACGTTGCCACCGCCACTTGTCCGTAAAGTGCCGCCGTTGCTCACCTGTACCTGGAAACTGGCATAATAGCGAGCCCCTGAGCTGAGGTTTGGCACTTGGGTACTGATGTATTCCGACACGCGACGATTGGCCGTTTCGTAGGTACCCAGACCCACGCTACCTCCTTGACCTCCAATAGGGGTGAATGTGGCATATATGCCACTGTTGGGAATGACTTGAGGGTTGCTCGGGCTGGCATTGCTGGCGTAATAATCTGGAGTGCCAGCAGTATTAGCAGAAAGCCATCCCGTCAATTGAGTCGGTATGATATCGTTGGGTGGTACCGCTCCATTGGCCACGGTGTAGCCGCCGCCCAAATTATTGATGCGCGTAGGCCCAGTGTTGTCTACCTGCGTTTCAAAATCGCCGTTGGTCAGCAGGTCGCAGGGACCGTTCCGTTGCGAGGTTGTCGTAGGCTGCTCTTGCAATTGCTGAACCTGATACGTGGCCGCGTATCGGCGGATTGTGTCTTGACTAACCGCTTGACGGGCAGACGGAAGATTGGAGCGCCGCGTCTGGGCCTGAGCAGGCAGTTGGCCAAGCAGGCCGGCCCCGAAGAGCAACAGACCGACAGAGGGGAGAGATAAGGAATGCTTCATAGGGTAGTCGGGTAAAGGGTGAAAAGGTGTGAAAAATGAATAAGCAAAGCTGCTCGCTATTCTTCACCCTAAAAAGGACTATATGGCCCTGGTTGCGACTAGGCCTATTTAATATATTGATAGAATAAAATGAAGGCATCACGCCATGGCGTTGCAGGCGGAGTGTTTTGTCATATGATTTCCAAGTAAAAAATGACATTTACTGCCTGCTGCTCCAAATAGGACAAGTAATAAATTAAATTAGGCCTACAAGAAAGCCCCGACTAACCGGCCGGACTTTGTTGTACTTGGATACACTCGTTTTTTTTCAAATTATTAGCGCTGGTAAGGCAATGTCACCGATTCGACTTTCCTGCTGAAAGAAGCGCCAACTCAGCACTTCACAATGGCTTTATCACCTTCTGCTATGGCAGAAATAATGATAGGGATAATGGAAAAATTATAGTCGCAAACAGGGGCGAACTGTCCTTGATAGATGAGTCATGTGCGGGTAAGATTTGTGAATACTTTTCACAAACCCCATTTGCCCTTATGAAAACAGCCCTACATTCAACCCTTGCTGCTTTGGCCCTCGGTTTAGGAGCATTTGGCACAGCATCCGCCCAAACCGGCCTAAACTTGGTTCCTAATGGTAGTTTCGAATCGCGCAATCATGAGCCTCAAGGGCAAAGGAATATCGCGCCAAATTCAGATTATGATGATTTGTCTAACTGGTTCAATGTCAGTAATACACCTGATTATTTGACCTCAACTACTCCTGTTCTTAGTTCAAACACCCAGTACAATACCGACGAAACCAACCCTGATGGGACGCCTCATCAATACGCGCCATTCTTTCCTCGTAGCGGGACAGGTTGTGCCAGTATCGTGTGCGACCCTCCTGGCGTGTCCACTTCCGAATTCATTGGCCAGCACCTGACGGGTTTGCTTGCTAGTCATGTCTATCAGGCCGATTTTTATGTATTAAGGCGGCCAACTACTACGTCTAAAAGCAAGGTGTCTTTGACAGTACACAGTGCAATGCCAACCAGAAACTACGCAGTAGGCACCATTTTGGCACCGACGCCTTATGCCAGCATTACTTCTGCAGATTATATCACTGATACTCATAATTGGACTCACGTCACGGGGACGTTTGTAGCACAAACAACGGACGCTTGGATTGCTATTGGTTTTGAAGGGTCGCCTATGGTATCTGACAATTCCTTAGAATTCGTCCGGTATTATCCCTACGGTGGGAGTGGGCCGGTTCAATATGTCATTGACGACGTGTCCATTGTAGACCAAGGGTGCCCCCCTACCAGTGGTAACGGTGGCACACTAGATTTGGCCACGGACTTTGGTCCAATGGCAGACCCGCAGAATCCAGGTTCTATAAATAACTACGATGACTACTGCTACTCGCAAACGTTCACATTCACAGTTCCGGAGGCATTTAGTCGATACGCCACCGGATTCCAGTGGTCAGTCAGTGGATACGATGTGACCAACACAAGCGAAGTGCGTAATTATACGGAAAACGGCGGTACGATGTCGTTCACGCCTGTTTCTACTTATCCTTACATCTACCGCAACGTAAACGTAACATGCAATATCAGCTACGGAAGCTGCCCTGCGGGCGCATGTTATCGTAGCCTGACTATTGCCAGTCAAGACGAGGATGGGAACCAGTGCGTAATGTATCGTGCGGCTCCTACACAAGAACCTATTGCCATTTACCCCAACCCTGCAACGGAACGAATTATGCTTTCTCAAAAGGTGGAGCAAGCCGAATTGCTTAATGGCTCAGGCAAAGTAGTCGTGCAACAGTTTGGCGCATCAACTAAACAAGGCTTAGATGTCCATTCTTTGCCCAATGGATTGTACATGTTACGTATCATCCAGCAAGGCAAAGTGTCTACACAGCGCATTCAGATTAGTCACTGATTCAGTTAGTCACTGATTCAGCGCAAGCAGGCATAAAGAAGCCCCGACCACTAGGTCGGGGCTTCTTTATTTCAATCAATCAGGGCTTTTACTCCACCATCAGCTTGCGATAGGTCGCCGCTCCATCGTGCACCAGGCGCACAGTGTAGAGCCCAGCCGCCAGCCCGGCCGTGGACACGTCCAGCGTGTGCGGCCCCGCGCCCTGCGCCTGTGCCGAAGCCAGCACCCGCACCGGACGGCCCACCTCGTCGAGCACGTCGGCGCTCACCGTAGCCGTCGCCTCCAAATAATAGGATACGGTCACCGGGCCACCAGCTACGGCCGGGTTGGGGAACACGTCCACCGGCAGCGACGCTTGGGCCGCCACGGTAGCCATGGCCGTGGCCCGGGTGTACCAGATGGGGGAAGTGACGATGCGGTCACCATCGGCCTGCACAATCACGGCGTAGTAGTAAGCCGTGCCCGTCGGGGCCGGGTCGGTGTAGCTCAGGGCCACGGCCCCGGCAGCTGCGGTGGCCACGCTCACGGCTTGCGTGCCCGAGCCCGGCACGCCGCGCATGAGCGTGATGCTGCTCACTGCCTCGTTGTCGGCATCGGCGTAGCCCACGGCCAGCGCGGCGGCGGCCGGTCCCCGGGCAATCGTGCCCATGGGCTGTCCGGCCAGGGTGAGCGTGACCTGGGCGTTCCAGTCGTCGGAGCCGTAGAAGCGGCGGGCACGCAGGGCCTGGAGCAGGTTGGCCTCGCTCAGCGACGGGGCCAGTACCACGAGCCGGCCATGGGTGGTGCGGCCGAAGGTGGTTTCGTGGTTGTCGTGGTCCAGGCTCATGCCCACGTGGTAGCCCTTGGCCAGCATCGTGCGGTAGGTGCTCTCGTAGCTCGTCCCCACAGTGTTGTACAGTGTCGAGGCCGAGGTGGCTGGCCCCGAGCGCAGGGGCACACCCACTAAGGCCGAGTCGGCGCGGGGGCTGAAGGCCGCGCTGCCGGCCAGGTTGCCGTAGTCGCCGCTCTGTGGGTGGGCGAACAGGGCAAAAGCCCCCGGCACCCGGTTAATCTGTCGCATCAGGCCTTGGTAATCATTTTTGGCCACGAACACGTTGTAGTTGCCAGCTTCCCAGCCGATGAGCTGGCTCATCCCGTAGACGAGCATGTGTCCCCCACCGCTGATGACACCCCATTCCGTGCCGTGCAGGGCGACGAAGGTGGGCGTAGTGGCCTGCGTGGCCTGGGCACGGCCCCGGGCGTAGTTGACCAAGTGCATACCGGCCTGGGCATGGTTGTGCTCCGAAAGGCCCAAAAAGTCGAAATGAAGCGAGGCGCTGGCAAACTGGTAGTCCTGCAGTGGCGTGCTTTTGCCCGAGCTGGTCGAGTCCTGGTTGCCGTCCGAGTAAGCCGAGTGGGCGTGCAGGTTGCCGTAGTAAAAATTGTAGGCGGGTGCTTGGGCGCGGGCCCCAGTGAAGGCCAGCAGGCCGCCGGCAAGGAACGTAAAGAATGAACGCATGGAATTAAATGGGTGGGAAACAAGGGGGACAAATCTACCGGCCGGCGGGTGATGGTTTGGTGAAAAGCTCGGCAATGCCGGGAAGATGCCCGGAAGTTTTACAGCAGGTAAAGCCTTTCTAACCATAGTGCTACATTGCCGCTATGGTTCTGAACCTGCGCCATTTTCCTCCCTGCCCTCATCCCGTTGCTCGCCCATCCATTGCGATTACCCATTGCGAAGTTGCCGGTGGACGGCACGGCGGCACGGCGGCACATAATGGGTCGCTTGCCGGCCAGTAGGGGGCGTGGCCTCTGAATCTGGCCCACCGGGTTTGGGGATTTCGGTTGCCCAAAGCCCCCGGCCTTCGCTGCGTGCCCCGCCTGGTCACACCTCTCACCTACATCATCAATTTCTATTTTCCCGATTTCCAGGACACAAAAAACCCGACCAGTGATGAGGGCCGGGCTTTCATTGAGGGTGAGGCGGGGTTATTGGCCGGAGCCCATTCCCATGTTGTAGCGATTGCGCCGGCTAAAGCCGCCTGCGCCCATATAAGGGTCGCCCGAATCGTAGCCCTGCGCGGGACCGCCGGAGCCTATGCGGGGCGTGTTCTGCGCGGGGTAGGAGTTGCGGGCCTGAGCGCCGAATGCGGCCATCGTCTGCACCCCTTTGTTGAGGTTCGTGGCGGCGGATTGCGTGAGTTATGTAGGGAACATTAACCGGTTACGCAGCGAGGTTTCGGCCGGGCTGCGTGGGTTTTCGGATGCGACTTTCGCAGTAGGCAATAAGCGAGGCACGCAGGTATTTGGGTTGTTTGGAGGTTTTTCCCTCGAACCGAACAATGATAATGGCATTCGGAAGCTCTCTCAATCGCTTCAGCGTATCGCCGGACTTGATGCCGGTTATTTGCAGCGCCTGCTTGGTGCTTACCCATTCACTTTGTCCCCGCTCGATTTGATTTACCCTCTTTTCAAGTGCTTGGATGTAGTCGATAAGAGGGGCGATGTGTTCCCAGAGGACTAGTTGAAGCGGAGTAGGTGGGTCGATTCCGAAGTTGATGATGTGTTGAGCCGGCGGCCGGCTAAAGTTGGGTACTTGCATGCTGTTGCCTTTGGTGAGATAAGCGGCAAAAGTATCCCATACTTTCTAAGTCGTGCCAATTTTGTTATTTGTAAATTGCTCACGCGTAGTGCATTGCATATTAATTGTGGCGCAATGTTGTACGCCCGTGTCAGGTGCTCGCCGGTTGGCAATTGAGAATAGGTAGGAACCTGAATATGCCAGCAGGGCCGGGCGGCTCTCGAAGGATGGGTACCGGGTCGAATGGTTCCGGTTGCCCGTTTGCCCCGGCCTCTCTCAGATACCCCGTCTGGTCGATTAGCGCACCTACACCACAATTTTATTTTTTCGATAACCAGTCTAGGGGACGGCCTCTTTTTTTGAGGACACTCCATCAGGGAGAACGGCCCCACTAGGTTTGTGTAGCGGACACTGGCCTTGTGGGAAGCACCCAGTTATTCCGGTGTGTCCACAGGGGTGGTGGCCACCGGCCCCTACAGCGTGCGCGTATTATACCATGCAAAGGAGTTCAGCTCATTTTACGCAGATTATCACATATAAAATATATAAATTAATAATAAATATCGTAAATTTCGCAACAGGCGATAGGTATTCAATCTCTATACTCTAGCACTATGGAAAATCAAGACTATGGCCAACTGCCAATGCTGCTGGTATTCTGCTACAAGCTGATTTCCATTGCAGCGGGAATATTTTGCCTGTTTCTTGGGTATCGATTATTTACCCAGCCATCGATGTTTAGGCCGGGACAATCGGCCGGCGGTGCGGCTGGAGAAGGGCCGGGCGGTTATAAATTGAGTATCACCAATGCAGCTCCAGGAACCTTCTTTGCCGTATTAGGCGCAGTTATTATTCTAGCTACTGTACTAAAAGGTTATACCGCTGGCGGACTCGAAGTAGAAGACGGGGGTGTTACATCCCAGCCAGTAACCAAGCCATCCGATAATAAGCCAGTCGTTCGACCAGAAAACAAATCAGTAGCCCCTCCAGCCGTAGCGACGCCTGACTCAGCCTCGTCGTTAGTAGTGCCCAGTCAAGCGCCTGTTAATGCATCTGAGCTTCCAATTATTCCCGTTCAACAACGCTCAAGACGCCGTACATCGCCTACTTATGGAGCTATTCGACCTAAGCACAGAGAAGAAAGATTTCCGGAAGTCAAAATTGTGTCTGAGCATACTTGGCAGGTTGGCATGAACCCCGCGCAGCAACTGTATACGCTTGAACGCAAGCAGTCAGCTACGGCCGAAGAATTGCCACTAAAACCGCTGCAAATACCTCCTTTAAGTGATGCAATTGCTGCCTTGCAAAAAGACAGGATGCTTAGACGATTGGACTCAATGAGTCAAGGCGCAATCACGGAAATAAAGTCATCTCCATTTCAGCAGACACCCGTAGACGAATACCAAAACCAAGTGAAAGCTCGGCAAGCTCGTATGCTTAAACGGGCTAGGGATAGGGATAGGGATAGGGACTTTCCTCAAACGTTCGGAAATAAGACGGAGTAAAGCTTTAAGCAATAACAATATATTGTTTGTCAACGTTTTGTGTTTCGTCGCCTACCGCCGCTGCTGGCGAATAAAGGCGGCTAACTCGGCATCCTTACAACCCGCCCAGTGGCCCACCATGTCCAACGTAAGGGATGCGGTTTCATCTGGGGTTAAATGGGCGTCTTTGTCTGCCATTTGGGGTAGTTATGAAATGTGAGCTGCCAAGCTACTCAAAGGCTTTTAAATAATATCAGCCCTCCTTGCTGCTTGCATGGCGGGGTCCAGTTCCAAGCCTTCCGCATCGAGGCTGCCCGCTTCATCTAGTAGGCTACGGCCATGGGCGATAGCATTTTCTAGTCCCATGACTAGCTCGAAGGCTTCTGCCTCGACCAATAGCGGAAGCATCTTTGCCGAGAAAGCCCGGCCTAGACAGAAAACGATATTGCCCACTGAACCCGCTGCAAGCATTGTAGCGCAAAACAAGGCGCATTGCTCGTCGGGTTTTTGCCAAGGTGGAAGCAGGAAAGCGTACAGGTGACAGGCACGGCGCATGATGGGCAGTAATTGAGGCTCTGAGAGGTAAAATAGTGGTGGGGTACTGTTGTTCATGTTGACATGATTTAGTCTTGGGTGTTGATTTGGTGGCAGCCTTCGCGGATTGCTCTGTAGTATTTGGCGGTTAATCCCAACCCGGCCAATGTGGGAGCCAAAGTGCGGCGGCCTCGGCGCACGGTTAGGGCCAAGAGGTCAGCGGCCACCAACTGCCGGATGTAGCTCCTGATTAGGGCCTCATTGGCAATGTTGGCGGCGTACACAGCGGCGGGTCGGGTGATTTTGCTTTGCTCGCGCCGGTAAACCACCAAGGCAAGGACAGGCAGAGCACCGCTTGGGACGTTGGCTTGCCTGGCGACTTTTCTACGCGCCTCGGCCTCAGCGGTAATCAATATCAGGGTGTTAGCCTCGGCGGTTAGGGGAGTGGTTTTCGGCACAGTGTCGCGTGGTGAGATGTTTGGTATTGGGAATTGAATTGCAGAAAAGAGATGGATAGCCTAGTCGTCGTTCGCATACACAACCACAGAATTTGCATCAGCCCATTTGAGGCCCGTCCCATATCCCACCATCCCGTTAGTATATGTTTTGGGACGGTGGGATTTGGGATGCCACCTACTTAAGCCAGGCGGCTGCGGGCGTGAGGTCATTGCCGGCTTCGGCCAGTTCCCGCACGCGGGTAAGGATGGCCGGCAGCCCCGCCAGTAGTGTCTTGGCAGCCGTAGCACGTTCGCGGGCATCAGCAATGGCTTGGTTAGTTTCACCCACCGTGAGCTTGCGCGGGTGCAAGTCGCGGTTACGCTTTGGGAAAGCCTCGTCGGGCTTGTACTGGTAGGCGGCCCGGTCTTCGGCCACGACGGCGGCCAGGTACGAGAGGTGATTCAGTACGTCAGTGGTGATAGCCGACAGCGGCGCGGCTTCGGTGTCGAGCAAATACCGCACAAGTTCGTAAGTGCTGGCCGTGGGCTTCTTCTTTCGGCACAGGTCGCGCAGCCCACCGAGAGGGGCAATGATGGAGTCCAACTCACTGCCGGCCGCAGCGATGCCGCCGAACTCGGCAAGGAGCTGCACACGCTCGGCATCGGTGGCGGTGCTACTCAGCAAGTCAGCAAGTTTGAGGTGGTAAGCGGCGGTCAGCGTATCTTCTGCCGCTGTCAGGGCTTGGGTAAGGGTGGTGGGGAGTTTGGGGGTATTGGTACGCATGGGTTTGAGGTTTGGGGTAAATGTGTTGATTCGATGGATGGGGTTGGGGTGTGCCCACTGGCACGGAGTTAAGCCGCATTTGATAGAAGCGTTGCTTGGCTAGGCTCAGCGGGGCGCGGGGGCAAATCGTCCCAGTTTGGCGGGTAGCCCTGCCATTCCCTCAGTAGCACATCGGCCACGTCCAGCCCAGCCGCTCTTTCTGCTTCGGTGGCGGTAGTTTCCAGTTCGGCTGACACACTGATGTTGAAACCTGCCGCTTGCAGCGAGATGGCTTTGGTCTGCCATTTCTCGTAGGCCCCGGCATCGGGGAAAAGCACAATGCGGCGACCCCGCAAAGGCTCCAGCCGTTCGGCCGTGAGGTAGCTCAGCCCCATCGTAGCCAGCCAAATAAAGCGTGGTGCGTAGGGCGTGGCGAGAATGGCAGTTTTAGCGGATTCCACCAGAGCCACCGGCATGTGCAGCGGGGCTGTGGTCAGTTGCGGCAAGCCAAACAGGCACGGGCTCTTTTGGGCGTGGGCAGCGTAATCGCTTAGCCAGGACGGGGCGGCCTCTCCGCGTTTGGTGTAGGCGGTGCTCAGGGCTGTGTGCGCCCAAGTGGTGTGCCGGTGCGGGGTCTTTACGGTGTGGCCTGTAGCATCATAGAGCACTACTTGCCCACCCCGCGCCCGGCCTTGTTCATCGAGCAGCCAGAATACACAAGCTCCCGGCCAGTGGGCAGAGGTGCCCAAGTGAAAGCGTTGAAGCAATTCGGCGGCTATGCCCCAACCAAAGTGCTCGCGCAATAGCACGGCCAAGGTATTGGCCTCGTAGTGTCCCAGTGAAGCGGCATATACATCGGCCGGGATGGTCAGCGCATCAACCGGGCAGGCAGCGAGCACGGCACGGCGCGGCGTTGGCAGTAGGGGTGACCATTGGGGCTCGTCGTTGCGTTCCGTGGCTGTGGCGTAGCTCAGTCCACCACCAGCCGGGCGGGAGTACGGGCTGAGCTTGTAGTTGCAGCTCACCTCGTGGTCGCACATGCCGTATATGTCGGGCAGTAGCTGACCCGTTTCGGTATCAACATAGGGCCGGAAGCAGTGCGGGCGGTCACAATTGGGGCAGGTAAGGCGGGACTTTTTTCCAGCCCAAGGCAAAGGAGTAAAACGTTCGTATGGCATTAATTGAAAGGGGAGGGTAGTAGGGTGAAAAGACGTTGGCACGTTGGCAAAGTCTTATATGGGGTCTGCCAATGTGCCAACGTTCCGGTAGTAGCAGCGTGGCAGTAAAGACGTTGGCAGACTGGAAAAGCGCCTATATGCTTTTGCCAACGTGCCAACGTCTTTGGGCATCAGTCGGCCCCGACGGGTGTCAGCGAATAGCGAGTTTCTTTCCCGTCTTTGGCTTTAGTCAACACACACTCGCAGCCAGCCATATTGGGCAGCTTTTCGGCAGTAGCGGCTAGCTCGGCTATCCTTTCACGAATGGTTCGGGCACTAGCTCCCAAGCGAGCCGCCAGGCGCTTTTCTAATTCACCAGAAGCCAACGGTCCAAACGCCAGCTCGGTGGCTAAGGCGGGTGCTAATTCGTTGGGTGTGGCCTTGGCGCGGCGGCTCGCGGTGGCTTGTGCCACAGCAGTTGCATCGGCCCGAATCAGTCCCTTCGTGGCCTCGTCATAGGCAACGTGAAAGGAGAGGCCAGGGCTACCATTGCGGCGCTTCAGATAGCGCATCTCTATCACGTCGGTGGCCTCGCCGTTGGCTTGCTTCATGTACGCCACCTGCAAGACGGTGCTGGCCTTGTTCTGAGCTTCGGTACCCAAATGGCCCCGTGCTTTCACCCCGCCAGGGTTCTCGTGAATGACGCAGAGAAACGTAACGTCCCGGCTATTGATAAACCGGTTGAGCATATCCACTAGCAGCAGGCTTTCCTTCTCATCGTTGAAGCTGGAAATGCAGTCGGTTAGAACGTCCAACACAATGACCAAATGGTTCTGATACTTGCCCCGGACGTATTCGAGGTACTGCCCCAGTGCCTTTAAGCGCTCAGCCCGGGGGATAGGCTCTAGGGTAATGAAGTCGAAGCAGGCCGGGTGCTCGTTGCGGGCGTACCCGGCGCGTTCCCGCATCTGCTGGATGGCGAAGGGGAAATCATCGCTCGCGTTCCGTTCCGTATCAACGTAGCAGAGCGTGTAAGATTGACCTTCCTCGCCGTGGCGGGCTAAGCCCACTGCATCGCATGCAGGAATCCCGGCTGCTATCATGACCGTGGCGAACAAAGCTGCTACACGGCTTTTATGGGAGCCGGTCTGGCCCTGAATCAAGTTGAGGGTGCGCGGCCAAATAACCGGTTCGTCATCTTGAAAAACCAAAGGCACGGCAAAGCGCACGGCCTCAGTGCTACGGTGCCGTAGCTTCTCGCGGTTTTCGAGTAGTTGCGGCACCCAATTGAACGGTGGGGGACTTGGCTTTGCCGTAGGGGGCTGCCAATTGTTTGCCGTTTGTGGCTGGTCGGCAAGTTGATTGAAATGAGCAAGCAGAGCAGGCTTATAGGTAGGGGCGGTGGTGCCTAGCATGTAGCGCCTCCTTTCTGCTTGCCCTTCATGGCAGCTTTGTGTTTCGGCGCGGACTTTACCACGGCCTCAATGGCTCCGAGCACACGGGCTATATCAGCGGCGCGGCGTTCGGCTTCGATAGCGTATTCGCCGGGCCGCACATAGTCTAACAGTGTTGCCTCAAGCTTCTCGTCAGTGATACCAAAGCGGCGGCAAACATTACGGAGGCCCTCGGGGCTAAACGCGAATAATTTCGCGTTTTCTTCTCGATTTATCGGTTCGATTGTGGTAACTTTGTCTTGCTGTCCAGGCAAAGAAAAAGCATTGTAAGGGTCAGAGCCACTCATGGTTACTGGCCCTTTTTGTTAGTGCCTCGCCCAGTTTTTTCGCTGCGTTGGTAGCCTTGCAGGGCGGCCAATACATCTGCCCGCTTTAAATAGGAACGGCTGCCCAGTTTGTGATACTTCAGTAGCCCGCGCCGCTTCCATTCGTGTACGGTTTGCACCGTTACGCCTAGCATTCCGGCCGCCTCTTGGATGCTTAGTAGCTCGTCGGCGGGCGGGGTGCCAGCAACGGGAGCAGCCGGGGCGGCGTTGTTGAATTCGTGGCGAAACATGGCCCGCACGTCTTCGAGTAGTTGGGCGTAATCAACGCCCACAGGGATAATTGCCTGCATTTGTATGTGTTCGCCGGGGAGTGCGCCGGTCGAGTTTTACAAAGCAAAAGCCCCTAT
>NZ_JBCEVZ010000020.1:0-81054 GCF_038448715.1 Hymenobacter segetis | reverse complement strand
AGTAGCCGGCTTGATGCTGGCGGCGGCCATTAATATCCGGCCCATTTACCTGGCCAGTGCGCCGGGCATGCTATGGCTGTTGCTGCGAAAGTCTCAGCCGGGCTCCGGCTCCCGCCCGGTACTCTGGCGGCGTGGGGTGGGGCTGGCGGTCGGGCTGACACTGCTGTGGCTGCCGCAGCTGCTCATCAACCTGCGGCATTTTCAAACCCCGACCCCGCTGGTGCTAGCCCGGCTGCCCGGCACCGCGCCGCTCTATTTGATGCAGCTGACTTGGGGTACCGCTTTCCAACGCTACGAATCTAGTCTGGTGCCGGAAATTCCCCGTTCGCTGGTTTACGCCGATTCCGCCGGGCAGTATGCCCTGCTAGGTGAGCCCGGCCACCGATTTAACAGCTACGGACAGTACGTGCAGTTTGCGCTGCACCAGCCGGTTGCCAGCAGCGGGCGCTACCTCCGCCACCTGTTCAACGGCTTGGATATTCGCTTCCCAACGCCCTATCCCCGGCAGCTACACCCGCCGGGGCAGGCGTCGTTGCGGCTGCTGAACTATGCGCTGCTGGGCTTAGGCACATGGCTGGCTTTATCCACATGGCTGAAAAACCGCCGGGCGACGTGGAAGCCCGTGGCAGTGGGCACGCTTCTGGCATTGCTACTGCCGTGCCTGCTGGTGCTGCCCACGCTCATGGAGTGCCGGTTTCTGCTGCCGCTGCATCTGCTGGTGCTCACGGTGGTTGCGGGTACGTGGCAGCCGGGTGCATGGTGGCTTGGGTCCGGCACTCCTGTGCGTCGGATTGCCTTTACTGTGGTTGCCGTCGGCTGGCTATGGGGCTGCTGGCAATTATCCGAAGCCACCGCCGGGCAACTGCGCCCGCCGAGTGAGGCACCGCAGGAATAATAGCCTCTCGCATCAACATTAAAAAGGCCCCGTCAGCTTTCGCTAACGGGGCCTTTCAATTATCATAATTCAGTCTTACACCTTGGCGTAGGTCACTTCCTTCACGGCCTTCACCACGCGGGCCACGTTGGGCAGCGAGGCTTCGATGAGGGTGGGGGCGTAGGGCAGGGGCACGTCGGCGCAGGTGATGCGGATGACGGGCGCGTCGAGATAATCGAAGGCGCGGCGCTGCACGATGTAGGCCAGCTCGCCCGAGATGCTGGCCAGCGGCCAGGCCTCTTCGATAACCACCATGCGGTTAGTTTTCTTCACCGAGGTGATGAGCGTGTCGTAGTCAATCGGGCGCACCGAGCGCAGGTCGATTACTTCGGCTTCGATGCCTTCTTTGAGCAATTCGTCAGCGGCAGCGTAGGCGATTTTCATCATTTTGCCGAAGCTCACGAGCGTGACGTGCTTGCCCTGGCGCACGATGTTGGCTTTGCCGATTTCGAGCAGGTACTCTTCTTCGGGCACTTCGCCCTTGTCGCCGTACATCAGCTCCGACTCCATGAAAATCACCGGGTCGGGGTCGCGGATGGCTGATTTCAGCAGGCCCTTGGCATCGTAGGGGTTCGAGGGAATCACTACTTTCAGGCCGGGGGTGTTGGCAAACCAGTTCTCGAAGTTCTGCGAGTGCTGGCTGCTGAGCATGCCGGCATTGCCTGTGGGGCCACGGAACACGATGGGGCAGGAGTACTGTCCGCCCGACATCGAATAGAGCTTGGCGGCCGAGTTAATTACCTGGTCGATAGCCACCAACGAGAAATTGAAGGTCATGAACTCGATGATGGGAATCAGCCCGTTAGCAGCCGCGCCTACGCCGATGCCGGCAAAGCCCAGCTCGGCAATCGGGGTGTCAATCACGCGCTCAGGGCCGAACTCGTCGAGCATGCCCTGGCTTACTTTGTAGGCGCCGTTGTACTCGGCCACTTCTTCGCCCATGAGGAACACCCGCGGGTCGCGGCGCATTTCCTCGGACAGGGCCTCGCGCAAGGCCTCACGGAATTGAATTTGACGCATGGTTTTCTTTAGGGTAAAGCCGGTTTTCAGCCGTTTGGCAAAGCTACGACAGGCACGGGCGTTGGGCCAAAGCTAATTGGCGCTTACTTGAGGGCATCGCGAAATACCTTGCCCTGCGCGTAATCCTGAAACTCCAGGTCCTCCACGGCGCGCTGGGCGTAGGCACGGTCGAGGGCCACGGCCTGCTTGAGGAAGGTGCCCACGGCGGCTTCGTTTTTCTGGCGGGCGGCTACTACGGCAAAGCCATAAATGGGCGCGGCGGCCGTGGGGCGCAGGGTTTGGGCCAGCTGGTACTGTTCCTTGGCCAGCTCGTAGTGCTCGCGGCCTACTTCGATGAGGGCGCGATTGAGGGCGTTCTGGTAGCTGGGACCGGCGTATTGCAGGCTGCGCAGCGCCTCGTCGGGTTGGCCGACTTCGATTTCCAGCGCGGCGCGGTCGGAGAAAATTTTGCGCAGCAGCGGGCGCGGGCCGCCCAGCTTGATGGCGTAGTCGTAGTTCTGGAGGGCTTCGAGGCGGTCGCCGGCGCGGTGGTAGGCGGTGGCGGCGTGGTAGAAGAACTCGGCCGTGGGGTTGCGATGGGCGGCCAGCGTGAAGTTGACGGCCGCGCGGCGGTAGTAGGCCTTCTGGATTTTATCGGTGGGCTCTTTTTCGGCGCGCATCAGCAGCACCACACCCAGGTTGTGGAAGGCTTCCCAGCTGTTGGTATTGGCGGCTGAGACTTCGTAGATGCGTTGTTTTTCAGCTAATAAAGGCGTGAGGGTAGCGGAATAGCGCAGCTCCTCGGGGGTGAGGGCATCGGTTTCGATTTGTTTCTCGACAATCTTTTTTGAGAGCAGATACACTTCCGAATCGTAGCGCTTGGGGGCGGTGTAGGTGACGGCCACGGTGCCGAAACGCAGCACGGGGTAGATATACTGCTCGATGTAATCGAAGGAAGAAAGCCGGTGCAGGGCCTTTTCCTTCTGCTCGAAAGTGCCCTTGGTGTCGTTGATTAGGGTGACGACGGAGTCAATCTGGTCGGCTTTCAGGGCCGAGGTCGTGACTTTTTGCAGGAAGGTGTCCCACTTGCGCACGTAGGCCAGTGTGTCGTAGCGAATTTCCTCGTTCTTATTGAGATAAGAGAAGTTTTTCACGCGCTGCTTGTAGTAGTAGAGCAGCATCCGAACGCGTTTACTGGCCAGCAAGCGGTTGTGGGCGTCGGTGGAGTCGGGCGAGTGGCCCGCGATGATGAGCACCTGCCGGGTGTGCTGGTTGGCGTCAATCAGGTCTTCGAGGGCGGCCACGTTAGTGCCCAGGTAGCCCCGGATAAACCACTTGTCCTCATCGAAGAAGAAGGGCAGGACGCGGGTGCCGCTCATGTTGTTGCTGGCGCGCTCGGGCAGTAGCGCCAGGGCAGTGTCTTCGCGCACCACCAGGCGGGCGGGGTCGGCAATGCCGCGGGCCACGCGCACGTCGGCGGGGGCGCGGAGGATTTTGCCGTTCTTTTTCAGCTCGCGCACCTGGGCGTGGGCCAGCAGCTCACCGGGATTGCGGCCGGGCGTGTTGGGCAGGGTAAATTTTTGAGTGGCGAGGAGTTGGCCCTTGTGCTCGTCGTCGTACACGAAGTTGCCCGACGTGAAGGTGATGCGGCCGAGGGTGTCTTCGCGCAGGCCGTGCTCGTAGCGGTAGCGCAGCAGCAGCTCGTAGGCCACGCCTTTGTGCAGGTGTTGGGCGGGCACGCGGGCTTCCACGGCGAAGGGAACGGCCTCGCCCGAGGCCGTGAGCACGGCGGGGCGGGCCACCACGGTGCGCCCGGCTTCGGCCTGCTTCAGCACCCGGGGCAGGGTGCAGGCCGAGAAAAATACGGTGGCTGCCAGCAGCCCGTGGGCCACTGGCCGCAAATAATTACGCATTAAAACACCTGAGGTGGGAAAACAAAAACCGCCCTTTCTAACGTAGAAGCCCCAAAATTAGTCGGCTTCCGAGGGGCGAAATTACACCGGGCGGGTTGCCCTTGCCTGGTGAGTGCCTTATCTTAGCCCAGAGAAACTGTTTTTGGCCAGCCCTTATTTCCCATGAAACGCTTCACCGACTACCTCGAAACGCAGTCCTTTGGCCTGTGCTCGGCCCTGGCGCAGAAGTGGGGCTTCAGCACCCGCAGCGTCCGGCTGTCGTTCGTGTATGCCTCGTTTTTCACGTTTGGCTCGCCCATCGTGCTTTATTTCGCTGGGGCGTTTTGGATGAATGTGCGGCGCGCCATGCGCCAGCAGCGCAGCACCGTTTGGGATTTGTAAATGGCATCTGTCATTGCGAGTGGAGCGCAGCGGAACGCGGCAATCTGTCCTCTCTTGGCAACAAGCTTTAATTATGTGAAAAGCCCCGGCTCTGGATTAGAGTCGGGGCTTTTTTATGTCGGGGCTTTTTTATAAGGTTCGTCACATCTCAGGGCTAGTCGCATCGGGAGGACGGATTGCCGCGTTCCGCTGCGCTCTACTCGCAATGACAGACTTCTTTATTTCAGCCCTAACTCGCTGAACTTGCGCTTGCCTTTTCCAAAATACGCCCACACCAAGCTGCCATCATACACCCCAGCGCGGTCTCGCACCCGCAGGTGCGGCCGGGCGGCCCGACGCTTCTTCTGCCAGTAGCCAAAGCTGCCATAGAAGCTGAAATGCGCCCGTAGCACGGCCCAGAAATTCCCCAATTGCCCGCTCAGTAAAAATCGCAAGCCCGCCACGCCATCTAGGACGAGGCGCTGGAACATGGGGCCGTACAACTCGCCGGGCGCGGCGTTTTTGTAAAGCAAAGCCAAGCCGTTGCGGAAGTTCAAATACGTTTTGCGGGGGTTGGTTTTGTGCAGAGTGCCGCCGCCGACGTGCTGCACAGCGCTGCCACCGTGGTACCAGACTTCGTGGCCGGCATTCTGCAGCCGCCAGCAGAAGTCGATTTCCTCCATGTGCGCAAAAAAGGCCGGTTCTAGTCCGCCAAGGGCTTGCCAAGCAGTGCGCCGCACCATGAGGCAGGCCCCGGTAGCCCAAGCCACGGGGCGTGGGTCGTCATACTGGCCGAGGTCTTTTTCGAGGGTGTCGAAGAGGCGACCGCGGCAGAAGGGGTAGGCTAAGCGGTCGAGGTAGCCGCCGCCGGCTCCCGCGTACTCAAATGACGTAGGGTCGATTTGGGACAGGATTTTGGGCTGCACGGCGGCAATGCGCGGGTTGGCTTCGAGCAGGCCGCGCAACGGGCGCAGCCAGCCCAGCGTGACTTCTACATCGGAATTCAGCAGCACGAAAAACGGGCTGTCGACTTGCGCTAATGCCTGGTTGTAGCCTTCGCAGAAGCCCCAGTTGCGGTCGAGCAAGAGTAGCTCCACGGTCGGAAAGTCTCGGGCCAGCAGCTCCACCGAGTTGTCGGTGGAGGCGTTATCGGCCACGATTACGCGCGCGCCGTCGGCGTGGGCGACCACGCCGGGGAGGAAGCGGTGCAGGAATTTCGCGCCGTTCCAGTTCAGGATGACGATGGCCACGTCGGCGCAGGCGCCGGCCGGGGCCGCAGTGTTAGGCCCCAAAACCGCTCAAATCGAGGCCGGGTACGTTGGGCATCAGGCCGCTGGTTTTGCGCTGGAGCTCCTGGCGGGCCAGTTCGGCGGCTTCGTCGAGGGCCTTGTTCACGGCGGCTACCACGAGGTCAGCCAGCATGTCACGGTCCTGCGGGGTGAGGAGGGTTTCGTCGATTTCGAGCTTGAGGATTTTGCGGTGGCCGTTGGCCGTGGCGCGCACCATGCCGCCGCCGGCTTCGCCCGTGGCGGTGATGTGCTGGATTTCCTGCTGGGCCTGCTGCATCTTGTCTTGCAGCTCTTTCACTTTGCCCATCATGCCGGTGATGTCGAATGCCATATTGCTAGTTGTCAGTTATTAGTTGTCCGTTGTCAGTGAACAGGAAGAAGGCCAAAAAGGATGCCTCACAGCGTCGGTATTGACTGAAATTCCCCGCAAAGGTGGCGGTGGGGCGTGGTTTTATTTCAGAATGGTAACCGAGCCCGTGGCTGAGAATGGCTGGCCGTCCTCGTTATTCTGCTGAAAGCGCCACACATACGCGCCCAGCACCGGGGCGTGGCCTCTGATGGTGCCGTCCCAGGTTTCGCTGCGCTGGGTACCGCGAAAAACCTCCTGACCGTTGCGGTCCACCACCACGAAGGTGTAGTTGTTCAGGTACTTGCCCTTTACTTCGAGTACGTCGTTCAGGCCGTCGCCATTGGGCGTGAAGGCGGTGGGAATGGTGAGCGTTAGCTGCCGCGTGAGGCTGGCCAGGTTGGAATAGCTGAACGTGCCGGTCGGCAAACCTGCCCCACTGATTTGCAGGCGGTAGCGCAGCACCTGGCGGTCGGTGGGCGGGGTGAGGTCGGTATACGTATTGCCCGTCATGGCTACGGTGCTCAGTATGGAGCCATCGGCGGCGAGACGCTGGAGGGTGTAGGTGGCCGGAATAGCGGGGTCGGGGCCGGTGAAGGCCGTCCAGGTGAGGGCGGTGGTGCTGCCGTCGGCATCGGCGGCGCTGGCCGAGAGGATGGCCGGGCAGGTGGCCGGGCTGGCGGGCGAGATGTTGCCGCAGAAATCCACGAGGCGCACCGAGTAGCAGGGCGGGCTGGCTTTGAGGGTAGCCAGGTCGGTGGAATCGCGGGGCGCACGTAGCGAGGCGACGGGTTTGCCGAAATCGGTCGGTGCGCCGCTGCCAGCCGTACGGCTGTAGTGCAGTGAACTGCCAGCGGGCAGGGTGGGCGTGGCCAGCGTCGGCGTCAGCACCACCACATTATTAAGGTTGAAGCTGGCCACCAGGCGGGGCTGTGGCGGCGGCAGTTTTGATACCGTGCGGATGGCAAAGGGATTGGAAATAGCCACCCCGCCGCCCGGCTGCGTGGCCGTTACCACATAGGTGTAGCGGATGCCGCATTGCACGTCGGCATCCTCGAAGCCATCGCCTGTGCGGGTGAGTGTGTTGATGGCCGTGCCGTTGCGGGTGACGGTGTAGGCGGTGCCGGGGCGGAAGCCGTTGGCATCGTCCAGCACCAGCTGGTTGAGGTTGCTGGCCGATGCGCCGGTTAGGCTCAGCGTGCCGATTTCGAACGAGGCGTCCGGGCTGCCGCCGCAATAGTCGGCGCGGGCAATGCGGTAGCGGCCTTTCACCGTGCCGGGCACAGGGAAGGGGGGGCTGCCCGGCGGCACGTTCACGTGGGGCACCACGTCCTGAAAGCCGGTGCCGGTTTCAACCTGCAGGGTGTAGCGGTAGCCGGCCGGCAGGTTGCCCACGGCCAGCGTGGCCGTGCCGCTGGGCAGTGGGGCACTGAGCGTGAGGCTGGTGAGAGTTGGTTTTACGGCCGGAGCCAATGTGCCTACGGGCTGGGTGGCGGTTCGTTCGCACACGTTATTATCCTTGTAACGGCCCGTGACGGTGACGGAAGTAGCGCCCATTAAGGGCACAAACAGCGGCTGGTTATACGCAATGGGCTGGCTCGTGCCCGTGCCAGCCTGCACCTCATATCTGTTGTAAGTAGAATCGGTGACGGTGACCAAGGCCGCGCCGCCGGGGCAGGGCGCTACCGTGAAGACGGGCAGCGGGGTATCGTAAACCTTGAAGTTGCGGATGTAATACGTGTCTTTTCCCACTTCATTTGCCAGTTCCGAAACTGTAACCGGCCCGGCTGCCGTGGGCGTGTAGGTATAGGGCAGATAATTGGTTGGAAAGCAACGCGGATTTGCGTTGATGTATGTCGCATCTGTTCCTGGCAGGACGCCATAGCTTAGCTTGTCTAACGGAATATTGCGGCCGGGGCATTGTTCAAACCGAACTGGCCTTCCCACGCAAAATGCATCAACATAGCTGTTGCTAATTATATCGACGGCCCGAAACGTGCAACTCAACTGAACCTGGTTGGGGCGGGCACAGGGGTTCGTCTGTGCCTGGGCCAAGGTGCTCCAAAGGCAAAGAAGAAAAAAGCAGCGGTTCACCAACTTCATAAGCTGTACTCGTAACAAGACGTGCGGCATTGCTTGGGCCGCATGAACTCCTGACCGCAAACCTTATCAAAAGGTGCCGCAATCGGTGGCATTACGCCGAAACAGCCCGCTTTATTGCCAGTCAAACTTACGGACGAAGGCGGCGGCTTTGTGCAAATCCGGGTACAGTACCCGGTCGCGCACCACGAATTTTACTTCCTGCCCGAAGGCTTCCACTACGCGCTCCAGCGCCTCGGAGGTGCGGCCGGGGCGGCGGAAGGCCAGCGCCTGTACGGCCGTAAGCAGTTCGATGCCCAGCACCTGCTCCACGTTTTCGATGACGCGGCGGGCCTTGGTGGCGGCGTTGGCACCCATGCTCACGTGGTCTTCCTGGCCGTTGCTGCTCACGATGCTGTCGACCGAGGCGGGGGTGCAAAGCTGCTTGTTCTGGCTCACGATGCCGGCGGCGGTGTACTGCGGAATCATCAGGCCGGAGTTCAGGCCGGGCTCGGCCACCAAGTAAGTAGGCAGGCCGCGCTGGCCGGAAATGAGCTGGTAGGTGCGGCGCTCCGAGATGCTGCCCAGCTCGGCCATGGCAATGGCGAGGTGGTCGAGGGCCAGGGCCAGGGGCTGGCCGTGGAAGTTGCCGCCGCTCAGAATCAGGTCTTCGTCGGGGAAGATGTTGGGGTTGTCGGTGACGGAGTTGCACTCGGTTTCGACCACCTGGGCCACGTAGGCCAGGGCATCGCGTGAGGCCCCGTGCACCTGCGGCTGGCAGCGGAAGGAGTAGGGGTCCTGCACGGCCAGGCGGGGCTGGGTTTGCAGCTCGGAGCCGGCCAGCAGCTCGCGCAGGCGCTTGGCCACCAGCACCTGCCCCGCGTGGGGCCGGATGCGGTGCAGGTTCTCATTAAATGGATGCGTGCAGCCGCCAAACGCTTCGGTGGAAAGTGCCCCGATGACATCGGCCGCGGCCGCCAGGCGCTGGGCGCGTAGCACGCCATCCACAGCGTAGGCCAGCATAAACTGGGTGCCGTTGAGCAGGGCCAGGCCTTCCTTGGCTTGCAGGGTCAGTGGCTCCCAGCTGAAGAGGCTCATGGCGTCTTCGGCGCTGAGGCGGTAGCCCTGGTAATTGACTTCGCCCAACCCTAAAAGTGGCAGGCAGAGGTGGGCCAGCGGGGCCAAATCGCCGGAGGCTCCGAGACTGCCCTGCTCGTACACCACGGGCAGCATTTCGCGGTTGTACATGGCCACAAGGCGCTCGGCGGTAGTCACCTGCACGCCGCTGTGGCCGTAGCTCAGGCTCTGGGCCTTGAGGAAAAGCATGAGGCGTACAAGGTTTTGCGGAACTTCGGCCCCGGTGCCGCAGGCGTGCGACATCATCAAATTTACCTGCAATTGGGTGCGCTCCTGGGGGGCAATGCCCACATTATACAAGGAGCCGAAGCCGGTATTGATGCCGTAAATCGGCTGGTCGTCGTGGGCCAGACGCTCGTGGAGGTAGGTGTGGCAGGCGGCAATCTGGGCCTTAGCGTCGGTGCCGAGCTCGACGGGGCGGCTGTCGGCCAGCAGGGCAGCCAGCGCGGCCAGGGTGAGGGGCTGCGCGGGCGAAATGGTGTGGGTGGGCATTAAAAAGGGGCGGGTGGTGAAGTTGGGGGCAACAAAGAACGAAAAAAACTCCCCTCCTTACCAAGGAGGGGATGTTCGAGCCAACGGCTCGGACGGGGGTGGTTGTGGCGTTGAATGCTATTGGAACGAACTGCCAACGGCGCGCAAGCCCTAACCACCCCCGTTTCAGCTTCGCTGAAACATCCCCTCCTTGGTAAGGAGGGGAGTTTGTTGTTCAATACAATTCCTGATTACTCCACCGTCAGCGCCGCCACTACTTCGCCCAGCGGCAGCACGCGCTCCACGCCGGAGGCCATGATTTTCACCTTGGCCACGCCGGCCGCGATTTCCTCCGGGCCGAGCACGATGACCAGCGGAATGCCCTTGGCATCGGCGTACTTGAACTGCTTTTGCAGCTTGCTCACGTCGGGGTATAACTCGCTGGGGATGCCGGCGGCGCGCAGTTGCGCCAGCAGCGGCAGGGCGGCCCGGCCGCTGGCCACGTCGAAGTGCGTGATGAGGCAGCGGGTGGGAGTCTCAGCCGTCATCGTGAACAAATCCAGCGCCTCTAGGCAGTCGTACAGCCGGTCCACGCCAAACGAGAAGCCCACGCCCGACACGCCCGGCAGCCCGAAGGAGCCGGTGAGGTTGTCGTAGCGCCCGCCGCCGCTCACGCTGCCCATCTGCACGTTGTTGATTTTGACTTCGAAAATGCAGCCCGTGTAGTAGGAGAGGCCCCGCGCCAGGGTGGGGTCGAATTCGAGCCGGTCGAACTGCCGGAAACCGGAGGCCACCAGCAGGTCGCGCACCTCGGCCAGTTCCGTCAGGCCCCGGTAGCTGGCGGTTATTTCATCGGTTGCGGCCGAGTCTTCGGCCGCCGTGGGGCGAGTGCCGTCGGGCTCCACGCCAGCCGTCACGAAGCCGGCCAGCAGGCGCTGGAGCTTCTCCTCGTAGCTGCCATCCACCCCGAGCAGGGCAAACAGCGTGTCAATGGTCGGCTCGGTAAAGCCGCGTTCCAGCAGCTCCTTGGTCACGCCGTCGCGCCCGATTTTATCGAGCTTATCAATCGCCACGAACAAATCCGTCTCCCGTCCTTCGCCGCCCAGCGCCTGGTGAATGTTGCGCAGCACGCCCCGGTGGTTGATTTTGATGGTGAAATCGTGCAGGCCGAGGCCGTCCAGCACCTGGGCCATCATGAGCACGATTTCGGCTTCGCAGAGCAGCGAGTCGGTGCCCACCACGTCGGCATCGCACTGGTAAAACTCGCGGTAGCGGCCGCGCTGGGGACGGTCGGCGCGCCACACGGGCTGCATCTGGTAGCGCTTGAAGGGGAAGGTGAGGGTGCCCCGGTTCATGGCCACGTAGCGGGCGAAGGGCACGGTGAGGTCGTAGCGCAGGCCTTTTTCGGCCACTTTGGGCAGCAGGGCTTTCGAGCCGGTAGCCAAATCTTCAGCCGTCACGTCCTTGGCAAAATCGCCGGAGTTCAGCACCTTGAACAGGAGCTGGTCGCCCTCGTCGCCGTACTTGCCGGTGAGGACGGAGAGGTTTTCCAGCGTCGGCGTTTCGAGCGGCGCAAAGCCAAACGACTCGAACGTGCGGCGGATAACGTTGAAAATGTGTTGGCGGCGCGCCACCTGCGCGGGGCCAAAGTCGCGGGTGCCCTTGGGAATACTCGGTTTTTGCATAACGGGGCAAAGGTAGTTGGGCCCCGCCGATGGCCCACGGATGGCGCGGGCCTGCGGCCCGTGCCGACTATTGGCAGGCTTCCAGCCTGCAATCGTTGAACAAAACCCAAACGGCGCGGGCACCCGCGGGCCTGGAGGCCCGCCAATAGCCGGCACGGGCCGCAGGCCCGCGCCATCCGTTTCCTCACCCAGTACAAAAAAGCCGCTTCCCTCGCAGCGGAGGAAAGCGGCTTACGTAATGCCAACCTAGTTCTTTTATGCCTTGGCTACTTTCGCGGCCCGTACGGGCTTCTTGCGCTCGCTCTCGCGGATGCCACCGCACTGCTCGTACTCGCTGCTGTCTTTGGTCAATTTCTGGCCCACGCCCGTGAGCAAGGCACTCGATTTCTTGGCCAGCACTTTTTCCGACGCGTCCAGGGTATTCTTGAGCGCGTCGAGGGTTCTGCGGGCCTCGTTGTAGTTGCTGAGGTTGGTTTTCACGGTGTCCATCTGTTCCTGATAGGATTTCATGGTGTGGCCGTTGCCCAAATCGAGCTTGCCGTCGGGGTCGATGGCTTTGAGGCCATTCATGCGTTTGGTCGCGGCGGCCAGCTCAGCCGATTCGCGTTGGATAGAAGCCATGTTGTGGAAATTTTGGTAAAGAAGTAGATGAAGAATTCGTGCCTGATTGGCCCGGCCAAACTACGGGAAATAATTGAATTTCAGGCGTGAAATCAGCCGTATTGCGTGTGGAAATATTCGATGCCAGTGCCGGAGAAGAAATTGCCGAATCCGAGAAAGACTTAACTAGTACCAGCAACTCTTTTACCAACGCTGAATAAGACTTGACCAGCATTAGTAAAGGCTTTTCCGGTAGTAGAAAAGACTTATTCAAGGCTGGCAAAGCCTTTACTGACAGTGAAAAACCTTTAACCAATGCTGGATAAGTCTTTTCCACTACCAGAAAAGCCTTTACTAATGCTGAAATAAAAGTTAGTAGCTCACCGGAAGAAGCAAAAAGCCGCTCCAGATGCACTGGAACGGCTTTGCGGTGTCTCCTTGGGCTGCGGGGTGACTTAGAAGCGCTTCACGCCAAGGACTTTGAGTACCGTGTAATGCAATTGAGGATTGCCAAAACTGCCTTGGAACGTGGTATCAGTACGTAGCCGAATGCTTAAATAGTCATTGGGCCTCACGTCGACAAGGCCCTGATGGAATTCCTCTAGCCACGCCGTATCGGCCATTTTTGCGGGAATAGTGTGGTTTTTCAATACCAACTCCCACATGGCTTCGCCCATAAAATCGGGCCGTTTGATTCTAACCAGATACTCGTTTTCGGACGTTTCAGTATTCGTCGCAAGCAAAGCCCGGAGGTTCGAGGTATCAAAGTTGGGATTGATGCGGGCATTTCCGAATTGCGAACGGTAGTCGGCGTAATCGTTAGAACGTAGGAGCGCGGCGGCCCGAACAATGTCCTCAATCAATCCCACAAGTTTGATGGATGGAATCTGGCCCGGCACCATTAAGGGGTTGAATGTTTCGGTGGGAGCCATCGATTCTAGAGAGATGCGCAGGTTTTCGATTTCCTGTGCGTCGGTAAAGCTCTCTTTCCCTTCCAATAGCTTTAATAGGTTATACTTCGCTTTTAGCAAAAAATGGCCGACCAGTTTTTTCCAGTCGAAGTTCTTGATAGCTTCGTCGGGGATGCCGCGCAATAAAATAGCCAGCTTTGACCGGATGGAACCTGCTTCTACATCGTCCAGAATCAACTCGGCGTGCAGCTCGGGAAGAATAGATTGCGCTAGTAATTCATCGAATTTGGTAAAGGCAGTCACCAAATCTGCAATGGCCTTAAACACCCGTTGCGGGGTTTGGCTTTGCCGCTCAAACTGGACATACAATTCAAATTCAGCGACGACTACTTCCATTTTATAAATGCTGAGTAATTCCTGAAATCACACCCTTCATCTCAGTGATAATGGTGCAACGCATTATACAATGAGCCGCGAAGTAACGGAGCTTATTATGTAATAAACTGCGGCATTTATTTTAATATCATTCAAAACACAAAACCCCGCCGCCGGAGAACCGACGACGGGGTTTTTCGCAGAAAGAAGAAGGTGAGAAAAGCGGGGTGGCAATGGGTGGTAAAAGGAGGTTAACCTCAGCCGCCGAAGCCGCCACCGCCCTGGGGCGCGGCCTCGATGCGGCCCGGCTTGGCCTTGCTGGCCCCGATGTACCAGGTGAAGCCCAGCCAGCCCACGCGGGTTTCGTCCTTGCTGTAGCGGGTGCTGCTCAGGGCATCGGTGGCGATTTCGGTGCGGTACACGTTGGTGTTGAAGAGGTCGGAAACGCGCAGGGTGAGGGCGGCGCGGTCGGAGAAGAGGCGCTGGCGCAGGGCCAAATCGACCTGCCCCCAGGCCAGCTGCCGGCCCTGGGCCGTGAGCGAGGCCGAGCGCACGTTGCCGCTCAGCTGCATTTCCAGGGTGGGGCGGATGGTGAAGTTGTTGGCGAGGCGGGCGCTGCCCACCAAGGCCGTGCGGTTGTTGGCGATGCCGTTGCCGGCAATCTGGGCGCGGTAGAGGCTGGTGCTGGCAGTCACGCGCCACCACTTGGCCAGGGGCTGGTTGAGGCTGAACTCGGCCCCGAGGTTGGTGGTGGTACCCAGGTTGTCGTAGGTTTCGGCGGTCACGAGGCCCGCGCCGGCCCCGGCCAGGCGGGTAGCCGTGGTGTCGATGAAGCGCAGGCGCTGGATGGAATTGGTGGTGATGCGGGCAAACAAGGTGCTGGTGATGGTGGCCTGCCCGATGGTGAGCTGGTGACCCAGCTCAATGTTGTTGCTGAACTCGGCCTGCAAGCGCGGGTTGCCGAGGCGGTAGCTGCGCGGGTCCTGGTAGATGGCCAGCGGCAGCTGCTGCATGAAGTTGGGGCGGTTGAGGCGGCGGGCGTAGCTCAGCTGCAGGCGGTTCTGGCCGGCTTCCTTGCCAAAGTCCCGGCTGATGAGGGCCGACGGGAAGAAGCTGAGGTAGTCCTGGCTGAGGCTGCCGCGCTGGGCAATGCCCTCGCCGCCCTGGATGGAGCCGGACAGGTAAGTGTATTCGGAGCGCAGGCCGGCCTGGGCGTTCCACTTCTTGCCGAAGCTGTGCTGGGCGGTCACGTAAGCGGCGGGCACCACCTGCTGCGAGGTGTAGGTGAGCGAGCGGGTAGGGTCGTTGCGGAAGTCGTCGGGGCGGGCTTCGCTGGTGGCATAGCCGAAGCTGTTGCTGCCGTCGTTGGCCTGGCGCTCTACTTTAGCCCCCATTTCGAGGCGGCCTTTGCCGTCGGCCAGGGGGTGGGTGTAGTCCACCTGCCCGTACTGCACGTTGGCCAGCAGCTCCAGCAGCTGCCGGGTGCCGGGCTGCGGCACGCCCACCGAGCCGGCTTCGGCGTACTGCCGCTGCACCACCGGCACGTTGGCGTCAATCACCACGCCGCCGAAGTTGGCGCTCAGCTCGCGGCCCTTGTGGGCTTCCCAGGTGCGGCGGTAGTTGCTGTTGAAGTTCAGGACTTTCACTTTCACGTCGAGGTCCTGCCGGCCCCGGGCGCGCTGCACGGCGTCGGCGTTGGTTTGCTGGCCCAGCTCCTGGCTTTCGCCTTCGATGTTGCGCTCGGTGCTGCCGTTCACGCTCAGGCCCAGGGTCTGGCTTTTGGGCAATTCCAGGTCCACGCCGGCCCGTAGCGAGTGGTTGCGGTGGATTTCGTCGCCCACGCTTACCTGCGTGGTGCGCACGGTTTCGCCGGGGCCCAGCAGGGCGGTTTGCTCGGCGTGGCCGTGGCTGCCGTAGGTCACGTCGCGGCCGTCGTAGCCGGCGGTCCAGGTGGCTTTGCCCACCTTGCGGCTCAGGCTGAGGTTGCCGCTGTATTTGTCGGCGGTGCCCAGGTTGATGGCGGCCGTGCCATTGGTGCCGGTCTTGGTTTCTTTCTTGGTGATGAGGTTGATAACCCCGCCGCCGCCGGCCGCGTCGTACTTGGCCGAGGGGTTGGTAATCACCTCAATCTGGGCAATGCGCGAGGCCGGAATCTGGTCGAGGCGCTGGCCGCCGCCACCGCCGCCGTTGCTCACGCCCGCCGGCTTGCCATCAATGAGGATGGTGATGTTGGAAGTGCCGCGCATCGAAACCGTGCCGTTCACGTCCACGCTCACCGAGGGCACATTCTGGAGCACGTTGGCCGCCGTGCCGCCCACGCTGCCCAGGTCCTTCTCCACGTTGATGACGCGCTTGCCCAGCTCTTCCACCACGGCCGCTTTCTGGCCCGTCACCACCACTTCACTCAGCTTGGTAGCCTTGGCCGCGCTCATCTTCAGGCCCGATAATTCGACCGAAGGCGCGGCAGCTGTAAGGGTAAAGCGGCGGCGCAGCACGCCGTAGTTCAAGTCCTGCACCCGCAGCAAGTAAGTGCCCAGCGGCAGCGCAGCCGCTTTAAAAGTGCCCTGCTCCGTGGTCTGGGCCACCGCCACAAAGGTGGAATCGGCCGAGCGCAGCAGCAGCACATCGGAGAAGGGCACGGCCTGGCCGGAGCCAGCCTCCACCAGGCTGCCGCTCACGCGGCCGGGGCCAGCGGTTTGGGCCATAGCCGCCCCAATGGGCAGGAACATCATCGTAGCCGAAGCGAGCAGCAGGCGGCCAAAGCAGAAACCAGTGAGTGGCGTGAAAAAGGTTTTCATGGTGCAGCGAAAAAGATGAGGTCGGGCGAGGGGCGGCTCAGGTCCGGCAGCGGCCGCGGTTCCGCTGGGGAGGTGAGGGGTCCGGGGCCCGAATCCCCGGTGAGTGAGAAGCCGCGCCGGGTAGCGGGCCGTCTTTGGTACGCGCTGACGGCAGCTACTGGGCGTTGTATGGAACAAATGTAAAGCAGGTACTTTGTAACGCAAGGTACTGGTTAAATAAATTTCTGTTAAGCAAAGCTTTTGAGATTGTTACCAGTTGAAATTCAGATTATAAGCGCCAGAAAAATAATTTTGGCGTAGGGGCCTCGGAAGGCGTGGCGGAGGAATGGGGTTCGAAGCGTTAGATGCCGGGTTGCATCCGGCGGTTGCCTGAGTTATTTAAAATCGACTCAAGAGCAAAAAAAAAGCCCCGCCTAACAGGGCGGGGCTTTCAGTGCAACAGTAAAATGCACGTCATGCAGAGCGCAGCGAAGCATCTTTACTGCGCAACTAATTGATTTTACTATTGAGGTAAAGATGCTTCGCTACGCTCTGCATGACCCTCTTGTATCCAAACACTACTTCCGTTTCAGCGGGGGCCGGGGCTTGGCTTTGGGCTGTTTGATGGGGTCGGTGACCTGCTGGCCGTTGCGGTAGGTCACGGTGCGGTCCACGGTGGTGCCATCTTCCTTGTAATAAGTCCACACGCCGCTTTGGCGGCTGTTGCGGTACAGGCCGTTCACGGCCACCGTTCCATTCTCGCGGTATTCTTTAAACGGCCCCTGAATCTGGCTGCGCACGTAGGTGGTTTCCTTGCGCAGCTTGCCCGAGGCAAAGTATTCCTGCCCCACACCGCCCAGAAAGCCGTTCAGATACGTCTGCTTGGTCTGCACCTGGCCATTCTCGAAATAAGTAATCCGGTCGCCCACCAGGCGGCCGCTGGGGCCGTAGGTTTCCTGTTTGCGCACGGCCTTGCCGTCGGGGTAATAGTCGCGCCAGGTGCCGGCGGGGCGGTTGTTCTTGTACTGCTCTTCGGCCTGCACCACGGCGGGCGCGGCGTCCTGGTAGCGCGTGATTTTGCGGTCGCGGCCGTTGTTGCTATAGTCGGTTTCCTCGTGCAGGTGGCCGTTTTCAAAGTATTCCAGGCCATGGCCCGTGGGGATGCCGTTGCGGTACGTCAGCTTGCTCTTGATTTGGCCACTCTCGTAGTAGCTGGTGGCGGGGCCGTCGAGGTTGCTGGTGCCAGTGGGCGGGGCCACGCGCTTGGTCAGGTCGTCGCCAAGCTGGTTTTTCACGGGGCGCTGCACCAGCGGAGCGGGTGCGTAGGTGCTCTCCGTCTGGAGCTTGCCGCTCTGGTAGTAGCTGCGGTAGCGGCCCCGGCCGTTCTTATCGGCCAGCACTTCCACCTCAATCTGCCCGTTCGGATAATACGTTTTGTAGGGACCCGACAGCAGCCCGCGCGTGAAGCTGCCCTCGCTCTGCACCGCGCCGTTGGGGTAGTAGAATTTCACCGCGCCGTTGGGCTGGCCGTTCTCATAGTTCACCTCGGCCTGGGTTTTGCCGTCAGGGTACACGGCTTTCAGCGGCCCGTTGGGCTGGCCCTTCACCAAAGTGGTTTTCAGGCGGATGGAACCATCGGGATGGTAATAGGTCAAGTCGCCGTTGGGCTCATCGTCCACAAAAAAGCCGGCCTGCGCCACTTTCCCATCATCATAGTAGGTTTTGAAAGGCCCCTGCCGGACGCCATCCTGATAAGTAGCCTCCAGCCGCCGCGTGCCGCTGGGATGAAACTCCACGTAGGCCGAATCGCGCTTGCCCTGCCGGAAGCTGGTCTGCTGCTCCAGTTTGCCGTTGCGGTAAAAACGCTTGTAGCTGCCCTGCGGCACAGTATCGGCCGCCACCAAGGCCGTATAAACCTCGCGCTTGGTCGTTTTCAGCGAGTCGTAGTAGGTGATGAATCGTTTCAGCCGCTGCCCATGCGAGGGGAGGGCCAGCAGCAACAAACAAAAAGGCAACAAATATTTCATAGGCGAAAGAACGCAGGAATTGCTATTTCCGTGCGGAAGGGCTTCTTGCTAAAATTCGGGCCAAAAAAAGCCCCGCCGGTTTCAAACGGCGGGGCTTTCGGAATTTAATTATCGAAAAGGCTACAGCGCCTCCACCACAATGGCGCTGGCACCGCCACCACCGTTGCAGATGCCCGTGACTCCAATTTTGCCGCCCTCGTTCTTGAGCACGTTCATCAGCGTGGTCACGATGCGCGCGCCCGAAGCTCCCAGCGGGTGGCCCAGGCTCACGGCTCCGCCGTACTTGTTCACCTTGCCGCCGTCCAGGTTCAGCAGCTTATTGTTGGCTAGACTCACCACCGAGAAAGCCTCGTTGATTTCGTAGAAATCCACGTCAGCGGCCGTCTTACCGGCGTTTTTCAGTGCCTTCGGAATAGCCAGCGAGGGCGAAGTGGTGAACCACTCCGGAGCCTGCTCAGCATCGGCGAAGCCCAGAATGCGGCCGATGGGCGTGAGGCCCAGCGCGTCGGCTTTCTCGCGGCTCATCAGCAGCACGGCGGCCGCGCCGTCGTTCAGCGTCGAGGCGTTGGCGGCCGTCACGGTGCCGCCTTCTTTAATGAAAGCGGGTTTCAGGGTGGGGAATTTGGCGAAATCTGCTTTCAGGTATTCCTCATCATCCTCAATCACCGTGGTTTTGCCGCGGCTCTCGATGGTGACGGGCACAATTTCGTCTTTCTTTTTGCCGGCCTTAGCAGCGGCGGCGCTGCGGGTGTAGCTCTCGATGGCGAAGGCATCCTGCTGCTCGCGGGTAATTCCCATTTCCTTGGCCGTGTGCTCGGCCGCGTTGCCCATGGCGTAGTCGTTGTACGGGTCCCACAGGCCGTCGCGTACCAGGCCGTCAATCATCTGGCCGTGACCATATTTCGCACCGAAACGAGCCTTGTCGAGGTAGTAGGGCACGTTGCTCATGCTCTCCATGCCGCCGGCCAGCACCACGTCCGACTGTCCCAGCATGATGCTCTGGGCGGCCATCATAATGGCTTTCGAGCCCGAAGCGCACACTTTGTTCACGGTCGTGCATTCCACGGAGTCGGGTAGGCCGGCTTTCTTGGCGGCCTGGCGGGCCGGAGCCTGGCCCAAATTGGCCGAAATCACGTTGCCCATAATCACCTGGTTTACCTCCGAGCCGGCCACGCCGGCCTTGTCGAGCGCGCCCTTGAGTGCAATAGCGCCCAACTCAGTAGCCGACAGCGAAGCGAGGGACCCGCCAAATGAGCCAATCGGCGTGCGAACGGCCGAGATGATGACAACTTCTTTAATCTGCATAATCAGGAAAATGAAAGGGTTGGGGTGGGATGGTGAATCAGGCCGCAAAAGTACGGATTTCAAACGCACCGGCCGGCAGTTTGCCTAACAGTCGTTAGCCGTGGCGAGTTGCGATGATGAATGACTTCCCAGAATAACGATATAAAACCTACCACGTCGGTTTATCGGGGTCGGGCTTCTGCATAGTCGGCCGCGTAAGCTGCTGCAAATACTGCTGCTCCTGCGCCCGCAGCGTTTCCAGCAGCTGTCGGGCCTGGGCCGGACTCAGGTTCATGGCTTGCAGGCGCTCGCGCTGGGTTTGCAGGCTGAGGTCGGCAGCCGTAGCGGCATCTGTGCCGGGTCGGTTGCTCCTGCCGCCCGCTGCCGAGCCGGCCGTAGCACTGTTGCGGTCCAGACCGCGCTGGGTGCCGGGTGCGTTGCCGCTGGCCACGGGCTGCGCCGGTCCGGTGCCGGGAGTCCGGCCACCATTGGCGGCGTTGCCGGGGCTTACGGCAGGACGTTGGTTATCCGGCTGGCCCGCCGCGTCGGGTCGGCTGGACTGGGGCGCGGTCGGGGAGGGCGGGGCCGTCTTGTTATCATCGACTTCGCCCTTGCGGTCAGTGCCCGCCTTTTCACCCGGCTTATTTTTCTCCATTGATTTCTTATCGTTCGAGTCTTTGGGCTTGCCAGGAGCTGGCGCTTTGGACGGGGCCGAAATCTGCGGGCTGTTGGGCCGGCGGGCCAGGTAGTCGCTCACGGCTTCAAAGTCGAACCGCGCCCCAGCATTAGTAGGGTCGAGCAGCAGCGCCTGCCGCAGCAGGCTCAGCGCCTGCGCCAACTCGCCCCGCTGCGCCGCCAGCACAGCCAGCTGTTGCCGCGCAATGCTGCCCAGCCGCGCCGGTGTGCCCGCCAGCAAGCGCCCATAAGTAGCCTGCGCGGCCTCTGGCTGGTTGGCCAGCACCTGCGCATGAGCCAGATTAAGCACTAGGCGCGGGTCCGGGCTTTTCTGGCGTTGGGCCGCCAGCGCCGCCGCAAAAGCCCGGGCCGCCCGCGAGGCATTACCCCGGGTGTACGCGGCCGTCGCGTCGGCCACGGCCACGTTGCGGTCGCGCACGCCCGTCAGCAGGTGCCACGCCGGGCCGCCCAGCATTAGCAGTAGTAGCACCGCGTATTTCATGGCCGGATAACGGTGATGGTGAGCGCCACATCCAGCGCCAGCAGCAGCAGCGCCGCCGCCAGCGGGTAGCGGTAACGGTTATCGGCCACAGCCACGGTGCGTACCTGCTCGGCAGTGCCCTGCATGGCCCGTAGCGAGCGCAGCAACGGCCCAAACCCGTTCTGCTGGTTGGTCAACTCCACGTATTGCCCGCCGGTTTGGGCCGCCAGCTGCAGCAGCGGAGCTTCGCGCAGACGGGTTTGCACGGCCCGGCCCTTTCCATCTACCACAAAGCTGCCGTTGGCCTTCGGAATTTTGGACCCCACCGCCGTGCCCACCCCAACTGTATATATCCGCGCCCCGGTGCGGCCCAGGGCGCGCAGCGTGGGCTCCAGGTTTTCGCCAAAGTCCTCGCCATCACTCACCACCACCAGAGCCGTGGCGCGGGGTGGGGCAGGGCTGCCGGTACTGGGGGCCACCGTCAGGCGGCTCAACAGCAATTCCAGCGGCGCTTGCAGCGTGGTGGGGCCGGCCGGCAGCAGGCTGGTGCGCAGCGTGGCAATAAAAGTTTGCACGGCCGCTTGGTCATACGTGAGCGGGCATTGCACCACCGCCTCCGCCCCAAACACCACCAGCCCCAGCCGGTCGGCCGGGAACTGCACCACCAAGTCTTGCAATTCCGCCTGGGCGCGCAGCAGGCGGGTAGGGGCCACATCGGTAGCATCCATCGAGCGCGACACATCCACCAGCAGCCACACGTCTTTGCCGGCCGTGCGCACGGGCCGCTGGCTCACGCCCAGCGACGGCCCCAGCACGGCCGCCAGCAGCAGGCCACCCGCCACGATGCGCAGCACGGCCTTCCAGCCGCGGTGGTGCGGCCGGCTGCCCAGCAGATGCGCCAGCCGGCCGCCCCGCCGCCAGTGCCATACCAGCAGGCCCAGCATCAGGCCCAGCGCCAGCGCCGCTACTATAAAATCAGGATAAGCCCAGGTCAGCACGTTCGGTCAGAATGAGCACCAATATTACTACGCCTGGCCGGGCTACCCATTTTTTTGCATTAGTTGACAGGCGCAAATCAGCACTTCAAACGCTTGATTTAGTTAGCAGATAGGCCCGCGCGGAACCCTTCGTTTTTTAACAGCGCAGATATTTTTTTCGGCAAAAGCATGGCTCTTTCAGTTCGGCCCGTATATTTGCACCCGCTTCAGACGGAAGCGAACAACAGCCGGAGAAGTGGGTGAGTGGCTGAAACCAGTAGTTTGCTAAACTGCCGTAGCTCTAAAGGTTACCGGGGGTTCGAATCCCCCCTTCTCCACTATAATGTTGGGTTGCGAAAGCAGCTCGTTGGGGCTCCACCCAATAAGTCGTTTTCTAAACTCAACATTATTTTTTTTCGGGGTGTAGCGTAGCCCGGTATCGCGCCTGGTTTGGGACCAGGAGGTCGTAGGTTCGAATCCTGCCACCCCGACATTTTTTTGCCCCGTTTCGACCCCGTAGCTCAGCTGGATAGAGCAACTACCTTCTAAGTAGTCGGTCTTTGGTTCGAATCCAAACGGGGCCACTGTACAAGGCCCTCCCCCCGCGGGGAGGGCCTTTTGCATTTTCAGGCTGTTGCTTTCAAAACGAAGGGCTACAGTAGTGATAAGCACTCAGCAGCGTGCCTGGCAGAGCCCCACCATTCCCGGTTTTGCCGAAGCTCATCCGTTATTTTGAGGTAAAATCCACAACCCTTCTTATCTTGGAGCCCGAATAGCAACCTTGCCAGCTAATGGCCGGAGGTTGCCATTCATTTCATCACCCACCCCCGTTTGATTTTCATTTTCCCTCTTCACCCCTTTTAACATCTTAGTTGTCATGAAGAAACAGTTACTTTTCCTGGGCCTGCTGGGCTTAGCCACCCAAGCTCGCGCGCAGAGTCCCTGGACCCTGGTTAACTATCCCAACAGCAACATCCTGACCCAGTATAATATCAATGACATCCACACTCTGTCGCCAACCGTGGCTTGGGGCGTAACGTCAGATAAGGTAGCTACTGGGGCTCCGGCTGCTATTCCCAATACCTTTATTCGTACGAATAACGCGGCGGGCGATGAATTTGATTTCAACTCCGTTACGCTGACTACCGACGGGGCTGTGCCAACGGCTCACTCCGCAACGCTGGGCAATATTTCCGGGGTCAGCGACCTCATCGCCGTGGCGGCTGCTTACCCTGGCAGCACTTTTGTGCAGCCCACCAACGGCTCGCCAGCCTATGGCGGCGAAATCCGCAAGACCACTGACGGCGGCACGACCTGGCTCAACAAAACCGTTGGTAAGTTCGTTGGCGACGGCTCTTTCTGTAACTGGGTGCACATGTTCAACGCCACGACCGGCGTAGCCCTGGGCGACCCTACCGGCAAGACGGCTACTAACCCGGGCGTTTTTGAAATTTTGCGCACCGTTGACGGTGGCGAAACCTGGAACCGCCTGACGGCGGGCGTTCCCGCACCCCTGCTGGCCGAATACGGCAACGCCGGCGCCTTCTACGCTTCTACCTCCACGCCGGGTACGCTGTGGACAGGCCTGGCTTCGGCCAATAGCACCGACCAGGTGCGGGTGTTCAAAACGACTGACTTTGGCTTGACTTGGACGGCTTCGGCCATCATCCCGAACATCATCGGGTCCATCTCGCAGTTGACTTTCAAGAGCAATAACCTTGACGGCATTGCTTACGGCTACGTCATCACGGGCTCGGGCTCCAGTGCCACAGTTACCGGCATCAACTACGCCCGCACCAGCGATGGCGGCCTGACCTGGTCGCCCTTCACGCCCGTAAACACGGCTACCGGCAGCTTCTTCCGCAATGCCATCGATGCCGTTGGTAATACGTACTACAGCACCGGTCCGCGGTACCCCGTGCCCACCACCGGCCAGGTTCCCGAAGATTTCGGTTTCTCTTCCAGCACCGATGGCATCAACTGGACTAACATTACGGTTTCCGGCAGCAATCTGAACAATCCGGGCTATTTCTTCTGCATGGACCTGATTGCCGGCACCGCGCCTAACAGCGTAGTGGGCTACGGTGGCCTCTACACGGATGTGAACGGCCTGGGCGGTGTCTACAAGTATTCGCGCACGACGCTGGCCACCCGCAATGCGGCCCTGCAAAGTGCTTTGAACGTGTACCCCAACCCCAGCGCTAACGGCCAGTTCAGCATAGACCTTGGCTCGGAGCTGAAAGCTGGCGCACAACTCACCGTTTCGGACGCTTTGGGCCGTCAGGTGAAGTCGCAGACGTTGAACGCCGCCACTGTTGGCTCGCGCAAAGTCAACCTCGACCTGAGCGGCGAGAAAACCGGTGTGTATACCCTGCAAATCCGCACGGACGCCGGCCTGGCCACCCAGAAGATTGTGATTGACTAAGTAGCTAGCCTTCTTTTGAAAAGGGCCTTTCTCTGCGGAGAAAGGCCCTTTTTTTGTGCCGGTTTGCAGGCCCTGGACGGGACTGCCACGAACCCCTTTCCAGCGCACAGGAAAATGAAAAAATCCGAGGATAAATGGCGCGAAAAATACTCAAAATGGGATTAAATATGTACTTTTGAGTGTTCAGTACCTAGCCGCCCGTGGGGCGGTTTTATGACCTGATTTAATCCCGCCCTCATGAGCGAAACAACAGCAAAGATTCCCCAGTCGGACTATTCGGCCGACAGCATTCAAGTTCTCGAAGGATTGGAGGCCGTGCGCAAGCGGCCCAGCATGTACATCGGCGACACCGGCCTGAAAGGCCTGCACCATTTGGTGTGGGAAGTGGTCGATAACTCGATTGACGAAGCCCTCGCCGGGCATTGCGACCTGATTAACGTGACCATCAACGAGGACAACTCGGTGACCGTGCGCGACAACGGCCGCGGCATTCCCGTGGACTGGCACGCCAAGGAAGGCAAGTCGGCCCTGGAAGTGGTGCTGACCGTGCTGCACGCTGGCGGCAAGTTCGACAAAGGCTCCTACAAAGTATCCGGTGGCCTGCACGGCGTGGGCGTGAGCTGCGTGAACGCGCTCAGCACCGATCTGAAGGTGACCGTGCGCCGCAACGGCCACAAGTACGAGCAGGAGTATAAAATCGGCTTCCCGCAGTACCCGGTGAAGGAAGTGGGCGATACCGACGAGCACGGCACCGAGGTGCAGTTCCTGCCGGATGCCACCATCTTCTCCGAAACTGAGTACCGCTACGACACCGTGGCCTCGCGTCTGCGCGACCTTTCGTACCTCAACAAAGGCATCCGCATCACCCTCACCGACCGTCGCGAGAAGCTGGATAGCGGCGAGTTTCGCGGCGAAGAGTTTTACTCGACCGGCGGCCTGCGCGACTTCGTGCAGTACCTCGACGGTGAGCAGCGGCCTTCGCTGCTCTCGGAACCCATTTACGTGGAGAGCGAGAAGGGCGGCACGCCGGTAGAAGTGGCTCTGCAGTACAATACCTCGTACCAGGAAAATGTCTATTCCTACGTCAATAACATCAACACCATCGAGGGTGGCACGCACGTAGCGGGCTTCCGCTCGGCCGTGACGCGGGTGCTCAAGAGCTACGGCGACAAGAACAAGCTGTTCGAAAAAGCCAAAGTGGAAATCACCGGCGACGACTTCCGCGAAGGCCTCACGGCCGTTATCTCGGTGAAGGTGATGGAGCCGCAGTTTGAAGGCCAGACCAAAACCAAGCTGGGCAACTCCGAAGTGAGCGGTGCCGTGAACTCGGTGGTGGGCGAAATCCTGATGCAGTACCTGGAGGAAAACCCCAACCAGGCCAACCGCATCATGGAGAAGGTGATTCTGGCCGCCAAGGCCCGTATTGCCGCTCGTAAGGCCAAGGACATGGTGCAGCGCAAGGGCGTACTCTCCTCAAACAGCCTGCCGGGCAAGCTGGCCGACTGCTCGGAGTCGGACCCCGAAATCTGCGAGCTGTACCTCGTCGAAGGAGACTCGGCTGGTGGCACGGCCAAACAGGGGCGCAACCGGGCGTTTCAGGCCATTCTGCCGTTGCGCGGTAAAATCCTGAACGTGGAGAAAGCCCAGGAGCACCGCATTCTGGAAAACGAGGAAATCAAGAACATGATTACCGCGTTGGGCGTGAGCTTCAACGAGCGCAAGTCGCTGGCCTTCACGACGGAGGACGACGGCACCGAATCGGGGCCGCTGAACTTCAGCAAGCTGCGCTACCACAAGGTCATCATCATGACTGACGCTGATATCGACGGCTCGCACATTCGCACGCTGATTCTGACCTTCTTCTTCCGCTACATGCGCGAGCTGGTGGACCGGGGCATTATTTACATCGCCCTTCCGCCGCTCTACCTCGTGAAGCGCGGCAAAGAGGAGCGCTACTGCTGGACCGAGGAGGAGCGCAGCCAGGCCCAGGAAGACCTCGGCCGCGGCAAGCCCGAAACGGTGAACGTGCAGCGCTACAAAGGCTTGGGCGAGATGAACGCCGAGCAGCTCTGGACCACCACTATGCAGCCCATGACCCGTACCCTGAAACAGGTAACGGTAGAATCGGCCGCTGAGGCCGACCACCTGTTCTCGATGCTGATGGGTGATGAAGTGGCCCCGCGACGGGATTTCATCGAGCGCAACGCCAAGTACGCGAAACTCGACGTTTAACTTCCAACTCAATGGAAAGGCCCGCTGCAAAGTGGGCCTTTTCTTTTGGTAACTCTTCCATTCTAATCGATGCGACAATTAATTTCTTCCGGTGCGCCGTGGGAGGCCGTGGTAGGTTATTCCCGGGCCGTGCGGGTAGGCAATGTGGTAGAAGTGGCCGGCACCACGGCCCAAGATGGCGACACCGTAACTGGCACCGATGCCTATTCCCAAACCAAGCGCGTGCTGGAGAAAATTGGGGCGGCACTTAATGCAGCCGGTGCATCGTTTGAGGATGTAGTGCGTACGCGAATGTTCGTGACCGACATCTCGCAATGGGAAGAAGTGGGGCGGGCGCACGGCGAAGTTTTTGCGACAATCCGGCCGGCGGCGTCCATGCTGGAAGTTAAGGCACTGATTGACCCGCGATTGTTGGTCGAGATTGAAGCCACCGCTATTATTTCCGCGTAGAGTGTTATTCCCGGGGCATATTTCACGTATTTTGCCCTGTCATCCTTATCCATTATGAAGCTCTTCAAGTCCGCCGACCTTATCCGCAAAAGCAAATACATCAGCCGCGATTTGAGCTGGCTACGGTTCAACTACCGCGTGCTCGACCAGGTGCAGGACGCCAGCCGGGGCCTATTTGATAAGCTTAAGTTTCTGGCCATCACCAGCTCGAACCTGGACGAATTTTTCATGATTCGCGTGGGTTCGCTGTATAATTACCTTGATTACGGCAAGGAGCGGATTGACTACTCGGGCCTGCGTGAGCTGCCGTTTCGGCGCAAGCTGTTGGATTTCGCGCATCGTTTCGTGAACGACCAGAGCCTGACGTACCTGAATGAGCTGAAGCCGAACTTTGAAAAGAACGGTTTCAATATTCTCAAGATGAGCGACCTAACGGAGTTGGAAGTGAAGAAAGCTGACGGCTACTTCAAGAACACCGTGTTTCCGCTGCTCACGCCGATGGTGTACGACTCGTACCATGGCTTCCCGCTGATGATGAACCAGATGCTCATCTTTGGGGTGGTCACGCGCATTGGCAACGGCATTGCGGTGGGCCTGGATGGCGAGGCCGAGAAAGGGCAGGAGCGTCTCACCTTTGTGCAGATTCCGCAGAACCTGACGCGGTTTTTTGAACTTACGCGCAAGGACAAAGTCATTTTTGTGCCCATTGAGGAAGTGGTGCGTGAGTTTCTGCCGCGCCTGTTCCGCAACGTGGAAATTGTATCGGCCGACCTGTTCCGCATCACCCGCAACGGGGATTTCACGCTGGAAGAGTCGGATGATATTGATAATGACTTTATCAAGGAAATTCAGGTGGGCCTGAAAACCCGCAAGCGCGGCCGCGTGGTGCGCGTGGAGGTGGAGCCGAACGCCTCGCCCGTGCTGATGAACGTGCTGCGCGAGCGGTGGAACATTGATAACGGCAACGTATTCGTTATCAACTCGCTGATTGACTTGAAAGGCCTTTGGCAGATTGTGCGCCACCCCAATTTCCGGGGCCGCGCCGCCAAGACGCCGGCTTCGGTGCAGCCGCTGAGCCTGCCCGAAGGGGCCGACGAAAACCTGTTTGAATACCTCAAGCACCACGATGTGCTGCTGCACCATCCCTACAACAGCATCGAGCCGATGGTGCGGCTGCTGGAGCAGGCGGCCGTGGACCCGCACGTGCTGGGCATCAAGCAGACTATCTACCGCCTGGCCGATGACTCGCGCGTATCGGCCGCGCTGCTGAAGGCGGCCGAGAACGGCAAGCACGTTTCGGTGCTGTTTGAGGTGAAGGCGCGCTTTGACGAGGAGAAGAATATCCGCGAGGGCGCACGGCTGGAAAAGGCGGGCTGCTTCGTGATTTATGGGGTGAGCAAGTACAAGACGCACACCAAGTTGCTCATGATTATCCGTAAGGAGGGCGAGAAGGTGACGCGCTACGTGCACATCGGTTCGGGCAACTATAATGAGCAGACTTCGCGTCTCTACACTGATGTTAGTTTGCTGACAACCAACGACGTGTATGGTCACGATGTGTCGGAATTCTTCAACGTAATCACCGGGCACTCGCAGCCTGACGATTACGAGTACCTCATCACCGCGCCGAAAGACATGCGGCAACAGCTCATTCACCTCATTCGGGAGGAAGTCAAGCACGCCAAAAAAGGACTGCCCAGTGGCATCGTGATGAAGATGAACTCGCTGGAAGACAAGGAGATTATTGATGAGTTTTATCGGGCGGCGAAGGCAGGCGTGCCTATTCGCTTCATCGTGCGCGGTATTTGCTGCCTGCGGCCGGGGCGGCCGGGCCTGAGCGAGAACATTGAGGTGCGCAGCATCGTGGGCGAGTATCTGGAGCACACGCGGCTGTTTTACTTCCACAATGGCGGCGATGCCAAGGTGTATGCTGGCTCGGCCGATATCATGGTGCGCTCGTTTGACCGCCGCATTGAGGCGCTGTTCCTGATTGTGAATCCGCAGCTCAAGCGGGAGGCCATCAATATCCTGATGATGAATATGATGGACAACCAGAATAGCTACGTGATGCGGGAGGATGGGGCCTATATCCGGCAGCACCCGGCTCCCGGCGAGCCGGTGGTGAATGTGCACAAGGACTTCTTCAAGCGTGATGAGGCGCAACTGGCCACTGCCACGGCTGAAGGCCTGCTAGCCCTGCTGGGCGTGCAGGCTCAGCGCCGCGCCGATGTGGCGGCTGCTCTGGAAGCGTCGGAAGCTGCCGCCGCGCTCACCGCATTGGAGTCTGTGGAAGCCAATACGCAGGATGATTCCTTCGGCGAAGGCGGGGAACCCGACGACGTGTGCGAGGACGATGCCACGCCCGTGGGGCACATTGACGAAGCGGCAGTGGGAGCGGCGCAGGTGTAGGCGGACTGAGCCGTTTGTCATTGCGAGCGAAGCGCGGCAATCCGTCCTGTAAAAACCAGACATTCTCTTTTACCAGAAAGCCCCGATACTTCGCAGTATTGGGGCTTTCTGTTGGCAAAAAAAGCTTTGTCATATCTCAGGGCTAGTCGCACTGAGAGGACGGATTGCCGCGCTTCGCTCGCAATGACAGGTGGGCACTTCACTCACGCAATGATGACCTTAGCCTTACTCCATTTCGGCGGGCTGGTTCTGCACGTCGGGAACGGGGAGGATGGCGGGGTGGCCGCCTTCGGGGCTTAACTCGTCGAAAAACTCTTCGAACAGGGCTTGGAGCATGCCGTCTTTCAGGCCGATATCGGGCACGACCATGGTGGTGACGTTGGCCCACTGCATGGCCGAGAGGTAGATGTGGCCAGCGGGGATGATGACGTCGGCGCGGTCGGGGTTGAGCATGGCCACGTTCACGCGCTCGGTCATGCTGAGGCCGGAGAGGCGCTTGAGCGTGGTTTCGATGGCGCGGCGGGTGATGTGCTTGTCGGGGGCCGAGGAGGTGAGGCTGTAGATTTTGTTGATGTTGCCGCCCGTGCCGATGGCGCGGGTGACGTGGTATTGGCGGGCGTTGTGGCGTACCCAGGCTTCCATGCGGGCCCAGAGCTCGGCCTGGGCTTCGGTGCCGACTTCGCCGCTTTCTTCCTGCTGCATGCGGCGGATGGAACCGATTTCGAACGACTGCGCGGCCACCTTGCGGCGGTCGTGGTAGATGTTGAACTCGGTGCTGCCGCCGCCTACGTCGATGTGTAGGTAGTGGCGCTTGTCTTCCAGCACGTGCTCGATGACGCGGTTGATGTAGAAGGCTTCGTCCTGACCGTCGATTACCTTGATTTCCATGCCCAGTTCCTGACGCACGCGGGCGGCAATGGCCGCGCCATTGGCGGCCGAGCGCATGGCCGAGGTGGCGCACACGAGGTAGTGGGCCACGTCGTGCACTTCCATCAGCAGGCGCAGGGAGTGCAGGAATTTGACGAATTTTTCCTCCTTGGCGGGCGAAATCTCGCCGCTGGCAAACACGTCCTCGCCCAGCCGCATGGGGAAGCGCACGTATTCGACGCGCTTGAGGCGGTAACGGCCTTCGTAATACAGCACAGCCGATATCTGACAACGAACGGCGTTGGACCCAATATCAATGGCGGCGAGCTTGCGAAGGGGGAAATTCATGCAGGAGCGGGGGATAAATAAAACCCAAAGGTAAGCCGCCGGGCGGGGCTTTGGGCATCGATTTTGGTTGCCCGGCAGGCGGGCGGGCTGAATCCTTGCTTACTCAAAAAACCTCACCCAGGTTTAGCGAAAGGCCATTGGAGCCGTCGGCTCCGAAGCCGTAGTCGATGGCCAGATTGGTGTTGGAAACCTTGTTGAGGCGGACGCGCAGGCCGGCCCCGGCGGCGGGTACTATTTTTTCGAAGCGCCGGCTTTCCTGCTCGGTCACGCTTTGAGCATTGGCGAACACCACGCCACCCAGCAGGTGGTTGCGGCTGATGCCGTAACGGTATTCGACCTCGCCGTAGAGCAGGTCATCGCCCCGAAACCGGCCCTGGATGAAACCGCGGCCGGTGTTGCTGTACGTGTCCCAGCCGGTGCTGGGCAGGTCGAGGAAGGGCGGATTGCCGGCGATGGTGACGGCGTTGTAGGACCAGAAAGCCAGGATATTGGCTGAGCGCGGCGAGGGGTGCAGGTAGGTGCGGGCGTCGATAAGCAGCATTTCGGAGGCGGTGGTGCTGCCGAAAGACTTCAGATTGGTGCGCAGTTGGGTGCTGAGATATTCGCCGCCTTGCGGGTTGATGGCATTGGCGCGACTGTCGTGCAAAATCGACAAAACCGGCCCCGACGACACCGATGTGCCCTCAATCCCGTAGCGGTAGCGCGAAATCCGGCTCACCTCGCGGAAGCTGTTACGGCTCACGATGTCCCAATGGTAGTCGAGCTGATAGCCCAGGCCCGCGTACCAGGCCGGGGCCACGCGTCGGAGGGCGCTTTCGTAGATGCGCAGGTAGTCGTAGTTCATGCTCACCACGCGGTCGGTGGTGCTGGTGTACATGCCCAGGCCGTAGGTGCTTTGGGGATAGCGCATCAGCCGCCAGTCGCCCACGAAATACCAGCGGTTATCGGGCAGCCAGATGGAGGAGGTGGCCGTGATGATGAGCTGGTCGTTGGCGGTGTAGGCCGCCCCGGCCAGCACGGTTGAGACGTTGGCTGCCGGGCGAGCGAAGGCTAGGCTGAACGCCAGCTGTGCGATGCCACCGGTTTGCTGGGTGTAGCCGAGTACGGGCACCACCAGTAGGGCCTTCTGGCCGTGTTGTAGAGAAAGCGAATCGTGGGCGGGCAGGCGCGGGAAGGCCAGTCGGGCCACGTCCACGATATCGGCGGAGGCCGGGAGGGGTGGCGCGTCTTGGCCGTGCGCGGTAAGCGCAATGCCCAGGATGAGTAGCGGCCCGGCGGCCACGGCGCGTTTTTGCCGTAGAAAAGAGGCGCGGAGCCAAGATAACATAGGAGGGTAACCGAAAAGGGCCGGACTGGTTTCGGCCGGCTGTTTTGGCATAGACCTCGAAGGTAGCCGAAGGTTACATCGGGCGGCACGGCATTCGGCCAATGGCCGGTACGGGTCGACGTTGCGGCAATTGAGGCCGTTAGAGAGGTCGGTTCGTGAAGTAGGGTGCGGGGCTTGCCCCCGCCCGTCGTTGAACAACAGTCGTTCAGCGACGGGCGGGGGCAAGCCCCGCACCTACTACTTGTTTAATTACTTATCCAACCGGAAACCCAGCCCGAACTGAATGAGCGAGCTTTCCACCGACTTCTGATAGGATACGGCGAAGGCCAGCGTTTCGACCACCGGGGCGATGTAGAAGCCCGCACCGTAGCCCGAGTGCCAGCCGCTTGGCGAAGCACCCTGGTAGTACACGCGGCCCTGGTCGTAGAAGCCAAATACGCCGTAGTAGAAGGGCAGGAAACCATTTTTGACCTGGCCGAGGGCGAGGCGCAATTCTGTGTTGTAGTAGAGGCTGGCATCGCCGCTGAAGCGGTTGCGGTAGTAGCCGCGCAGGCCTTCGTTCTGGCCCAGGCTGGCAAATTTGTAGAAGGGAATGTCGTTGTCGGGGCCGTAGTTTTTGGCGCCGCCTCCTTTCAGCACGAGGGTGACGGGGATGCCGATTTTGGCCGTGCCGTAGTATTCGGCGAAACCTTGAGTGAGTCCGAAGTTGCTTTTGGTGCTGGTGAGCTGGTAGTAGCTGTCGTGTTGCACGCGGATGCGGACGCCACGCTGGGCGAAGCCGGGACGGTTGCGCAGGTCGAGGTCGAACACGCCGTTCAGGCCAACTAAGCTCTGCTGGCTGGTGTTGGGCCGCACGTCGGCCGGGCGGGTGTTGATGGTGCCGAGGTAGGTATTGTCGCCAAAGCTGCTGGTATAATTCTCATACGTGGGGCCGACGCGGATAACGCTGCGCTGGAGGAAGGTGCGCTCCAGGAAGGCATTCACGGTGTAGCCCTGGTAGCGGGCGTTGTAGAATTTGTTGTCGTACAGCGTCTGGTCGAAGCCGGTGTTGTTGCCCAGCCCGAAGAAGCGGTAGAAGGGGAAGTAGCTGCCGTAGCTGGCCGTGGCTCCCACGTCAACTTTGCCAATGGCATAGCGGTGCCGCGTGCTGGCCGTGAGCTGGAACAAGCCGTTGATACTGCCCTGCACATCGAACGAGTACATATTCTTATACCCCGGCTTGCGGAAGCCCTGGCGCAGGAAGGTGATGCCCGCGCTGGCACCGAATCCGTCGTTGGCGTTGTAGAACAGGCCGATGCTGGGCCGGTAGCTGTTGAATTCGAACTGCTCCCGGTCGTATTCATTCACGCCGGGGCGTGTGCTGGTGCGGTTGTCCGATTCCGAGCCAAGCTGTAATTCGGTATCGGGCAAGTCGTAGACTTTGGTGAGGCGGCGCAGACCGCTGGCGGTGGAGTTGTCGGCAATTTTATCCTTGCCGTCGCCGCCAATCACGCGCACTAGAATGCTGTGCTTGCCACCGTCGCCCGTCACAGTGAATACGTCCTTGCCGCCGAGGCCGTAGAGGCAAACTTCCTGCGTTTCGTTGGGGTTGAAGGTGCGGTCGAACAGAGCCGCGCCTTTGGGGTTTTCGGTGTCGCCAGCGCGGTCAAACATCTGCACGCGCACCTGGCCGCCGGGCAGCCGGTTCACCTGGAAAACTTCGCCCTTGTTGGAGCCAACCACGTCGACGCGGCGGGCCAGTAGGAGGTAGTATTCATCGATAGCCTTAGGCAATTCCTGAATACGGGCCTTTAGCTTGCGGTTGATATCCTGCGCCGACAAGGACTGGATTTCGGCCGGGAGTTGGGCCGTGGCCCCGTCGATAACGGCAGGCGTGATTTTGGCTTGTAGATATTTAGCGGCTTCCTGCCACTGCTCGCGGGTGAGGTCCTGGAGCAGGAACCTGTCGAGGTGGCGGGCGGGCCAGTTCAGGCTTTTCATGTCCTGAAACTTGGTTTCAAAACCTTCGATGCTGGGCACGGCCCACTCGCGGTTGGCGAGGTAGGTGAGGAAGCCATTCCAGAGGGTGAAGCTCTGGTCGCGGTCGCGCGGGATGGGGCGGTAGAGCGTGCCGCCGTCCTTCTGCTTGTAGCCGGCCCATTTCCAGTTGTCCTCGTGCTTGCCGAAATCGGCCACCAGCATGTCGAAGGCGCGGGCGCGGGCCAGAGCGGGCTCGTCCACCTTGTTGTCGTGGTCCTTGTAGAGCTTGCGAAACAGGCCGAAGCTGCGCGTTACCTCATCGGAGCCGCCGAAGCCGGGCAGGTTGGGCTTGGGGTCTTTTGGCGAGTCTTCGAGGGTGCCGAGCAGATTGGCATATTCGGCGCGGTAGGGGCCGAGTTGCTGGTTGTCGGGCAGGCGGAACAGGCGCGGACGGGCGTGCAGAATGTCCGTCTGGTCCAGCATATAGCTGATGGGCAGGTTGCTGTACGGGTTGGCCGTGGCCGTTACGTCGCGCAGCACATCCGAGGCAATGGAGTTGCGCAGCTCGGGCGGCAGAATCTTGGTCACGTCCTTGTCCACGGAGCGGAAAACGTATTCCGCACTGTCGGCCGCAATGAGCTTGAGGGAAGTGGTCTGGCGTCCGCCGCCCTTGCCGGTGGGGCGCAGACCGCCTTTTTCGGCGCTCAAATCCAGCGTTTTCACCGTGACGGGTTGCAGCCACGACGAACGGTAGATTTTGCCGATGAAGAAATTACGGCTGCCGGTGGGCTTGTATTCCGGGCCGGGCACCACGGTGGTCGTGGCCTGGAAAGGCGCGTCGGGTTTGGCTTCAGCTACGGTTTTGGTAGCGCCGGGGCAGTTGGTGATGAACGGGTTGGCGGGGGCTTTCTGGTCGCCACCCTCGGCGCAGCCTGAGCGAAAGAGGGTGGCGGAGTAAGCGTCTTTGGCCGCCTGGCCTTTGTCATCGAAGGTGAAAACGTGCGTCTTCACGGTGCCATCGGCGAAGTATTCGAGTGTAGTATAGCCTTCCTCACTTTTGCTGTAAAGCGACTGGCCTTTGGCCCCCACATGCTCACTCTCGGCAAAGCTGCCGCTCACCACGTGGTAGTTGCCCTGAAAGGGCGTGATTTGCAGGCTAAAGTCGTGGGCGGCGGCGTAAATCACGCCGGGGTTGCTTTGCAGCGTGTTCAGCAGCTCTTTTTTCAACTCCTGGTAGCGCGGGTTGGCGAGGTCGCGCGGGGTGCCCACGTTCTGGCGGTAGGCCGCGTAGATGGTGCCGAACACCGGCGGGCTGAGGTGGCGCGAAAGCGGCTCGTGGCCGCCATACACGCCGTTGGTAACCACCGGGTGGTGGCCCAGCAGCAGCACGTTCTTGTTCTTGGTTTCGTCAATCAGGTCCTGCAGCTGCTCGCGGAATTCCTCCTTGGTGAGAGTCTTACAGTCAGTGTCGGGTGCTTCGGGGCGGTCGAAGGGATGAGTGAACCATGGGGTATTGATGGCCACGAGGCGCACCAGCGGGGCCACGTCCACCACTTCGGGACCGGGGCAGCCGTTGGTGGGGATGAAGGCATTCTGGCCGGGCAGCTGCTGCTCGATGTATTTTTCGAGGCGGCGCACGGCTTTGAGGCCGGCGGGGCCGGAGTTAGCCCAGTCCTTATCGCCGGGCAGGAAGTAGATTTTGCCCTGCGGTAAGTCCTTTACCAGGGCAATGAGCTGGTCGGCGCGGTCGCGCTCGGCTTGGGCCAGGGCGGTGTCGCTTTTGGCCACCAGGCCGGTATTACCCACGATATCGCCGAGGTGCACCACGGTGAAAGGACCGGTTTGCTGCTCCAGCGTAGCACGTAGTAGCTTGAGGCGGGCGGTGGGCAGCTCGGCCTGGGCGGTGTTGCCCAGCAGGAAAACGGTGTGGGCCGGGGCCTGGGCAAAACCGGGAACCGAAGCAGTAAGAAGTAGCCCCGCAAAGAGGGCGCGAACGTAGCGAAAAGGCATAAGCGAAGAAGATATAGCCTTCTTCTACGGCAGAGGAGTAGGGTGCGGTTATTTCCAGCGGCTTGAAAGACACATTCGCCTATATTTACCGCCCAACGGGCCGCCTTCGCCGATGAATTCAACTGCTGCTAACGTGCTGATTGCCGGGGCCGGCCCCTCGGGGTTGATGCTGGCGCTGGAACTGTGCCGCCACGGCGTGCGGCCCCGCATTATCGACCCGCTGCCCGGCCCGTCGCCCCTGAGCCGGGCCCTGGTCATGCACGCCCGCACTCTGGAGCTGCTCGACCGGCACGGGCTGGCCGATACATTCGTGGCTCAGGGCGAAATGGTGCGTGGCGTGGCCCTGCGCCGGAAAGGTCGCGTGGCGGCCAAGCTGCCATTGGGCCGCATCGGTGAGGGGCTGAGCCCGTTTCCCTTTGCCCTGACCATCTCGCAGGACCAGACCGAACGGCTGCTGCGCGAGGCGCTGGCCACCCACGGCGTGGCCGTGGAATGGAACACTAGCCTCACCGGTCTCACGCAGGACGCGGCCGGAGCCACCGCCACGCTGCAAGCCCCCGGCCAGCCGCCCGAAACGGTGGCTGCCGCATACGTAGCGGGCTGCGATGGGGCGCACTCCGCCGTGCGGCACGCGCTGGGCATCGGCTTTCCGGGCGGGACGTATGAGCAGGTTTTTTTCGTGGCCGATACCGTAACCGAGGGCTTGGACGTGGATGCCCGGCTGGGGCGACTGCTGGAAGTGTCGCTGGCCCCGCGCACCTTCAATGCCTTCTTCCCGATGCCGCAGGGGCGGATGCGCGTCATCGGCCTGCTGCCGGATGGGCTGGCCGCGGAAGCCGCCAGCTTCGCCGCCGTGCAGCCGGGACTGGAGGCGGCCGAGCACGTCCGGGTGCAGTCGGTGAGCTGGTTTGCCACCTATCGGGTGCATCACCGGGTGGCCGACCATTTCCGGCAGGGTCGGGCATTTCTGGTAGGTGATGCGGGCCACATCCACAGCCCAGCCGGCGGGCAGGGCATGAACACCGGCCTCGGCGATGCCGTGAACCTGGGCTGGAAAATCGCTGCCATGCTGCAACACGCCGCCCCCGAGGCCCTGCTCGATACCTACGAGGCGGAGCGCATTCCCTTTGCCCGGCAGCTGGTGGCTACTACCGACCGCGCCTTCACCGGGGCCACGCGGGCCACGGCGTGGGCCAGCTTCGTGCGCAGCTGGGTGGCCCCGCTGCTGCTGCCGCTGGCCGTGCGTGTGCCCGCCATCCGCCGGCTGATGTTTCGCACCATCTCCCAGATTGGCATTAAGTACCCGCATTCGCCTTTGAGCCAGGGGCGGGCAGGCAGCGTGGCGGGCGGCCAGCGGCTGCCCTGGGCCGCCGGGCGCTACGAGGCGTTGCGGCCCGTGGGCTGGCATCTGCTGCATGTGGGCCCGGTGCCGGCGGCGCGGGCGTGGGCGGCAGCGCATTCATTGGCCGTCACAGAAGTTGCTCCCGCCGCTGCCGAAACGCCGGGCACCGTGTACCTCGTGCGGCCCGATGGCTACGTTGGAATAGTGGCGGCTGCGTTTAATGAAGCAGAGTTTGCCGCCTATGCCCGGCAGTGGCTGGGGGAATAGGGTACCAGTATTCAATTTAACTAAGTTGCGGCATGTCGGGCCAGCCCCAGCGGGGCGGCATATCGGTAGTAAGTCCTATAGAATTGACGTTAAAGCCCCAGCGGGGCGACATTCGTCGAACGAGTGTCGCCCCGCTGGGGCTTTTGAAATTTTAGCAGCTGTCGTTTCTACCGATATGCCGCCCCGCTGGGGCTATGGGCCGATACGCCGCTGATAGGGTAGCTCATTGACCTAGCGGACTAGCGCTGCACCAGTTTTTCCTCGCTCCGACCAACCCATAGCCTCTGCCAGCCCAGCAACAGCAGGCACGGCAGGCCCACCCATAGGGCTTCACTGGCCAGCACTCGCAGCCCCCTGGCTCCGAAGAAGCCCCGGATGCTCAGGGGTGATACTTTGATGGGCCGGAAGGGGAAGAAGTAGCGCTCCAGGTGCCAGGGGCTGAAGAATGCCACACCCAGGCCGCCGGTGGTAAGGGCATCGAGCACGCCGTGCGAGGCGGTGGCCAGGAACAGCAGCAGCGCCAGTCGCGCGGCGGGTGGCCGCTGGCCGGGGCGGGCCAACTGGGCCAGCAAAGTGCCTATGGCAGCTACTACAATGGCGGCCAGCAGTGAGTGCGTCAGCCCCCGATGGCCCCAGAGGCTGTCGTAAGGCACGCCCAGGCGGTAGCCTATCGAATCCACATCGGGCAGGGCGGCGCAGAGGGCGGCGGCCACCCAGTAGGGCCAGTGCCGATGGTCTGGGAGCAGGAGCTTGCCCAGGGTGGCCCCCAGGGCGGCGTGGCCAAATGCGGAAGCCATGAAAAGTGGGCAGGGAAAAACGCGACTGGTCCGCCTACCGGGGGCAGGCGGACCAGCGCGAAAAGGGAGTATTGGATTACCAGCGGCGAATAATGCCGGCGCGCTCAAGCAGCCACAGCACCACGACGATGCCCACGATGATAAGGGCTTTGGGCCAGAATTCGCGCCAGAAGCCGCGGGTGGGCGGGGTGGACATAGGGCGGGCTTACACGTCCATTGGGTCGGCCATCACCATGTGGTGCACGGGCAGGACCACAAATTCGGGGTGGTGGCGCAGGTCTTCGTGGTTGCTCAGGGCCCAGTCGAAGGCGGCTTGTTCGGTATTGAAGGCTTCGGGGGCTCCCGCAACTGGCCTAAGCATCATGTGATTGTGCTGGTGGGCGGCGTCGTGTTCGTTGCGTAGGCCGAACAGCTGGTATTTGGTGACGAGTCTGTACATGGCGCTAAGGTAGAAAAGAGAAGGTATTCGGTGGATGAAATTTTTCGATAATGGAATGACGGGTGACGTATGGTCTATCTGTCATCCTGAGCGGAGCGAAGGACCTTATCACGCTCGCTGTCGATAGAAATTACTGCAAGCTGTTCAGCGGCGATAAGGTCCTTCGCTGTGCTCAGGATGACAAATAGATTCTAATCACCCTTCCCCTGCCAGCTCCTTCAGCACCTTGGGCACGCCCGTACTGGCCGCCTCGGCCACGTAGCGTACGCCGCGGCGGCCGGCCTCGGGCTGGTGCGGGTCGATGACGAAGACGGGGCAGGTGGCGGGGGCGTAGTGGAGCAGGCCGGCCGCCGGGTACACTTGCAGGGAGGTGCCGACTATTAGAAGGGCATCGGCGGTAGTGACGGTTTCGGCGGCTTCTTCGATGGCGGGCACCATCTCGCCGAACCAGACGATGTGGGGGCGGAGCTGGTGGCCGTCGGGGGCAAGGTCGCCGAGGTTGATGTCGCCGGGGCAGTCGTAGACGGTGATTTCATCGGCTACGGAGCGCATCTGGTTGAGCATGCCGTGCAGGTGCAGCACGTCGGTGGAGCCGGCGCGTTCGTGCAGGTCGTCCACGTTTTGGGTGATGATGCTGACGCGCCAGTTGGGCTCTTCCTCGAAGCCGGCCAGGGCCAGGTGGGCGGCGTTGGGCTGTACGGTGCGGGCCTGGGCGCGGCGCTGGTTGTAGAAATCAAGCACCAGGGCGGGATTGCGGGCGAAGCCTTCGGGGGAGGCTACGTCTTCGACGCGGTGCTCTTCCCAGAGGCCGTTGGTGTCGCGGAAGGTGCGGATGCCGGACTCGGCCGAGACGCCGGCACCGGTAAGGACGACGAGGTGTTTCATGATTTTTGGGTAGGAGGGTGGGATGGTTAGGAGGGTAGGAGTTGGGAGAACCCCGTTATAGAACGTCATGCTGAGCGGAGCCGAAGCATCTCTACCGCAATAGTAAACCCTTTCGATTGGATTAGTTACGCGGTAGAGATGCTTCGACTGCGCTCAGCATGACGGCCTTTTTGCCTGACTGACGCTCTACAATTCCTGACGGCTACAGCGTCACTTCGCCATCCTGTTCGCCGTGCCAGAACTTGATGCGCTTGGCCTGCACGCGGATGAGCACGATGCCGGGGGTATCAATCCCGTCTTTGAACCAGCGCTTGAGCTCGGGCAGCCAGTGCTTTTCGAGCGTGGCTTTTTGGCGGATGAGGGTGGCGGTGCCCACTACGGATACATAAAGCCAATCGGGGCCGGAGAAGCCGAGGCTGACGTGCGGGTTTTCGGTGATGTCGGCGACGGTGCGGGAGCCTTCGTAGGTGAAATAGTAGGAATTGCCGTCGTATTCCACATCGCCGTTGTTGCTCATGGGGCGGGTGCTGAGGTGGCCGCGGCTGGTGTGGGTGGTGAGCAGGGCGATGTCGAGCTTCGCCATTTTGGCGGCGACGGCTTTGAGGGTGGTTTCGGCCATGATGTTTGGGCGGGAAAGGAGTGAGGGCGGAGTACGTAGGGAGGGTGGCGGTTGTTCATGGAAAAAGCCCGCTGCGGGGCAGCGGGCTTTGAAACAAGCGGGTGATGGGGCAGCCTAGGCTTTGGGCGGGGCCGCATCGGCGCGGCCGGCCGAGCCGGGGCGGTCGACCACGGCGCGGGCATCCATGACGCGGTTGTAGAAGTCGGCATCGCGGCGCTTGTATTTGCGCATGAGGCGCTGGAAACGGTCTTTGAGCAGGGTGCCGAGCTCGGCAAACTCGGCGCGGAGGCTCACGCGGGTGGCCTTGCCGTCGACCTGGGCCTGGCGGGGGGCGGTTTTCAGGCCGTTGAAGGCGGCGATGGCTTCGGCTAATTCCTTGATGCGGGCTTTGTCGATGCCGTATTCGTCTTCGAGCACGGTTTTGTGGTTGGGCAGCTCGGCGAGCAGGGCGGTGGCGACGTCGGAGAGGCGGGAGCCGCGCAGCTTGAGCATGCCGGTTTCGTTGTAGTCGGCGAGGGCTTGCAGGGCGGGGAGCTTCTTTTCAGAAGCGTAGGCGAAGACATCGCCGGCGATTTCGGCGGTAACGATGGCGAGGGTTTCGCGGGCGGTTTCCTTGTCGGACTTGCCGCCGGCGGGGGCTCCGGCATTGGCCGTGCGCTGGGTGGCGGTGCGCAGGGGCTGCATGTCAGCAATGATTTCGTCGAGGCGCTGAGCTACGGTTTGCAGCGCCTTGTCATTGGCATAGGGGCTGGGGTCAGTTTTGAGGGCGGCAGAGAGGGTTTCGGCGGCGCTGAGGCGGTTGTCCTGCTTGGCGGTGAGCATGTGTTTGGGGAAGAAAACAATGAAAAAAATGGGAGACGCAGCAGGGGGCGGAGCGCGGAAAGGCGCGGCCGGGGGGAGGAAAGGCGGGGCGGGGGTTCGGCTCTCCGAATCCTTGATTCGGAAGCCCGGGGCGGGACGTCGGAGACGTGGGGCGGGAGGTAGGAGAGCCGGGGCCGAAGGCCGGAAAGGCGGGGCGGGAGGTAGAAAGGTTGAGGCGGAAGGTAGGAAAGGCGCGGCGGCAGGTAGGAGCGCTGGGGCGGGAGGTAGGGAAAGCGTGGCGCTAGGTAGGAAAAATTGTTGGGATTATCAGGGAATGGGGGCCCCGTACCTATTCCCGCCGGCGGGCAAGTGGGCCTGAATCTGCACGGCAGGGGCTTACTTTGCCGCTATGGCTAAAAAAACAATTTCTGCGCCGGCACCCGCGCCGGCTAACCGCCCGCCGTACATGCTCATCGAGGAAATCCGGGTACAGGGGTATAAGTCGTTGGTGGATGCCACGCTACACGTGCGGCCGCTGACGCTGCTGACGGGCACGAATAGCTCGGGGAAATCGAGCATCATGCAGCCGCTGCTGTTGATTAAGCAGACGATGGAAGCGCCGTATCAGCCGGCCGGGGCGCTGGTGCTGAGTGGGGCGCACGTGCAGGCGGAAACGGCGGCGGAATTGGTAAGTAAGATTGGTTCTAATTCCGAAAGCCCGTTTGTTTTAACGTCAGTAGGCTTCAATAAAATGGTCAACTCTAATATTCCAATTTCTATTGAATTCGCATATAGTAAAGACGGCACAAATTTCCGTCTCATTTCGCAGCAAACAGTATCTGAAAATGACGAAAATTACAGAGTAAGAATTGAGCCTGAATTCACCGAAGAGGATATGCCAAATATCCTTCTAGCAGCAATAAATGAATACGAAGGAGAGCCCATTAAATCTTTGTGGACGGAATATCACAATGGTTTTTTAGAACTTCATTACATCGGCAAGGACGATAAAAAGCGAACGACCAGCAGCGGAGCGTATTTAGAAACAAGTCTTGCTTCGCTCATGCATATACCAGGTTTGCGTGGCGCGCCACAGCGCAGTTATGCAGCTACTTTCTTCAAAGAGCAAATAAAAGGCACCTTCGACCTTTATGCTGCCGGCACCGTCAGCCAGTGGCAGCAGCAACAAGACACTGAGAAACTAGCGAAACTCAACGACTACCTGCGCCGCCTCGGCCTCACCGATTCCGTCACGGCGAAAGTGAAAAACGCCAACGAAGTAGAGCTAAGCGTGAGCCGCCTGCCCGCCGGCAGCAAGGGCAAGCCTCGCAAAGCCGACATGGTGAACATTGCCGATGTGGGTATCGGCGTATCGCAGGTGCTGCCGATACTGGTTGCTCTCATCGCGGCGCAGGAGGGGCAGATAGTGTACGTGGAGCAGCCGGAGCTGCATTTGCACCCCCGGGCGCAAGTAGCAATGGCGGAGCTGCTGGCCGAGGCTGCCAACCGGGGCGTGCGCGTTATAGTGGAAACGCACAGTAGCTTGTTGCTGCTGACGGTGCAAACGCTAATTGCACAAGATAAAATCAAGAATACCGACGTGGCACTGCACTGGTTTGCGCGGGATGCCAAGGGGGCGACGACGGTAGATTATGTGCAACCCGACGAGGACGGGGCGTATGGGGAGTGGCCGGAGGATTTCGGGGATGTGGAGTTGAAGGCGCAGGATGCGTACCTGACGGCGGTAGGGATGCGGCACTTTGGCAACGCGGTGAAATAATGCGGCTGCCAACTACTTCGCGCCGCCTCGTGGTGGATACCAATGTGGCACGTTCAGCTAGCGAAAGCCTGCATCCGGTTTCGGATGCCTGCCGACGGGTGATGGAAACGATGTTTGACGGACAGCACTATGTTGTGCTATCGGCTACGCAGTTCATGGAGTGGCAAAAGCATCAGTCGGGTTATTCTAAGCGGTGGCTGGTTCGCATGAAGGCAAAAAAGCTCTGGCACATTCTGGCACCAGAGCCGGATAGTGGATTAGCAGCCCGGGCCAAAAAAATAGCATGTACCGAAGCGGTGCGACAGGAGATATTGAAGGACCTGCATTTGCTGGAAAATGCGCTGACGACTGACAAAGTCGTGTTGTCGATGGAAACGAATGTTTTCGACCTTTTCAGCGAGCACAAGAAGGTGCTGAAAGTGCCACATCCGGTGGCGTGGGTGAATCCGAAGGATGATATTGACGCTTGCGTAGCGTGGATAGAGGCCGGGGCGGATGTTGCGAAGGCGCGTTGTGTTCCGGCCAGCGCTTAGCGAATCAGAAGCCCCAGAAACGTGAAACGCGCCGCCGCTCCCGTAACCGGAGCAGCGGCGCGTTTTTGGTGTTGCGGGTGTGGGCTGCGGCCGGTAGGCGCGGGGAGCCGGCTCACCTCGGCGGATGCTGTTGAGGAAATAGATAATATTTAGGAAACATTATATTCTGGCGCCTGGCGGTTAGCTTTACAAGGCAGGGCTGCCGGGCGGCATACCACAACGCCGGTGCCCTGACGCCTTTTCTCACCTTATTTACTGCAACGTACTTATGGCAACAATCACGGTAAAAGACGGAACCGAAATCTATTACAAGGACTGGGGCACGGGCCAGCCGCTGGTGTTTCACCACGGGTGGCCGCTGTCGAGCGACGACTGGGATTCCCAGCTGATGTTTTTCCTGAATAAGGGCTACCGGGTTATCGCGGCCGACCGCCGCGGGCACGGCCGCTCGGGGCAAAGCTCAACCGGCCACGACATGGACACCTACGTGGCCGATATCATCGAACTGGTCGACCACCTCGACCTGAAGGATGCCGTGCACATCGGTCATTCTACGGGCGGAGGGGTAGCCATCCGCTACGCCGCCCGGGCGGCGAAGGGCCGCGTGGCCAAGGCGGTGCTCATCAGCGCCGTGCCGCCCCTGATGGCGCAAACCCCCACTAACCCCGACGGCGTGCCCATGTCGGTATTTGATGAAATCCGGGAGAGCACGGCCACCAACCGGGCGCAATACTTCCAGGATTTCTCCATGCCCTTCTATGGTTACAACCGCGAAGGAGCCCAGATAAAGCAGGGCATCCGCGACAACTGGTGGCGGCAGGGCATGAACGGCGGAGCCAATGCCCACTACCTCGGCATCAAGGCCTTCTCGGAAACCGATTTCACCGAGGACCTCAAAAGCGTGGCCGTGCCCGTGCTGCTGCTGCACGGCGAAGACGACCAAATCGTGCCGTTTGCCATCAGCAGCGCCAAGTCCATCAAGCTGCTGCAACATGGGAAATTGATTTCGTACCCCGGTTTCCCCCACGGTATGCCTGCCACGGAGGCTGCGACTATTAATGCCGATTTGCTGGCCTTTATTCAGGGCTAGGGGATTCTAGCTTGTTCTTGATTCAACAAAAAAGCTGCCCTGGTATGGGGCAGCTTTTTTGTGTTATTGGGTTGGTAGCCCAGTTGTAGAGACGCATAATTGCGTCTCGTCGGCCGCATCGTTCGGATATCGTTCAACGACGAGACGCAATTATGCGTCTCTACGCGTTTCAAATAACCTTTTAATGGTTAATCGGGCATTCAATGAGCAGAAACCGGGTATCGGCCGCTGCTTCGAGGCTCACGCTGTCCGTTTCCCAGATGCCGAGGCTGTCGCGGGTGCCTACTTCCTGGCCGGCTACCGTTACGGAGCCGCTGATGACGAACAGAAACAGCAACTTATTCAGCGGCTTGAAGCTGTAGGCCACCGTTTGGGCTTCGGTATAGTAGCCGAGGGAGAGCTTGGCGTTCTGGTTAATCCAGCAGTGGGCCTGGCCTTCCTCGTTGCTCACGATGGTGGTGAGCTTATTGGGGCGCTGGGCTTCCGGGAACTGGCGGCGCTGGTAGCGCGGGCCGATGTTCTGGAGCTTGGGCTCAATCCAGATTTGCAGGAAATTCACGTCGGTATCGCCCACGTTGTGCTCCTCGTGGCGCAGGCCGGAGCCGGCGCTCATAATTTGCACCCAGTCCTGGTGCACCACTTCAGTATAGCCGAGGGTGTCCTTGTGGTTCATGCTGCCGGCCAGCATCACCGAAATGATTTCCATGTTGGCGTGGCCGTGAATGCCAAAGCCGCCGCCGGGCTGCACCACGTCGTCGTTGAACACGCGGAGCAGGCCGAACCCGCTACGCTCGGGGTCGGGGTAGGGGCCGAAGCTGAGCGAGAGGTGGCTTTTCAGCCAGCCAATGTCTTTGAGGCCGCGGTCGGCGGCGCGGGTGAGGCGGGTTTTCATTAGGCGGGCAGCTCGTTCTGGAAGGCGAATTCTGCTACCGGCTTGCGGCTGCGGGCGGCTTTCTCGCGGCTCAGGTAGGGCTCTTCAAGTTGCTCGGCTTCGCCGATGTAGCCCAGGGCCATTATCACGGCCGGGGTCAGGTTATCGGGGAGGTTGAAGTCGCGGCGGGTTTTCTCACGGTCGAAGCCGCCCATGAGGTGGCCGTGCAGGCCCAGCGCGGTGGCTTCGAGGAAGAGGGTAGCGTTGGCCGCGCCGAGGTCGTGCATGGCCGCGCCGTTGGGCTGGCCGTCGGCGTTGGCCGTTTGGGCCAGGGCGATGATGAGCACGGGCGCATTTTTGGCCCAGGGTTGGTTACCCGGCACCAGACAATCGAGGATTTTTTGGAAGGCAGCCGTGTCGGCCTTGTGGGCATAGATGTACTGCCAGGGCTGCAAATTCATGGCGCTGAAGGCCCAGGAGGCAGCTTCAAACACTTGGTTCAATTTCTCCTGCTCCACGGGCTGGGCCGCGAAAGAGCGCGGGCTCCAGCGGTTGCGGATGAGCTCGTGGACGGGGTAGGTGGTGGGGGCGGGTTTCATAAGGTTGGGTTGGTACTTGGTATTGGGTAGTCAGTAGTGAGATTTATTCCGGGATTCGGCATTCCGTCTCACTACCGACTACTGCAACAAAAGTTAAAATTCCATCGGTACTTCCATCAGCAGCAGCTCGGCGTTGCTGTCGGCGCTGATTACCAGTTTGTCGGTTTCCCAGATGCCGAAGCCGTCGCGACGGTGCAGGGCCTGGCCGTTGATGGTCACGTCGCCTTCCAGCACGAAGGCGTAGACGCCGTTGCCGGCCTTTTTCACGGCGTAATCGGTCGTAAAGCCTTTATCGAGGTTGCCGATGTGGAACCAGGCATCCTGGTTGATGTGCGGGTTGGTGCCATCGCCGGCGGGCGATACTACTTGCAGCAATTGGTTGTGGCGGGCCTCCGGGGCGAAGGTTTCCTGGCCGTAATTAGGCTTGATGCCGCGCTCCTTGGGGAACACCCAGATTTGCAGGAATTTTACTTCCTGGTGCTGGTTGTGGTTTTTCTCGGAGTGGGCCACGCCGGTGCCGGCGCTCATCACCTGCACGTCGTTCTGGCGGATGACGGTTTTGTTGCCCATCGAATCCTGGTGCTCCAAATCGCCGGACAGCGGGATGGAGATAATCTCCATGTTATCGTGCGGGTGCTTGCTGAAGCCCATGCCACCGGATACGGTGTCGTCGTTCAGCACGCGCAATGCGCCGAAATGCACGCGCTCGGGGTTGTTGTAGCCGGCGAAGCTGAAGGTGTGAAAGGAATTGAGCCAGCCATGATTGGCGTGGCCACGGGTGTTGGCGAGATGCAGAACGGTGTTAGCCATGATAGGGGCTTTGGTTAGGTGCTTTGATATGACAAATGTATGTACATTTGATGTATATACATCATTGACCGCAAAAAAGTTTTCGGACTTCTATTATTTCCACTGAGAGTAAGGGCTGGGCAACTAGCCGGTACCTTTGCCGACAGTATTCCCTGCTTCCGCATTCATGATTCGTACGGTAATCTTCGACATGGACGGCGTCATCATCGACACCGAGCCCATTCACCACGACGCTTTTTTTACGCAGTTTGCCGAGCTGGGCATTCCCGTTTCGGCCGCTGAGTACGCCACTTTTCTGGGCAAGTCGACGCGCAACGTGTTCCAACTCCTCAAGCAGAAGTACGGTCTTTCTCAAGACGTAGAAGACATGGTGCTGCGCAAGCGCGAGCTGTTCAACAAGTCCTTCGACGAAGATGCCACCCTCGACCTGCTGCCCGGCGTGCGCGTGCTCATCGAAGACCTGCGCCGCCACGACGTGCAGCTGGTCGTAGCGTCCTCCGCCTCCAAAGCCACCATTGCCCGGGTGTTCGACCGCTTCGGACTGGACGAGTATTTCACGCACCGCATCAGCGGCGAGGATTTCGCCGAGTCCAAGCCCAACCCGGCCATCTTCCTCCGCGCCGCCGAGCTGGCCGATACGCCCGTCACCGCCTGCATCGTCATCGAAGACGCGGCTAACGGCGTGGCAGCCGCCAAGGCGGCCGGCATCTACTGCATCGCCTACGTCAGCCCGCATTCCGAAGGCCAGAACCTGCACCAGGCCGACCGCATTATCCGAAGTTTCGACGAACTCAGTGCCATTAGCATCGAAGCCATTGTGCCAGTAATCCAGGCCTAGCAGCTACTCAAACCGCTTCAACTCCTCGCGGGCAAACGTCCATTCCGGCGTATTAAATTCGGCCACGGCCGGCCCAGGCACCGCGAACCAAGCTCCAAGCGCGGGTGCGTCAATATTGCGCAGTACATGGATGCTCTGCGCTGGCATATAACTCTGCGCCAGTAGCACGTATTTCTGATGTGTTGTCGGATTTTCGGCCACATCCACCACCAGCACCGCGTGGCCGGGCGCGCCGCCGTGAATGAGCACATCGCCGGGCTGCACCTGCGGCAGCGGTACCGGGCGTAGCTCCCGGCTCAGGGATTTCGTGCCCGCGTAGCCGAACGTGGGCACCAGGTAGCGGGCCAATGCCGCGTGGGTAGGAGCCTCGGCAGGTCGGGTAGCAGGCAGCACTTCCTCATTCGCCACCCGAAACGTGCGCCCCGCCACGAAATCCGAAAACCAGAAATCATAGCCCGTGGTGAGGTGGAAATGCACCTTGTTTGGGTCGTGACTGAACACGTACTCCGCCCGCAGCCGAATGACAGCATCCGCGCACTGCTGCAAATCCTGGGGCGGCACGTCGATGTCGACCACGGCTGCTACCACGTCCTGGCGGTCTTTTAGCTTTCCGTCAAACAAGCGGGCCTGGGTGCCGGCTGGGCGCAGGGGCAATCCACGTAGCCACTCGCCCCAGCTACCGGCTGTTACTGCCAGGCGCTGGCAGCCTTTCGGTGTAGGAAAGCGCGTAGCCAACGTCGCATCATTTGCGTGGTTGAGCCACAGATAGGCCGGCTTGGCAACAGGCCCAGCTGATATTCCTGCCAACAGACTAAGTACTGAGGCCAGAAATAATAGGTTGATAATCGCCATGCGTGCTTAAGCAAAAAGCCCGCATCGTGCGGGCTTTTTGTGAAACTCAAACGGCGGAAAGTCGCAATTATTTTGCTTTTGCTGTGGCAGTTTTGGCTGGGGCTTTTTTAGCAGCAGGCTTTTTAGTGGCGGGTTTCTTGGCCGCCGGCTTCTTGGCTGCTGTGGCTTTCGCAGCCTTCTTGGCTGGTGCGTCCGAATCCTTTTCCTCCTTGGCGGGAGCGGCTTTCTTGCCGAAACGGCCGCCCTTAGGCTTCTCGGGCGTGGCATCGGCCAGCTCGATGCAGCGCTCCAGGGTCAGTTCCGTGGGCTCTTCGCCTTTGGGAATCTTCACGTTCTTCTTGCCCGCCACGATGTAGGGGCCGAAGCGACCATTCAGCACTTGGATATCGGGGTTTTCGGGGAAACTCTTGATGAGGCGCTCCGCGTCGGTTTTGCGCTTGTTCTCAATCAGGGCCACGGCTTCTTCGGCTGTGATGGTGTGCGGGTCCTGCTCCTTGGTGAGGGAGAAGAACTTGCTGTCGTGCCGGATGTAGGGGCCGAAACGACCCAGCGCAGCCGTCATGGCTTTGTCCTCAAACTCACCCACTACGCGGGGCAGCTTGAACAACTCCAGCGCGTCTTCCAGCGTGATGCTTTCGATAAACTGACCCTTGCGCAGGTTGGCGTAGGCGGGCTTGGTTTCGCCTTCGGTATCGCCCAGGGCCACGTAGGGGCCGTATTTGCCCAGGCGGGCCGATATGCGCTCGCCGGTTTCGGGGTGCACGCCCAACTCGCGGGTAGCGCCTACAGTGCTGCGGTCGATGTCCTGCCCGGCCTCAATGGTCGCGTGGAACTTGCCGTAGAAGCCGGTCAGCATCTGCGTCCAGTTCTCGTGGCCGTTGGCAATTTGGTCAAACTCGTCCTCCACCTTGGCCGTGAACTGGTAGTCCACAATCACCGGAAAGTGAGCCACCAGAAAGTCATTCACAATCATGGCCGTATCCGTCGGGAACAGCTTAGCTTTCTCTGCGCCGTAGTTCTCGGTTTTTACTTCGGTCTTGACGGTGTTATCCTCCAGCGTCAGTACATGGAACTTGCGCTCCTTGCCCTCACGGGTATCTTTTTCCACGTAGCCGCGCTTCTGCACGGTGCTGATGGTAGGCGCATAAGTCGAAGGCCGGCCAATGCCCATTTCCTCCAGCTTTTTCACCAGCGAAGCCTCGGTGTAACGCGCCGGGGGCGACGAAAACCGCTCCGTGGCGCTCAGGCGCTGCAAGGGAAGGTTCTGCCCCACGCTCAACGGCGGCAGGCCGCGCGAGAAGCTCGATTCGCCGTCTTTGGCATCGTCCTCATCCTCGTCGTCCTTGCTCTCCGCATACACTTTCAGGAAGCCCTCGAACGTAATCACCTCACCCGTGGCCGAGAGCGTAACGCCCGGCTGCGTGCTGATACCAATCACGGCCGTGGTGCGCTCAATTACCGCCTCTGCCATCTGCGAAGCCATGGCCCGCTTGCGAATGAGGTCGTACAAACGTTGCTCCGACGCATCCGAGCCCGCTTTCACCGCGCTGAAATCAGTAGGGCGAATGGCTTCGTGCGCCTCCTGAGCCGATGCCGACTTGGTCTTAAAAGTGCGCAGGTGGTGGTATTCCGCACCGTAGGAAGCCGTAATAGTGGCTTGCGCACCTGCCAACGCTTCCTGGCTCAGGTTCACCGAGTCCGTCCGCATATAGCTGATTTTACCAGCTTCGTACAGCTTCTGAGCCACGCTCATCGTCTGGGCCACCGAGAAACCAAGCTTGCGCGAAGCCTCCTGCTGCAAAGTCGAAGTCGTGAACGGCGCAGCGGGGCTGCGCTTGCCGGGCTTCTTGTCCAGGCTTTCGATTTGATACGAAGCGCCTACGCAGCGCTCTAGGAAAGCCTCGGCTTCGGCGCGTACCTTATAACGAGTGGGCAATTCGGCTTCCAGCACCGCACCACGGCCGGCATCGAAGCGGGCCACCACGCGGTAGGCGCTGGCCGAAAGGTGGTTGGCCACCTCGCGCTCGCGCTCCACTACCAGTCGCACGGCTACGCTTTGCACGCGGCCAGCGCTCAGGCCGGGCTTCACCTTTTTCCAGAGCACGGGGCTCAACTCGAAACCCACGAGGCGGTCGAGCACGCGGCGGGCCTGCTGGGCATTCACCAAATCCTGGTTCACCGTGCGCGGGTCGGCGATGGCGGCCAGAATGGCGTTTTTGGTGATTTCGCGGAAAACAATGCGGCGCGTTTTGGCTTCGGGCAGGTTCAACGTTTCGGCCAAATGCCACGAGATGGCTTCGCCCTCGCGGTCATCGTCACTCGCTAACCAGACGGTTTCGGCTTCCTTCGAAAGTTTTTTTAGCTGCGCGATGAGTTCGCGCTTGTCCGGCGAAACCACGTAAGTAGGCTTGAAACCATTGGCAATGTCGATGGCATTATTGTCCTTCGGCAAGTCGCGAACGTGGCCGTAGCTGGAACGCACCACGAAATCCTGGCCGAGGTAGCCTTCAATGGTTTTCGCCTTGGCCGGCGACTCGACGATAACTAAATTCTTGACCATGTGGGCGGGTAAGGGGTGCGGCAGTAGGAATGGGGGCTGTGGAGGTGAAACGACCAGCTGCGACGAAAAGTTAAAATTGGCCGCAAAGATGCCGCTTAATTCTTAGCAGTCGCATTCGGTAGCAATAATCCGGCCGGAGCCGCGCTCCGGGAACGACTCTGCGGCCCGACGGGTTCAGCGCCGTAGCGGATGGGGTTACCTTTGCTTATTCGCGGCTAACCCCCGTACTTCGCCCTCCAATTAGCTTTCCCCTTCCCGACTCGATACCCGTACTATATATGGCTTCCCCCCAGAATCCGCGACCCAAGGCTCGTCGTACTGCTGCGCTTACTACGGATGTCACTGACGGCGCAACGCCGGACGCCGGCGCGGTTTCGTCGCTCGACGTGGTGCGCACCAACAACGACCTGACCCGCAAAAAGGGCGGCTCGCGCGGCTCCGTCGACACTCAGGACCCGGGCTACGTCAACGACCAGCTCAACCGGGTGCTTTACGCCCTCGATGCCTTTAAGAAGGGCGATGTATCGGTGCGGCTTACCAAGCAGAACGACGACATCTTCGCCGAAATCGCGGAAGCCTACAACTCGATGGTGGACATGATTGCCGGGGTAGGGGGCGAGGTGTCGCGCATCTCGAAAGTGGCCGGGGTAGAGGGTAACCTCAAGGCGCGGGCTTCGGCCGACGGCGCCGCCGGCTTCTGGCGCGACATGATTAACAACATCAACGGCTTGGTGGACAGCATCGCCGTGCCGGTGTTGGAAGTGGGCAAGGTACTGAAGAACATCAGCCGCGGCAATCTGGACGAAAGCTTCCAGATTCCGGTATCGGGCGACTTCAAGTTGATGGCCGAAACCATCAACAAAACGATTGATAACCTGAACATCTTCGCCGGCGAGGTAACCCGTGTGGCGCAGGAAGTGGGCACCGAAGGAAAGCTCGGTGGCCAGGCTTCGGTACCAAACGTGGGCGGTATCTGGAAAGACCTGACCGACAACGTAAACAACATGGCCTCAAACCTCACCGTGCAGGTGCGGGACATTGCCAACGTAGCCACGGCCGTAGCCAAAGGCGACTTGTCTCAGAAAATCACCGTTGATGTAAAAGGGGAATTCCTGCAGCTGAAGCAGAACCTGAACCAGATGGTGGACTCGCTGAACCTGTTTGCCGGCGAGGTAACCCGCGTGGCCCAGGAAGTGGGTACGGAGGGTAAACTCGGCGGCCAGGCCAGCGTGCCCAACGTAGCCGGCGTGTGGAAAGACCTGACGGACAACGTAAACAACATGGCCAGCAACCTGACTTCTCAGGTGCGGGACATTGCCAACGTAGCAACCGCGGTAGCTAAAGGCGACCTGAGCCAGAAAGTAACCGTTGATGTAAAAGGCGAGCTGCTCCAGTTGAAGCAGAACCTGAACCAGATGGTAGACTCGCTCAACCTGTTTGCCGGCGAGGTAACCCGCGTGGCGCAGGAAGTAGGCACCGAAGGCCGCCTCGGTGGTCAGGCCTCGGTACCCAGCGTGGCCGGCGTATGGAAAGACCTGACCGACAACGTAAACTACATGGCCTCGAACTTGACGAGCCAAGTACGAGACATTGCCAACGTGGCAACTGCGGTTGCTAAAGGTGACCTGACTCAGACGGTTACCGTCGATGTAAAAGGGGAATTCCTGCAGCTGAAGCAGAACCTGAACCAGATGGTGGCATCCCTCAACCTGTTTGCCGGCGAGGTAACCCGCGTGGCGCAGGAAGTGGGCACGGAAGGAAAACTTGGCGGCCAGGCCAGCGTGCCCAACGTGGCCGGTGTGTGGAAAGCCCTCACCGACAACGTAAACGACATGGCCGCGGCTCTCACCTCGCAGGTACGAGACATTGCCAACGTGGCAACGGCCGTAGCCCGTGGTGACTTGAGCCAGAAGATGACGGTGAACGTGAAGGGCGAAATCCTGGAGCTGAAGAACATCCTCAACCAGATGGTGGACTCGCTCAACATCTTCGGTGACGAAGTAACCCGCGTGGCCCGCGAAGTAGGTACCGAAGGCAAGCTCGGCGGCCAGGCCGTGGTGCCTCGGGTAGGCGGCACCTGGAAAGAGCTGACGGACAACGTGAATACGATGGCCAGCAACCTGACCTCGCAGGTGCGAGACATTGCCAACGTGGCCACGGCCGTATCGAAGGGTGACCTTTCGCAGAAAATCACGGTAGATGTAAAAGGCGAGCTGCTGGACCTGAAGGACAACCTCAACCAGATGGTGGACTCGCTGAACATCTTCGCCGGCGAAGTAACCCGCGTGGCCCGCGAAGTAGGCACCGAGGGTATCCTCGGCGGTCAGGCCAACGTGCCAAAAGTGTCTGGCACTTGGAAGGATTTGACGGACAACGTGAATACGATGGCCAGCAACCTGACCTCGCAGATGCGGGACATTGCCAACGTGGCCACGGCCGTAGCTAAAGGTGACCTTTCGCAGAAAATCACGGTTAACGTGCGCGGTGAGCTGCTCCAGTTGAAGGAAAACCTCAACGAAATGGTGGACTCGCTGAACATCTTCGGTGACGAAGTAACCCGCGTGGCCCGCGAAGTAGGTACCGAGGGCAAGCTCGGCGGCCAAGCCAAAGTGCCCAACGTACGTGGTACTTGGAAAGACCTGACGGACAACGTAAACACAATGGCCAGCAACCTGACCTCGCAGGTACGGGACATTGCCAACGTGGCAACGGCCGTATCGCGTGGCGACTTGAGCCAGAAGGTTTCGGTAAACGTCAACGGCGAGCTGTTGGACCTGAAGGACAACCTGAACCAGATGGTGGACTCGCTCAACATCTTCGCCGGCGAGGTAACTCGTGTGGCGCAGGAAGTGGGCACCGAAGGCAAGCTCGGCGGCCAGGCCAGCGTGCCAAACGTGGCCGGCGTGTGGAAGGAACTGACCGACAACGTAAACTACATGGCCTCCAACCTCACCACGCAGGTACGGGGTATTGTTAAAGTAGTAACTGCGGTATCGAAAGGTGACTTGACGCAGAAGCTGACGCTGCAAGCCAAAGGCGAAGTGGCCGACCTGGCCGACACCATCAACAGCATGGTGGATGACCTTAACCGTCTCGCCGTCGAAGTAAGCCGCGTGGCTAAAGTGGCCGGGGTGGAAGGCAAGCTGACTGAGCGTGCCACGGTAGGCGGCGTATCGGGCAGCTGGAAAGAGTTGGTGGACACGCTTAATGCCCTGCTCGAGTCCATCGCCTCGCCGGTACTGGAAGTGGCCCGCGTGGTACGCGCCATCTCGGAAGGCGACTTGACCCAGCGCGTAGACGTGCCGACCACGGGCGACATTCTGGCCATGGCCGATGCCCTGAACCTCGCCGTTGAAAATCTGAATGAACTGCTCGGCGAAATCAACGACTCGTCGCAGATTGTGGGTACTTCTTCGGAAGAAATGGCCGGAAAAGGGCAGGAAATGAGCCGAGTAACTGTCGATGTGGCCCTGGCCATGCAGCAGATGGCCGAAGGTGCTCAGAACCAGGCTTTGAAAACAGACCAAGCCTTCAAGCTGATTGAAGAAATCATGCAGGCCACCAAGGAAACAGCCAACAAAGCCGATGTCGTGAACAAATCGGCAATCCTGGGTGAGCAAACCTCGCAGCTCGGTCTGAAAACGGTGGCCGAAGTGGTGAAAAACATGGAAGAAATATCCAGCGCCGCTTCGCAAACCTCGCGCACAATCGAAGTACTAAGCACCCGGTCGGGTGAAATCAGCAAGTCGCTGGGCGTGATTACCGACATTGCCTCGCAAACCAACCTGCTGGCTCTGAACGCCGCCATCGAAGCAGCCCGCGCCGGGGAAGCCGGCCGTGGTTTCGCCGTAGTAGCCGAAGAAATCCGGAAGCTGGCCGAAAGCTCCCGCCGTTCGGCCAACGAAATTGCCACGCTGGTTGACGACGTGAAAAAGGATACGACCACGGCGGCCACGGCTATTTCGACCATGGAAAACCGGGTATTGAAAGGCAAGAACGCTACGTTCGAAGCCAGCTCGGCCTTTAAGAACATTGCCACCAGCAGCGGCGAAACGCTCCGCACCTCGCGTGACATTCTCACGGCTACCGAGGTTCAGAAAACCTCGATTGGCGACGTGGTGAAATATGTGGAAGAGGTGGTAGCCATTGCCGAGCAAACGGCTACCGGCACCCAGCAGGTAGCCGGCACGGCCAAGCAACTGTCGACAGCTATGCAAGAGTTGACTACTAGCTCGCAGCGCCTCACCGACATTGCCGACGACCTTCAGGCCGGCCTCGAAACCTTCCAGCTCAGCTCCTACGAGCCGGAGCCGGAGCCGGAACCCATACGCCGGGGTGCCCGCGATACCTACCGCGCCCGCGAATCGTACGCCCCCGCGCCACAGCCGCAGAACGGCATGGCCGCCCGCCGCTCGCAGAGCCGTGCCGAAGCTGCGCCGGTTGCTGAAACCAGCCGGCAGCCAAACGCTGCTCGTCGCGTCCGCTCGGAAGCAGCAGCGCCGGTAGCGGCTCCGGCCCCCACCCGTCGGGAGCGTCCGGCCCGCGTGCAAGCCGTAACCCGGCCTGTAGAAGTTCAGCCGGAAGCAGCCGTGAATGGCAAAGCAGCGAAGAATGGTCAGGCCGCTAAAAATGGCCAGGCCAACAAGGCTGCGACCAAATCAAAGGCCAAAACCAAGTAATTCTCAACCCATTCGTTTAGCCCATTTTCGACTAATCCCGCATGGCTGAGATTGAAATAACTGCTCCCATTGCCAAAGCCGAACGCCCTAAGCCCGCCGAACTGGTGCAGCTTATCGTGTTCCGCTTGGGCGATGAGGATTATGGCATTCGCATCGAGCAGGTGAAGGAAGTGACCGTCACGCCCGACGTGGCTCGCATGCCCAAAACCCCGCCTTTCATCAAGGGCATTGCCAACCTGCGCGGCGATATTATTGCCATTCTGGACCTGGAAGAACGGTTCCGGCTGCGGCCAGCCGGCCGGCCAATTCCCGAGCGCAGCTACACCATTGCCGTCGAAGCCGCCGACTACGTGCTGGGCCTGATGGTACGCGAAGTGCCGCGCCCCTTTACCATGCCGCTCAGCCAGATTGAGCCGGCCCCGGAGTTCGTGCAGGACTCCAGCACCCGCGACAAATACCTCGAAGGCATCGCCAAACTGCCGGAAGGCGGCATTATCATCGTGCTGGACATGCGCAAGCTCCTGACCCCAAGCGAAGTGATGCGCCTGCCGGGCAAAACGGCATCTTCGTAGCCCCGGCCCCGTACAAAGGTGGCCCGCAACTACGCTCGGCTACCCGTTAAATCTCACGTTCCCCAATTCCATGAATAAGCGCATCCTCATCGTCGACGACTCCTTCTATATGCGTACGATGCTCAAAAACATGCTCACCGATGCCGGCTACGAAGTAGTAGGCGAGGCAGCAAACGGCGCACAGGCGGTGGAAATGGCCGCTTCGACTTCCCCCGACCTCATCACGCTCGACGTAATTCTGCCCGACAATACCGGCCTGGACGTGCTGAAAAGCCTCCGCCAGATTCAGCCTTCAGCCAAAGTGGTAATGTGCAGCGCTGTTGGCCAGGAGGTTATCGTGACCGAAGCCATTGAAAATGGTGCCCTGGCTTACATCGTGAAGCCGTTCTCGGAAGAGAAAGTACTGGAAATTGTGGGTGCGGCGCTGCAAAACGACGCTTCTGAGCAGGCTGCGTAAAGTGCGGCTACAACATTCCGTCTCTGTGCCACATTCCTTCGGAAACGATGGAATGTGTCTGTGTGCGCCGGAAAGTTGGTTTATTAACTCAATTTCTAAGGCCTAATGAAAACGCGCGACCAGGAATACCGGGAGCTTTTCATGGCCGAAGCGCTGGAGTATTACGACTCCATGAGCCGCCATTTGAGCGAGCTTGAGCGCAACCCCAATGCCGGCCCGGCCCTGAATGAGCTGTTCCGGCTCATGCACAACCTCAAGGCTAATGCCCGCGCCATGGGCTTTACCGATTTGGGCGAGGTTGCGCACCATCTCGAAACGCTGTTTGGGCTAATTCGGGACCAGGAGCGCACGTTCAGCGGCTCGCTCATCAAAGTGGTTTTTGCCGGCGTTGATGCGCTGGGTAATATGATTCGGGCAGTGGGAGCCAACCAGCCGCTTCCGGATGCCAAGGCGTTGCTCGACAACCTCGACCGCTTGGTGCGTGGCGAAGAGCCGATACTGGACGAAGCCGAAGAAGCAGAGTCTGAGGAGGAATCGGGCAAGAAAATGGAGCTTTCGGACCTGGTGTATATCCAGGTTAAAAAGCTTGATAATCTGCTAAATCTGGTAGGGGAATTGGTGATTGACCGCGACCGGATTATGACCCTGGCGCAAGAAATTGGCAACCCCGCGCTGCTGGCCACGGCCCAACACTTGTTCCGCATTTCCGACGACTTGCAGTACAGCGTGATGGATGCCCGCCTGGTAGGCGTCGGGGTGTTGCTGAACAAATTCCCTCGCGTGGTGCGCGACGTGGCCAGCGCCGAAAGCAAAGAAGTTGAGCTCACCCTCAGCGGGCAAGATGTACAGATTGACCGCAATATCCTGCAAATCATTACCGATGCGCTGTTGCATTTGGTGCGCAACGCCGTCAGCCACGGCCTTGAAACCACGGCCCAGCGGGCAGCAGCCGGCAAGTCGGCCGTTGGTCACCTGACACTTTCGGCCCTGACTGAGCGTGACGACGTACTTATTCAGGTGCGTGATGATGGTCGGGGCATCGATACCGAAGCCGTGCGCCGCAAAGCCGTGGAGCGTGGCCTGACCACAGCCAGCGTGGCCGCCACCTTGGATGAGCAGGCCGTGTGGGCTTTCCTGTTTGAGCCCGGCTTCTCGATGGCCAGTAAGATTACCGACATTTCGGGTCGCGGCGTAGGCCTCGATGTGGTGAAGCTGGCGCTTGACTCGTTAGGCGGGCAATTGCGGGTGGAATCGCAGCTGGGCGTGGGCACTACGTTTACGCTGGTGCTGCCCACGTCTATTGCCGTGAAGGGCGCGCTGCTGATTGAAGTAGACGAACGGCCCTACGCCATCCCGCTGATGCACACGGATACTGTACTAGCGCTGCAACCCGACCAGATTTCGGTGGTCGGCGGCGTGCTGGTAACTCATGTGCAGGGCCAGGCCGTGCCGCTGATACCACTGCGGATGCTGCTGCACGACGAGGGTGACGAAATGCTGCCCTTCGCTGATAAAAACGACATGACCGGTGCCCAGCAGGTACTGGTCGTGAATTACAATAACCGCCGACTGGGCTTGTTGGTTGACCGGTTTATCCGGCAGCAAAACATTGTCATCAAGCCCCTTAGTAAACCCCTGGATACCATCGACCTGTTTGGTGGAGTTACCCTGCTTGGCAGTGGGCAAGTTTGCTTGGTGCTCGATGTGCCGGCCCTGACTCGCCTGTTTCTGACCAAACGCCCTTAATTTTCCTTCTTTCACCCCCAGTCCTCGCAGCTGCACTTTCCCCTATCTTTGACGTTATGGATTTATCGATGACTGAGTTAGAGCGTGATATAATCCGCGAGATTCTTAACATCGGCTTGGCCCGTGCCGCCGATTCATTCGCTGTAATCGCCCAGGAACGGGTGCTGCTTGAGGTGCCCAATATCGATTTGCTGATGAGCGACGATATACTGCACCGCGTGCGCGATTACCAGACCCGTCACGTGCCCATTCAGTCCGATATCCGGGGTGATTTTAATGGTACGACGCTCATGTTCTTCTCGGGGCAGCACGTCCAGCGTCTCTCGCGGGTGTGCCTGCGAATGCAAACCACTGAAACCTTAGAGTTGAACGAGTTGCAGGAATCCCTGCTGCTCGAAATCAGCAACATTATCACTGGGGCTTTGGTGACTCAGCTGGCTAATATTCTCAAGGCCAATATCTACGGTGCGCCGCCCGTGGCGCCCAAGGGTGATATTGCGGAGAACCTGCAGAGCCTGTTGCCAGCGCAGCAGCTACAGCCGCTCATTTTCTCCGTTATCACGCAGTTTTCGGACCGCGACAACACGGTGGAATTGCCGCTGATGCTGTTTTTTGACCGCGTGACGTTCCAGAAAATTCTGGAAATCATTCGCAGCTACGACTTCCTGGGTAGCCAGATGTCGGCCTAATAACGTTTTTGGGAATGCTTAACCGCGTTCCGGCCCGTCATGCCGCGCCGGCCGTTACAACTCCCCTACGAGCCCGTTCGCTGAACTGGGCTGGTGTGCTGGGACTTGCAACGGCCGGCGCGGCATGACGTTCTTTTTCGCCTTCAACTTTACTGTTTACATACGCATCAATTCCAATGTCTAAAGCGGACGCCCTAGCCCAGAAAATTGCTTCTTTCGACCCCAACGCGCCCGGCGATGCGGACAGCGGCCTGTTCGGCCTGCCCTTCACGCCCGAGGAGGCGCAGGTAGTGGTGGTGCCCGTGCCATGGGAGGTGACCGTGAGCTACCGCGCCGGTACGGCCGCTGGCCCAGCCGCCATCCGAGAAGCCTCGTTGCAAGTGGACCTGTACGATTCCGACGTGCCCAATGCCTGGAAGCTCGGGCTGGCCATGGAGGAAGCGGATGAAACCATTGCCGAAGCCAGCCGCAAACTGCGCCCGCTGGCCGCCGATTACATCGGCTGGCTGGAAGAAGGCCAGCCCGAAGCCGACCGCAAAAAGCACGAAACTGTGCCCGCCCAGGCCACGGCCGAAGGCGACAAAATGCTGCAATGGCTGAAAGCCAAAACCGGTGCCCTGCTCGATGCCGGCAAAGGCGTGGTGGTGCTGGGTGGCGACCACAGCACGCCGCTGGGCTACCTGCACGCGTTGGCCGAGCGCCACGAGGAATTTGCCATTCTGCAGTTCGACGCGCATTGCGACCTGCGTCCGGCTTACGAAGGTTTCAAATACTCGCACGCCAGCATCATGCACAACGCGCTGGAATTGCCGCAGGTGAAGAAGCTGGTGCAGGTGGGCATTCGGGACTTTTGCCAGCAGGAGGCCGATGTTATCGACCAGTCTAATGGCCGGGTGGCGCTGTTCAGCCAGCGGTTTTTGAGCGACGAGAAATTCGCCAAGAAATCGTGGAAGAAGGTGTGTGGCAAAATCATCGCCCAACTGCCCAAAAAGGTCTATATCAGCTTCGATATCGACGGCCTCGACCCCAAGCTGTGCCCCGGCACCGGCACGCCCGTACCCGGCGGCCTGGAGTTTGAGGAAGCCACTTACCTGCTACGCTCCATCGTGCGCGAGGGCATCCAAATCATCGGCTGCGACCTGAACGAGGTAGCGCCCGGCGACACCGAGTGGAATGCCATCGTGGGCGCGCGCCTGCTCTACCAACTTTGCAACTGGATGGCCGTATCGCAAGGGCGGCTGCCGGCCAAAGGCATGCATGCCGAGTAGGCTTCTTTCACCTTAACCCTTTTGCCATGTTAGGATTCATTCTCAAATTCATTCTTACCGCCGTGCTGGTGTATGGCCTCAGCATGGTGCTGCCGGGCGTGGTGCTGGGCGGCGTGGGCAGTGCGGCCATTCTGGTCATCGTGCTGGGCATTCTGAATGCCATCGTAAAGCCCATTCTGCAAATTCTGGGCTTTCCCATCACGGTGCTCACGCTGGGCCTGTTTCTGTTGGTTATCAACGTCATCATCGTGAAATTGGCCGATTTCCTGATGAGCAGCTTTGATGTGCACGGCTTTCTGAATGCGCTGCTGTTCAGCATCGCGCTGTCGGTGGTGAATGCCGTGGTGGATTTGGTGATGGATTAGATTTTATTGCTAATACCCAAAAAAGGGCTTCCCGCGCGTGCGGGAAGCCCTTTTTTGTTACGCATTTATTCTGGTTTACGTCAGGCAGCTACCTGCCGCTGACGCCACCGGCGCAGGGCCCAGCCGCCCGCTCCCATCAGTAGTAATAAAGGCCAGATGTTGGTGAGAGCAACTACCAACTCCAGCACAACCGACCAGCCCCGGTAAAAGGCCGTGAGGAACTGCGGGGAAAAGTCGTGCATGGGAGTTTGAGGTGCGGGCGTTGGCAATACTTGGAAGTAGTGAAGCGTCAGAGTTGCCCAGTCGGCGCGGGTGCCGAACCGTTGCAACTGCGACTCAGTAGTGGCGGCATCAGCCCGTTGCCGCCGGATTTCGCCCTCCAGGTGGGTGCGTTCGTCGGGAGAGGTGGCGCGGGCTAGCTGCTGGCGTAGCTGGGTTTCGGAAGTCTGTTGTTCTTGGAGATGGGCGGCCGTTGCGAGTACATCAGCCGTGATATCGGCAGAGGCAATGTCTTTGTTCTCGATATGGCCCAGCCTTCCTAGGGCGGATACCAGGGCTACAAACTGAGCTGGCGGCACTTTTACCGTCATTTCCTGGCGGCGCTGGCCATCGGCGCGGGTTTCGTGGGCGGTACCGAGATAGGCACCGTGGTGCTCCAGTAGCGCATTGATGCGGTCGGTGGCTTTGTCGAAATCCTCCACCTCCATGTTCAGTTCGGCCTGATAGGCGACCGAGTGCCCGGGCTGGACCTTGGGTGTGGCAACTACCTCGGGTTGTACCGCTTGCTCATCAGGCATTGCCACTGTTGTGGGCTGCGAAGTAGTGGATGAGGCGGGAGCCTGATTGTTTGCGGTGGCCGGTTCGGCGGCAAGGGCAATAGTTTCGTCGGATTTGGATTGGCTGCACCCGGCCAGCCCCAGTCCGAGCAGGACGGGAATTATCAGGAATTTCATCGGCAATGAATTGGGAAAGCTGAATGGAAAAGGACTCAGCGGCGCAGCTGAACCTTTATCCAAATTCAGCTTTTCGGTAACCCGATGGGGCAAAAAAACAGCCCGACCTGTAAGGGGCGGGCTGTTTAAAAACTGCGTTGCGATATCCGCAATAGGGCTTTTAGGTATCAATAAAAAAACTATAGGCGGCGAATATCAGCCCCCAGTGCATTCAAGCGCAGGTCGATGTTCTGGTAGCCGCGGTCAATCTGCTCCACGTTTTCGATGGTGCTTTTGCCTTCGGCCGACAGCGCGGCGATGAGCAAGGCTACGCCGGCCCGGATATCGGGCGAAGTCATGGTGATGCCGCGCAGGCGGGTGCGCTGGTCGAGGCCGATGACGGTGGCGCGGTGCGGGTCGCAAAGAATTACCTGCGCGCCCATGTCGATGAGCTTATCGACGAAGAACAGGCGCGACTCAAACATCTTCTGGTGAATGAGGACTGTGCCCTTGGCCTGGCAGGCCACCACGAGCACAATGCTGAGCAAGTCGGGGGTGAAGCCGGGCCAGGTGTGGTCGCTCACCGTCAGGATGGAGCCGTCGAGGTAAGTAGCAATTTCGTAGTGCTCCTGGGCCGGAATGTAAATGTCATCGCCCCGGAATTCCAGTTGGATGCCCAGCTTGCGGAAGGTGTCGGGGATGAGGCCGAGCTCGGGAATCTGGCAGTCCTTGATGGTGATTTCGGAGCCCGTCATGGCCGCGAGGCCGATGAAGGAGCCGATTTCAATCATATCCGGCAGCATGCGGTGGTCGGTACCGCCGAGCTTCTCCACTCCCACGATGGTGAGCAGGTTGGAGCCAATGCCTTGGATATTAGCGCCCATGCGTACGAGCATGCGGCACAGCTGCTGCAGGTAAGGCTCGCAGGCGGCGTTGTAGATGGTAGTGGTACCTTCGGCCAGTACGGCGGCCATCAGGATATTAGCGGTGCCGGTTACCGAGGCTTCATCGAGCAGCATGTGGGTGCCCTGCAACTTGCCTTCCACCTTGATGCGGTAGAAATCAGTGCCTTCGAGCGTGAGCTTGCCGCCCAGCTTTTCGAGGCCCAGAAAGTGCGTATCCATCGGCCGGCGGCCGATTTTGTCTCCGCCCGGCTTGGGCAGCTGGCAGCGGCCGTAGCGCCCCAGCATGGGGCCGAGAATCATAACCGAGCCGCGCAACGCGCCGGCCTGGGCCACGAACTCGGGCGTGTCCATGTAATCAAGGTTGACATCCTCGGCCTGGAAAATGTAGGTATCGGTGGCCAGTTTGCCCACTTTCACGCCCATGTCGCGCAGCAGCTCGATGAGCTTGTTGACGTCGCGGATGTCGGGGATATTGCTGATGGTTACGGGTTCCGGAGTCAGCAATACCGCGCAGAGAATCTGTAGGGCTTCGTTTTTGGCGCCCTGGGGCGTGATTTCGCCGCGCAGTGGTTTGCCGCCGCGTACTTCAAATGCAGCCATTGAGGTTGGATTGGGATTCTAAATGAAGAACGTCATGCAGAGTGCAGCGAAGCATCTTTACCGAGCAATGCAATCATTTACTGTTGCGGTAAAGATGCTTCGCTGCACTCTGCATGACGTGCTGGAAATAAATTATTGAGGGGGCTGTTGCGGCTCCTGGCTGCGGCCTTTCTTACGCTTCTTACCGTTTTTGTTGCTAAAGCTATTGCCCCGGTTGTCGCGGTCGCGGCCTTCGCGGCGGTCGCGGTTCTGGCCTTCGCGCTGCTGCGGCTGGGGTACGATGAACGGCTTGGTTCCCGCCGGAGCGGCTGGCATCTCAAACAGGCCTTCGCTGTCCACCACGGCCGCGTCGAGCTTGAGCTGGCCGCCCGAGAGCTCACCCAAATGCCGCAAAATGGTCACATCCTTGGCGTTTTCCTTGTTGTGCTGGCGGTAGAGGAACTTCATAGTTCGCCCAATCTGGATGGTGGCCTGCTCGCGCTCGGCCGCATCCTCCAGGGTCAGGGCTTTCGCAATCAGCGCCTCAATGGCTGCGCCGTAAGCGCGCAGCTTGGGCGCGGTGCGGGGGTAGGGCACACGGCCGGGCTTTTCGGTGCGTACCGTGAGGCTGCGCAGGGCTACGGGCGCTTCCAGGGCCACATCCTCGCCGGCCATGGCGTGCAGGTGGTTCCAGAGGCGGGTCTGGATTTCGGGCAGGTCGCGCAAAGCCGGTTGCAGGCGCAGCATGAGCTGCACAATGGCGGTGGCGCGCTTGGTACGCTCGGCCACGTCCTCAATGTCTTTGAGGCCCTGAATGAGCTGGTAAGTGCTGTGCCCGTATTCGCGCACCAGCAACTGCAGGTGGAAGGGCAGGGAATTAATATCGGTCATAAAAAGCAGGAGGGAGGCCGCCAGAGGCGGGGCTCAGGCCAAAGATACGGCGTTGGGGCCGTCGTGTAGTGCATGAAAGCACGTCATGCTGAGCTTGTCGAAGCATCTCTACCGCGCAACTAACTATTAAAAGTTGCAACGAAGCGGTAGAGATGCTTCGACAAGCTCAGCATGACGTTCCTAATTAACCGTTCGGAAGCATCGAAAACCTAATGCACCCGCAGCTTTGCGAAACTCAGCAGCAGCACTTTCTCGCCCACTTCCTCGAATTGAATGGTGGCTTTGGTGGTTCCCTGCTGGGTTTCAAGCGCGCTCACTGTGCCGAAACCGAACTTGGCGTGCTCCACGCGCTGGCCAGCTTGCAGCTTGGATGTGTCAGAAGGCGTGAAGTCGGCCGGAGCTACGTACTTGGTGGCCTGCACCTTGCGCGGCGGTGTCGGAATCAGGTTCGAACGACGCTCGAAAACGTGCTGGAACGGGCCCGGCTCGCCCGCACCCGGCCCGGAAGCAAACTTGAAGTTGACGTACTGCGGGTCAATCTCGTCCAGAAAGCGGCTTTTTTCGCAGCTGCGCAGGTTGCCCCACTGGTAGCGCGAGGTAGCGTAGCTCAAGGTCAGCTTCTTCTCGGCCCGCGTAATGGCTACGTAGAACAGGCGGCGCTCCTCCTCCAAATCGGCCCGCGAGGTAATCATCATCTGGCTCGGGAAAAGGTTTTCCTCCATGCCCACGATGTACACGTTGCGGAATTCCAGTCCCTTAGCGGAGTGAATAGTCATCAGGGTCACGGCTTCACCTTCCTGCGCCGCGTCCTTCAGGTCCGAGTCCGTTACGAGGGCGATGTCCTGGAGGAACGCGCCGAGGCTCTTGTCCTCACGCTCGGGGTCATCCACGTATTCCTTGATGCCGTTGAGCAGTTCCTGGATGTTCTCATAACGCGAAAGGCCTTCAATGCTTTTATCGGCATAAAGCTCCTCAAGCATCCCGGAGTTTTTGGCGATGAATTTGGCCGCTTCAAAAGCATCCTCCTTCTCGGCAACCACAATATAGCTCTTGATTTTTTCGGCAAATCCTACTACTGGATTGCTCACCCGCGCCGGCATAAACTGGTCGGCGTGGGCCACTACTTCCCACAGCGTATGGTTGGCTTCATCGGCCGTGGTAATCAATTTGCTGATGGTGGTGTCGCCAATGCCACGCTTCGGGTAATTAATTACCCGGCGAATGGCCTGCTCATCATTTTGGTTAACCGTAAGGCGCAAATAGGCCACCAAATCCTTGATTTCCTTGCGCTGATAAAACGACAGGCCGCCAACAATTTTGTATTTGATATTTAATTTTCGCAACGATTCTTCCATCGCGCGGCTTTGCGCGTTGGTGCGATAGAGAATGGCAAAATTGTCGTACGACAAATGCCCATTCATCTTGTCCTCGAAGATGGAATTGGCCACCAGTTTACCTTCCTCGTTGTCCGATGCGGCTTTCAGAACTTCAATCAGCGTCCCATCCTCATTCTCCGAAAAGACATCCTTGCGCAACTGTGCCTGATTGTTTTTAATCACTGAATTCGCGGCCCACACGATATTTTTCGTGGAGCGGTAATTCTGCTCCAGCTTAAATACCTGCAATTCGGGGTAATCCTTTTCGAAATTCAGAATATTGGAAATGTCCGCGCCCCGGAAGGCGTAAATACTCTGCGCATCGTCGCCCACCACGCAAATATTCCGCTCCTTCGCCGCTAGTTTGCGCGTAATTAAATACTGCGAATAGTTGGTGTCCTGATATTCGTCCACCATCACAAACCGGAACATATTCTGGTATTTATTCAGAATATCGGCGTGGTCCCGGAACAGCACGTTAGTATTGAAGAGCAGGTCATCAAAATCCATCGCGCCGGCCTTGAAACAGCGCTGCTGATACTGCTGGTAGAGCACACCGATTTTGGGCCGCAGCGCCGCCTCATCGTCAGCCTTGATGGCGGCATCGTTCAGGTACTGGTTATAGGAAATCAGCTTGTTCTTCGCGGCTGAGATGCGGCCCAACACCAGACTAGCTTTGTATAGCTTGTCGTCCAGCTCCAGCTCTTTCACAATCTGGCCAATCAGGGTTTTTGAGTCCTGCGTGTCGTAGATGGTGAAGCTGCGCGGGTAGCCGATTTTATCGGCCTCGGAACGCAGGATTTTGGCGAAAACCGAGTGAAAGGTGCCCATCCAGAGGTTGCGGGCGGCGGGGCCAACCACCTTTTCCACGCGGGCACGCATTTCCTTGGCGGCCTTGTTGGTGAAGGTGAGGGCGAGGATGTTGAACGGGTCGACGCCCTTTTCGAGCAGGTTGGCGATGCGGTAGGTGAGCACCCGGGTTTTGCCCGAGCCGGCTCCGGCGATAATCATGCAGGGGCCTTCGGTTTGCATCACCGCGGCGCCTTGCGACGGATTCAGGAGGGAAAGATAATCTAGTGCCATGTGCGAAATAAGCCGCCTTTTGGGCGGGTCTACAAAGGTACGGAGCCCCGGGCAGGGGCGGGCCATCATTTCGGGCCCGCGCCGCCGGGGTTATCTTTGTGAATGATTATTATCCAGGAAACGGTCATTTCCGATGACATCGCCGACAACTTTTTCGTCTGCAACCTCGACGCCTGCAAGGGGGCCTGTTGCGTGGAGGGCGACCTCGGCGCGCCGCTCGAAGAGCCCGAGCTGAAGATTCTGGAGCAGGAATACGCCAACATCAAGCCCTTCCTCACCGAAGCCGGGCAAGCCGCCATCGAGGCCCAGGGCCTCTACATCAAGGACTGGGAGGGCGATTTCAGCACCACCACGATTGACGACAAGGAGTGCGCCTATGCGCTCTGGGACGAGCGCGGCATCCTGAAATGTGGCATCGAACAGGCCTATCTGGCCGGGGCAACCACGTTCAAAAAGCCCATCAGCTGCCACTTATATCCGATTCGCATTACGAAATACGAAGGGTTCGACGCGCTGAACTATGACCGGTGGAATATCTGCAACCCGGCCTGTGACTTCGGCGGTAAGCTGGGCGTGAAAGTGTACCAGTTTCTCAAGGAGCCGCTGATTCGCAAGTATGGCGAGAGCTGGTACGGGCAGCTGGTGCAGGAAATTGAGAACCCGACGCCGGAAAAGAAGTAGCCTCGCTGTCATCCTGAACGCAGTGAAGGACCTTACCACGCCAGAACAAGCCGTTCGAGCGTGATAAGGTCCTTCACTGCGTTCAGGATGACAAAGAATTTTCTATGCCTCCGTCACCACAATTTTCTCAATTTCGTCGTTGGGCGTAATTTTGTCGATAACGTCCACGCCATCCACAACTTTGCCGAACACGGTGTGCACGCGGTCGAGGTGGGCGGTGTTGTCGCGCGAGTGCACGATGAAGAACTGCGAGCCGCCCGTGTTTTTGCCGGCGTGGGCCATGCTCAGCGCGCCGCGCTCGTGGTACTGGTGGCCGCCGCTGGTTTCGCAGTCGATTTTGTAGCCGGGGCCGCCGGTGCCGGGCTGGCCTTTGGCACCTTCGCGGGTGTTGGGGCAGCCGCCCTGAATCACGAAATTCGGGATGACGCGGTGGAATTTCAGGCCGTCGTAATAGCCTTTCTCGGCCAGGTCGGTGAAGTTTTTAACGGTTTTCGGAGCGTCCTGCTCGTAAAACTCAACTTTCATTACACCTTTCTTGGTGTGGATTTCGGCAGTTTTCATGAATCGCAGATTTTTAGCGGATTAAACGAATTTCCCGGAAGCAGTTACTGCTTTCGGCGGGCGAAGGTAATAATTTGATGCGCTTACGAAACATCCGGCATAGGCTGTTACTTCGTAAGCTCACAGCCGTAGGGTTACTTACGGCGTTTATCTTTTTTCGCTTAGCTGCTTTTCTTCTTTCACACTATCTGTTTCATGAAAAAATCATTTGCTCCCCTGTTGGTTGCCCTCGCTACCTCTCTAATGCTGGCTAGCTGCGGCAACGACAAGCCCGCTACTACCGAAACCGAAACCGTTAGCACCGTAAACCCAGCTGATTCCCTCGCGGCCATTGCTGGTGATTCGGCCCGCATGGCCAAGCCCGAAGGCGTGATGGTGGACGGCGTGGCCATGACGGCCGATAAAAACATCGTAGCCAATGCTTCCGGTGCCAAGAGCGTAAGTACTCTGGTTGCTGCCGTGAAGCAGGCCGGTTTGGTTGAAACCCTGAGCGGTACGGGTCCCTTCACCGTATTCGCGCCCACCAACGCGGCCTTCGAAAAGCTGCCCAAAGGCGCAGTAGCCGGCCTGATGGACCCCGCCAGCAAAGCCAAGCTGGCCGGCATGCTCACCTACCACGTCATCCCCGGCCGCCTCGTGGCCGCCGACCTGAAAGACGGCCAGGAGCTGACCACCGTGAACGGCGAAAAGCTGCACATCACTGTGAAAAACGGCCAGATTATGGTTGGGAACGGCAAAGATGCCCCCGCCACTGTGCAAATTGCCGATGTGATTTCGAGCAACGGCGTGACCCACGTAATTGATAGCGTGGTGCTGCCCACGGCGAAGTAACTCGACCTGTTGACAAAAGAAAGGCGGCCACTCATGTAAGAGTGGCCGCCTTTCTTTTGTCTCTGCTATTTCAATTAGTGTCGGTTATCCTCGCCCGCCAGCATACTCAAATAGCTGTCATAGCGAGGGAGGGCGATGCGGCCCTGGTCCACGGCTTCGCGCACGGCGCAGCCGGGCTCGTGGGTGTGCTGGCAGTTGTGGTAGCGGCACTGGCCCAGCAGGGCGCGGAATTCGGGGAAGTAGCCGGCCAGCTCGGCGGGCGGCAGGTCTACGAGGCCCAGTTCTTTGATGCCGGGCGTGTCGATGATGAAGGTACCGGGGCGCACTTCCAGCATTTCGGCGAAGGTGGTTGTGTGCACGCCTTTGTCGGAAAATTCGCTGATTTCGGCGGTTTTCAGGTCGAGGTCGGGCACCAGGGCGTTGATGAGTGTGCTTTTGCCCACGCCGGAGTGGCCGGCCAGCAGGCTTACTTTGCCATCGAGCAGTTGGTCGATTTCGGCCACGCCCTCGCCGGTGGTGGCGGCACAGGTGCGGCTGGGGTAGCCCAGGCTGGCGTACATCCCCGCAATCTGGGCCTGGTACTCGAAGCCGTCCTCGTCGTACAAATCCGTCTTATTAAAGAGCAGCGTGACGGGAATGTGGTAGGCCTCGGCCGTGACCAGAAACCGGTCGATAAACCCGAATGACGTGGCCGGCGACACCAGCGTAACCACCAGCAGCGCCTGGTCCAGATTAGCCGCTACAATGTGGACGTGGCCGGTTTTGTGCACCGAGCGGCGCACGATGTAGTTGCGACGCGGCGCGATGTGCGAGATAACGCCTGCGCCCTCGGTCTGGGCTTCGATGCTGAAATCGACCAGGTCGCCCACGGCCAGCGGGTTGCTGGCTTTCAGGCCTTTTATCTTGAATTTGCCGCGCAGGCGACAGCGGTACAATTGCCCGGTTTCGAGGCCGCGCACGATGTACCACGAGCCCGTGGATTTCACCACGATGCCGTGTAGCAGGCCGGTGGGGCCATCGGGGAGGTAAGAATCAGCGGTTTTCATCGGGTGGGAGTGAGGGTGCGCAGGGCGGCCATGATGGTGCGCGTGGCCCCGGCCTGGTCGTGCACGTAGTCGAGAATGGTGTCCTGGAGGCGCAGGCGGGCCTCGTCAGTGTTCCAGAGGTAGGTGAAGGCGGCTTCCAGCTCCGCGCCGTTGTGCACGGGGAACGCGCCTTTCATCGCCACCAGCTCCACGGCTTCCTGAAACTTGCCATACGTAGGCCCGAAAAACAGCGGCAAGCCGAATGCCGCCGCTTCCAGTGTGTTGTGCAGGCCCTTGCCGAAAGCGCCGCCCACGTAGGCATACTCCCCAAAGCGGTAAAGCTGACTCAGCAGGCCCACATTATCAAACAGCAGCACGCGGAACAGGCCCACGGTAGCCGCATCGGCCAGCGAATACCGCTGCACTGGCCCTGGTAGTGTGGTTTCGACCAGGCGCAGGTTTGTTTCCGTGACTTCGTGCGGGGCGATGAGCACGCGCAGCTCCGCGCCGTAGCGTTGCAGCAGCGGGAGCAGCACGGGCAGGTCTTCGGCCCAGCTGCTGCCCACCACCAGCACCGGCGCGCCATCGGCCACGAAGGCATCGACCAGCGGCAAATGGCGGGCCGGGGCCAACGCGGTGGCCACCACGGTATCGAAACGGGTATCGCCGGCCACGCTCACCTTGTCAATTCCGGCATCGCGCAGCAATTGGGCCGAGGCTTCGTTCTGCGTGAAAATGTGCGTGAAGCGCGTCAGGATTCTCCGAAAGAAGCCGCCCCAGGGCTTGAAAAACACCTGCTCAGGCCGGAAAATGGCCGACACGACAATGGCCGGAATTCGACGCTGAAAAGCCTCGTTCAGGTAATGATACCAGAATTCGTACTTCACAAATACCACCAGCCGGGGCTGCACGATATCCAGAAAAGCACGGGCGTTGGCGCGGGTATCCAGCGGCAGGTAGAAGATGTAGTCAGCACCCGGCCAGTTTTTGCGGATTTCGTAGCCTGAAGGCGAGAAAAACGTGAGCACTACTTTGGTGTCGGGATGCGCCTGCCGGTAGGCCTCAATAAGTGGGCGGCCCTGCTCAAACTCGCCCAGCGAGGCGCAGTGAAACCACACGCGGGGCGCGGCATCGGCCCCAATCGTATTTCGGATGTGGGCCAACAGCCCACGCCGGCCCGCCACCCAGGCCGCAGCCTTGGGTACAAACGGCGCTAACAGCCGGAGCAGCAGGCCATACAGGCCCAGGGCGATATCGTAGAGGAAAAGCAAGCCCCAAAATTACGCACTACGCGCCTAGTCGATGTTTCGGGGCACGATTAAACCCCTTTATCGGCTTCCCAATCCACGGGGCAGGCCTCGCCGTTGTTCTCGTAGTATTGCAGCGCGTCAATCATGCGCAGGGCCTCGGTGAGGCTGCGGCCCAGCGGCCGGTCATTCACTAATTGGTGCCGCACGATGCCGTCGCGGTCAATCAAAAAGAGGCCCCGATAAGACATTGGCGAACCCACGAAAGTCATTTCGCCCTGCTCGGCGTAGTCGTAGTGGCCGCCCAGCACGTCGTAGTTGGCCGAGATGGTTTTGGTGGCATCGGCCACCAGCGGGTAGGTCACGCCGGCAATGCCGCCCTTGTCGCGGGGTATTTCCTGCCAGGCCAAGTGGGCGTAGTGCGAATCAGTGGAGCAGCCCACCACAGCCACGCCGCGCTGCTCAAACTCCGCCAGCCGGTCCTGAAACGCCAGGATTTCGGTGGGGCACACCCGGCTGAAATCGGCGGGGTAGAAGTAGAACAGGACGTGCTTCTTGCCCAAGTAGCGGTCGAGCGAAAACTCTTCTTCGGTCTTGCCGTCAATCACGGCCGTGGCCTTAAAGGAAGGGGCGCGCTTGCCCACGAGAACTGCCATGCGGAGGGGGATAGGTATTGGTTATTCAAATAATTTGTCATCCTGAGCGCAGCGAAGGACCTTATCACAAATGAGCAATAAGGTGCTAACGTGATAAGGTCCTTCGCTGCGCTCAGGATGACAAACGCTTTATCTACTGCCTGGGTTGGCTTTGCCGCCCGCCTCACCCCTGGCACACAAACTGAAACGTATGCCGCGTGCGCTGCTCCAGCAGCAGCCGCTTGCCGGCCGTGAGACGCGCAATGCTGGCCGCATCGTAATTCTTGATGGTGAACAGCGTGAGGCCCGTGTTGTAGTGCAGCGTGAACTGCTCGCGCAGCAAATCGAGCAGCTGATGCACCCGCCGCTCCGAATAATCGACGCACACCGAAAAGCTGATGGCCGAGTTCTGCATCACGTTAATCTTGAGCTTGGCCTGCGCCAGCGCCCCAAAAATCACCGCCATGTTCTCCTCCGAGATAAATGAAAAGTCCTTGCTCGCAAACGACAGCAGCGCCTGGTCCGTCTTCCGGATAAATGCCGGGGCCAGCGCCGGATGCTGGCAGTCGTGAATGAGCGTGCCCTCCGCCGCCGGGTCCAGAAACGACTTCACGCGCAGCGGAATGTTGCGGTCGGCCAACGGTTTCAGCGTTTTTGGGTGGATGACGGATGCGCCGTAATACGCCATCTCAATGGTTTCGCGGTAGCTGATTTCGGGGTAGCGCACCGTGTCGGGGAAAATCTTAGGGTCGGCGTTCAGCAGCCCCGCCACGTCTTTCCAGATGGTCACCGACTCGGCCCGCAGGCAGTAGGCCAGGATGGCGGCCGTATAGTCGGAGCCTTCGCGGCCGAGGGTGGTGGTGCGGCCGTCGGCCGTGCCGCCAAGAAATCCCTGTGTGACAACAATGCCTTTTGCCAGCAGAAGGGGCAGCGTCTCAGCGATGTTTCGCTCGGTTTCGGGCCACTTTACTCCAGCGTCTCGCCAGTTTTCGTCCGTTCGAATAAGGGGCCGGCAGTCTAGATAGTGTACGGGTCCGTACCAAGCCAACAGCAGCGCCAGCACGCGGGAAGCCAATAGCTCTCCAAAGCTTACCACTTGGTCATATTGCTCATCAAAATTGCCGTTTAAGTCGACTTGCTTCAGACGAGACTCAAGTTCCTTGAACAAAGCTTCCGTTTCGTCATAAACATGTTCGCTGCCGAAGCTGATGGGGATGACGCCTGCTATAGTATCGAAATGGTATTTTCTTAGCGCCGCAAGTTGAGATTGGCAACTCTTGCCAGCGTAAGCCAGCTGGAAAATCTCTTCCAGTGCATTGGTCGTCTTGCCCATTGCCGACACCACAATCACCAGCGGCCCCTGCGGCCCGAAGTCCCGCACAATGCGGCAGAGGTTAAGAATAGCCGCTGCATCTTTCACAGACGCGCCGCCGAATTTATACACCTGAAGTCCCTGTATTTTCTCCATAGGCTCCAAAAGTAGCGCCGCCGGCCGCAAACGCGCTTTTCAGGTCAGTGCGCTACCAAAATAAGGCGGTACGCCACCCTTTATGGGCAGTGCGGCATCGTTTTCGGACAGTGCGCCAGCGGTCCAGGGTAGCGCGCCACCGAGTTAGGGCAGTGCGCTACCCTTTTCAGGCAGCGTGCCACCTTTCTTGGGCAGTGCGCCAGCCTTTTTGGGTAGCGCACTGCCTTTTTAGGGTAGCCTGCCGGCCCCACCGCGAAAGCAACCGATTGCACTTCGCCCCGGCTAGAGTAGCTTTGTTGGGCATTCCCGCTACCTCAATTCGATTTCCCAATCCGCTATATGGACCACAATAAACTGGCCCTGCCCGTCGGCACCACCCTCGACCGTTTTATCATGCGCAAGCAGGAGGATTTCCCCTACGCCACGGGTGAGCTCTCCCAGCTGCTGCGCGACATTGCCCTGGCTGCTAAGATAGTTAACCGAGAAATCAACCGCTCCGGCCTTATCGATATCGCCGGGGCCTACGGTAGCCAGAACGTGCAGGGCGAAGACCAGCAGAAGCTCGACGTCATCGCCAACATCCGCTTCATCCGCGCCCTGCGCAACGGCGGCGAAGTCTGCACCATCATCTCCGAAGAAGACGACGAGATGATTCAAACCGGCAACAACCAGGGCAAATACGTGGTGGCCATCGACCCCCTCGACGGCTCCAGCAACATCGACGTCAACGTCAGCATCGGCACCATTTTCAGCATCTACCGCCGCGTGTCGCCCACCGGCCGCGAAGGCACCGCCGCCGATTGCCAGCAGCCCGGCACCCACCAGGTGGCCGCCGGCTACGTCATCTACGGCTCCAGTACCATGATGGTGTACACGACCGGAAATGGCGTGAATGGCTTCACCTACGAGCATTCGCTGGGCGAATTCTTCCTCTCGCACCCCGACATCATCACCCCCAAAACCGGGGCCATCTACTCCATCAACGAAGGCAGCTCCGACTCCTTCTCACCCGGCGTGGCCGCCTTCGTGCAGCAGTGCAAGGATAATAACTTTTCGGCCCGCTACATCGGCTCACTCGTGGCCGATTTCCACCGCAACCTGCTCAAAGGCGGCATCTACATCTACCCCGCCACCGCTAAAAACCCCAACGGCAAGCTGCGCCTCATGTATGAGTGCAACCCCCTCGCCTTCATCGTGGAGCAAGCCGGCGGCAAAAGCAGCAACGGCCACCGCCGCACCATGGAAATTGAGCCCCAGGCCCCGCACGAGCGCTGCCCCGTCTTCATCGGCAGCAAAGAGCTGGTGGAGCAAGCCGAAGCCCTCATTGCCCAGCACCAGCACGCTGCCAAAGAGCAGCCCGCCAAAGAGCCCAAAGCCAAAGCCGACGCTGCGAAATAACGGTGGGCAACAACACTAAAAAGAACGTCATGCTGAGCGCAGCCGAAGCATCTCTACCGCAGTAGTAAACAAATTACTTACGCGGTAGAGATGCTTCGACTGCGCTCAGCATGACGTTCCACTCAACTATAACAAAAAAGCCGCTCCTGATTTCAGGAGCGGCTTTTTTGTTGCTTAAGAAAGTCGAAATTACTCGGCCTTCTTGCGGCTTTTCTTAGCTGGGGCCGCAGCCTCCGGGTTGCCTTCAGCATCGGAAGATTCATCCGCTGCGCCAATCACGCCGCCAGTGCTCAAGGGCTCATCAGCGCTAGGCTCAGCCGCTTTCGCAGCTTTGGTCGATTTGGCTTTGGCCTTTGGAGCCTCGTCCGTAGCGGCCGAAGTTTCTTCGGTGGCTTCCGTAGCGGCGGCCGCTTCCTGGTAGGGGCGGTGCTTGCTCACGATGTCGTACCAGCTGGCCAGCTTCTTGATATCGGACAGGTACACGCGGTCGCGGTCGTAATCGGGAATCACGCCGGCCAGGAAATCGGTCAGCTCGCCTTCGCTCGACTTCGCCGTCACGGGCGAGGCCGCGCCGTGCTTCTGATAAATGCGCTCGAATACTTCCGTCAGCGGCACCGTCTCTTCGGGGTCCTGGGTATAGATGGAAATCTCCGACAGCAGCGACACTTTGTTGCGGGCCGGGGCCAGCGTGCGGGTTGCTTTTTCGTCGAGGCTTTCGACCAGCACGCCGTGGCGGGCGGCGCGCACCAGGCGGTACAGGCCGGGCATGCCGCTGATAGCGGCCAACTCTTGCAATTCGTAGGGCATTTTTGGGAATTTTGAGAATGAGAAATGAAGAACAAAGAATGAGGAATGAAGCACGAAACGCCGTGGGGCATTTCACCAGCTTCATTCCTCATTCGTCCTTCTTCAGGGCAAAACTACGGACTATTGCGCTTCCAGCGCGTTCGAGCCCGTCACACCCAGCTTGAACACAATGGGCAAGCTGGCCCGAATGGGCAGCTCCGGCTTTTTAAACTTCAGCAGGCGCGCTACGCGCAGGGCTTCTTCGCCCGTGCCGCCGCCCAGCTGCTTCACAATACGCATGTCCTGCATCGTACCATCGGCATTCAGCTGAAAGCTGATGATGCACTGGCCCTGAATGCGGTTGCGCTTGGCCATCGGCGGGTAGTGCAGTTCCTTGGCAATAAACTCGTACATGGCCACCTGGCCACCTTCGTAGTACTCCGCCACGGGGATGGATTTGCCCACTGAGCCGATGCCGGTGCCCTGCTCCGTCTGGGACTTGGGCGGCGTAGTGTTAGGAGTGGTTTGGGCGGCGGCCGGCGCGGCAGCCATCAGCAACAGGCCCAGGGCCAGCTGCGGAATGGAAATGTTTTTGGTCATGATGTTAATAAAGGGGCGGGGAAAAACGAGAGGAAAACGCAGCCCGTGCGGGCCAGTGGGCGGTTGGCAATTTAAGGGCCAATCTACGCATTAGCGGCGGCATCGGCCTTCCACTCGCTATTCACCTCCGTAATAAAGTCCAGCACCTCATCGCGCCCCAGCCCGGTTTCGGCCGAAGTCAGGAAATAGCGCGGCAGCTCGTCCCAGATTTCGCTCATCTTGCGCAGGTAGTCGGTCACCAGCGCCTTGGTCTGAGCCGTCGACTGCTTGTCGGCCTTCGTGAATATCATCACGAACGGAATGCCTTCTTCGCCCAGCTTTTCCATGAATTCTAAATCGGCCGCCTGCGGGGCGTGGCGCGAATCAATCAGCACGCACACGCACATCAGGTTGGCCCGGTTGCGCAGATAGTAATTAATCATCTTGGCCCATTCGGCCCGCGAGGTTTTGCTCACTTTGGCATAGCCGTAGCCCGGCAAATCGACCAGAAACCAATTATCGTTGATGACGAAATGATTAATTAATTGCGTCTTGCCCGGAGAGGACGACGTTTTGGCCAGCCCCTTGCGCTCCGTCAGCATATTAATAAGCGACGACTTGCCCACGTTGGAACGGCCGATAAAAGCGTATTCGGGCATAGTAGGAGCGGGGCACAAATCGGCCCGCGAATTACTGGTCAGAAAGCGCGCGTCGTGAATAATCATGGATAAGGCGGGGAATAAACGGGAAATTAACGAGCCGCAAAATTACGCCGGAATGCAACCCGATGATGAATAAATAAAAATGCAGCAATGAATGGCTATTTCATTGGTGCTTCTATATTTGCGCGGCATGCCAGCCAAACCAGCAGGCCACTGCTGCCGCACTCGACCACACCGAAATGGCCGAAATTTTGCCAAAAACCGCTTTTCGTAAGCAAACAGCCTATCTTTGCCCGTCATTGGCGTTGCCATGACGTGGCTCCGTGTGGGCTTTTACGCCCGGTAGCCGGTTACCTTCTGCGCAAATGCGCATTAAAGCCTAACCCTATCGTGGTTTTTCAGTATAAGCCCAAAATATAGTTGCCTGCTGCTGCCTCCGGCGTGGCATTTCCACTTACAACCCCTTCAGAAATTTCTTTTTTTCAAACCTCTCCTCCAATGGACAACTTATCCAGAAGGTTACTGCAAGCGTCGTGCGCCGTTGCCCTCACCGCCGCAATCGCCTCCCCGGCTCAGGCGCAAAGCACGCGTAAGGACCTCAAAACCGGCAACAAGTTCTTCGAGCAGGAAAACTACCGCGCTGCCCTGCCTTACTACGAAAAGGTATTGGCCAAAGACCCGAACAACGCCAAAGCGCTGTTCAACGCCGGCATTTCCTACATGTCGTTCGACAAGGAGAAGGCCAGCGACTACATCTACAAAGCGCAGAAGCTGAAGCCGAAAGTTTCGAAAGACGTGGAATACTGGCTCGGCCGGGTTGACCACCTCAACTACAACTTCGACGAGGCCGTGGCTCACTTCCAGGCCTACAACGCCACGCTGAAGAAAAACGACCAGCGCAAAGAGGAGTTGGCGCAGTGGATTCAGCACAGCAAAAACGCGAAAATCCAGTTCAACTCGCCCAAGGATATCTTCGTGAAGAACCTGGGCCCCACTATCAACACGCAATTCTCGGAGCACAGCCCCGTGATTTCGTCGGATGATAAAATCCTCATCTTCACCTCGCGTGGCGAAGCCGTAACCGGCGCTACCGGCAGCGTGAGCGACAAAAAGAACAAGAGCGTTGCCGCCGACGGTGAGTACTATGAAGACATCTTCGAAGCCACCCGCGTTGACGACGAGAACTGGCAGAAGCCCCGCTCGCTGAGCGGCGTGCTGAACGGCAAAGGCCACGATGCCTCGATTCAGTTGTTCGACAACGACACCAAGATGTTGATGTACCGCAACGACAACAACGGTGACATCTTCGTGACCGACAAAACTGGTGGCGACTGGTCGGCTCCCAAACCCCTGGACGGCAACATCAACTCGAAAGCTTTTGAGTCGGATGCCTTCATCACGCCAGACGGCCTGACCATTTACTTCTCGACCGGTAAATACTCGGAAGATGGCACGCTGGACCTCTACACTTCTACCCGCACCTCTACTGGTTCGGACTGGGGTACGGCTCGTTCGCTCGGTGCTAACATCAATACCAAGTACGACGACGACAGCCCCTACCTGAGCAAGGACGGCAAGACGCTGTACTTCTCGTCGCGCGGCCACAACACCATGGGCGGCTACGACATCTTCAAGTCGGAGTACGACGAAGCCGGCCGCAAGTGGGGACCGGCCCAGAACATGGGCTACCCCGTGAACACGCCGGACGATGACTCCTACTACCGCCTGAGCCCCGATGGCTCATACGCTTACCTGAGCTCGTACCGCATCGGCGGCTACGGTGAGAAGGATATCTACACCATCAACTACATCAAAAACGCCAACATCGTTGGTAAGGTGTTCTCGTCGAAAGACAGCACCACGGTAATTCCGGGTGTGGAGCTGGTATTCAGCGGTTCGCAGGCTGATAAAACGGCCCTGAGCTTCCGCGATATTACCAAGCCGGATGGCGCTTACCAGGTGGCTGTGCTTTCGGGCCGTACCTACCAGGTAGCTGTTAGCAAGGATGGTAAGCCGATTGAGACGCAGGAATTTGCCGTGCCGGTATCGACGAACGACTCGACGACCATCACGAAGAATTTCTACATCAACTACGTAGATACTACGGCGAACAACATGTTCGCTACCAAGAACATCTACTTCGATACCGACAAGTACAAGCTGCGTCCGGAGTCGATTAAGACCCTGAACGAAATCAGCCAGGTGCTGACGGCTAACCCCGGCATCAACATCTCGGTTGAAGGCCATTGCGACTCGCGTAACACCGACGAGTACAACATGGTACTCGGCCAGAACCGCGCTAACGCGGCCTTCAACTACCTGAAGAAGCAGGGCGTTGCTGAGGCTCGTATGACGACCGTGAGCTACGGCGAGCGTCGTCCTGCCGCGCCGAACGATTCGCCCGAGAATATGCAGCTTAACCGTCGCGACGAGTTCAAGGTGGTTCTGAAGGAAGGCGAATCGATGCCGACCATGACGGCTCCGACCAGCGGCACCGGCACCGGCATGAGCGGTTCCTCGACGACCACGACCACCACGGCTGTTCCGCTGACCCCCGGCAAGAGCAAAGTGAAAATGGCCGACGGCACCAAGGTGAAAACCAAAGTGGACGAGGACTCGGATAAAGTGAAGGTTAAAACCAAAGGCTCGGCCGGCGACAAATCGAAGACCATCACCAAAGACGGTGAACTCGACGCGAAAGCCAAGGATGCCAACGGTGAAAAAACCAAGGTAAAAGCTAAGAACTAATTATCGTTCAGGCTACTAAGTTGGGAAGCGGGCCGGGCAATTTGTCCGGCCCGCTTTTATTATCAAGCGTTTCGGAATGCTGTTTTTCTTTTATGGCAGTGTCCGCTAACAAACCAGCCCGATTGGGCGTTGGGGGAGAACAATTTTCCCGCTTCATTAACGTTCTTTGCGCCCGCACATGGCCGTCGTACCCTACAAAGACAATTCCGCCGACAAGAAATCGCAGGTTGCCCAGATGTTTAACTCCATCGCGGGCAAGTACGATTTCCTCAATCATTTCCTCAGCGCAGGCACCGACATTTACTGGCGGCGCAAAGCGGTGGACGAGCTGAAAACCCTGCGCCCGGCCCGCATTCTAGACATTGCCACCGGCACCGCCGATTTTGCCATTGAAACGCTGCGAGCCGCCGCGCCCAATGCCCAGGTGACTGGCGTCGACATTTCGGAAGGAATGCTGGAGGTGGGCCGGCGCAAGCTAGCCGCCAAGGGCCTGGGCCATCGCATTCAGCTGGAGCTCGGCGACTCGGAAAACCTGCCGTTTGAAGACGGTGAGTTTGATGCGGTGACGGCTTCGTTTGGGGTGCGCAACTTTGCACATCTTGAAAAGGGCCTTTCCGAAATGCGGCGCGTGCTGCGGCCGGGGGGGAAACTTGTTATCCTGGAATTCAGTAAGCCCAGTGCTTTTCCCTTAAAGCAAGCGTATAACTTTTACTTCCGTCGGGTACTGCCGGTTTTTGGTAAGATGATTTCCAAAGACCAGTCGGCGTACACTTACTTGCCGGCCTCGGTGCAGGCCTTCCCCGACGGCCCCGATTTCCTGGCAATTCTGACCAAAGTCGGCTTCAAAGAACCTGCATGGCAACCACTCACCTTCGGCATAAGCTCCATTTACACCGCGCAGAAGTAAAGCGCCTGATGCTGCTGGGCTTGCTGGCGCTGCTGCTGCCCACGGCGGCCATGGCGCAGCGCAAAGCTCAGTCGCGGGCCAACCGGGGCAAAAACGGTACGCTCAAATCCATCACGGTGAACAATCTGCCGGGCTACGATGACCGGTGGTTTCACCCGGGCATGTACATCAGCGGCTCCGCTTCGCGGTTCGTGATTGAGCAGTCGAGTGCCTATATCTCCAGTCAGAACGTGACGGCCAATTCCATCTACAGCCCGAGCCTGGGCGTGGGTTTTATTGCCGATGCGCGGATTGGTGGACCTCGTTCGCCGTTTATTTTCCGCTTTGCGCCGGGGGTTAACTTCCTGACGCGGAAAGTGGAATTTACGCCGCGCAATTACCCGGCACGGGACTCGGTGGTGACGCAAGAAGTGACCTCGACGGTGGTGCAGTTTCCGCTGCTGATTAAGTATCAGTCGGACCGGCGACGCAACTCGCGGATGTATATGATTGCCGGCATCAACCCTAGTGTCACGGCCAGCAACCGCCGTAGCGACCCATTGCGCAACCAACTCAAGGCGCTCGGCAGCGACCTGACGTTGGAATATGGCGTGGGTCTGGATTTGTTTTATCCGCTGTTTAAGCTGGCCCCGGAAATACGATTTTCACACGGACTGAAGAACCTGCTGGTGGGGCACAATGACGTGTTCAGCAACAGCCTGCAAAGCATCAGCACCAATTCGGTGACGCTGTACATTAACATTCAAAACTAAAATTCGGGTAGTCGGTATTGGGTATTCGGTAGTTGGACAAAAGCATTCTGACTACCGAATATCCACTACCGACTACCTTTTACAATACCATGAAAACTGCATTCGTAACCGGCGCGTCATCGGGCATTGGCCGGGCTACGGCGGTGGCACTGGCCAAGGCCGGATATCAACTGGTAGTGACCGGGCGGCGGCGCGAACGGCTCGATGAACTGGCGGCGGAACTGGCCCCGGTGCCGGTGCATGTGCTCACGTTCGACGTGCGCGACCGGGCGGCGGTAGATGCGGCGGTAGAGACCTTGCCCGAGGCACTGCGTGCGCCCGATGTGCTGGTGAACAACGCCGGCGGTGCCCACGGCCTGAACCCCATCCAGGCCGGCGACCCGGCCGACTGGGACCAGATGCTGGATGCCAACGTGCGCGGCCTGCTGAACGTGACCCACGCGCTGCTGCCGGGCATGACGGCCCGCCAAACGGGCTTTATTCTGAATATTGGCTCCATTGCCGGGCAGGAGGCTTATGCCAACGGCAACGTGTACTGCGCCACCAAGGCCGCCGTGCAAATGCTTACCAAAACCATGCGCCTCGACTTGCTGCCTACCGGCGTGCGGGTGGCCGAGGTGAACCCAGGAGCAGTGGAAACCGAGTTTTCGCAGGTGCGCTTTAAGGGCGATGAGGCGCGGGCGGCGAAGGTGTACGAAGGCTTCGAGCCGCTGAAGCCGGAGGATATTGCCGAGGTGATTGTATTTATGGTGACCCGGCCGCCGCACGTGACCATTGCAGAGGTGCTGGTGCTGGCGGGCGC
>NZ_JBCEVZ010000019.1:0-82048 GCF_038448715.1 Hymenobacter segetis | reverse complement strand
TTTTGGTGTTTTCGTGGCCGTCGCCGTGGGTGTATACTAGGTCATCGCCCAGTACTTTTTCGAGCACAGCGTAGTCCTTTTTCACCTGCGCCTCAAAGCGCTGGCGCTCCAGGGCTTCCACTTCTTTTTCGGCAGTCATTTTCTTGGAATTGATAGCCTGAGCGAAGACAAGTAAGGGCAATACCAGCAACAGCGCCAGCAGTAAAGGCCGCGTTTTCATATCCTTAGAATCAGAAATGGTGTAGGGGCGGGGCCTGCCCCAGCCCTCACGTTGAACGGAATCATTACAACGATGCGAACGGGCGGGCGGGGACAGGCCCCGCCCCTACTCCGTGCAGTTATTCGTCGTCGAGCTTGATGGGCTCCATGCGCGGCACCAGCGTGAACATCAGCACCCAGGCCAGCAAATAAGCCGCACCGCAGATGAAGAACATGATGTAGTAGGCTTTTTGAATTTGCCCAATGCTTTCGAAGTACACGAACATGCGCTTCTGCACCAGCGCCGTGAGGGCGATGCCGCCCAAACCGCCCGCCATGCCGCCAATGCCCGTGACCGAGCCCACCGCCCGCTTCGGAAACATATCCGACACGGTGGTGAAAATATTGGCGCTCCAAGCTTGGTGAGCCGCCGCCGCGATGCCGATAACCAGCACCGCCAGCCACATATTCAGCCCGCCCAGCCACTGCGCGGCCACGATGGGAAGCACGCAGAAAGCAATAATCAGCATAGAAGTTTTGCGGGCCTGAAACGCGGGCATCCCCCGCTTGATAAAGCCCAGTGGCAGGTAGCCGCCCCCAATGCTACCGATGCTCGACAGAATATACACCGTGGCAGTAGGCAGGGCCAACTCCGTGCCTTTCAGCCCGTATTGCTTGCCCAGGAAATCGGGCAACCAGAACAGGTAGAACCACCAGATGGGGTCGGTCAGGAACTTGCCCGCCACAAAAGCCCAGGTTTGGCGGTAGCCCAGCAACGTGGCCCAGGAGGCTTTCGGCTTTTCCTCCGTCACGCCCTCGGTGGGCAGGCCGGCTGGAATATCGGCGTTGATGTAATCAAATTCCGCTTTGCTCAGACGCTTGCTGTTGGATGGCGTTTCGTATATCATCATCCAGAGCACCAGCCAGATAAAGCCCAGCGCCCCGGTAATCACAAACGCCCACTGCCAGCCGTAATGCGCGGCAATGAATGGCACGGTGAGCGGCGCTACAATGGCACCCACATTGGCCCCCGAGTTGAAGATGCCCGTCGCCAACGCCCGCTCACGCTGCGGAAACCACTCGGCGATGGTTTTGATGGCCGAAGGAAAGTTGCCGGCTTCCATTACGCCCAGTGCGCCACGGGCCACGCTGAAGCTGAACGTGCCCGTAGTCAGGGCGTGCGCCATTGCGGCGATGCTCCACAGCGTGGTGGCCAAGGCGTAGCCCAGCTTAGTGCCCAGCTTGTCGATAACGCGCCCCACGCCGGCCATGCCCAGCGCGTAGGCTATTTTGAAGGTCAGCTCGATGTTGGCATAGTCGGCCACGCCCCAGCCAAACGCCTTTTCCAGGTCGGGCTTGAGGTAGGAAATAACTGCCCGGTCGAGGTAGTTAATCGTAGTGGCGAAGAATACCAGCGAACAAATGGTCCAACGGTATTTGCCAATGACGGCATTGGCCGTGGCCAGCGGAGAATCAGGCGGAGCCTGCGTGGAAGATGTCATCATCGAGTTCGGGAATTTGAAACCAGGGCATTACTCGGAATCAACCCAATGGCGCGCGTTGCGCACCATCGGGCACTACTTTTTCAGGGTTTCGACCACCTGCATCAGCTGGCCAATGCTGGCAGCCAGGGTGTCGGTATCATCAGCATTTTTGAAGAGCTGCGAGCCCATGCCCACAGCATTCACACCCGCGCCAAACCAGGCCGAAAGGCTGGCCTCGGTGGGCTCCACGCCGCCGGTCACCATGAGTTTGGTGTGAGGCATGGGTCCGCGCAGGGCCTTCACGTAATCAGGACCGACCAGATTGCCGGGAAAGATTTTCACCACGGCCGCGCCTAGTTCGCTGGCGTTGTAAATCTCGGTGGGCGTCATCGCGCCGGGCAGCCACGGAATGTCGTGGGCGCGGCACACCTCGGCGACCTCGGCGGTAGCCAGGGGCTGCACCACGAACTCGGCTCCGGCGGCAATGAATTGCTCAGCCTCAGCGGCTTTGTAAATCGTGCCGATGCCCAGAATCATTTCCGGGCATTGCTGCGCTACAAAATCCTGCAGCTCGGTGAATACCGACAGGGCTTTCTCGCCCCGGTTCACAAACTCGAACACGCGGATGCCGCCCGTGTAGCAGGCCTGCAAAATGCGCTGCGTGTAGGCCGCATCGGCGTGGTAGAACACTGGCACCACCGGGTAGCGGAGCAGCGTGGCAAGGGTTTCGGCGGGAGTATGGCGGGGCATGGTTGGTCGAATTTAGCGCAGCAAACGGCCGCTGGTGTTGCCCTTCATGATTTCTTCCACCTCGGCCACGGTCACCAGGTTGATGTCGCCGTGGATGGTGTGCTTGAGGGCCGAAGCCGCCACGCCAAAGGTGAGGGCCTGCTGCGGATTGTTGTAAGCCAGCGAACCGTAAATGAAGCCGGCCATGAAGGCATCGCCGCCGCCAATGCGGTCGACGATGGGGTTAATGTCGTAGGTGACGGTTTCGAGAAACTGCTGGCCGTCGTAGAAAATGCCTTTCAGGCCATTGTGCGAGGCGCTGTGGGTTTTGCGGCGGGTAGTAACCACCTGCTTTATTTGCGGAAACCGCGCCATTACCTGGCGGGCCACCGACACGAATTTGTTGTCGGTACCGGGCTCGGGCACGATGTCGAACAGGTCCTCGGCGTCGTTCTCGGAGCAGACAACTATATCGCAGCCGGCCACCAGTTCCGCCATCACGCTCTGGGCCGTCTGGCCGTACTGCCACAGGTTGCGGCGGTAGTTCACATCGGCCGATACGGTGATGCCCAGGCGGCGCGCGGCGGCAATGGCCTGGCGCGTAGCCTCGGCCGTGGTAGCCGAAATGGCGGGCGTGATGCCCGTCCAGTGCAGCCAGCCGGCGTTTTTCAGGATTTCATCCCAATTGAATTTGGCCGGGTCGAGGTGGGCGAAGGCCGAGTTGGCGCGGTCGTACACCACTTTGCTGGGGCGCATCCCTGCTCCTACTTCCAGGAAATACAGGCCGAGGCGGTCGCCTTCGTACACGGTGGCGTCCATGTTCACGCCCAGGGCGCGGAACTGCTGGGCAGCGGCGTGGCCGAAATCATTGGCCGGGAAGCAGGTGACATGGGCAGCGGGCACGCCCAGTCCGGCCAGCGAAGCGCCCACGTTGGCGTCGCCGCCGCCGTAGGTGATTTCGAGGTTTTGGGTTTGCGCGAACCGGTAATTCAGCGGCGGCGAGAGCCGCATCATGATTTCGCCGAACGTGACAACTTGCTTCATTCTGGGGTGATAAGTAATGATTGGTTGTAGGGGCGGGGCTTGCCCCCGCCCGGTCGTTGCATCGTTCTCTGACTGTTCAACGATTCGGGCGGGGACAAGCCCCGCCTCTACTTGCTTAATTTTAGGCGGTTACGGCAGCAGCTTCCACCACTTTGCCGAAGCCGAAATACTCCTTGGCGTTGCCGTAGCAGATGTTCTGCACGGTGCGGCCCAGCAATTCCATATCAGCCGGCAGCTCGCCGTTTTCCACATCATTGCCGAGCAGGTTGCAGAGCACGCGGCGGAAATACTCGTGGCGCGGGTACGAGAGGAAGCTGCGCGAATCCGTGAGCATCCCCACGAAGCGCGGCAACAGGCCCATGTTGCTCAGGGCGTTCAGCTGCTTTTCCATGCCGTCCTTCTGGTCGAGGAACCACCAGCCGGAACCGAACTGCATTTTGCCGGCCACCGAGCCGTCGTTGAAGTTGCCAATCATCGTCGCAATCAGGTCGTTGTCGGCCGGGTTGAGGTTGTAAATGATGGTTTTCGCCAGCTTGTCCTGGCCGTCGAGCCGGTCTAAGAAGGTAGACAGAGCGCGACCCTGCGGAAAGTCACCGATGGAATCCCAGCCTGTATCAGGGCCGAGCTCGCGGAGCATCCGCGAGTTGTTGTTGCGCAGCGCGCCGATGTGATACTGTTGCGTCCAGCCCTTCTCCCAGTCCATCTCAGCCAGCAAAACCAGCACGGCAGCCTTGAACTGGTGGTTTTCGGCGTGCGTCAATTCGCTACCACCCCGAATTTTCAGGAAAATGGCGGCGGCTTCTTCAGCAGTGTATTCGGCGGCGTAGATGTGCTCCAAACCGTGGTCCGACAAGCGGCAGCCTACGGTGGCGAAGAAATCGTGGCGGCGGCGCAGGGCCATTTCGAGGTCGGCGAAGGTGTTGATTTCCACTTCGGCCGCCGTTGCCAGCTTGTCGAGGTAGGCGTTGTAGCTGCGGGCATCGTCCACGGCCATCGCCTTGTCGGCGCGGAAGGTGGGCAGCACGTTCACGCCAAAGCCGGCGGCGGCAATGGCTTGGTGGTGCTCCAGCGAATCAGCCGGGTCGTCGGTAGTGCAGAGGGTTTCGACCTGCATCTTTTTGAGCAGGTTTTGCACCGAATATTCTGGCGTCTGGAGCTTGGCGCTGCACTCGTCGTAGATGCGGCGGGCACTGTCCTTGTTCAGCAATTCGGTGATACCGAAGTAGCGCTGCAATTCTAGGTGCGTCCAGTGGTACAGCGGGTTGCGCAGCGTGTACGGCACGGTTTCGGCCCATTTCTCAAACTTCTCCCAGTCCGAAGCATCGCCGGTGATGTAGCGTTCGGGTACGCCGTTGGCCCGCATGGCGCGCCACTTGTAATGGTCGCCGTAGAGCCAGATTTGGGTGATGTTCTCGAACTGCTTGTCCTCGGCAATCTGGTCAGGCAGCAGGTGGTTATGATAGTCGATGATGGGCATCTGCTTCGCATACTCGTGGTAGAGCGTGCTGGCCGTGGCCGTCTGGAGCAGGAAATCGTCGTTGAGAAAAGGCTTCATAATCAATCAGGAAGGCAGAACCAGGGTTCTGATAAATTCGAATGATTTCAGGAGTCGAAGGTAGGCCGGGGCGGGGCGCGTTGCCCTCATGGACTGTCCTGATTCCGGTATTTATTAGCGAAAACGGTTGCGTAAATTCTTTGGAGGACTACAACGACACGCCGCGTTTCCACGGAATGAAATCGGTCTGGTCGTGGCGCACGGCGGCCACTTCCTCCCCGCTGGCCACCCGAATGACGTAATCAAGAATGCGCTCGCCGGCCTGCTCGATTGTCTCCTCGCCGTCAATCACGGTGCCCGTGTTCACGTCGATAATGTCGGGCATCCGCCGCGCCAAAGCCGTGTTGCTGGACACCTTGATAACCGGCGCGATGGGGTTGCCGGTAGGTGTACCCAGACCGGTGGTGAAGAGAACGATGTTGGCCCCCGACCCTACTTCGGCCGTCGTGGATTCCACATCGTTGCCAGGCGTGCAAAGCAGGTTCAAACCCGGCTTGGTCACCAATTCGGGATAGTCGAGCACGGCTACCACGGGCGAGGAACCGCCCTTGCGGGCCGCGCCGGCCGATTTCATGGCGTCGGTAATCAGACCGTCGCGGATGTTACCAGGCGAAGGGTTCATGTCAAAGCCCGAGCCGACAGCCACAGCTGAGTCTCCATAGGCCTTCATCAGGCTGCTGAAACGCTCGGCGGTTTCCTGGTTCACGCTGCGGTCCACCAGTTCCTGCTCCACGCCGCACAGCTCTGGGAATTCGGCCAGGATGACCGAGCCGCCAAGCGCCACCAGCATATCGGAAACGTGGCCCAGGGCCGGGTTGGCCGAAATGCCGGAGAAGCCGTCGGAGCCGCCGCATTCCAGCCCGATGTTCAGGGCCTTCAGCGGCGCAGGCTCGCGGCGGGCCTGGTTGGCAATCATCAAACCGGCGAAAGTTTGACGTAGCGCGGTGCTGATGAGAGTTTCCTCGGTGCCCAGTTTCTGCTGGTCGAGGATGTAGAGGGGTTTGCTGAAATTGGGGTCGCGCTTGGCGATTTCGTCCTGTAGCATGCTGGCCTGTGCGTTCTGGCAGCCGAGGCTGAGCACGGTGGCACCGGCCACGTTGGGGTGCGTGATGTAGCCGGCCAGCAGGCCGCACAGCGTCTGGGCATCCTGGCGGATGCCGCCGCAACCGCCCTCGTGCGAGAGAAAGCGGATGCCGTCCACGTTCGGGAATGGGCGGGCATTCTGGGCCAAGTCGGCGCTGGCTTCGAGGTCGGCGCTGAGGATTTCCTCTACTGTTTTGCCGGCTTGCATTAGTTCTACCAGCTTGCGGGTTTCGGGCTGGTAGGTTTTGCGGCGGGCGTAGCCGAGGTCAGTTATCAAAGCATCCTGCAACACCTGGATGTTGCGGTTTTCGCAGAATACCAGCGGGATAACCAGCCAGTAGTTGGCGGTGCCCACGCGGCCATCGGCACGGTGATAGCCCTGGAAGGTGCGGTCCTGCCAGGCGGTTACGTCGGGCGCGGTCCAGGCGGCGCGTTGGTGGGCGTGCTCGTCGTAGCTGTTGGTGGCGTGCTGAATATTGGCAGTGGTGAGACGACCGCCGGGGCGGATGGCCTCGCGGGCAGTGCCCACGAGCACGCCGTACATGGTCACGGGCTGGCCCGCGCTCAGGCCCAGGGGCGCGAGCTTGTGTTTGGCCGGAATGGCTTCAGCGGTGGTGATAAAGCCGTTTTCCCAAGGCACTTCGGTGCCGATGGGCAGGTCGACAAGGGCGACCAGCACGTTATCGGCGGGGTGAATGCGGGCAACTTGGTGTTTCATATCAGCGGGTAATTATCGGGAAATCGTCAGGCCAAGCGCGGCCGCAGCATCTCTGCCGCTTCGTTGCAGCGAAGGAGGTAATCTCAGGGCAGAGACACTTTGGCTCACTCACTCAGCATGACGTTTTTCTTAGGCTTAATCAGGAATTAACAACGGCGGCTTTTTTGGTAAAAAATGCGGCCAGCGTGGCGGGCGCGCCTTCTTCCAACAACTGCGCGAGGTAATGGCTTACTTTATCGGCGAAGCCGGGCAGGCGGGTGAGGTCGTGGCCCCAGAGGGCGGTGTTGCGCAGGGCGGCATTGGTCAGCTCCTCGGGCGAAAACTTGGTCCACAGCTCGGCGAAGTAGCCGGCGCGGTCGTCCTGAATGGTGTAGGGCTGACCATTGGCTTCGCCCTGGCCAGTGCTGGCTCCGGTGGCAGTGTTGCGCATGAATAGCAGGTAGGCCGCGAAGCCTAGCGCCATGTAGTGCGGCACGGCATTGTGCGTCTGGTAGTAGTGCAGCAGCGTGGGCACGTTGCGCATCTGCATTTTGGCGGTGCCCTGCATGGCGATGGCCAGCCAGCGGTGCTCCAAGTAAGGGTTGCGGAAACGGTCGAGGACCTGCATCCCGAAGCGCTGGCCTACTTTCTCATCTACTGCGAACGGGATGCCGGGCAGCAAATCAGCTAGCATCAGGTTGTGGATGAATCGCGCCAGGTCTTCGTTTTCCAGCGACTCGCGCACCGTGGTGCAGCCGGCCAGATGGGCCAGGGCATAGCTGAGCGTGTGCGTACCGTTCAGCAAACGCAGCTTCAACTCGCGAAACAGCGTGATGTCGGGCCGGATAACCACGCCCGTGGCGGCCGTGTGAAACGACAGCACCTCGCGCACCCGCTCGCCGCCCTCAATGGCCCAGAGTGAGTAGGCTTCGGCCATGGTCAGCAGGTCATCCTGGTAGCCGAGGTCGGCTTGCAGGGCTTCGTAGGCGGCGGGCTCGGGGCGGCCGGGCACAATGCGGTCGACCAGCGTATTGCAGAAATCGTTGGCCGCTTCGAGCCAGTCGATGAAGGCGCTGCCGAGGTCGTTGCGGTGCGCCAGCTCCAGCACAATGGCCTCGAGCTTGCGGCCGTTGTCGGGAATCAACTCCGTAGGCACAATAACCAAACCACGGTTCACATCGCCTTTGAAAGCCTCAAAACGAGCATAGAGCACGGCCAGCAACTTGCCAGGGAAAGACGTAGGCGGCGTGAGGTGAATGTCCTCGTTCACCAGTTGAATGCCGACTTCGGTGGTGTTCGAAATCACCACCTGCAGGTCGGGGCTGGCGGCGAATTTCAGCACGTCAGCCCACTGGCTTTTGGCCGAGAGCACGCGGCTGATGCTGGCGCACACCACGTTTTCTTCCACGGGGTGGCCGTCGTCCACGCCGCGCACGCACACGGTGTACAGGTTGTCCTGACGTTCGAAGGCCGTGGCGTCGCCGCCGTCGGTGCTTTTCACCACCACAATGCGGCCGTTGAACACGCCGTGGCGGTTGGCCTCGTCAATCATGAAATCGGGCAGGCCGCGCAGCAGCACGCCGGTGCCGAACTGCAGCACCTTTTCGGGCAGCGCAAACAGCGCCGGAGTGGGCCAGGACACGGCGGCCGAAGTAAGAGGAGTGGCCAGGGCCAGTTGTTGGGTGAGCGTGTCCATGTCGATGGGGCTGGAAATAGGATTGGTTGCTGAACGAAGCTAGAATTCGGGGCGGCTAGCGCCCTCCCGTACTCACCCGCTTCTGCCAGGCCGGATATTCTTTTTTCAATAATTTTTCGGGCCAAACGCCGGCGTAGAGGTAGCCGGCGCGGCGCTCGTTTTCAATTTCGGTGAGCTGGTAGTGCACCTGACTGTCGCGCCCCACGTAGATGGGGCGGTCGGTATCAAGCTCATAGAAACGCGCCCAGAGTACCGCGCCCGGCGTGGGCACGATAACGCGGTCGAGCACTTTCTTGGAAGATGGCAGCGTAACTTCCTTCACCGCATAGCCATCCATTTTCACTTTCTCGAACCACGCCACGGCGCTGTCGATGGCTTTGCACACTTCGGCCGAGGGCTTTTCAATGCCCATCAGAAACCGGACGATGTCCACCGACTCATCCCCGCTCAGCGAGGCCAGCTCGAAGGCGCGGGCCTTGGCCGGTTGCAGGGTTTTCTCGTCATACTGGGCGCACCAGGCCGTGGGCTGGCCCTTGCGCACATATTGGGTTTTCAGCATGCAGCTGATGCCGCGCTCCTCAGCCTTGATGGCCTGGGGCACCAGTTTGGCATCGAGGCCGGTGAAGGGGGCCTGCTGGCGGGCTACTTTGCGCAGCACTTCCAGCACGCGCACCATGGCGTTGTCGTTGTAGGTAATCTGGTGGCGGTAGTTGCTGAAATCGGGGTAATACTGCGGGAAGCCGCCGTTGGCGTACTGCATTTTCAGCAGGAAGCGAATACCGGCTTCGGCCCCGGCACGGTAGGCCGGGTTGTTGGTTTTCTGATACGCCTCGGCCAGGTAGCTGATTTCGCGGCTCGTGGCGTTGTTATCAATCGTGGCATCGTTGCGGTTTTTATCACGCAGCGTGGCAGCCCGCTCATCAGCACCCAGCGGGTGCGAGTAGTCCACCTTTTTGGTACCCACGGCCTTGGGCCAGCCGCCCACGGAACGCTGAAACACCAGCATCTTTTCGGCGATGGTGTCCTGCACCACGGCTTGCGCTGGCGCTGCCTGGACGGCCCGGAAAAGCTCCGGACCGCCCGTGGCTACCGCTTCCTGTTGGGTCGGCGTAGTTCCAAGTCCCACCTTGCCCAGCCCTGCCAGCAGGAGCAGTATTTGCAGCGTCATCATGCGTTGAATGTGAAGGCCGAAGCCCAGGATTAGTATTTAGGATTCTGGCGCAGGTTGATGTTATTGTCGATGGCCACCTGCGGGATAGGCAGCAGCTCCGACTTGCCTGGCTGAAATCCGGAAGCAAATGAGGTGGTAGATGCCACCGAAATGCTGCGCAGCCACTGTATGCCGGTGGTTTTGAAGCCCGTGGGTACCGTGGCCGGCTTGGGGCGCCGGAACGAGGTAAGCTGCATGCCTTCCCCAACTTGCTTCCAGTACACCAGGCTGGGTTTGGTCAGCGTGTCGCTCTTGAGCAGCAGCAGGTTGGCGCGGGTAGCCGCAATCCGGCTGCCCAGCAGGTTCCAGCGAATGAGGTCGTACTTGCGGATGCCTTCGCCGCCAAATTCCAGGTATCGCTCGTTTACCAGGGCCGTGAAGAACCCCACCTTATCCGTCGGCGTGGTGCCGATGCTGGTGGGGCTGGTGCGGTAGGCGCGGCGGCGCACCTGCTCCAGGGCAGCCACCGGGGTCAGGCCGTTGTAGGCGGCGGTCGGGCCGGCCAGCTCGTTCTGGGCTTCGGCAAACATCAGCAACACGTCGGCGTAGCGCAGCAGGGCCCAGTTGAAGCCCAGGTACTGAATCTGGCCCGGCACAAAGGGAACGCGCCAGTCGCGGCGGAGCTTGCCATCGGTGAGCCCCAGCAGCGTAGTAGGCGTTTGTAGGTTGGTGCTGCCGATGGAGTAGTACGTGATGGTGACATCGCGGCGGGTGTCCAGCGAGTCGAAGGCGTAGAAGTAAGTCGGCAGCACGTTCAGGCCGGGGTTGCCCTGCCCGTAGCGGGAAGCCTGGTCGATTTTCGGACCGGTATAGTAGCCCAGCTTGCTGTCGGAGATTGCCGAGCCGCCGGCCATGGCCGCTTCAAACATGATTTCGCTGTTATCAACTTTCAGCTCATTCACGTTTTTAAACAGGGTATAAAAGTTGCCGTTGAGGCTGTGCTCGCCGCTCTGGATGATTTCGGAGCACTCGTTGCGGGCTATTTCGTAAAACTGCTGTGGGTTGCTTCCCTGGCGCATGTTGCCATCGGAGCGCAGCGCGTAGCCGGCCCGGTACAGAGCAATGCGCGCACGGAGGCCCTTCACGGCTCCCTTGGTGATGTGCTCGTCGGTGGTGCCGGCCTGCGAGCGCCAGGGCACCAGGGTTTCGGCCAGCAGCAGGTCGGCCAGCAGGTGTTCGTAGGTCGCGTCGCGGTCGGCGTTGGGCAGGCGCAGGTCGGGGGTGGCGGAGGCGGGCAGGAAGGGCGCGGGCACATCGCCCCAGTTGCGAATCAGCTCAAGCATATACTGCGCCCGCAGTGTGAGGGCCTGGCCGTACATGCTTTTCATGGCCGCCTGCTCGGCAGCAGTGCCACCGGTGTAGAGCGGCGACTGCGGAATGTTCTGAATGCACACGTTGGCGCGCTCCACGCCCTGGTACAGGGCATTCCAGGGCAAATTCAGCTCGGTGTTGTTGGCATCCAGAATATAGCGGGCAATGCCGCGCCGCCCCTGGTCGACAGTGGTACCACCCGACACCTGAATGTCGTCGGAATCGTAAGGGAAGTAGGCACTGAGGCGCTGCCCGTAGGTAAAATCACCCGACAGCAAATCATAAGCTCCGGTCAGGGCGCTGGACGTGCCACTCACGCTGGTGAACACGTATTGGGAATCGACCGACGAAACCGGCTCCACGTTGAGGTAGTCTTTGCACGAGAACGTGCTGCCTAGGGAGGCAATGGCCAGGCCCAGTAGGAGGCGGCGGCTAGCTATATTTTTCATACGAATGGGTGGGATAGCCTCGTTAAAAAGTCAGGTTCAGGCCAGCCAGCATGGCGCGGCTGCGGGGGTAGGCCGCGTAGTCGAGGCCGGGCGATAGCGGCGAGCGGGGGCGGGCACTCACCTCGGGGTCGTAGCCGCTGTATTTGGTGAACGTGTAGAGGTTGCTGGCCGTGACGTAGAAGCGCACGGTGGTGATTTTGGCACGCTGCGTCAGGGCCTTCGGCAGCGTGTAGCCCAGCGTCAGGTTGTTGAGGCGCAGGAAGGAACCGTTCTCGATGTTGGCCGAGGAGGTGATGTAGCGCCCGCGCGATGGCGTGGGTGAGGTAGCATTCTGGTTGATTTGCTCCAGGCGGCCGATGTCGGTTACCAGCTGGCCGGTTACGGGGTCGTTGGTGCGGTACGTGCCGCTGTTGTAGGCGCTGCTCAGTAGGTTGGTGTTGGCGTAGAGGGCGCTCGAGAACTCCACCTTGTTGGCGTTGTAGATGTCGTTGCCCACCACCCAGTTCACGAAGATGCTGGCATCGAAGCCCTTGTAGGCAAACTGGTTGTTTAAGCCGCCCGTGAATTTGGGGTTGGTGTTGCCGATAACCGTGCGGTCGAGCTCGGTGATGAGGCCGTCGCCGTTGAGGTCCTTGAAGCGAATGTCGCCGGGGCCTTCCGGAGCAAAGGCGTTGGGATTGACGGCCACGCCGGTTTTGGGCTTCCAGGTGCGGGCCACGCCGGCCGTGTAGCCCTCAAAGTCGCTGGCTTTGTAGAAGCCGTCGGCCACGTAGCCATACACCTGGCCCAGCGGCTTGCCCACCTGAATGAGGTAGTCGGAGCTGGGACCATCGGAGCCGGCCCAGTTGGAGTTGAACAGGAAGAAATCGGCCCCATCGCCCAGGCTTTCCACCTGGTTGCGGTTGATGGACAGGTTGGTGTTGGCCGTCCAGGTAAAGTCCGGCGTTTGGAACACTGTGCCGCTCAGCTGAAACTCGACGCCTTTGTTCGAGGTTTTGCCCACGTTTTGCTGCTGCAGCGAGTAGCCCGAGGTGGAGGGCACCGCCTTGCTCAGCAGCAGGTCGTAGGTGTTGTTGTAGTAAGCATCCACCGTAAACTGCACCCGGTTGTTGAACAGGGCCAGGTCCAAGCCCACGTTGCGCGAGGCGGTGGTTTCCCATTTCAGAAACTGGTTGGCCAGGGCCGTGCTGGCCAGGCCCGGCACCAGCGTTTCGCCAAAGCCGTACTGCGACGTAGCCGGGCCGCTGGCGGGGTTGATGGGTGGCACCAATACCCCAAACTGCGACAGGTACAGCGCGTCGCCAATGCGGTTGTTGCCGGACAGGCCGTAGCTCAAGCGCAGCTTCAGGTCCGAAATCGTGTTGGTGTAAGGCTGCATGAATCCCTCCTTCGACAAGCGCCAGGCCACCGAAGCGGCCGGGAAATAGCCCACCCGGCGGCCCGGGGCGAACTTCGACGAGCCATCGGCCCGGAACGTCGCCGTGAGCAGGTACTTATCGTCGTAGTTGTAGCTCAGGCGCGAAAAGCCCGACAGCAGGCGGCTGGTGACGTTGCTGGAGCTCAGCGTGGGCTGCACGCCCGCCGGCGGGGCACTCTGGTTGATACCAGCCAAAGCGCGTTCGGCAGTGATGGTCGAGGGCAGGTAGAGCACGCCCACGTTGAGGCCGGTCGTGTTAATCTGGTACGTCTCCTGGCCCACCAACGCGTCGAAGCTGTGCTTGCCTTTGTTGAAATTGTAGGTCAGCACGTTGTTGTTGTTCACCGTCACCGTCTCGGCGGTGTTGATGGAAGCGGTGGGCATATTGCCGTTCTGGCGGGCCACCGGCGTCACCGGGCCGTTGAAGGCATTCTGAACCTGGTTGGTCGTTTCCACGCCCACGGTCGAGCGGAAAGTCAGGTTTTTGCGGAACGAATAGCTAGCCGAGCCGTTGACGTTGAGCACTTTCTGGGTATTGCGGCGGTACTCTTGGTTGATGAGCGTCACTGCATTTCCCAAACGGGCACCCGAAGTGGCCTGCGATTCATCAAAAGCATCCTGGTCCTGCACCGCGCCCCCAACGAAGTCGAAAGGCCGGTATTCGATAACGTTGCGCAAGCGCGAAGTCGTCGAGGTGCCTGTCGAGCTGGTGCCCGAGCCCTGGGTATTGGTCACATTGTAACGAGCGTTGAAACCGGCCCGGAATTTTTCACTCACTTTGCTGTCGAGGCGGAAATTCACCAGATAGCGGTCAAACCCCGAATTGAGCTGGATGCCGTCCTCGGTGTTGCGGGTCAGGCTAAGCGAGTAATTGGTGCCCTTGGCCCCCCCGGCAATAGACACGTTGTGGGTTTGCTGGAAAGCATCGCGCCCGAACACCCGCTCCTGCCAGTCAATGTTGGGCAGGTTATTAAATGAGCTCAGGCTGTCGTAGCGCAAAGTGCCGTACGTTTTCTTGAAGTCGGCTTGGGCCGTGGTGCCGGCCAGCTGGGCCCGCTCGTACTGATAGCGCACAAAGTCGCCCGGGCCGAGAATGTCCAGTTTTTTGGAAATCTGACGCACCCCCGCAAAACCAGTGTAGCTCACCGTAGTGCGGCCTTCTTTGCCAATTTTAGTGGTGATAATAACTACGCCATTGGCCCCACGAGCGCCGTAGATGGCGGTGGCCGAAGCATCCTTCAGCACATCGACCGACTGAATGTCCTGCGGGGCAATGGTGGACAGCGCGTTTTCTACCTGCACACCGTCTACCACATACAGCGGCGAGTTGTCCTGCGTAATAGAGCCGCCGCCGCGCACCCGCACCGTCACGGCTGCGCCCGGCGTTCCCTCAGAAGTAGTGAGCTGCACCCCGGCCAAACGGCCGGTCAGCGCTTCGGCCGCCGAGTTCACCGGCACGTCCTTAATCTGCTGCGCGCTCACCGACGATACCGAGCCGGTCACATCGCGGCGCTGCACTTCCTGGTAGCCAATCACCACCACATCATCCAGCTGCTTGCTGTCCGAAGCCAGCGTGACGTTGATGGTGGACTGGCTGCCCACTTTCACCGCCTGCGACACGTAGCCCACGTAGCTGAAACGCAGCGTGGCGTTGGCGCTATTGGCGGGCAGCGTGATGGAAAAGTCGCCATTCGCCCCGGTCGAGGCACCGTTGGTGGTGCCTTCCACCAGCACGGTCACGCCCGGCAGGGTTTCCCCGTCGGCCGCCTTCACAACGCCCTGAACCTGTCGGCTTTGTGCCGCCGCCAGCCCGATGCTCCCCAGGAGCAGCAGCCAGAGCAGGAGAAGATGTTTTTTCATCAGATAACTAAATTTGGGTGGGAGTTTTTGTTAATCAGCTGGTTAACGCAGCGTGTCGAGGGGCACGGCATCCATGTCGGTGTATTCGCGGTTTTCGCCGGCCATGCCCCAGATGAAGGCATAGTTGCTGGTGCCGCAGCCGGTGTGGATGGACCACGGCGGCGAAAGAATGGCCTGCTCGTTGCTCACCCACAGCGGGCGGGTTTCGGTGGACTCGCCCAGCAGGTGCAGCACGCGCTGGCCCTGGGGCATATTGAAGTAGAGGTAAGCCTCCATGCGCCGGTCATGGGTGTGCGAGGGCATAGTGTTCCACACCGAGCCCGCTTTGAGCTGCGTGAGGCCCATCACCAGTTGGCAGCTCTGGATGCCTTCGGCGTAGATGTATTTGTAGATGGTGCGCTCGTTGGCAGTTTCCATCGCGCCCATTTGCACGGGCGTGGCTTCGGCCTGGGTGCGGCGGGCGGTGGGATGCACGGCATGCGCCGGAGCCGAAAGCAGGTAAAACTTAGCCGGATTGGCCGCATCAGCGCTGGCGAAGGATACTTCCTTGCTGCCCATGCCCACATACAGGCAGTCCTGGTTGCCCAGCTCGTACACCTTGCCATCCACCGTAATGGTGCCGGCCCCGCCTACGTTGAGCGCGCCCAACTCGCGGCGCTCCAGGAAAAAGTTGGCCTTCAGCGACTCAGGGCAGGGCAGCGTCAGCGCGGCCGAGGTGGGCTGCGCGCCGCCCACAATCATGCGGTCGTAGTGCGTGTAGGTCAGCTCGATTTCGCCGGCCGTGAAGATGTTCTCAATCAGGAAATGCTCCCGGATACCGCTCGTGTTGAGGGTGGCAGTTTCGCGGGGGCCAATGGCAAAGCGCTGGGTCATCTGGGTAATCATGGGTTATGAATGTTGAGTGTTGAGTTATGCAGGGTTGAGGTTTGAATTCAACCCACAAAGCTCAACATTTCATTAGCGCCCCATCCAGCCGCCGTCGACGGTGAGGATGGTGCCGTGCACGTAGTCACTAGCGGCAGAGGCAAGGAATACGGCGGGGCCTTGATAATCAGTGGGCAGGGCCCAGCGGCCGGCCGGAATGCGCGAGAGGATGGCGGCGCTGCGTTCCTCGTCCTGGCGCAGGGCAGCGGTGTTGTCGGTGGCCACGTAGCCGGGCGCGATGGCGTTCACGTTCACCCCGCGGCCAGCCCACTCGTTGGCGAGGGCTTTCACCAAGCTGCCCACGCCGCCTTTGCTGGCCGCGTAGCTGGGCACGTTGATGCCGCCCTGGAAGGTGAGCAGCGACGCCGTGAAGATGATTTTGCCGCTGCCGTTTTTCAACATCTGGCCGCCAATGGCGCGGGCCAGGCGGAACGGCGCGTCGAGGTTGATGCTGAGCACAGCATCCCAGTCTTCGTCGGAATGCTCGGCGGCGGGGGCGCGGCGGATGATGCCGGCGTTGTTGAACAGAATGTCGATGACCGGAAAGTCGGCCTGCACTTCCTTGATGAAGCCCTGCAACTCGTCGAGCTTGCCGAAATCGGCCTGGTAACCCCGGTACTCGCGGCCCAATGCCTGCACGGCAACTTCGGTTTCGCCGCCGGCGGGCATGTGCATGGATACACCGATGATGTCGGCGCCCGCCTCGGCCAAACCGAGGGCGATGGCTTGCCCGATACCCCGGTCGCAACCCGTAACGAGGGCACGCTTGCCGGCTAAGCTAAATGCAGAAGAAAATGCGGTCATAAAAGGGACGATGTTGAGACGATAGAGCAGGGCCAACTTGCTCAAAAATGTAGCTGGGGCTGGTCCTGCTTCTTAAAGGTTTGGTGAAGCTTCAGCCAAAAGCAAGAGTTGGACAATATTTTTTTGTGCAATCGTTGCCGGGAACGATGCCATGTGCCCCTACCCGACCCATACCATGGCTTGAAATTGCCTCAGACCCCAAAAATCCAACGAAGAGCATTCACCTCATACACCCTGCTTTAACGTAGCCAAATATTGAACTTTACTAAGAAAACCTACTTTCTTAAGGTTCGCCAATATTTTGCATAAAATCCGCCAATTCCATCATACCTAAGCAAGAAAAAGCCCCGAGAACCAGCCGCTTTGACGAGGCCAAGCTCCCGGGGATACCGGTAAACAACTACCAATATGCGGCTTACTGCGGCACGCTCGGCACCCAGCCGCCCAGCACGGTTTCGCGGGTGTAGAAGGCGGCCTGCTGCGGCGTGAGCTGGTGCGACCACAGGATACGCGCCTTGGGCGCCGCGCCGGGGCCGATGGACTTGAACTCGCCAAAAAATGCGTCCTGCTTGTTGCTTTCCTTGCCCCAATGGTCCCAACCTTTGGGGGTGATGAGGTTGCTCAGCTCGCAGTTGAGCAGCACGGTTTTAGCGGCGGGCTTCCAGGGGCGGGCGATGAAAAGGGAGCCGGGCGTGCCGTCGCCCACAATCTTGCAGCGCTGGAGCACGAAGCCGTAGCGAATGCTGTCGGGCGTGGATGGTGCCATGATAACGGTGCCGCCGGCCTTGCAAAACAGGGTGCAGTCCTCGAACCACGCTGTGGCCGAGCCCAGGATAAAATCGGTAGTGCCTTCGATGTAGCAGCTCTTGTAATACTGCCGGCTGCCGTAGCCGTAGGGATACAGCGTGTCGCGGAAGCCCAGGAAGCGGCAGTTTTCGAACTGGGCTTTGTCGCCGTATACCCACATGGCCGGGCCCTGGCCCACGGTGCCGGCGGTGTTTTCGAAGGTGAGGTTGGCGGCCGAAAAGTCGTTGCCGAACACCCGGAAGCTGGCGGCTTCGGACGTGCCCAGGGGCTCGCCGTTGGCGGGGGTGCGGCCGTTGTAGTCGTCGTAGGTGAGCACGGTGGTGTTCACTTCCTCGCCCACCAGGCGCACGAAATTCTGTTTTTTGGCCAGGTTGAGCTTCTCTTTGTAAACGCCCTTGCGGATGAAAATAATGATGGGCGTGGTGTTGTTTTTAGGCACCGCATCGAGCGCGGCCTGAACGGTACGGTAGGCTCCGCTACCATCTTGGGCCACTACGAATTGTTTGGTTTGGGCAAAGCCAGAGAAGCTCAGCAGTAGCAGGGAAAAGAGGAAAAGTGCACGCATGGGTAGTGGGTGGGATTGGGGGGAGGGGCTTCCGGCGCGGGCAGCGCTTCCGGACCCTGCTAATTTATGGCACCATTCTCCACCAGTCCAAATCAATATCCCCCGAATCATTTTTCTTGCCTATTCGACTACGGAATAAGTCAATTTTATTCCTAATCAGTTTCCATTACCGCGTCTGGAGCCTAGTGCCGTTGGGCTTGGACTCCCGCCCCTACCCTACGCGCCTTACTGTGGGGGCCGAGTAATCGGCATAGAACACCGGGCTTTTGTGGACGCCGCTGCCATTTCACCAAAGTGTAAAAACACAGTGTCCCGCAGTGTTGCTCTTTCGTTGGAGCACTGCGGGACACTGTGTTTTTTCAACCCTGCGAGATACTATATGCACCCCGCAAGTGGCTACTTTACTACCAATAGATGGTATACAGCGTGGTGAGGATGACCAGAATAACGGCCGTGCCAATGGCGAAGCTGGGCTGCGGCTTGAACATGCTGCGGTCGACTTCCAGGCCGTTGGTTTTCACGCCACGGCTGGCTTCAAACAGGCTGATGATAATCATCCCAATCACGCAGAAAAGGAACACGAAACCCATCCGGTCGAGGAAGGGAATTTCGTAGATGCCAGCGGAATTTTTGACGGCGAAACCGAAAGGCGAGAGGAACGACAGGTTCACCATGCCGGGCAGGAACTTGAGCAGCAGCGAGAGCAGGAAGCCGCCGATGGTGGCAAACAGCGCCGCGCTCGACGTCGTTTTCTTCCAGAAGAAGCCCAGGATGAACATGGCAAAAATGCCCGGCGACACAAAGCCCGTGTACTCCTGAATGTACTGGAAACCGCCTTTTTTGTCGATGCCCAGGTGCGGCGCGATGAGCACGCCCAGAATCATGGCCACTACTACGGCGATTTTGCCGGTGCTTACCAGCGTCTTCTCGGAGGCCTCGGGATTGATGACTTTCTTGTAAACGTCGAGGGTGAAGATGGTGGCGATGGAGTTGGCTTTGCCGGCCAGCGAGGCTACCACGGCGGCCGTGAGGGCGGCGAAGGACAAGCCCTTCAGGCCCACGGGCAGGATGTTGAGCAGCACCGGGTAGGCGCGGTCAGGGTTCAGCTCGCCACCCGATACCATGGCCTTGCCGAACTCGCCGAAAATGTCCTGCTTGTAGAGCACGTAGGCGGCAATGCCGGGCAGTACCACAATCACGGGCATCAGCAACTTGAGGAAAGCGGCAAACAGGATGCCGGCGCGGGCCGTAGGCAAATCAGCCCCCAGAGCACGCTGCGTGATGTATTGGTTGCAGCCCCAGTAGTTCAGGTTCACAATCCACATGCCGCCTATTAGCACCGTGAGGCCCGGCAAGTCCATGTAGTTTTCATTGTCGCGCTTGAAAATCATCTGGAAGTGGTCGCCGGCGTGCTGGGTCATCATGTTGAAGCCATTGAGGACGCCCGAGGTGCCGTAGTGCTCCGCTACCAGGTTTAGGGCCAGGTAGGTGGTGGCTAGGCCGCCGAGAATCAGGAAGAACACCTGAATAACGTCGGTGAAGCCAATCACCTTCATGCCGCCCAACGTGATGACGACCGCGAAACCGGCCAGCATGTACATGCAGAACGTCAGGTTGAGGCCGGCGATGCTGCTGATGGCAATGGCCCCGAGATAGAGAATCGAAGTCAGGTTGACCACGATATAAAGCGCCAGCCAGAACAGGGCCATAATCATGGCCACCGTGCTGTTGTAGCGCTGGCTCAGGAATTGCGGCATCGTGGCGATGTTGTTCTTCAGGTAAACCGGGATGAAGAACACGGCCACGACCACCAGCGTGATGGCGGCCATCCACTCGTAGGTGGCGATGGCGAGGCCCATTTTGAAGCCGGAGCCGGACATGCCCACGAACTGCTCGGCCGAGATGTTGGAGGCGATGAGCGAGGAGCCGATAGCCCACCACGTCAGCGAGCCTTCGGCGAGGAAGTAGTCTTTGGAATCGCCTTCGATGGTGCCGTCGTGGCCGGTTTTGCGCCGGTAAATCCAGATGCCGTAGCTGGACACGATGATGAAGTAGACGAAGAAAACGATGTAATCAATCGTAGCGAGCTGGTTCATTGAACGAGGAATGGGAATTTAAAGCGACGTGACTACCAGCACCGGCGGGCGCAGCGTGGCGAGGCTATGGTAAAGTAATGTTCCGGCAAAAAAACCGCTTCTGAAAGGAAAATCTTTGTTTTAGCTGCGTAATCGTTTCCGAAACCGCCGATGCTGCCTGCTTCGCTAGTGAGTGCTCACGTTCCCAACCGCCCAAAATAAAGCCGGCCGGGAAATTCCCGGCCGGCTTTGTTGATAGCATTTAATATCCTGCTTTATTTGCTCAGCAGCCACGTTGCCAGGTCTTTTCCGGCCTGGAAATTCTCGAACGAAGCCGGGATTTTGCGGCCGTCAGTGTACTCGTTGTACAGCCACGGGTCGCCGAGGACGAAGACTTTGCCCTTGCCCAGGCGGGCCGTGGCCATAATCACCTTGCCGTTGTTGGTGACCAGCGGCTGGGCCGGCGCGGCCACGGATAGCACGGCCAGTTCCTTCACGTAGGCCGTGGTGGCGTTCTTGAAAACGGCTTTGCCGGAGGTCAAATCCACTTTACCCTGCTCGAACTGGGAGCCCTGCACCATGTTCACGCTTTGGTTGGTGAACTGTACGCCGAAGTTTTTGGCCAGCTCGTTGAAGTGCTTGATTTCGCAGTTGGCCGTGTCGTTGGCGAGGAGGACGAGGGTGCCGCCGCCCTTCACCCATTCGGTGATGGCCTTGCTGTCGGCGGGCTGGACGTAGTTGGGCTTGGGCGACTCCTTGCGCGAGTCCGGGTCGACGATGATGTACACGCTCAGGGGCTTAAGGCTGGCGGCGGTGGGGGCCGTGGGCACGGCTACCGTCTTGGCACCCAGCTCGCGGAACTCATTGCCCCACAGCCAGAAGCCGCCGTGGGTGCGCTCCTCCCAGGTGTAGTGCCACTGCTCCGGCTCGCCCGTCACGGGGCTTTTGCGCATCTCGTGGTTGAAGTAGTAGTCCAGGCCCACGGTTTTGCCCTGGCCGAGCTTGTCTTCGGCGGCAATTTCCATCTCGGTGCTGGCCAGGATGAACGGGCCGACGCCTTTCAAGTCGTTCTTGCGCAGCGGCTCGGTGAGGTAATACTCGAACGAGCCGTCGCGGTAGGGCTTGCCGCCCAGGCCGCCCACGCTCACCGTGCCGTTGAAGGCCAGCGCGCCGGTGGGCTCGGTTTCCACGAAGGTCTTCAGCAGGCCATCATAGCCCTTTTTGGCTACTTCAGCGTATTTTTTATCGAGGTAGCCCAGCCGCACACCCTTGGCCAAGGCGTAGACGAACATGCTGCTGCCGGAGGCTTCGGCATAGTTGCCTTTGCGGCCTTCCTGGCCCATTACAAGGCTCCAGGTGCCGGTTTTGGGGTCCTGGTACTTGGCCAGTGCGGGGGCCAAGCGTTGCAGGGCCTTGATGAGCATGGGCCGCTGCGGGTGGTTGGCGGGGAAATAGTCGAGCACATCGACCAGCGCCATGCCGTACCAGCCAATGCCGCGGTCCCAGAAGTTGGGGCTTTGGCCGGTGGTTTTGTTGGCCCAGGCCTGCTCCTTGCTTTCGTCGTAGCCGTGGTAGAGCAGGCCGGTTTTGGGGTCCACCAGGTGCTTTTCGATGAGGGCAAACTGCTTGGCCACGTCATCAAAGCCGGCGGCCTGGTTGAAAACCTGGCTGTAGTTGGCGTAGAACGGTTCGGCCATGTACAGGCCATCGAGCCACATCTGATTGGTGTAGATTTTCTTGTGCCAGAAGCCGCCTTCCTTGGTGCGGGGCTGGCCGTCGAGCTGCTTGCGCAGATACTGCACCGCCTTGATGTACTTCTCATTACCGGGCACCGACATCTGGCTCAGCAGCAGCAGGGCGCGGCCGGTAGCCATGTTATCGAGGTTGAAATCCTCCTGTTTGTACCGGATGATGCTGCCATCGGCCTGCACCGAGTAATCGAGATTTTTCTTGATGTAGCTGAAGTACTTGGCATCGCCGGTGCGTTCCCAGATGCGCTCCATGGCGTACATCATCAGGCCCTGCTCGTATCCCCAGCCGGCCATTTTGTTCTTGCCGATGACCATCGAATCGGGGTGCCAGGTCATGAAGGCATCGGCCATGCGCTGGGAGTAGGCGGCCGGCCGCGCCGTTTGGGCGGAGGCGGTTTCACTCAGCAGTGCCAGGCCCAGCAGCGGGAGAAGAAGACGGGTAGTTGATTTCATTTGGGTGGGTATTGTAAGTCTTGAATAAAGCCCGTCATGCAGAGCGCAGCGAAGCATCTTTACTGCGATTGTAAATCTGATTACTCTCTCGGTAAAGATGCTTCGCTGCGCTCTGCATGACGTTCAGCTTTGATTGATAATGGCAAACTAGCGCTGCGCGACGCTAACCGTTTTCTTGGCCACTTTGTCGCCCAACTGCACGTCCTTCTTCGCCAGCTTGGTGTTGGTGTTCACTAGGCGGATGTCCTTGCTGCGGTCGCCGGTCACGCGCAGGAGCAGCTCCGCGCCGTTGGTGTAGTGGATGCCGTCGAGGGTGATGTTGCGGCTGTTTTGCACTTCCATCACGGGCGTGGTTTCAGTCGAGAGCAGGGTTACGTTTTTCAGGCGAATGTTCTCGGCTTCCTGGCACAGCAGGCCTTTTTTGCTTTCCAGCACCGCGTTTTCGATGCTAATGTCCTTGATGCTCATCTCGGGCAGGCCGCGCACCAAGATGCCGGTGGTCGCGCCTTTGCAGGTGATGTTGCGGATGCGGAAGTTTTTGAACTGCGGCGTGCCTTCGTTCAGCGGTTTGGCGGCGATTACGGGCGGCGCGGTGCTTTCGCCGGCCAGCGGCACGGGGTCTTTGGCGGCGTAGTACATGTCGAACAGCACGGCCTCGCCGGCAATGTCGGTCATGTCCACGCCGTCCACGAAGATGTTTTCGACTACGCCGCCGCGGCCCCGAGCCGTTTTGAAGCGCAGGCCCACATCGGTGCCGATGAAGGTGCAGTTGCTCACGTACAGGTTGCGCACGCCGCCCGACATCTCGGAGCCAATCACGAAGCCGCCGTGGGCGTGGTACACCTTGCAGTCGCGGATGATGAAGTTTTCGGTGGGCACGCCGCGTTTGCGGCCTTCCTCGTCGCGGCCCGATTTGATGCACAGGCCGTCGTCGCCCACGTCGAACGTGCAGCCTTCCACCAGACCATTGCGGCAGGATTCGAGGTCAATGGCGTCGGTGTTTTGGCCGTACCAGGGGTTGCGGGCCGTCACGTTGCGCACGGTAATGTCTTCGCACAGCAGCGGGTGAATGGTCCAGGCCGGTGAGTTCTGAATAACGAAGCTTTCGAGCAGCACCTGCTTGCAGCGCGTGAGGCTGAGCATGTTGGGCCGCAGGAAATCTCGGATATCATCAAAGTCGCCCACGTTCAGGCTCTTGCGCGGGGTGCCGGCGGCCGCCAGCATATTGCCTTTCAGCGAAGCAGCCGAGGGGTACCAGTAGTCCTTCTTTTCATTGAGCACGCCGCCCGAGGCCACCAGTTTCTGCCACTGACTCTCATTCAGCTTGTTCTTCTTCACCGGCCGCCAGGCGTCGCCCGCGCCATCAAACGTGCCGTTGCCGGTGACGGCAATATTGGTCAAATCCACGCCCGAAATCGGGGCCTGGCTGCGGATGGCCTCCTCCCCTTCCCAGGTGGTTTTGATGAGCGGGTACTGGCTGCGGTCGGCCGTGAACTGCACGAGCGCGCCGGTGGCCAGGTGTAGGTTCACGTTGCTTTTCAGCACGATGGGGCCGGTGAGCCACAGGCCGCGCGGCACCAGCACGGTGCCGCCCCCCACGGCGCAGGCATCAATAGCCTTGCGGAACGCCTCGGTGTTCAGCATCTGGCCGTCGGCTACCGCGCCGTATTTGGCCAGGTTGAAGGTGTCCTTTTTGAATGCAGTTTGCAGCACCACGGGCAGGTCGGCGGCGAGCTTGCCATCGAACGCGGTGCGGGCGAGGTGGCTGGCCAGTGCGAGGTGCTGAGTTTGCACATCTTCGGCCACAATCTGGGCCACGCGGGTCGCGCCGTACTCCGAGAAGTGGGTGTTGTCGTTCTTGGCCGGGGCCACGGGGTTGGGCTGGTAGTAGCCGTTGAGGTAGCTCCAGAACAGCGGGCGGGTGCCGGTTTCGCCCATGGCTGAGTACATGGCCCAGCTTTTTTCGTGCAGGTCGATGAGCGGCACTTTTTGGGCTTTGGCTACTTCGCGCACCACGCCGGGGTATTCGCCGTGGTCGTCCTTGCGCTTGCCGGCATCGTCGAAATAGCGACGGCCCACGGGCGTGAGCAGCACTGGGTTCGCGCCTTTGGCCTTGGCTTCCTGCACGAACTTGGTGAGGAGTTGGCGGTACGTCGTCTGGGCCGGGGCCGAGCGGACGCTGTCCTCCACCTTCGAGTCGTTGTGGCCGAACTGGATGAACACCCAGTCGCCGGGCTTGAGGTCCTGCACCACCTTAGCCCAGCGGCCTTCGCGCAGGAAGCTTTTGGTGCTGCGCCCGTTCACGGCGGTGTTGCGGATGACCACGCCGCCGTCGAAATACTGGCCAAATTCCATGCCCCAGCCGCGCTCGGGCTTGGTCAGGTCAGCCTTGTCGGCCATGGTGGAATCACCGACCAGGAAAATCTGCGTTTTCGGGGCATCGGCCGGGCGGAAGGCTGCCGTAAGGCAAGTACCGAGCCCGGCCAGCAACGCGACCAAGGTTGATTTCATCGGAGAATAGAAAGAGTGACACGGGCCCAAAACAGGCCACGCGGGCAGTATCGCCCTATACAATATTAGGCCGCTTCCCAGCCGTTGCCCCCCTGTTCTTACCCGCTCCGGCGCTTTTTTTTGCGCAATCGTTGCCGGGAACGTTCTCGCATCGGCCCGTGGAGGCAGCGCTCAGGTCCACGTTGCGGTACTAACCGATGAATCGTTTTACCTAAGCGGCGCTGCCGTTTTCAGCGCCATCGTTCCCGGCAACGATTGCGCAACTAAACCCTTCCAAACGCATTGTTTTCTATTCCCCCGGTGGGAATTTGCGTAAAATAATGCGCCCTTATCTGGCTTGACCATGGATAACGTGGTAGCTAATCTTCGTCTTATCACTTATTAACCCACCCTCCATTTCCATGAAAAAGAATTTACGCTTCCCCCTCCTGATGGCAGGATTCCTCGGCTTGGCCGGCACGGCTTCGGCCCAAACGGCTGGCTTCGTGAAATGGCCACTTATGACGAACACTGCCGATAATGCCGCCGTACGTTCCGCCAACGTGACGCCGGGCACTCCCGTGCTGCGTCGGTTGGTATTATCCAACAATCAGTTGCCTACCGGCACTGGCAACCAGGCTTTTGCGCCGTACTCAAGCGCTGGTCAGGCCATTGCCCCCGTGGCAGATGGTGGTGGCTGGAGCACCACGGTGAGCACCACCTACCCCAATCCGGGCACCGGGGGTTCGCCCCGTCGGCGCTTCTACCAACAGTTTAGCGTAGGCGCTACGGGTGCTGCGGTGCGGTTTGACTCGGTGGTTTTCAATGCCAACGTCTTTAACTCGGCCGCTGGCAAAGTAGCCGTGGCTTGGTCGCTGACCAATTTCGTATCGGATTCGGCCAGCGTGACGGGCGGCAAAGGCCCGGCCATCAACAACTCGACCAACACCCGCGCCGGTGGGCCACTGCTTGCCACCGAGAACGGGTCGTTTGGCGTAGGCACTTCGGGCAACCCCGGCGAAATTGCCAACAACTCGGCCATTCTGCCCTCCACTTCGGGCACCACCACCAGCGTGCCGGACCTGTACACGTTTGCCTTGGCTGCTGCCACCGGCGTAACAGTGCCCGCCGGCCAAACGCTGACGGTGCGCATTTACCCAGCCGTAGGCTCTTCGAGCGGCGGCCGCTATTTCCTGATGCGCAACGTGACGCTGAAAAGCCGTCAGGCTGCACTGGCAACCCGTGCGGGCCTGGCTACCACCAACCTGGCCGCCTACCCCAACCCCGTGCAGAACCGTCTGAGCGTGCCCCACACCGCCGCCAGCCGCGATGCCCGCGTGACGGTATTCAGCACCACCGGGGCCCGCGTGGCCAGCTTCAGCGCCCAGCCCGGCACCACTGAAACGGCCGTGGACCTGAGCAACCTGAGCCGCGGCCTCTACCTGGTAGAGTACGCCGACGGTGGCCTGCGCAGCAGCGCCCGCATCATCAAAGAATAGCACACAACTGCTTCGGTATTGCAAAGCGTCTCCGGGTTGACTGGGGGCGCTTTTGCTTTTTGGGGTAAGCGGCAGCCCCGCAACCGCCGATTACAGGCAACAACCTGTCAATCAGACCATATTAAACATTACTGGCCTTTCCCGGCATCATTACCGGGAACGATTGCACAAGTATTAGTCCGGGCTTCCTTTTTTTACGACCTGATTATTCGATACTTCGCTGTCGTTTTGCTTTTCCACTTCATTTCAACCATTCAATTCCCACCGTACATGACACCACAACTACCCGTTTCCATTCGGGCCAAAGCGCCCAGCCGGCCTGGCTTCTTCCGGCGAGCCACTCCCCGGCTGCTCACCTGCCTTTCGCTCCTGCTGCCCGGGCTGGCTTGGGCGCAGGTGCAAACCCCCACGACCATTACGCCTATTAGCCTGGGCACCACGGCCTACACGCAGGACTTGAACACGCTGGCCAATACGGGCACCAGTTCGGTGCTGCCGGCGGGCTTCGGCTTTGCCGAAATCAACGTGGGCACCGGCACCACGGCCAACAGCACGTACACCGCCATCACCATCACCTCTACGGGCTCGGGCAGCTCCGGCACCGGCGATACGTACAGCTACGGGGGCGGCACCACGGCCGCTACTGACCGGGCTTTTGGCAGTGTGCGCAGCGGCAGCCTTGCTTCGCAGTTTGGCTTTGCATTCACCAACACCACGGGCGCTACCATCACCAGCCTGGCAGTGAGCTATACCGGCGAAACCTACCGCCTGGGGGGCGCAAACCCCGCCCGGGGCGCTGCCGACCGCCTGGATTTTCAGTACAGTACCGACGCTACCTCCCTCTCCACCGGCACCTACACGGATGTGAACGCCCTGGACTACGTGGGCCCGGTAAACAACGTGACCACCAGCACGGGCTACGATGGCAACGACCCCGCCAACCGCACCGCCGTGACCGGCTCCATTACGGGGCTGAGCATTCCGGCGGGCGCGACCTTCTACATCCGCTACGTTGATTTCGATGCGGCCGGAGCTGATGATGGCCTGGCCATTGACGATTTCTCAATAACGGCTTCTACCGCCAGCGCGTGCAACGCCGCGTTCAGCTACAGCAATGCCTCGTACTGCGCCAGCGGCACCAACCCCACCCCGACGGTGACGGGCACCACCGGTGGCACCTTTTCTTCGACCACGGGCCTGACCATTGATGCGGCCACCGGCACCATCACGCTCAACAGCACCACGCCCGGCACCTACACCGTAACCTACACGGTGAGCGCCACTTGCAGCAGCACGGCTACCGTTACGGTATCGGGCTCGCAGGCGGCTACTTTCAGCTACGGGGCTACGGCCTATTGCCGCACGGTGACGGCAAGCCAGCCAGTGGTATTAGCCACGGGCAGCAGCGCCGGCACGTTTACTTCGACCACGGGCCTGACCATTGATGCCGCCACCGGTGCCATCACGCCCTCGACTTCCACAGCCGGCACTTATACGGTGACCAATACCGTAGCGGCATCAGGCAGCTGCGCGGCGGCTACGGCTACCACCACGGTAACCATTACGGCGCAGCCGACGGCCAATATTGGCTACGGCGCGAGCAGCTACTGCACCACCACCACGGGCAGCGTGGCCCTGGGCCTGGGCACGGGCAGCACGCGCGGCACCATCACGACGAACCCCACCACGGGCCTCACCATTGATGCCACCGGGGCAATCACGCCTTCGACCTCTACGCCCGGCACCTATTTCATCACCAACACTGTGGCGGCCTCGGGCGGCTGCGCGGCCGTGACCGGCGGCACCACCGTTACCATCACCGCGCCGCAAACGGCCGGCTTCAGCTACCCGGCCTCGGCTTACTGCACTAGCGCTACAGGCGCGGTAGCCGCTACCCTGGCCACGGGCGCAACGGCGGGCACATTCACTTCGACCACGGGCCTGACCTTGAACGCCACGACGGGGGCCATTACGCCCTCCACTTCCACGGCCGGCACCTATACCGTAACCAACACCGTGGCGGCCAGCGGCGGCTGCGCGGCGGCAACCTCCACTGCTACCGTTACCATTAATCCGGGCACTTCGGCGGCGTTTGCTTACAGTGGCTCGACGTTCTGCCTGAGTGGAACCAACCCCACGGCCACGGTGACGGGCACCACGGGCGGCACGTTCTCTTCCACTACGGGCCTCGCCATTAACGCTACTACGGGCACCATCACGCTCAGCGGCAGCACGCCCGGCACTTACACCGTAACCTACAGTGTGGCCGGTGCCTGCGCCAGCAGCAGCTCCGCCACGGTTACGCTGACCAATGCTCCTTCGGCAACTTTCAGCTACCCCACGGCTTCGTATTGCACCTCGGGCACTACCACGCCGGCCCCGACTTTCCCGACGGGCAGCAGCGCCGGCACGTTCACGTCCACCACGGGCCTGACGATTAATGCCACCACCGGGGCTATCACACTGGCTTCCTCCACGCCCGGCACCTACACCGTGACCAACAGCATTGCGGCTGCTAACGGCTGCTCGGCCGCTACCGCTACGGCTACTGTAACCATTACCGCACCGGCCACGGCCAGCTTCAGCTACGGGGCTACCAGCTACTGCACTTCCGCCACGGGCGCGGTGGCAGTAAGCCTCGGCACTGGCAGCACGGCTGGCGCTTTCACCTCGACCACCGGCCTGACGCTGAACGCTACAACGGGCGCGATTACGCCCTCCACTTCCACGGCCGGCACCTATACCGTAACCAACACCGTGGCCGCCAGCGGCGGCTGCGCCGCCGTGACCGGCACCACGACAGTGACCATTACGGCTCCGGCCACGGCCAACATCGGCTACGGCGCGAGCAGCTACTGCACCACCACCACGGGCAGCGTGGCACTAGGCATCGGCACGGGCAGCACCCTGGGCACCATTACGGTGAACCCCACCACGGGCCTCACCATCGCGGCCAATGGCGCGATTACGCCCTCGACCTCCACGCCCGGCACCTACTTCATCACCAACACGGTGGCGGCCAGCGGCGGCTGCGCAGCCGTGACCGGCGGCACCACCGTTACCATCACCGCGCCCCAGACGGCCGGCTTCAGCTACGGCGCTACGCCCACCTTTTGCGTGAGCAGCACCACCAACCCCAGCCCCACGCTGAGCACGGGCGCTACGGCGGGCACCTTTAGCTCGACCACGGGCCTGAGCATTGCCGCCAACGGCACTATCACGCTCTCGACCTCCACGCCCGGCACGTACACTGTGACCAACACGGTAGCAGCCAGCGGCGGCTGCGCGGCCTTGACCAGCACCGCTACCGTAACCATTGCCCCGGTGCCGTCGGCGGCCTTCGCCTACGCCAACACGGCTTACTGCGCCAACGCCACGGCCGCCACGCCTACCGTGACGGGCGCTACGGGCGGCACGTTCTCGTCCACCACGGGCCTGACCATTAACGCCACCACGGGCGCTATCACGCCTTCGACCTCCACGGTTGGCACCTACACGGTGACTTATAGCGTGGCCGGCACCTGCTCAGCCAGCAGCACCCGCTCGGTGACGATAAACGCGGTGCCGGCTACGCCGACCATCACGGTTTCGGGCACGGCGGCTACGGGCATCACGCTCACGTCGAGCGCGGCCACGGGCAACCAGTTTTACCTGAACAACGGGCTGATACCCGGCGCTACGGGCCAGACCTACCTCATCAACTCCGGCACCAAGAACGGTTCCTACACCGTGACGACGACCAACGCCGCCGGCTGCACCTCGGCCTTCTCGGCCGCGACGACGGTAACGGTGACGGCCACCCGCTCGGCCGCCAACGGCCCGGAGCTTAGCCTCTACCCCAACCCCACCACCGGCCTGCTTCAGGTAGCCCTCACGGCTCCTGCCAAGGCGCTGGAGTTGTCGGTGCTCAATGCCCTCGGGCAGCGGGTGCTGGTGCGGAACGTGGCCGCCGGCGACCAGCTCGCGGTGCTCGACCTGACGGCGCTGCCCACGGGCGTGTATGTGCTGCAAGGCCGCACGGCCGATGGCACCACCACGCGCCGCTTCGTGCGGGAGTAGCCTCGTCCGTAACCCATTGAGAAAGGCCCGCCTACCCGGCGGGCCTTTTTTTGTGGCCCAGACCGAAGGCTTCGGGAACGTTGCCGGCAACGATTGCATAAATAAAGCGGCCTGCCCCAGCGCCTATTGGGCCGGGCCGTGGGTAATATTTGATAGAATTCTCACCCAACACCACACCCTATTCCTATGTCCAACTTTTTCTCTACACGCCTCTCCTGGCGCGGCTCGGTGGGCCGCTTCTGGATGCTGCTGGGCTTCATTGTGCTGGCGGCAGCCGGGCGCGCGGCGGCCTACGACGTGACCGTGGCCGCCGACGGCACCGGCAACTTCACCACCGTGCAGGCCGCCATCAACGCGGCCCCCACGGCCCGCACTACGGTCTACACCATCTTCATCAAGAATGGCCGCTACCGCGAAAAAATCAACATTCCGGCCACCAAGCCCTTCCTGCAATTGGTGGGCGAGAGTGTGGCCAACACCATCCTGACCTACGACGACGGCGCCAGCACGCTGGTGGGCGGCGTGGCCCTGGGCACCCAGAATTCGGCCAGCTTTTCGGTGAGCGCGACGGACTTTTCGGCCCTCAATATCACCTTCGAGAATGCCTTCGGCGATGGCTCGCAGGCGGTGGCGGTGCTGGTGAATGCCGACCGCGCCGTGTTCAAGAACTGCCGCTTCTTGGGCAACCAGGACACGCTGTACGTGAAGGGCTCGGGCACGCCGCAGCACTACTTCCGCGACTGCTACATCGATGGCAACGTGGACTTTATCTTCGGCAGCTCGGTGGACATTTTCGATAACTGCGTGATTTATGCCAAGTCGCGCGCCACCAACGGCGCGTCGTACATCACGGCGGCTAACACGCCCCCCGGCCAGGCTTTCGGCTTCATCTTTCACAACGCCAAAATCCCCTCCAACACCGGGGCCACGCTCTATTACCTGGGCCGGCCCTGGCAGAACTCGACCGGCAGCGTGCCCCTGACGCAGAACAAGGTGGTGTTCATTAAGCCGGTGATGGGCTCCAACCAGATTCAGCCGGCCGGCTGGACTATCTGGGATGCCGGCACCGACACCAACATCATCACCTACGGCGAATTCCGCCCCCGCTACTTTGCCGGGCGCAACGTGAACACCAGCCAGCGCGTGAGCTGGTCGCGTCAGCTGGCCGTGGCCGATACCGCCCAGTACCAGGCCAGCAGCGTGTTCAGCGCCTGGAACTACTGCGGCGTGGCCGCCAACATCTGCACCACGGTGGCTCCGGATATTGCGGTGTCGAACTTCCGCGCCACCAAGGGCGCTACCCAAACCACGCTGGACTGGAACATCAGCTGGGCCATGACCGGCATTAAGTACGACCTGCTGCGCTCGTCGGACAACGTGACGTTTAACCAGATTAACACCGTGACGGCGGCCAACGACTCGACCTACAACTTCCAGATGACCGATGCGCTGCCCACCGCCGGCAACGTGTACTACTACAAGCTGGTGGCCTCCAAGGCCGGCAAGACCACGCACACTACGGCCACGGCCATCGTCTCCAGCGTGGCCACCATCGTGACCAACGCTACGGCCCTGGGGCCGTTTGCCCAGTACCAGACCGGCACCTCGGCGGTGCAGACGTACTCGCTCTCGGCCACCAACCTCACGGCCAACCTGACGGTGACGCCCCCGGCCGGCTACGAGATTTCGCCCAACAGCGGCACCACCTGGTACGGCAGCACCACGCCGCTCGTGCTCACGCCCACGGCCAATACCGTGGCCGCTACCACCATCAGCGTGCGCCTGAACGCGGCCACGGCCGGCACCTACGCCGGCAACATCACCCACACCAGCACGGCCGCCACCCCGGTGAACGTGGCCGTGACCGGCACCAAAGTGAACACGCCCGCCCCCATCTCGGACCCGCTGAAGTGGTGGTCGTTGAAAGTAAGCGACCAGGACAGCGCGGCCATTCGCTCGGCGGCCACGTCGGCCAGCGTGCCGTTGTTCAAGCGCCTGGTGCTGTCCAACGGCACGACGGTGACGGCCTACCCGGCCCGCTCCACGCGCTACGGCCAAGCCTTCGCCGCCACGGCCGATGGCCTGTGGAGCGCCACGGCCGGCGGCCCTGGCAATGCCGTCGACCGCAAGTTTTACGAGCAGTTCACCATCACGGCCGGGGCCAACCGCGCCGTGCGGATTGACTCGGTGCTGCTGTGGTCGGCCTTCTACAACACCACCGGCAAGCTGGCCGTGGTGTATTCGAAGAGCAACTTCACCACCGACTCGACCGACGTAACCGGCGGACGCGGCCCCGCTGGCGTGCTACTGACCACGGCCAATGGCGCTTTCGGCTCGCCCATCGCGCTGGCTAACCAGAACACCGGCACTAACCAGACCTACCGCTTCGCCCTGAACAACGCCCTGGGCACCACCCTGGCCGCCGGCCAAACGCTGACCATCCGCGTGTATTTCGGCTGCGCCAGCTCAAGCTCGGGCCGCTACGCCCTGCTGAAAGACGTGGTGCTGAAAGGCCAGGCCAGCGTGGTTACCGCCACCCAGTCGGCCAAAAACGGCATGAGCCTGAATGTGTACCCCAACCCCGCCGCCGCCACCGCCACGGTGGCCCTGACGGGCTTCCAGCACGCGGCCACGCTCACCGTCCTCAACGCCCTGGGCCAGGTGGTGCACCGCCAGGCAGTGGCCACTCCCGCCACCCCGGCCGCCCTCGACCTGGCCAAGCTGGCCCCCGGCGTGTACCTGCTCCGCGTGAGCAACGCCGACGCCACCCTGACCCAGCGCCTGGTGCGCGAGTAGCGCGCCCCGCGGTTATTCAAACAAAAAGCCCTGCCGGAAACTCCGGCAGGGCTTTTTGTTTGAATTGAAGATTACAAGCCTGAGCAAATGCTTCCGCAACTCAGCGGAGGGCACCCCGCGCCCGCAGGGGGTCTTCCGGAATGTTCCGGTGCCATGGTTGCGGGCGTCGGGGGCACCCCGGAATGTTCCGGGGTGCCCCGGCGGCAGCTTACTTACCTTTCACCGTGAGCGTGCCGCTGCCCGTGGCGGGCACGCCATTCAGGCTCAGGCCCTCGGCGGCGGCCTGGAAGGTGCCGCTGCCGTCGGCGGTGAAGAAGTGCAGGTCGGCCTCTCCCTTGGCGTTGGTGCGCACGAGGGGGTTCCAGTAGAGGGTGCTGGTGCGCGGGTCGGCGGGCGGGTTGGTGAGCAGGGCGTTGTAGCGGGGCTGGTAGAACTCGCGCGCCTCGGCGAAGCCCGCCATCTTCACGATGGCGATGCCCGGCGCGGGCGCTTTGTCATTGCCTTTGTAGTTGGGGTCGCCGCGCTTGGTATAGATGGCAATGGCCCCGCCGCTACCTCCAAAAATGGCAGCTTCGGCCCCTTTGAAGACCTCCACCGATTCGACGTTGGTAGCCGGCATGGTGGAAATTAAGTCAAGGTCGACCTTCATCCCATCCAAAATGAAGAGCGGCGTGCCCGAACCCCGAATCTGGACCGACATATCCGGCGGGTTGCCGGTAATGGTGAGGCCGGCCACGCGGCCTTGCAGGAGCTGCAGCACGCTCAGGCCCGACTGCGCCGACGGAATGTCGGTGAAGTCGACCACCGTGCCACCCGTGGCCCCGTAGAGGCGGCGCGGGTCGTCGGCGGGCACTTTCACGCGCTTGGCCGTCACGGCCACGTTGCTCAGGTTGATGTTGCGAATGGCTTTCTCCGGATGCAGGTCCAGGTCGGCGGCCTGGGCCTGGCGGCTGCGGCGCACGAAGGCAGCCACGCCCGCCGGAGCGGCGGCCAGCGAGGGCAGCTGCGGTAGCGTCTGGGCGGGCACGTCCGGGCCGGCATCGGGCCGGATGATGACGTTGGTGCCGCCCTGCGACCGCCGCGCCTGGAGCGTGATGAGGGCCGTGTCGACCACTGGAAAACCGACGAAGCTGAACCGGCCCGTGGCATCGGTGGTGGCGGTGGTCACGTTTTTGGCCGGCCGCGTTTGCAGGAAGGTGAGCTGGCTGTTGGGCACGGGGCGGTTGCCGTGCTCGCTCAGCACCTGGCCCACCAGCGTGATGTCGTGCTCGGGCCCGAAGCGCACCACCGGCGGCTGGCCGGCCAGCACCTGCTTCCACACAAAGCGCCGCCAGCCCTGGGTCAGCAGCAGGTCATCCAGCGCCAGGGCGGTGCCGGCGGTGGGGCTGCGGAAGTAGTAGCCCGGGTTCTCCACGTAGCCCGCCAGGTCGGAGGTCAGCAGCAGGTTCGAGGCAATGGTTTCGGCGTTGGGGTCGAGGGCGCTGAGGCCGGCATCGCTCACGCCGAGCGAGAAGTTGGCGGCCACCGGCTGGCCGGCGGCATCGGTCACGCGCACGGCCAGCTGCACCGGCGCGTGCGGGCCGTAGCTGGGCTGGTCCGGGGTGATGCTGATGCGCAGCCCGGCCATCCCGTTCTGGGCAAAAGCCAGCCGCTCGCACTGCGGCGTGCCCTGCGCGTCAAACAACGTGAAATGCACGATGCCGTTGGGGTAGTTCTTCTTGGGCATGCGCCAAGCAGCGGGCGCATCGCCGGTGAAGGTGCGGGGGCCAGGGTAGGCCACCACGCCGCGCACCTGCGTCATGAGTTGCACGGGGCCGGGCGCGGGCGCGCCACCCGTGCCCCGGTAGCGGGCTTCTACCAGGAAGTTTTCGCCGCCGTCCACCACGTGCAGGGTGTAGCCGCTGGGCTGCACGGCGGGCAGCGGGTAGTCGGCGGTGCTGCCGTCGGGCAGGGTGAGGTGGGCATGGTAGCGCTGGCCGGTGCCGGGCACGAAGGCAAAGCGCCCCATGCCCGCGTGCCGGCTGCTGAAGGCCGATACCACCACGGCATTTTTCTCATTTAGAATCTGGCCGCGCACGTCGAGGCCCCGGCCGCTGGCGTCCACGGCTTTGCAGGCCACCACGGCGGGCAGGCCCTCCACGAGGTAGCCGCCTTCGGGCATAAACTGCACGTCGGGGCGGGCGGCGGCGGCGGCGCGGGCGCGGGCAAAGGCCGAAGTGGGCGCGGCCGCCGTGCGCGGCTCCTGCGGGCCAATGGGCGAGGCCGGCCACACGCTCAGCCGACGGCTGTACACGAACTCGTCGCCGGCGTTGCGCATCCAGTTGGTGTAGGCGCGCAGCACGTAGGTGCCGACGGCCAGGGTATCGGAAATGACGAGGTCGCCGCTAGCGCGGCCGCCCTGCAGGCGCAGGGTGCGGCGGGCCACCACCTGGCGCTCGGGCGAGAGCAGGTCGACGTGCAGCACCTGGTTGAGCGAGTCGAGCCGGTGCGCCGAGGCATCCACCACGTAGGCGCTGAACCAGATGGTTTCGCCGGTGCCGTATACCGGCCGGTCGAGGTGCAGGTACACTTTTTCCTGGCGGGCGGCGGTGTAGAACTCGGCCAGCTGCCGGGCAATGCGCGGCAGCAGCCCGTCCTCGGGCGGCCGCAGCCGAAACGCGGTGAGGCCAATGGCTACGGCCAGCCCGGCGGCCAGCATTCCTTTTTGCACACGCACTACTTTCATGGTTGAATTCAGTCGAAAAACTGCCGGCCCCTACGCACGGGCCGGCCGCTAGATTACCGCACAAAGATGGCGACGGCATGAAGCGCAGCCTACTTTCCGGCCCGGTTTCGGGCCGGGCCACCGGTATCAGGAGCCCTACTGCCGGGGTTTTAGCTGCACCTTGGCCAGAAAATCGGTACTCTTGTTATAGATTTGGGCTGCTGAAGATTTCCTGAGCGCCCACCCGGCGGCGGCTACTGCGCCTAGTCGTTGGCAGCCGAGGCGGGGGCGGGCGGGCTGGCAAGCCGTGGGTTTGCCCAATCAGGGAACCATTCGGCCCGATAATCCGGTAGTTAGCCCAGGGCCAGTGGCCCCGGCAGCGACAGCCGACATTTGTACTTCCTTACTCTAAACGCGCTTGGACCCCGTCACCATCAAGGATATCGCGCACGCTCTGAACCTGTCGACTTCGACCGTGTCCCGGGCCTTGCGCGACAGCTACGAAATCAGCCCCGAAACCAAGCGGCTGGTGATGGAATATGCCGAGCGCCTCAACTACCGGCCCAACCCCATTGCCCTCAGCCTGAAGGGCAGCAGCAGCAAGGCCATCGCCGTCATCGTGCCCCAGATTGCGAATAACTTCTTTTCGCAGGCCATCAACGGCATCGAGGCCATTGCCTACAACCGGGGCTACCACGTCATCATCTTCCAAACCCACGAGAGCTACGAGCGTGAGGTAGCCAATGTGCAGCAAGCCGTGTCGCGCCGCGTCGATGGGCTGCTCCTCTCGCTGTCCAGCGAAACTTCGGACGTGAAGCACCTCAAGGCGCTGGTCGACCAGGGCATGCCGCTGGTGCTGTTCGACCGCGTGGCGGCCGGCCTCGATGTGACCCAGGTGGTGGCCGACAACTTCGGCGGGGCCTACGCCGCTACCTCGCACCTGCTGCAAACCGGCCGGCGGCGCATTGCCCACCTCACCATTCCGCTCTACCTCAGCATTGCGCAGGAGCGGCTGGCCGGCTACCGCGCGGCGCTGGAGCAGTACGGCGTGCCTTTCGATGAAAACCTGGTGCGCTACGGCACCTTCGGCCCCGACGAGGCCGGCACCCTGGTAGACGAGCTGCTGGCCCTGTCGTCGCCGCCCGATGCCTTTTTCACGGCCAGCGACCGGCTGGCCCTGGGCTGCCTGGGCGCCCTGCGCCAGCGCGGCATCGACGTGCCCGGCGAAGTAGCCCTGCTCAGCTTCACCAATTCGCAATCGGCCCACCTGCTGAACCCGCCGCTGAGCACCGTGACCCAGCCGGCCCAGGAAATCGGCCAGCTCGCCGCCGAGCGCCTCATCGAGCTCATTGAGCGCAAGCACAAAAGCACCGGCCCCAGCGTGATGAAACTGCCCACCACGCTGGTGGTGCGCGAGTCATCGAGCCCGGTGCCGAAGCTGGTGAAGTAAAAATCATAACCCATAAAAAAAGGCCCACCGAATAATCGGCGGGCCTTTTTTTATGGGTTATGAGAACTGATTACGGCTTTATTTCGAGCCGATGGCCGGCAGCATCACCTTCAACTCAGCCGAATACAGGCGGCCGATGAAGGGCGAGGCCACGAACTCGCGCATCTTGGTATCGAACAGGTTCACGACCTGGGCCGAGGCGGTGAGGTAGGAGTTCACCCGGTAGCCGGCGCTCAGGTCCACGGTGGTGAAGCCGCCGAGGGGGCCGTAGTTCCAGGTGCGGCCGTAGCGGGCGTTTTCCTTCACGCCGAGCGTGGGGTTGGCGGCGGCGGCCACGTTGATACCGGAGTAGAAATCGTAGGCCTGCACGTAGCGGGTGAAGATGGAGCCGAAGAACTTCTTGCCGCTATAGTTCAGGGCCAGGCTGCCTTTGTGGGCGGGCGTGTTGATGGGCAGGTCGATTTCGTCCTGCACTTTGCCGTCTTTGTTGCCGTCGTTCTTCAGGTCGTCGTGGTCGAGCTTGAAGCCGAAGTACGAGTAGTTGAGTGCCAGGCTCAGCGACGACGAGAGGTAGTAGCTGAAGCCAAAATCAGCCCCGTAGGTATCAACCTGGCCGAAATTGACGTAGGTGAGCACCGTGGCCGCACCGGTTTCCGGCGTGCCGGGCACCACGTCCTTCATGGCCACGTCGCCGCGTTTCACCACTTTGCGGCCCAGCGTGGCAATGTTGATGGCTGGGCTCAGGAAGTTCTGCGAGCGGTTGTAGTAGGCGTTGGCATCGATGAAAAACTTGGGCGTCACCTTGCCCTTGTAGCCGATTTCCACGGTCTTGATGGTTTCCACTTTCAGCTTGTCAATCACGGTGCCATCGCTCAGGGTGAAGCCCTGGCCGTTGCCGAGCAGCAGGCCACCGAAGAGGTAGCCGTCGAGGTTGAGGATGGTGGGGGCGGCGATGCCCTGGCCGTAGGTCAGGCGCAGGTTCTGGTCGTTGAGGGACCACACCACGCCGCCTTTCGGAATGAAGTTGAAGCCGTACTGGTCGTGCTGGTCGGCGCGGGCGGCGGCGATGAGCTTGAAGTGGCTCGGCAACGTCAGCTCGCCCTGAGTGTAGAGGCCGATTTGGTTGATGACGATGTCGCCGTCGCGGTCAAACAGGTACGTGTGCTCGCTGAATGCCATATCGCGCTGGTACTGCGTGCCCACCACAAGGTTAAAAATGCCGAACGTGTTGTTGTACTGCACTTCGCCGTTCACCCGGCGCGAAGCATCCTTGAACACCGCGCCACGCTGCAAGGCCACGCCGGCGGTGGGCGTTTTGCCAAACCACTGCTCGGTAAAGGAGCGGCTGCGGGCCTCGTCTTCGCTGAAACCGGCATCCTTGAAGCTCAGGTAGTTCTGGGTGCGCTGGTTGATGGCGTAAGTGTCAGCAGTCTTGCTCCAGGTGTTGTACACCTGCGCAAACCAGCGCGGCGATACGTAACGGGCGTGCAGATACTGCACGCTCCAGTCCTTAATCTGGTTGCGGCCGGCGTTGGTCTGGGCCAGAAAGCTCGACTGGTTGCCGCCATAGGACAGGATGATGTCGGCCTTGTCGGTGAGGCTGTAGTAGAGCGCCGCCTCGCCGTGCAGGCTCTTGAAGGTGCGGTCCAAATCAATCTCGGGCGCGGCGTGGAACTGGCCGGTTTTGGCCGGGATAGCCGGCGTGGTGGGCGTGGCCGGCACCGCCGGGCTGGAGAAGGCGGTGTTATTGTAGTAAACGGTATCGACGTAGGGAAAATCAACGCCCCGCGTGTACTCGCCCGTCACCTTGAAGGCCAGCTTAGAATTGAGCACCTGCGCGTGCCGGAAACGACCCGAAAACACGCTCTGGTTGCCCAAACCCAGCGCCACCGTGGTGCCAGCCGAGCGGCGCGGGTCCTTGCTGATGGTGTTCACCAGCCCGTTGTGCGCATTCGGGCCATACAGCGCGGCCGACGGCCCGAGTACGACTTCAATGCGCTCAATATCCTCCTTCACTACACTGGTGAGCGGCCCCAGCGGCAGGCCGGTGGCGATGAGCGTGGATAGCCGCGCATCGTTCATTTGCAGGTTCTTGGGATTGAAAGCGCTGTTGAAGCCGCGCACGTTGATGCCCGTGCCCAGCACGCCGGTGCGGATGTAGTCGACGCCCTTCTGGCGGGCCAGTAGCTCGCCTACATTGAAGGACGGCAGCTCGTCAATTTGCTTGGCGGTGATGAGGTCGATGGTGGCCGGAGCTTCGGTGAGCTTTTCGGGGCGGCGCGAGGCCGATACCACGACTTCGCCGGCCATGACGGTGGTTTGGGCCAGGCCGATGGTGCCCAAATCAACGACATCGGAACCGACTTCAACGGTGCGGGCCGGCAGGGCTTCGTAGCCGATGGAGGACAGCACCACTTTGTAGGTGCCCGGCTTGAGGCCGGTGATGGTGAATTCGCCGGCGTTGCCGCTCGACGTGCCCGTGGTGGTGCCGGCGATGAGCACGCTCACGCCCGGCAGGGCTTCTTTGCTGGTGGCATCGGTGACGCGGCCGCGCACGCCGCCGCCCTGGGCCGCAGCCCCCAATGCCTGAACCAGCAGCAGAAAAAGGAGTAAAAATCGAGAGGCCATATGCGTTGGGATTGAAAGAGTTGGTGGGATTTTGAGTCGGAGTGCAGTAGTGGGACGAATCTACCGGCCGCCTTCACCCAATGCCTTCCCACGCCTCAAATAAGCGCGGTGGACTTAACCGCCGTCGGCCGCGCCACCTCCCCGCAAACGATTGTTTCTCAAACCGTTTCCCCCGCCTGCAACAGCATGGACCGAATGCGCCCGCACAAGTGTGGAATGCAGGATTTCACCTCATTCAACTGGTCTTCGAGCAGCCGGCGCTTGTGCGGATTGCCGAAATGCGGCTGGCCGGCGCTGCCAATCAGCGCCACCAGCTGGTCGTCGTCAATCTCATTCTCCACATAGCGGCTGATGTGGTAGTACCACTCCAGCGTGGGCACGTAGTTGGGGCGGGTGCGGTAGTCGGTCTCCTTGGCCAGCAGGTGGTGGCGGTGGCAGGCGCGCAGCAGCTTGTCGTACTTCTCCTGCAGCACCAGCGCCTGGAAGTAGGCCACGAAGAAAATGTGCCAGCGGTGGGCCAGAATCTCCTTGGCATTGTCGCGCAGGAAGCTGTCGGCCAGCTTTTCGCCGTCGGCGGGCTGGCCGTTCAGGTTCAGGCACTTGATGTAGAAGGCCATGAAGCCGATTTTGTTGCGCACGTTGTTGGTGTGCCGCACCGACGGAAACGACTGCTTCATGAGGGCCAGCGCCTCGTGGATTTTGCCCTGCCGCAGCAGAATCGCGCTGTAGTTGTTGAGGTAGTGCAGGTGGTCGGTGTTCTTCTGCTTGATGCTGAGGTAGCCGAACTCCTCGGCCTGCTGCAGCACATCGAACTTGGAGTGCAGCAACACGCTGTTGGCGTAGTAGTTGAATAGGATGCGGCGCGAGTAGAACATTCCCTGCCGCAGCATGCCATCCAGGGCCTCATACACGGCCTTCAGCTTGTCGAATTCCGAGTAGTTGAAGTACAGAAACGTGAGCCGCACCACCGCGAAATAGCGGTTCAGGCCATCCAGCGTATCGTCGTAGAAGGTGGCCAGCAGCCAGGGCTCCCACTGCCGGCTCTCGGTGGCATTGCGGGTGTACTGGCTTGTGATGTCGAGCGTGGCCTGGTGCAGCTGGCCAAACGTGGCCTTGCTCTGCTCGTACGCCGCCCGCTGCTGCTCCACAAACTGGGCCACCAGCTGGTGCTCCTTAAAGCGCATCCGCACCAGCAGAAACTGCTGGTAGCTGAGCGTCAGCTCGTAGAATTTCACGAAGTAGAAGGCCGGCTTGTCATACCGCACAATGGCCTGGAGCAGCGCCTTTTCCTCGGCCGGGCCGATGGAGTCGGTCATGATTTGCTGGTCGAGGGCGTTGAGGTGCACCAGGTGCTTGTCCACGTCGATGCTGGCCAGGCGCTGCTGCACCCACTGCATCAGGTTGGAATACTTGCGCTTGTCGATGCCGGGCCGGAAGGCCACCGGCGTGCGCGGGTGGTGGCAGTTGTAGGCCAGCGTTTCGAGAATCTCGCGGTTGTCGGCATCCTGAAACTGCTGCACCTGCTGCAGCCAGGCCACTTCGTGGGGCAGCACATCGGCGGCAAACTCGGCGAACTTCTCTAGTTTCTTCTTCACAGAATAGCGGCGTGGGTGGGCGGGGCGTCCAATTTACCGGAAATTCTGAGGGGTTGGTGGGTGGCGGGGTGAGGGCATAAAAAAAGCGCGGGGTTAGCGCGCTTTTTTGGGTTGTTTGAAACGGCAGGAAAAATTCACTGACAATCATTCAATGTCTTTTCTCTGTAGATGATGTACTCATATAGATTCACTATATCATCTTCTATTCGGTATAAGTAATAATGGTCTTCGGGCACTGCTGGTGTTACCATCAGCCTTACTTTAATGGCTTTACCCCGCTTGCTATCAAGTGTTTCTCGGAAATTTGTATCGACCACAATAGCAGCAGCAATTACTTCCTGTTTTCTAAACTTATCAGCAATTGCCTTCTCCAATAGAGCTATTGCATCCGCCGATTCAGGGTACTCGCCTCCTGGGTATGCAGCCAATGGCACAATGTCTCCCTGCTGATTGAATACACCTCCAAAAGGCCAGAATTCTTTCGCATCAGCTAAAAAAATCGTCGCATGTTGGACCATTGTGCGGAGTAGTTCAGCAATTTTTTCTTCCACAACGCAAAGCTTCTAATGAAGCACGATGATACGCACCCAAAGCGAATCCCTCTACCGCACAAGCGCCGCCACCAATTTATTAAACTCGGTCGCCTGCTCGTAATGCACGAAATGGCCGGCTTCGGACAGCAGCACTTGCTGGGCATTTGCTCTTCACAGAATAAAGGCGGCAACATCAGGCACTAGGCCAGGAGTCATGATGTTACCCAAGGTCATGGTCCCAGCATGCGGGAAGAAGCCATTGGCATTTCAGCCCCCATTGAAGGACGCTATCCGTGCAACATGCCTGACCAGCCATGTCCGCTCCTGCCTTTCCCCCGCCCATTACCGTGCCTCCGCCTGCTGCTGCGCGCGCTGCGCCGGCAGTAAAAGCGTCTGCACCGGAGTTGGCTTCGCCCACGGCGGAGCCCCAACCGAACCGGCCACGCCGCGCTTGGGTCTGGGTGGTGGTGGGCCTGTTGGTGGCGGCTGGGGTAGGCGGGTATTTTTGGCTGCGCCCGAGCGCCAATCCCTGGCAGTGGTACACCGCGCCGGTGGCCATCGCGCCGCTTGAAAAAACCGTGACTGCCACCGGCACGCTCACAGCCGTGCGCAAGGTGGAGGTGGGCACGCAGGTTTCAGGCGTGATTTCGGCCATTTACGTGGACTTTAATTCGCCCGTGCGCAAAGGCCAAGTAATTGCCGAGCTGGACAAAACCAGCCTGCGCTCGGCGCTGGCTGATGCTACCGCCGCGCTGGCAAAGGCCCAGGTGCAGACCAGCCAGACCCTGCGCGATTTTACCCGGTCCAAGGCGCTGTACAGCAAGAGTTTTATTTCCCGGGTGGAATATGAAACGGCCCGTAATGCCTACCAAACCGCTCTATCGGCCCAGCATTCGGCCCAGACCCAGCAGGACCGGGCGCGCATCAACCTGGGCTATGCTACCATCAAGGCCCCCATTTCCGGCGTGGTGGTCGACCGGCGGGTGGATGTGGGCCAGACGGTGGCCGCCAGCTTCAACACGCCCACGCTATTCACCATTGCCAACGACCTGACCCAGATGCAGGTGGAAGCCGCCGTGGATGAGGCCGACATTGGGCAGGTGAAAACCGCCCAGCCCGCCCGCTTCACGGTTGATGCCTACCCCGGCCGCACGTTTCGGGGCCAGGTGCGGCAGGTGCGCCTGCAACCCACCATCCTGCAAAGCGTGGTGACGTACACGGTAATCATCGGCGTGCCCAATGCCGACCGGGCCCTGCTGCCGGGCATGACGGCCAACCTGACCATTGCCACCGCGCAGTACCCGGCCGCACCTACGGTGCCGACCGGCGCTCTCAGCTTCACACCGCCCACCAACTTTCTAAACTCGGCTACCCGGCCGGCCCCGACTGCCAAAACCCGCTCGGCCAATTGGGGTACCGTGTGGGTGAAGGAGGGAGAAGAGCTGAAGCCGGTGCGCGTACGCGTCGGCGCATCCGATGGCCTGCACACGCAGGTAGCCGGCCCCTTGCGCGCCGGGCAGTGGGTAGCTACCGGGCAAAACCCCGGCAAGCCCAAGCCCAAGTCAGGTAGCCTGGTGCCGGCATTTTCGGGTGGTGGTGGGCCCGGCCGGCGTGGCCCGGGCATGTAAATCAGTCCTCTTCAGCTCAAGTCCATGACGACCACAGCCCCACTCATCCAGCCCGCCTTGCCTACGGAAGAGAAGCCCAACGGGCAGGCTTCCGAACGCGCATCGCGCCCCTTGCTATCGCTGCGCGGCATCACCAAAACCTACCAGACGGGCGACGTAGTGGTGCACGCCCTACGCGGCATCGACCTGGATGTGCCTACCGGCCAGATGTTGGCCATCATGGGGGCCAGCGGCTCGGGCAAAAGCACGCTCATGAACATCATCGGCTGCCTGGATGTGCCCACCAGCGGGCAGTACTGGCTCAATGGGCAGGACGTGGGGCAATTGGACCGCGACGAGCTGGCTGGCCTGCGTAACCACCAGCTCGGCTTTGTTTTCCAGGGGTTTAACCTCCTGCCCGGCACCTCGGCCTATGACAACGTGGAACTGCCCCTGCTCTATGCCGGAGAAATGCCGGCTGATGCCCGCCAGCAGCGGGTGCAGGCAGCCCTGGCCGCCGTGGGGCTGGCGGGCCGGGAGGAGGCGCTGCCCCATCAGCTCTCGGGCGGGCAGCAGCAGCGCGTGGCCATTGCCCGGGCCCTCATCAACGACCCCGTGCTGATTCTGGCCGATGAGCCCACCGGCAATCTCGACACGCGCACCAGCGTGGAGGTAATGGCCATTCTGCAGCGTCTCAACACCGAACGCGGCATTACGGTGGTACTCGTGACCCACGAAAAAGACATCGCCGTCTTTGCCGACCGCATGATAGTATTCCGCGACGGCCGGATTGTGACCGATGCGCCGGTACCCGCCAGGCAAACTGCTGCCGAGGTGCTGACCCGGCTGCCCGCGGTTGAATCCTGACCCCTCAGCCCCGTTGCCATGCGCCTGTTCGACCTCTTGAAAATCACCGCCCGTTCGCTGCGCAAAAACAAGCTGCGCTCGTTTCTCACCACGTTGGGCGTCATCATTGGCGTGGGCGCGGTCATTGCCATGCTGGCCATCGGCAACGGCACCCGCCAGAGCATTCAGCAGCAGATTGCCAGCCTGGGCACCAACGTGATAACCGTCACGCCCGATGCCGGCGCGCAGGGTGGGGTGCGGCAGGAAGCCGGCACCACGGCCACCCTCACGCAGGCCGATGCCGACGCCCTGGCAGCCAATGTCGGCCCCGCCGTGCGCTACGTTTCGCCGGCGGTGCGGGCCACGGTGCAGGCGCTGGGCAGCGGCCGCAACTGGCGCACCAGCGTCTTTGGCGCTTACCCGAATTACTTCGACATTCGGGCCCTGGCCTTGCAGGCCGGCACCCGCTTCACCGCCCGCGACGAGCGGGTGGCCGCCAAAGTATGCGTGGTGGGGACCACCGTAGCGCAGTCGCTGTTCGGTACCACCGACGTGGTGGGCCAGCACCTGCGCCTGGGCCCCGTTCCCTTCCTGGTTATCGGCGTGCTGGCCGAGCGCGGCCAAAGCAGCACCGGCCAGGACCAGGACGACCTGATTCTGGCTCCGTTTTCGACGGTGCAGAAGCGCATCCTGGCCGGCACCACCATCCGCCAGATTTTCCTCTCGGCCCGGAGCGAGGAGCTTATCCCGGCCGCCACGGCCAGCATCGGCGAGCTATTGCGGCAGCGCCACCGCCTGGCTCCCGGTATCGCCGACGATTTTACGGTACGCACCCAGGCCGATATCAGTGCCACGGCCAATACCACCAGCCGCTCCCTCACGGCGCTGCTGGCCAGCGTGGCCGGCATTGCGCTGCTGGTGGGCGGCATCGGCATCATGAACATCATGCTCGTATCGGTGACGGAACGGACGCGCGAAATCGGTATTCGGCTGGCCATCGGGGCCACCAGCGGCGACGTGCTACGGCAGTTTCTATTCGAAGCCGTGGTGCTGAGTTTGGTCGGGGGGCTGCTGGGGGTAGGTTTCGGGATAGTGCTGGCCCAAGTGGCTGGCCGCGTGCTGAACCTGGCCATTACCATTTCGGCGGCTTCGGCGGCGCTGGCTTTTGTGTTCAGCTCGGCGGTGGGCGTGTTCTTTGGCTGGTATCCGGCCCGCAAGGCCGCGCGCCTCAATCCGATTGATGCGCTGCATTATGAGTAGATGCCTGGCGTCGAGTCTCAGGTATCGATTTGCAAGGAATAATACTTGGATGATTGCTGAATAACTAGGTATTGGCAGGTTTTGCTGATGGCGCGAGTTTAGCGTAGCGTAACTCGCGCCAGCAAGGGGGCACCTCAACTAGCCTTACCTCAGTAGTAACCCAATCGTTTGTCATGCAGCGCGGCGTTCTGCATGATGTTTATTATTTTACAAACGCCGCCACCAGCTTATTAAACTCCGCCGCCTGCTCGTAATGCGCGAAATGCCCAGCCTCGGGCAGCAGCACTTGTTGCGCGTGTGGCAGTTTCGCAACCCCAGCGGCCGCCACCTGGGACGTGGTAAGCTGCGGGTGTAGCGCCCGGTTGGGAATCAGAAAATCCTCGGCCCCGAACACCACCAGCGTGGGCTGTTGCACCTGCGGCAGGCGCTCGAAAATGGGCCCGTCGAGCATGCCGGCCATGCTGTTGACCACGGTGAGGGCGTAGAGGCCGAAGTCGTCGCACTGCATCATGCGCAGGCGCTCGGTTATCCAGAGGTCCACGGCCGGGGGCATATGGTAGAAGTTGTACTTGTGGTTGGTGCGCACCTGGGCCTCGGGCGTGTGCTGAATGGACGCCACCGTGTAGAAGGCGCGCAGCTGCTCCCGCTCGGGCGCGGTGAAGGTTTCGAAGCCGGCCGGCGAGGTGAGGACCAGTTTTTGGGTATCGGCGGGGTACTTCAGGGCCAGCGTCACTGCTATTTGGCCGCCCATACTGTGGCCCACCAGCGTCACGTTTTTGAGGTGCAGGCGCTGGATAAACAGGTGGATGACCTCGGCGTAAAAATCCATGGTGCCGGGGTAGTGGCCCTTCGAGGATTTGCCGTAGCCCGGCAGGTCGAGGGCCAGGCAGCGGCTGCTGCGGCTCAGCTCCGGCAGGGTGCGCTCCCAGGCCCGCACGTAGCTGCTGAGGCCGTGGATGAAAATGAGGGTGGTGCTGCCCTTGCCGGCATCCACGTAGGCAATGTCCAGCGAATCGGCCAGCGCCACGCGGTGCTCGGGGAAGCCGTAGGGGCCGATAACCTGGCGGATGGGCTCGGTTTGCGTTGGGAGAGACATCGCCGGTAAGCTTGCGGTGAGAAGGAGAATGAATAGAACGACTGTAGAAACGCGCCCCTTGACTAACGCCGACCTTCGGTTCGCGTCTCGGCGTTGAACGACTGGCGTTGAACGATTACCTAGCGGCGCTGACGCTGAGACGCGAAGGTTCGCGTCCCTACATCGTTTTAAAAAATCGTTCATACCGCAGCCTGAAGGGCTTTTTTATTGATTTTCCCGGTGTCGTTCTTCGGCAGCTCCGCTACCAGCTCCAGGTACTTCGGCACCTTGAAGCGGGCCAGGTTGCCGGCGCAGTAGGCTTGCAGCGCTTCGCAGGAAATATCCAGCCCTTTGGTCACGACGAACGCCTTGCCGACTTCGCCCCACCGCTCATCGGGCACGCCGATTACGGCCACTTCCGACACGCCGGGGAAGGTGAGCAGGAACCGCTCAATCTCGGCCGGGTACACGTTTTCGCCGCCCGAGATGTACATATTTTTGATGCGGTCCATCACGAAGAAGTAGCCGTCCTCGTCGCGCCGCAGAAGGTCGCCGGAGCGGAACCAGCCGTCGGGCAGGGCCTTGGCGGTGGCTTCGGGGTCGCGCCAGTAGCCGGGCGTGGTCATGGGGCCGCGCAGGCAGAGCTCGCCCACTTCGTTGGGGCCTACTTCGTGGCCCTGCTCGTCAATGAGACGGGTTTCGACGTAGAAATTGGCCCGCCCGATGGAGCCGATTTTGCGCACGGCATCGTCCTGGTGCAGCGAAAACAGGTTGGGGCCGACTTCGGTGAGGCCGAAACCCTGGCGGATTTTGATGCCCTTGCGGTCCCAGGCCCGGATGACTTCCAGCGGCAGTGCCTCGCCTCCCACGATGAAGTAGCGCAGGCTGCCGAGGTCGGAAGTGGCGAAGGCGGGGCTTTCCATCATCATCTTGAGCATGGTGGGCACGCCCATGAAAATGTCGGCCCGCTCCTGGTCGAGTAGGGCCAGCAGGCGCTCGGGCTGGAATTTCTTGAGCAGCCCCACCGTGGCCCCGCGGTGCAGAAACGGCGTGAGCAGCACATTCCAGCCGCCGGTGTGGAAGGGCGGCATGCAGTTAATGGTCACGTCGCCGGGCGTGATTTCGAGGCTCAGGCTGGTGTTGAGGCTGTTCCAGAGCAGCATGCGGTGCGTGTAGAGCGCGCCCTTGGGGAAACCCGTGGTGCCCGAGGTGTAGAGGATGAAAACGGGGTCGTCCTCGTCGGGTTCGGGGCCGGCCCAGGCGGGCTGTGACGTGACCAGACCGCGCTGGCAGAGGCCGGCCAGATTTTGTAAGGGCCACACCTGCGGCACGGCGGCCAAGCCCGGCAGCGCGAGGGCTTTGTCCTGAAATTGCTCTTCGTAGATGAGCAGCGCGGGCTCGCAGTTGCGCACCAGGTAGTCGATTTCGCCGCCGGCCAGCCGGTAGTTGATGGGCACGAGGATGAGGCCGGTTTTCTGGGCGGCCACGAACAGGGCCACGTATTCAAGGCAGTGCTCGGAGAGGACCATGATGCGGTCACCCTTTTGCAAGTGGTGCGTGTGCGTGAGCTCGGCGGCGAGATGATTGGCGGCCTGATTGAGTTCGGCGTAGGTGTAGGCGCGGTCGGTGTCCAGTTCCTTCAGCGCCGTTTGGTGCGGGGAGTAGAGGGCCCACTTGGCGACCCAATCTTTGGTGTACATGATGCGGTGGGAATTTTGGGGAGGAATAAAGCTGCTCGGCCGGCTGGAGACTTGGGCAGCCTAAAAGAACGTCATGCTGAGTGCAGCGCAGCGGAATCGAAGCATGTCGCTCGCTTTTTTAAAGCGTAATTGATTACTACTGCGGCAGAGATGCTTCGGCAAGCTCAGCACGACGTTCAACACTTGATTGCACCAGTATTTGCGTTGTTGCCAGAGGCAATTCAGCCGCTCCTGCTGCTTCATCAACCCCCACCCTACGCCGCGCCAGATACAGCGCCCCGCCCACCGCCACCGAGGCCATAATGCCCAGCGCGGCCGACACGCCCGGGTTGCGCACCGGGGCTTGCATGTAAGGCGTGAGCCGCCCGAAATACACCGCAAAATGAACCAGCAGCGCCGTGACAGAGGCTACCGTAACCGCCATTCGCGGGGCATCGCGCAGAAAAATCCCGAAGCAAACCGGCACGAAAGCCGCCGCGAAATAGGCGTACACTCCCGTTTGAGCGAAGATGGCCACGCTTAGCTTGGCATTCACAAACTGGTCGTAGGACAGCCAGATGGCGATGCCGCCCAGCGCCGCAATCACGGCCCGGTTCAGCAGGATTTCGCGGCCGAAACCGCTGGTGCCGGCGAAGGCCGTAGCCGGCAGCAGCGGCTTGATGATGTCGGCCGTGATGGTGCTGGAGAGCGACTGAATCAGGCTTTCCAGCGTGGAAATGCCGGCCGAAATCAGCCCCAGAATAACCAGTAGACCGATGTAGACAGGAAACTCGCGCACTACGTAGGCCGACATAATCTTGTCCATCTTCAGCTCCTGCCCATTCAGAATCATATTTGGGAAGGCCAACCGCGCATACAAGCCCACAAACACCACCGAGAAAAATACCGTGAGTACCAGCACCGCCGTAGTGAGGTAGCGGTTTACGTCCTTTTCGCTGTCGAGCAGCAGGGATTTGGTGATGAGGTGGGGCTGGCACACGATGGCCGTGCCGATAACGATTTGGCAGATGATGATTTCAAAGTAGTCGCGGAACAGGTAGCTGCCGGGGTTGGTGGCGTGCGTCAGGGCGGGGTCGATGGCGGCCAGTTTGGCGATGAAGCCGTGCACGCCCTGGCTGAAATGCTCGTAGCCCGAGGTGAGCAGCACCACGGCCACCAGCAGCTTCAGCGAGGCCTGAATGGTGTTGGTGTACACCATCGAATTAGCCCCCCCAAACATCATGTACCCGAAAATGAACACCACCACGCCCACCAGCACCGGCAGCGGCGGCACATTCAGCGCGTTGCTGAGCACCTGCGTCAGCCCCACGCAAATGAGCACGATGAAGGTGATGAGCAGCAGCGACAGCCATCCGAAGTAGCGCGTGAGCCCCGGGCTTTGGAATCGCGAGCCAATCCATTGAGCCAGCGTGTGGGCCTTCACCGTCTGCCCGTGCTTGCGGAAGCCCTTGGTGAAAACCACCAGCGACACCATCGAAGCCAGCGGCATCACCACGCCGAAGGAGAGCATGGCGCTCAGGCCATTGATGGCCACGAAGCCGGGATTGATGATGAACGTGGCCGCGCTGGTCATGGAGGCCGCCAGCGAGAGGCCCACGGCCACGGGCGAAAATCGCACGGAGCCCACCGCGTAGTCCGACATACTCCTTATTTTCAGCGCACCGCGCACCACGAAGAAGAGAATAACCGCCGCGTAGCAGGCCAGCAGACTGGCCGTGGCGGTTACTTGTTGGGGAGTAGCGATGCCGTGCATGGGTGGGAATGTAGCGCGGACTTTGTAGTCCGCGAGTGAGCAGAGTAACTATTTTAAACCAGCCAAACGATGGCGGGTGGCACCCAGGCGCGGGCTAAAAAGTCCGCGCTACATCCGAAATGCCGCGCCGGCGAAGGCCAGCCCGCCGCCCGAGCCAATCAAAAACACCAGGTCATTTTCTTTGATATCGCCGCTAGTTACCGCCTTATCCAGCGCCATCGGGATGGCGGCCGAGCCGGTGTAACCGAATTGCTCCATGATGAGCGGGGCTCGTTCGTGCGGCACGCCCAGCCGGTCCAGCGTTTCGTGGATGGCGTGGATGTTGAGCTGCGTCATCACGTAATGGTCGACCTCACAGGGGCAAACCTTGATATCGCCCCCCATTTCCTTCGCCAGGCGCGTCCAGATATCCGGGTTGATTTCCTTCGGGAAGCGGTGCACGAACTTCAGCTTATGGTCGTTGCGGGCCAGTACCTCGGCCGTCACAGGTTGGTTTGTAGCCCCGGCATAAATGCCCATCCAGCTGGTGTACTGGCCTTCGGTGTGCAGACGGCTGGTGAGGAAGCCCCGGTCGGTATTCTCGGCCGAGGTGAGGAGCACAGCCCCGGCTCCGTCGGCAAAGAGCGTGACGGTCTTCTTATCGGTGAGGTCGAGGTACTTGCTCATGGCGTAGCCGCCGATGACTAGCACACGGTTATAGCGCGTATCCGAAACAACGTATTTAGCGGCCACATCCAGGGCCGTCACGAAGCCGGCGCAGGCGGCGTTGAGGTCGAAAGTCCCTGCTCCCGTGGCCCCCAGCCGGTGTTGCAGCACGGCGGCGGTAGAGGGCGACACGTATTCCGGCGTGTCGGTAGCCACGATGAGCAGGTCCAGTTCTTCGGGGCGCACGCCGGCGCGGGTCAGCGCCTGCCGGGCCGCGTGCTCGCAGAGGTCGGCCACTGATTCATCGGCGGCGCACCAGCGGCGGGAGTGAATGTTCACATTCTGGCGCAGCCAGGTATCCACGTCCTCGCCCAGCAGCTCGTTGAAGTAGCTGTTGGGCAGCACCCGCGCCGGAGCGTAGGAACCCGTGGCGGTGATGAGTGCGCGGCGGCCGGTAGCAGTCTGCATGGCGCTATATCGTTACGGCCCCGTCCACGCTCAGCACCGTGCCGGAGATGAAGCCGGCTTCGTCGGAAGCCAGGAAAAGGTAGGCGCTGGCAATATCCTCGGGCGTGCCCAGGCGGCGTAGCGGCGTGCGGCCTTTCAGCATATCAATGACTTTTTCCGGAATGGAATCAATCATATCGGTGGCGATGAAGCCCGGCGCTACTGCATTCACCGTGATGTTGTATTTGCCCAGCTCGCGGGCCAGCGTCTTGGTCAGGCCGATGAGGCCGGCTTTGGTGGCGGCATAGTTAGCCTGTCCGAAGTTGCCGTACAGCCCCACCACGGAGGAAGTATTGATGATGCGCCCGCTCTGTTGGGCTTCCATAAACGGGGCTACGGCCTGGGTGCAGACGAATACGCCGGTCAAATTCACATCCAGCACCTGCTGCCACTGGGCCAGCGTCATCTTGCGCAGCGTGGCGTCACGGGTGATGCCGGCGTTGTTTATCAGCACGTCGATGCGGCCGAACTGCGCATGCACGGCCTGGGCGGCGGCGGCAATCTGCTCGGGCTGAGTGGTGTTCACGATGGCCATCACGGCGTGGCCGCCGGCGGCTTCAATCTCGCTAAGCGTGGCTTCGGCTTTGGCCTTGTCAATGTCCCAGATAACCACTTTCGCGCCCTCGGCCGCGAAGCGCAGGGCCGATACCCGCCCGATGCCGCTGGCCCCGCCGGTGATGATGACTACTTTATCCTGTGCTCGTTTCATGCTGGTTCTTAATGCAGCATGAAAGTACCGGGGGCCTATACCGGGCGGTCTAAAGTTTCGAAGAAAACCCGGGTGGACTTAAGCCATTTTTTCGCAACCATGTCAACACAAGACTTTTTCTATCACCCACTTGCCCCCACACCCAAGCTCACCGACCAGCTAACGGCGACCAGGTTACGCAGCGGCTATTTGTCGTTCAGCCGCAGGCGAAACAGCAGGTCTAAGCGGCCGGATTTTCTCCCCTTTCAGCATAGCAAAGCCCCGGCCCGATGGCTCGCACCGCAGTGCAGCAACCATCAGGCCGGGGCTTTTTCGGTTTGGGTTAAGCGCCTACTCGTGCGCGCACTTGGCGGTGAGGCTCACGTTGGCATCGGTGTACACCAGCAGATAATTGCCTTTGGCCAGATTGCCGAGGTTGACGGGCGTCGAAACACCGCCCACGGCGGGCGTGAGCGTAGCCACGCGCTGGCCCACAAAGTTGTAAACCGTGATGCGCGCCTCAGCGCCGGAGCGCGGGTGCTCCACGGTGAGCTGCTCGGCGGCGGGGTTCGGGAACAGGTGCAGGGGCTCCAGCACGGCACCGGTGGGCTTGGTGCCCGTCACCACGGCCACGAGGCCATTGAGGTAGTTTTCGAGGTTGGTGTAGCCGTTGGCGGCGATGAGCTGGCGGTCGGCGGCATTGTTAGGATTGAGGCCGTTGGCGAGTTCGTAGGCGTCGGTCATGCCGTCGTGGTCCGAGTCGGCGGGCGCGGGGCCGCAGCTGAGCACGGGCCATGCCACCTGCGAAGTGGCGATGGGCGTGCGGGCCGGGAAGCCGCCCTGCACGTCAATCAGGCCGCCGGTGCGGTTCTGTACATCATTAATAATGCGCTGGTCCAGGGCATCGCGCACGGGCAGCACGCAGCCCACGCCCTGTAGCACCGAGGCGTAAGCCGCCGTCGCCGTTTGGGTATTCATGGGGGCTATGTTGAACGGCGTGAGGACTTTCGACTGCACGGTATCGGCCAGGGTACCGCCCTGCATGGTGGCCCCTTTCCAGTTGGCAGCCGTAATGGCCGGGTAGCTATCCACGTAGTTGCCGGTCATGTAAATCTGGGCATAAGGCAGCAAGGGAGCCGTGGTCTGCTTGTAAGGGTTCACCGTTTTGAACTTCGCGCTATTGCTCGTGGTAGCGGGCCCGTATTTGTAGTAGTTGTTCACCATGTTGTAGTTGCCGCCCTCGCCGCCGTACACATTGTTGGAGCCCCAATCGTAGATGACGTTGTTGCGGAAATCACAGTTCTCCGAGCCGATGGCCGCGCCGTAGCGGGTGCCGTTCCAGCGCGGGGTGCGGCTGTTGCAGTGCGCAAACAGGTTGTGGTGGAACGTGGCCCGCCGGCCGCCCCAGATGCCGCCGTAGCCGTGGCGCTCGTAGTCGGTGTCGCCCGTTTCGAAATGGTAGGAGTAGTTCAGCGGTTCCGAGATGAGGTTCCATTGCAGGGTCATCGAGTCGTTGGTGGCACCGTAGAAGGTGAAAGCCTCGTCCATGCTCCAACTCATAGTGCAGTGGTCCACCACAATATTCTTGCGCTCGGTGCTGCTCAGGGCATCCTCATCGCCGTTGCCATTGGTCATGCCGATGCCGGTTTGCTGCGGGTAGGCATCGCCCGTGCGGAAGCGCACGAAACGGATAATCACGTTGTTGCCGTTCACCGTCACCTGCCGGTCGGCCAGGCAGATGCCGTCGCCCGGCGCAGTCTGGCCCGCGATGGTGGTATTGGCCGGAATATTCATCCGGGCCGTGAGGTGGATGGTGCCGCACACCCGAAACACAATGGTGCGGTACGGTGCCACCGCAGCCGACTGGCTGATGGCGTAGCGCAGCGTGCCTTGGGTATTGGTATCGGCCAGGCTCGTCACCTCATACACCGTGGTGGGCGTGGCGGCCCGGCCCCGGCCGCCGCTCACAAACCGCCCCGCCCCTTCCACGCCGGGAAAAGACAGCTGCTGGGCCTGTACCGGCGCGCTGGCGACCAGGCCGGCCACCGTGGCCACGAGGCCCAGGCCAACCCGCGCCGCCGACCGGCCGGCGGCAAAACGAAGCGAAGAAAATGGAGCGGAGAGTAAAGTCATTGCGGGAAATAATGGGAGTCCGATGGAAGAATAGCCGGAGCAGCGCCGCTCCTCAACAGGAATGCAAGCCCGGCAATTCGGTATGATAATATTACGCCCGCAATGGCCCTTAATATGTTGCTAAGGCCCTTTTTATTCGCGCAATCGTTGCCGGGAACGATGTCACCCGGCCCGCCCAAACGCAGAACGTCCTGCTTCGGCTCCGAAGCAGGACGTTTCTTCATTATACCCTCATTCTATTCCTTCTCGAACACCGCCGATACCCAGCTGCGCAGGGTGCGATGGCGCTGGTAGCGCAGGCCGTGCTTGCTGGCCTCGGCCTGAATTTTGGGGAGGTCTTCCTCGTAGAAGCCGCTGAACAGGATGGGCCGGCCGCTGGGCAGCAGGCGGGCGTACTCGTGCATGTCCTCCAGCAGCACGTTGCGGTTGATGTTGGCCAGGATGAGGTCGAAAGGCTCCTCATTGGCGAGGGTTTCCACGCCGCCCAGGCGGCACTCGATGCCGTGGCAGTTGTTTTCGGCGGCATTGTCGCGGGCGTTTTCTACGGTCCAGGGCTCGGTGTCGACAGCCAGTACCTGGCGGGCCCCCAGCATTTCGGCCATGATGGCCAGGATGCCGGTGCCGGTGCCCATGTCCAGCACGCGCAGGCCTTTGTGGTCTACATCAAGCTGGTTTTCAATCATCAGGGCCGTGGTCTCGTGGTGGCCCGTACCGAACGACATGCGCGGCATTATCACAATGTCGTAGTCGACACCAGCCGGCTCGGGGTGGAACGGGGCCCGCACCGATACCCGCTCGGCAATGATGAGGGGCTGGAAATTCTTCTCCCACTCGGCGTTCCAGTTCTGGCGGGTGATGACGCGGTGCGAGTGACTCAGCTCGCCCTGACCCTCGTAGCGGCTCATGACTTCGGCCACTGCATCGGGGTTGAAAATATCTTCCGTAGTGTAGGCCTTGAAGCCGTCATCGGTGTCCTCAAAGGTGTCGAAACCCACTTCGGCCAGCTCAGCCACCAGAATGTCGGCCAGCTCGCGCGGTGCTTCGACGGTCAGTTCAATAAAATCCACTTCGTGTAATTATGAATTAAAAATTATGAATTATGAATTGAAAACCTTGGCTATAAGCTGACAAGCACACACCAAAGCGCCGCTCAATCAATTCATAACTCATAATTTTTAATTCATAATTCCATTAGTTGGTCTTGCAGCCGGCGAAGGAGCGCACGGTGGTGTAGTGAATGCTGAAATCGGCGCGGCTGCGGTCCGTGACCACCAGCAGCACGTAGTCGGCAAAGTCGCGGGCGGGCGCATCGGCCCACAGGCCGGCTTTGTCGGCGAACAGCTTATTGTTCTCCTTGAAAATCAACACATCAGCAAAGGCTTCTTCCGGCTCCACGTACACCGTGCCATAGCAATAGCTGCGCCGGCCGGGGTCGGTTTCGAGGTATACCGAGCCGTAGATTTTGCACGGCTCCAGCGGACCGGTGGCCGGGCTTTTGGCGGGCAGCAGGACCAGCAGGAGGGTGAGAATAAAGGAGAGCATTCGGGAAGGGTTGAGTTTTGAAGGTTGAGGGTTGAGCGTGGGATGTCAAATGCAATGCCGCGTTGCGCATTCAACCCAACACTCAACCCTAAAATTTCAACCTTGCTTTAAAACGACTGGATAATCGTCGTGAAATCAGCGGCTTTCAGGGCCGCGCCGCCGATGAGGCCGCCGTCCACGTCGGGCTGCGCGAACAACTCCTTAGCATTCTGCGCGTTGGCCGAACCGCCGTAGAGAATGGTGGTATCGAGGGCGGCCTGGGCGTCGTAGGCACGGGCAATCTGCTCGCGAATGAAGGCATGCACTTCCTGCGCCTGGGCGCTGGTAGCGGTGCGGCCCGTGCCAATGGCCCAGATGGGCTCGTAAGCAATCACAACTTGGGCAAACTCCTCATTGCTGAGGTGGAACAGGCCGTCGGTGAGCTGCTTACCGATGTAGCTGAACGTCTCATCAGCCTCGCGGGTGTCCAGCGACTCGCCCACGCAAAAGATGGGCTTGAGGCCGGCGGCCAGGGCGGCTTTCAGCTTCTGGCCCAGCAGCTCGTCGTCCTCCCGGAAATACTGACGGCGCTCCGAGTGGCCCAGAATCACGTATTCGCAACCCACTGAAGCCAGCATTTTGGCCGAAACTTCGCCGGTGAAAGCGCCGCTTTCTTTCTGGTGGCAGTTCTGCGCGCCGAGGTGGAAATTGGAGGCTTTGGGCAACTGCTGGCCCACAGCGTGCAGGAACGGAAACGGCGGGCAAACCACAACGGTGGGCGCGGGGGCTGCGCCAGCTTCGCCGGCCAAGCTAGTGATTTCGCCTACCAGGGCCAGAGCCTCGGGGTAGGTCAGGTTCATTTTCCAGTTGCCGGCAACAAGTTTTTGGCGCATAATCGAGCGGGTCAGGTATGGGTTGGGACTAGCCACAAAGCTACGGGCCAAACCGCCGGCTGCCTACCTGCGCTGCGTCACGCGGCTACTCGGTGGCACGCATGGCGTTGCGGGCGGCAATTTCGGCCTCGGCGGCGGCAGCAGCTTCATCGCGCACCTGCCAGGGCGTTTTGCGGCCGCCCAGCCGCGAGAGCACGAAGCCCGCAATGGCCACCACGGTAGCGCCAATCAGGGCGGCCCAGCCCAGTTCGGGCACTTCGCGCAGCCGCACCACCCACACGGCCACCAGCGCCCAGGCCACCACAAGCGGAAACACCATATCACGAAATACCCGGCTCATAATGAGTCCCAATGCGACCACCACGAAAATCAGCCCCAGCGTGAGCGTCACCGAAGCGCCTTCGGCCGTTTGCCAGCCCAATTGGCGCAGTCCGATGGTAATATTAATAACCGAAGCTACCGAAATCCAGCCCAAATACAGCGACAGCGGCACACCCGCCAGCGCCGGGGCCGCATCGGCAAAAATGCGCCGCCGCGCCCGCCCATACGCCACCACCAGACAGCCGAGAATGAGCAGCATCACGCCCACACTAGGAATAATCAGCTCATAGGCAAATAACACCACCCAGGCTCCCGTGGCCAGGCTGGCCAGCGTGAGCGGCTTGGCCAGCGCATCGGGCAGCGAGATTTGCCGCTGAGCCGGCAGCAGCTGCCACACCGCATAAATGGTCAGGGCCAGAAAAATCAGCCCCCAGATGCTGAAAGCGTAGCCGGCCGGCGTGAGCAGCGTGGGGTATTTGGCCGAAACCATGCCCATTGTTTGCCCAGCAAACGGGTGGGTATTCGAATAATAGTTGAGGGCAATGTTGCCGACGATGGCCAAAGCCGTGAGCCAGCGCCAAGCCCGGCCCTTGCCCGACCGATTAGCGGCAGCGTAGTGGTCCGGGGGCGTTGTAGCGGTGGGCATAAATCACGGGGGTGGGGTGAGAGGGGCGGCGAACTTACGTATTAATCCTTACGCATGGTTCTACGTTTTTTAGCTCGGCCTGATTCATGCCTTGCAGTCCACAGCCACCCCCTTGCCGGCCAACGCGTTGCCCGATGCCTGGATAATAAACCGGCCCAACTGCAATAGGCAGTTAGGCCGGTTTATTATTGACAGCTTAGGAAACCTTCTCCGCCAAGAAGCGAGCCGTATGGTTGGTGTCTTTCAGCTTCACCATCTCTTCGGGCGTGCCTTCAAACAGCAGGTGGCCGCCGTTGAGGCCGCCTTCGGGGCCGAGGTCGATAATCCAATCGGCACATTTGATGATGTCGACGTTGTGCTCGATGATGAGCACGGAATTGCCCTGCTCAATGAGCGCATTGAGCGCGCCCAGCAGCTTGGCAATGTCGTGGAAGTGCAGGCCGGTGCTGGGCTCATCGAAGATGAACAGGATTTTATCCTGCTGCAGCGTAGCGCCCTTGGTGAGGAACGAGGCCAGCTTCACGCGCTGGGCCTCGCCGCCGCTCAGCGTGTTGGCCGACTGCCCGAGGCGGATATAGCCCAGGCCCACGTCTTCGAGCGGCTTGAGGCGCTCGGCCACTTTGGGCTGGCTCTTGAAGAACTGTACGGCATCGGAAACCGTCATTTCCAGCACCTCGTCAATGCCCTTGTCCTGGAATTTAATTTCCAGAATGTCCTGCTTGAATTTGTGGCCGCCGCAGCCTTCGCAGGTCAGGTAGATGTCGGCCATGAACTGCATCTCGATTTTCACCTGGCCTTCGCCCTGGCACACCTCGCAGCGCCCACCGTCCACGTTGAACGAGAAGTGCGACGGCTTCAAACCTCGCGCCTTGGCCAGCGGCTGCTCCGAAAACAGCGTCCGAATAGCGTCGTAAGCCTTCACGTAGGTAACGGGATTTGAGCGCGACGACTTGCCAATGGGGTTCTGGTCCACAAACTCAACGTGCGACACCTGCCCGTTCACGCCGGTGAGGCGGTCGAACTTGCCGGTGCTTTCGCCCGCGCCGCCGCCCAGCATCTTCATCAAAGCCGGAGCCAGAATGCGCTTGATGAGCGTGGATTTGCCTGAGCCAGATACGCCGGTTACCACCGTCATCACGCCCAGCGGCAGCTTCACGCTCACGTTTTTGAGGTTGTTTTCGCGGGCGCCGGTCAGCTCCAGGGCATTGCGCCAGGGGCGGCGCACAGCGGGCACGGCCACTTCCATACGGCCGCTCAGGTACTGGCCGGTGTAAGTAGTCGTGTCCTGCAATAGCGCCTCCATGGTGCCCTGAAACATGAGGTTGCCGCCGCCGCTGCCGGCCTCGGGGCCGATGTCGATAATCTGGTCGGCGGCCTCCATCATTTTCTCCTCGTGCTCCACCACTACCACGGTGTTGCCGAGCTGCTGCAAGGAGCGCAGCACACCAATGAGCTGCTCGGCATCCTTGGGGTGCAGACCGATTGATGGTTCATCGAGCACATACATCGAGCCCACCAGCGCCGAGCCCAGCGAGGTGGCCAGCGAAATGCGCTGGCTCTCGCCGCCGCTTAGCGTGTTGCTCAAGCGGTTCAAAGTCAGATAGCCCAGGCCCACGCGGTTGAGGTAGCCGAGGCGGTTGGTGATTTCCGTTACGAGGCGCTCGGCTACTTTGGCGTCGTGCTCGCTCAGGCTCATGTTCTCGAAGAATTTCAGCGCCTCCGAGATGGGCAGCAGCACGATATCGGCAATGCTGCGGCCGTCGATGCGCACGTATTGCGCATCCTTGCGCAGGCGGGTGCCGCGGCAGTCGGGGCAGGTAGTGCGGCCCCGGTAGCGGCTTTGCAGCACGCGGTATTGGATTTTGTGGGTCTGCTCGGCCACCCATTTGAAATACTTATCGAGGCCGTCGAAGAACTTGTTACCCGTCCAAAGGAGTCGCTGCTCAGCCTCGCTGAGGTCGTTGTAGGGGCGGTGAATGGGGAAATCGAAGCGGATGCCGTTTTTCAGCAGCGGCTTCAGCCACTCGCCCTGCTTTTCGGTACGCCAGGGCGCAATCGCGCCTTCGTACACCGTCAGGCTCTTGTCCGGGATTACCAGGTCCTCATCAATGCCCAGCACCGAGCCGAAGCCTTCGCAGGTCTGGCACGCGCCGTAGGGGTTATTGAAGGAGAAGAAGTTGACGCTGGGCTCCTCGAAGGTGATGCCGTCCAGCTCGAATTTATCAGAGAAGGTTCTGACATCGTCCCCATTCAAATGGACCACGCAGGTGCCGTGGCCCTCGAAAAAAGCGGTTTGCACCGAATCCGACAGGCGGAACAGCAGGTCCTCGTCATCGGGCCGCAGCACGGCGCGGTCTACCATTATGTACACGTCGCCCTTCACCTCGGGCTGGCCCTCCCCTATCAGGTCCTCGATTTGCGAAGTCACGCCGTCGACCACCACGCGGCTGTAGCCTTTTTGCAGCAGCAAATCCAGCTCCTTGCTCATGGCCCGCGTCTTGTCGGGGCGGTGCAACGGGGCCAGAATCATAGCCTTGGTACCCTCGGGCTGCGCGGCCAGAAAATCGACCACATCGGCCACATTATCCTTGCGCACCTGCTCGCCGCTGACGGGCGAAAACGTCTTGCCCACCCGCGCAAACAGCAGCTTGAGGTAGTCGTAAATCTCGGTGCTGGTGCCTACCGTCGAGCGGTTGTTCTTGATGCTGACCTTCTGCTCGATGGCAATGGCCGGCGAGATGCCCCGGATGTAGTCTACATCGGGCTTGTCCATGCGGCCCAGAAACTGGCGGGCGTAGCTGCTCAGGCTTTCCACATACATCCGCTGACCTTCAGCATAAAGCGTATCGAAGGCGAGGCTGGATTTGCCCGAGCCCGAGAGGCCCGTGACGACGATAAACTGGTTGCGCGGCAGGGCCACGCTGAGGTTTTTGAGGTTGTGAACCCGAGCGTTTTTGATGAGGATAAATTCGCGGGGGTCGAGATTATCAATGGCGTTGTCGGCGGGGGCCGAAACCTGCAAAGCGTCTTTTTTGGGCATAAACGAACTAACAGCGGAGAGGGGCCGGAAGGTTTCGGCCCAAAGCAATTGCTTGCTGCTACGAAGGTACGGCCGGCACGAAGGCAGGAATAAATTGTTTTTTCATAATTAGAAACTTGTCTAATTATCTTCGTAACATTGCGTCATCACTCAACAGCCCTTGTCATGCACACGCTTACCCGCTTTTTCCTCGGCACGGCCGCTGCCGCGCTGCTCCACGCTACCGGCGTCAGTGCCCAAACCAGCCTCACCGGCGACTGGGCCGGCACGCTTGGGCCGCTGGAATTCACCGCCCACCTCACCGACCCGGCCGGCGGGCCGCGCACGGCCACGCTGGATATTCCGGCCCAGCACGCCAACGGATTGGTGCTGCAGTTCACCGCGCCCGCCGACAGCGTGTACTTGCGCCTGCGCCAGCCGGCCGCGCAGTTCGCCGGCCGCCGCTCGGCCGACGGCCAGCGCCTGGAAGGCGAGTGGCAGCAGGGCCTGCGCTCGTTCCCGCTCACGCTCAGCCGCGCCGCCGCTGGCTCGGCCAAGGCCGCCCCCGCGCTGCGCCCCCAAACGCCGCAGCCGCCATTCCCCTACCAGTCGGCCGAGGTGGCTTTCAAGAATGAAAAGGCCGGCATCACGCTGGCCGGCACCTACACCGTGCCCGCCGATATGGGCCCGTTTCCGGCCGTGGTGCTGCTCACCGGCTCGGGGCCCGAGGACCGCAACGAAACCATCCTCGGCCACCAGCCCTTTGCCGTGCTGGCCGACTACCTCACCCGCCACGGCATCGCCGTGCTCCGCTTTGATGACCGGGGCGTGGGCCAGAGCGGCGGCACGCTGGCCGGCACCACCAGCGCCGACTACACCACCGATGCCCAGGCGGCGCTGGCGTGGCTGCGCGCCCAGCCCGGCATCCGCAAAAATCAGGTGGGCTTAATCGGCCACAGCCAGGGCGGCACGGCGGCCATCGGGGCAGCTATTCAGCCGGCGGGGCCGGATTTCCTGGTGTTGCTGGCCTCGCCGGCCCTGCCGGGCGATGAGTTGATTGTGCAGCAGGCGCTGGCTTTGGCGAAAGTGAGCAAGGTTGAGTCAGTGCAGCTTATGTATATAGAACGAGCTCAGCGGCAAGTCATTGACATTATCGAAAAAACGCCTGATAATGTCCAGGCCCGCGCCAAGCTGCTTCCGCTGCTCAATCAAACCAATTCGACCGACCCTTCGGTACTATCTCAGCTCAATGCGCAGATTGACGTGGCCATCTCGCCCGACTACCGCCACCTGCTGGCCGACCGCCCCGCCCAGACGCTGGCCAAAGTGAAGTGCCCGGTATTGGCCCTCGGCGGCAGCAAGGACCGACAGGTGCCCGCCGCCGCCAACCTGACCGCCACCACCGCCGGCCTCAAAACCGCCGGCAACCGCGACGTGACCGTGCAGGAATTGCCCGGCCTCAACCACCTGTTTCAGACCGCCCCCACCGGTAGTCCGGCCGAGTACGGCACCATCGAAGAAACCTTCGCGCCGAGCGCGCTGGCCGTGATTGGCGACTGGATTGCGCGGCACACCAAAAAATAGATTTCCTGCACCTGCCTGCCTCCAATGCCAACGGCCGCTCTTACGAAGCGGCCGTTGGCATTGGAGGCAGCGGCGTTGATAAGCAGAAAGTCGCATTTGCGATAAAAAACATTTGTTGTACTTTTCGACCTTGATTTCCCTTCAAACCACATTATCTACCCTTTTTATATTCTGATTCCATGATAAGATTATTACTGATTGCCCTGGCTTTTCTGGGTTTGATAGTCCATGCACCTGCCACGGCGATGACCGCGCCGCCCGTGCCCACCCCACTCAACGGCCAATGGAAAGGTCCGTTGAAGCTACTCGGCGGTGAAATTTCCATAATCATCACCATCGTGCCGCTCACCAATGGCACCTACTACGCCGCGCTGGATGCGCCCCAGCAGCGCATCAGCCGCATGCCGGTGGATGTGCAGCTGAAGGACGACAACCTGACCCTGCGCATCGAGCAGGCCGGCAGCAGTTTCGTGGGCAAGGTGCTGGAGGATGGGGCCACCCTCAGCGGCACCTGGAAGCAGCCCGGCCTGACGGCTCCCATGGTCCTCACGCGGGCCGTGGCCTCGCCGCAGGCCGTCACCAAATTCAAAGCCACGCCGCCCTACCGCGAGTCCGATGTCACGTTCATTAACCCCGTGACGAAAAACCGCATGGGCGGCACGCTCACTATTCCGGCCGGTGAGGGACCGTTTGCGGGCGTGGTGCTGCTGTCGGATTCCGGCCCGCAAACCCGCGACGTGGACGTGAACGGCTACCGCATGTTTGGCCAGCTGGCCGACTACCTCACCCGCCACGGCATCGCCGTGCTCCGCTTCGATGACCGCGGCGTGGGCAAATCGACCGGCAGCTACGCCAGCGCCACCACCGCCGATTTTGTGACCGATGCCCAGGCGGCGATGACCTTTCTGCGCAGCCAGCAACTGGTGGCAGCCCACCGCGTGGGCCTACTCGGCCACGGCGAAGGAGCCAACGTGGCCCTGCTGGCCGCCGCCGCACCGGGCCGCGCGCCGGCTTTCGTGGTGTCATTGGCCGGCTATGGGCAGCTCGGCAATGAGGTGCTGCGCCGCCAGCAGGGCGAAATCATGCGCCTGATTGGGGCCGACCCCTCGCAGGTGAAAGCTGCCCAGGACGTGTACCAGCGCACGGTAGATGTCATTCGCCAGACGCCCGACAACGTGATGGCCCGCCCCAAAGTGGCCTCGCTGCTATTGGGAGCCAACATGGGCATCGATGCCAGCATGGCCCGTGCCCGCGCCGTGCAGCTCACCTCGCCGTGGTCGCGCTACTTCTTCGATTTCAACCCTCAGGCCAAGCTGCCCAACGTGCAATGCGCGGTGCTGCTGCTCAATGGCACTTCCGATTTGCAGGTCTCGGCCAAGCGCAATATGGTGCCGCTCTACAAGGCTCTGCGCCACGCCAAGCGCACGGCGGCCGAATACAAGCTCGACGGCATCAACCACTTATTTCAGCCCGCCCCGGCCCAGTGGCCGATGATTAACGGCGTGCAGCAGGCCGTTTTCTCGCCCGAAGGACTGAAAATCATCCACGCCTGGGTGGCCCAGGAAACCCGCCCGCCCGGCGACCCGCTGCCCGTAACGGTGAAACGCCCCGCCACCCAGCGCAAGGCCAGTCGCACGCCCAGCCTCAGCCGGGCCCGCAGCTAACTGGTTAGATAATTCGGCGTTACCGTCGTTTTGCCTATACTTGCCCCCGCAAGCCGGGCCGCCTTCCCATACCCGGTGGCTTGCGGTTTTTCACACTCCTCTACCCGATGGCTGCTCTACCCCCGCCGCGCCCAGGTTGGTCCTGGCTCAATTCCCGCCCCATTCGCTGGATTCGGCATTATTTCGGCTATTCGCGGGGCGAGGCGCGGGGCATGGTGGGCATCCTGCTGCTGATGCTGGCTTTCATCATCGCGCCCATGCTCCTGCGTCCGGAGCTGCCGCAGTACCTGCCCGCTGCCGACCAAAAAGGCCTGAATGAGTTGGCTACCCAGCTCAAAGAGCACCGCGCCACCGACCAGACCTACGCCAGTCGCTACCCGAAACGGGAGTATAAAAAATTTGAGCGCAACGGCCCGCGCTATCCCCAAGTGGCGCAGGTAAAGCTTACGCCCTTCGACCCCAACACCCTCACCGCCGAAGGCTGGGAGGCGCGGGGCGTGCCGCACTTTGTGGCCGCCCGAATTGAGAAATACCGCGCGGCATCCGGGGGCTTCAAGGCGAAAGCTCAAATCAAGAAAATGTACGGGCTCGAAGACTCGGTTTATCAGCGGCTGGCCCCGTTCATGCAACTACCCGACGAGGCACCCAAACGCGACTACGTCGCCAACAACAAGCCGGGCCCAGATGGCAAATTCCCGCCCTTCGCCAGCGCCGACGGCACGCCCGCCAAATTCCCCCGCAAGCCGCGCAACCTCCAGCCCTTCGACCTGAACCTGGCCGATACCACGCAGCTGATGCAGATTCGCGGCATCGGCGCGGGCCGAGCCAAGTGGGTGGTGAAGTACCGGAACCAGCTCGGCGGCTACCTGCGCGAGGACCAGCTGGACGAGGTGTTTGTATTGAAAGATGCCCCGGATTTGCGCGACAGTCTGAAGAAATACACCTTCGTCGCGCCCAACTACGTCCCGAAAACGGTGAACGTGAACACCGCCAGCTTCGATGAGATGTACTTGCAGCCTTATATCGGCAAGCCCCGGGCACGCATCATCGTGGCTTACCGGCAGCAGCACGGGCCTTTTAAAACGGTGGAGGATTTGAAGCAGATTCCCATCCTAAAGCTGGCTGATTGGGAGAAGATGCGGCCCTATGTGCGTTGCGAGTAGTGGGCTGCATTGGGAAACATCCTCAGAAATCAGGGCTAGTAAGTAACTATTGGGAATGGTAGTATCGTAGTAGGTGGTTGAACTTAGCGAGGCTGCGCTGCCGGGCCTGCTCAACCTATTGGGGCCGCTATGGTTACCCATAACCACCACTTACTTCCCTTACCATGACGGATAATTTCACGCCTGATTCGGCCGCGCTGCCCGACGGCCCGGCCCCGAACGACGGCCGCCGCTCGTTTATCAAACAGGCCACCGGCCTGCTGGGCCTGGCTCTGGCTCCGCCCCTCGTCAGTCAGGCCGAGCGGCTCACCGCTATGTCCCGGAAAGTGGAGGGTGTGAGCGAAATGCGTCTTAAGGTGAACGGCACCCTTCGCACCATCCAGGCCGAACCCCGGGTGACGCTGCTCGACGCACTGCGCGAGCGCCTCGACCTCACCGGCTCCAAAAAAGGCTGCGACCATGGCCAATGCGGGGCCTGCACCGTGCTGGTAGACGGCCGCCGCGTGAACAGCTGCCTCACCCTGGCCGTGATGGTGCAGGGCAAGGAAATCACCACGGTGGAAGGCCTCGCTAAGGGCGAAGAGCTGCACCCGCTGCAAACCGCCTTCATCGAGCACGACGGCTTCCAGTGCGGCTACTGCACGCCGGGCCAGCTTATGTCGGGCGTGGCCTGCTTGAAAGAAGGCCATGCCAAAACCGACGCCGACGTGCGCGAATGGATGAGCGGCAACCTCTGCCGCTGCGGGGCTTACCCCAACATCGTGGCCGCCATCCGGCAGGTCGAGCAAAGCGGGTTCAAAGGCTAATTCATTATGAACAACTTCACCTACCTCCAAGCCACGCAGGCGAAAGACGCCACCGCTGCTGTGCGCGACGATAAGAATGCCGCCTTCATCGCCGGCGGCACCACTTTGCTCGATTTGATGAAGCTGAATGTGGAAAACCACGACCAGCTGGTGGACATCAACATGCTCACCTTCAAAGGTATCGAGCAAACGGCCGACGGCCTGCGCATTGGCGCGCTGGAGCGCATGAGCGACGTGGGCGAGCACCCGCTGGTGGTGCAGAACTACCCCGTGGTGTCGCAGTCGCTGCTGCTGGCAGCCTCGCCGCAGCTGCGCAACATGGCCAGCATCGGCGGCAATCTGTTGCAGCGCACCCGCTGCGGCTACTTCCGCGACACGGCATTTCCGTGCAACAAGCGCGAGCCCGGCTCCGGCTGCCCGGCGCAGGACGGCGAAAACCGGGGCCTCGCCATCCTCGGTACCAGCAAATCCTGCATTGCCACCTTCCCCGGCGACCTCGCCGTGGCCCTCGCCGCTTTGGATGCGGTGCTGCTGCTGGAAAACCCCAAGGGCAAGCAGCGCCGCGTGCCGCTGGTCGATTTTCATCTCGTGCCCGGCAATACGCCCCAGAAAGAAACCGTGCTGGAACCCGGCGAGCTGATTGTCTCGGTGACCATTCCGGCCGCCGCGCACGCCCGCAAATCATTGTACCTGAAGGTGCGCGACCGGACTTCCTACGCCTACGCGCTGGCCTCGGCCGCCGTGGGGTTGGATGTGCAAGGCGGTACCATCCGCTCGGCGCGGGTGGCGCTGGGTGGCGTGGGCACCAAGCCCTGGCGCTCATTAGCGGCTGAGAAAATCCTGACCGGCGCGCCGGCCACCGAAGCTACTTTCCGGGCCGCCGCGGCAGCCGCCGTGCGCGACGCCCAGCCGCGCGAGCAAAACCGCTTCAAAGTAGAGCTGGCCCAGAATACGCTGGTGCGCGCCCTCACCGACGTGGCCGCCAAATCCTAACCTTCCCCGAGCCATGTACGAGAACGAACCAGCTTTCTTCGAAACTTCCCCCACGCCCGGCGTGGTGGGCAAACCGCTCAACCGCGTGGACGGGCGCGACAAGGTGATGGGCCGGGCCAAGTATTCGGCCGAATACCCGCTGCCCGGCCTCACCTACGGCGTGCTCAAAACCAGCGACATTGCCAAGGGCCGCATTCAGAACATTGATACCAGCGCCGCTACCAAAGAGCCCGGCGTACTGGCCATCTACACCCACCAGAACCTGCCCAAGCTGGCCAAAACGCCCAACGACCCCGAGGGCAAAAAAGCCATTGGCGCGCCCATGGGCTTCCTGCCGATGACGTCGGACGTGATTCACTACGCCGGCCAGCCGGTGGCGCTGGTGGTGGCCGATACCTTCGAGCGCGCCACCCACGCCGCCCGCCTGGTGCGTGTGACTTACGCCACCGAACAGCCCATCGCCGCCTACACCGACCCCAAAGCCCAGCTTTTCAACCCCGAGAAAATTCAGGACGGCAAGGCCGACGGTTACACCCGGCGCGGCGATGCCCGCGCCGCCATGGCCAGCGCCCCGGTGAAGCTGACGGCCGTGTACACCCACGCCATCAACCACCACAACCCCATGGAGCCGGGCGCGACCACCGCCATCTGGGAAGCGGCCGACCGCCTTACGGTGTACGAATCGACCCAGGGCGTGACGCGCACGCAGAAGTCGTTGTCGGCCTACCTGGGCCTGCCGCAGGACCAGGTGCGGGTCATCACCAAATACCTGGGCGGCGGCTTTGGCTGCAAAGGCTCGTGTTGGCCGCACACCATTCTCACGGTGCAGGCCGCCAAGGCGCTGGGCCGGCCGGTGAAGCTGGTGCTCACGCGTCAGCAGCAGTTTACGAGCATGGGCCACCGCGAAGACCAGACCCAGACCCTGAGCGCCGGGGCCACGAAGGAAGGCAAGCTGCTGGCCCTGATTCACGAGAAAACCTCCACCACTTCGCCCTGGGACAACTACGCCGAAAGCAACAGCAAAATCATCAACATGCTGTACGAGTGCCCTACGTTTGAGGCGCACTACGAGCTGGGCCGGGCCAATGTGATGACCTCCACCTTCACCCGCGCCCCCGGCGAGGCCCCCGGCTCCTTTGCCATCGAGTGCATGATGGACGATTTGGCCTATCAATTGGGCATCGACCCCATCGAAATTCGCCTGCGGAACTACGCCGAGAAAGACCCCAGCACCGGCCAGAAATGGAGCAGCAAAAGCCTGCGCGAGTGCTACGCCCGCGGGGCCGAGCTCTTCGGCTGGAGCAAGCGCAACCCCAAGGCCGGCGTCACGCGCGACGGCCGCCAGCTCGTGGGCTGGGGCATAGCCACGGCCAGCTACCCGGTGCACAACTCCTCGGGCACGGCCCGCGTGCGCCTCTACGCCGACGGCCACGCCGTAGTGCAAAGTGGCGCTACCGACCTCGGCACCGGCACCTACACTGTGATGACCCAAGTAGCGGCCGACTCCCTGGGCCTGCCACCCGAAAAAATTCGCTTCGAGCTGGGCGATACCAAGCTACCCACCGCGCCCAACTCAGGCGGCTCGGTGGCGGCGGGCACGGTGTCGTCGTCCGTCTACATGGCCGCGCAGGACGTGTGGGAACGGCTGACGAAAGTGGCCATTAAAGACCCAAAATCACCGCTCTTCAAAGCGAAGCCCGAAGACGTAGCAATGGAAAAAGGTCGCCTTCAGCTGAAAAGCAACCCGACCAAAGGCGAGGACTTTATGGCCCTGATGAAGCGGGCTGGTATGGACGACATCGAGGGCAGCGGCAGCGGCAAGTACGGCGCGGGCTACGAAGTGGGCCAGAGCGCCAACGCCGCCCCCGATGCCCACAAGGACGAGGCCGGCCAGCACTCCATGCACTCCTTCGGCGCGCACTTCTGCGAGGTGCACGTCGACCCCGACTTGGGCACCGTGCGCGTTACGCGCTGGGTGAGCGTGCACGGGGCCGGCCGCATTCTCAATGCCAAAACGGCCCGCAGCCAGATTATCGGCGGCAGCATTTTCGGCATCGGCGCGGCCCTAATGGAGGCCACCGCCCGCGACCAGCACTACGCCCGCTACACCAACGCCGACCTGGCCGACTACCACATCCCCGTGAATGCCGACATTCCGGAAATGACCGTGGAATTCATCGACGAACACGACCCCTACATCAACGCCATGGGCGTGAAGGGCATCGGCGAAATCTCGATGGTGGGCGTATCGGCCGCCGTGGCCAACGCCGTGTTCCACGCTACTGGCAAGCGCGTGCGCGACCTGCCCATCACCCCCGATAAAGTCTTGGGCACGAAGGCCGTTTAAATAAGAACTTTCCTTCAGAACGTCATGCTGAGCGCAATCGAAGCATCTCTACCGCAATACTAAATCTGATTAGTTGCGCGGTAGAGATGCTTCGACTGCGCTCAGCATGACGTTTTTATTAGCTCCAATGACGACTCTCGTCCCTCACTCTCCTGTGGCGTTGCTGTTGCTGGCCGCCGGGGCATCCACCCGCATGGGCCAGCCCAAGCAACTCCTGCCCTACCACGGCCGCACCCTCCTGCGCCACGCCGCCGAAACGGCCGTGGCCAGCGGCTGCGCGCCCATTGTGCTGGTGACCGGCGCGCTACACGAAGAATTAGTAGCCGAAGTCGCGGGCCTGCCCATCCGGGCCATTCATAACCCTGACTGGGAAACGGGCATGGCCTCCTCCATCCGCGCCGGCCTGGCCGCCGTGGCCGAAACCCGGCCCGCCGCTGTGCTCATCATGCTCACCGACCAGCCCCTGCTGACGCCGGAGTTGCTGCATGAGTTGATGGCGCGGCAGCAGCAAACCCAAGCGTCCATCGTGGCCGCGGCCTACGGCGATACGCTGGGCGTGCCCGCCATTTTTGCCAAAGCGGTGTTTCCCGAGCTGCTTCAGTTGCAGGGCCAAGCTGGGGCCGGGCGGCTCATTGCCGGCTATGGGGCGGCGGTGGAGCGGGTGCCTTTTCCGGCCGGCTTGCTCGATGTGGACACGCCGGAGGATTATGCGGCGCTACTGACAAAACCAGTCGGCTAACCGCCGTACACCCGGAAAATCGGGCGGTGGCCCGGAACAAACGCGCCGGGTGCTCCGCCCACCGGGCGGTGGCCCGGGATAAATGCGCCGGGTGCTCCGCCCACTGGGCGGCGGGGCGGCATGTTATTTCGTGCCCGATTCCAGCTTGCGCAGCTTATCGGCCCGCCAGGTGGTGATGGCCACCACCAGCAGTGTCATCAGCCCGCCAAACACCACCGAGCGCACCGTGCCCAGCAGCCGCGCCGCCGTGCCGCTCTCGAAGGCCCCGATTTCGTTGCTGGAACCAATGAAAATGTTGTTTACCGCCGACACCCGGCCCTTCATGTATTCCGGGGTGTAAATGTGGATGAGCGTGGAGCGCACAATCACCGACACGGAATCGAATACGCCCGTGAGGAACAGCAGGAACAGCGACAGCCAGAAATTGGTGGACAGCGCGAAGGCAATGGTGGCCAGCCCAAAGCCCGCCACCGCCCACAGCAGCTTGCGCCCGGCCCGCCGCCGCAGCGGGTAATACGTCAGGAACACCGCCATCAGCACCGAGCCAATGGCCGGCGCCGCCTCCAGCTGCCCGAAGCCCTTCGCCCCCACCTTCAGAATATCCGACGCGAACACCGGCAGCAGCGCCACCGCCCCGCCAAACAGCACCGCGAACATATCCAGCGACAGCGCCGCCAGCACCAATTGGTTGCCGAAAATGAAGCGCAGCCCGCTCAGCACGCTGTCTTTCAGGTTGAGGCGCTCGCCTTCCATGGGCGGCAGCGGCCGGTTGGCAATGCGCGCAAACTGGAACAGCGCCAACGCCAGCAGCGCCGTGCTCACCACGTAAGAATTGGTGATGCCCACGGCCGCAATCAGGTAGCCGCCAATGGCCGGCCCCAGCACCGCCGAGCCTTGGTAAGTGGTGCTGTTCCAGGTGATGGCGTTGGGCAGCAGCGCGCGGTCGGGCAGCAGCTGTGGCATGAAGGAAAACAGCGCCGGTCCCATGAATCCCCGCGCCAGTCCGCTCACAAAAATCACCCCGTAGAGCGGCAGCGTGTACAGCGAATCCTTCGCTAGCAAATGAATGCCGTACGGACTGGCAAAAACCGCCAGCGCCGCCGCGCACAGCACCAGCACTGCCAGCGCCACCACCACAATGTTCTTGCGGCGCATCGAGTCGGCCACGTACCCGGCATACAGTGACACCACAATGCTCGGCACGGCCTCCGACAAGCCAATCAGGCCCAATGCCAGCGGGTTATTGGTGAGGTGATAAATCTGCCAGCTCACCACCAGCCCTTGGATGCGCGTGGCCACCGTGAGCAAGGTGCGAGCCGACACCAGCCGGCGAAAATCAGGCACGCGCAGGGCCGCGTACGGGTCATGGGCCGGCGAAGAATCAGCAGATGGCAGCATAAGCACACAAAAACCGCCTGTGCGGCGGCCGGCCACAAAGGTAGCCCCGCCCCAGCCTTGGCAGGTTGGTTTGGCCACCCCATTTCGCCTACCTTGCAAGCTGACATTCACCGCGCTTTCGTCCCCGCTCATGCAAGATTTCGGCCTGGAAATAACGCCCCGCCCCGACTTGCCCGCCATCGTGGCCCGGTGGCAGCGCGAAATCACCGAGTCTGAACTCCAGCACGGCTACCTCGGCATCCTCGCCGCCGGCGATGTCCTCGGCTGCTGGCGCTGGCTGCTCGACCTGCGCCGTCGCGAGGAATTGGCCACTCCCGCCCTCACCGCTTGGGTTAATGCTGAGTTCTTCCCCCGGCTCCTGCACCGCTACCCCGCACCGGTGCGTATTGCCTTCCTCATCTCGCCTCTGCGCGCCGCCACCGAGCAGTCGGCCAGCTCCGCCGCTGCCATCAGCGCCGCGGCTCACCCCGAACAAGGCTACCAAACCGCCCTCTTCACCGACGAAGCCACCGCCTACCACTGGCTCGCCCAATGAACTGCGATACAGACGGCCCAAATTTTTTACCCGATTCGGAAACTTTTTTTCAAAAAAACACCTAGGTATTTTTTCCAAAAAATGCCCTAGATGAAGTTTTGAGGAAGGTTGCTCGAAATCTTCAAAAAGATTGCGGCATTTTTCCACCAATACCTATTGCGTAATTGGATTCCCTTTCTCTACATTTGGTCTGATTCTAGCGGGGTAAAACCTACCACCGCCCGTCGCTCCCAATTTTTTTCTCGGTAACTGCATACTATGGCATAAAGCTCTACGTTCTCCTATTCCGTAGCCCTTTATGGACCTCATGCAACCGAGCGACTCCGCGCTCATCTCGCTCTACCTGGCCGGCCAGGAATCCGCCTTCGCTATCCTGCTGGAGCGGCACCGCAGTCGTGTGTTCACGACCATCCTCCTCATCGTGCGCGACGAGGACGTGGCCGAGGACCTGTTGCAGGACACGTTCATCAAGGCCATCCACACCATGAAAAGTGGCCGCTACAACGAGGAAGGTAAGTTTGCGCCCTGGATTTGCCGCATCGCGCACAACTTGGCCATCGACTCGTTCCGGCGGGGCAAGCGCGTGCCCCACATCAGCCTCACCGATAACGAACGTTTAAACAATACCCTAACCATTGCCGACGACGGCCCGGACGATATTCTGGCCCGTGAAGAAACCCACACCCGCCTTCGGGCGTTAATCCAGGAACTGCCCGCCGCCCAAAAGGAGGTGCTGCTCATGCGCCATTACGGCGATATGAGCTTCCAGGAAATTGCTGATGCCACTGGCGTGAGCATTAACACGGCGCTGGGCCGGATGCGCTATGCGCTGATAAACCTGCGGAAGAAAATGACCGCAAATTCCCTGCATCATTATGATTCAAATATTACCCCATTCGACACTGCTCCAGTATGTGTACAACGAATTGCCGGCTGAAAGGCAGCGCGAGGTAGAGGAGGCATTGCAGCACGACCCGGACTTGGCCGCGACCTGCGCCGACCTCCTTTTGGCCCAGCGGGCGCTCGACGGAGTACGTCGCGAGCCCCGGCCCGAAACCTCCGAGGCCATTTTGCGCTACTCGCGCACTTTCTTGAGCAAGTCCTGAGCTCCTTCAATTTCTTGTGGCGGCCGCTCCACACCCCGCGCTGGCGGAGTTAGGCGGTTAGTCAATACCATTTCCACGGTCATGCTGAGCGCAGCCGAAGCATCTCTACCGCAGCAGTAATCCTGTCGATTGGGTTTACTATTGCGGTAGAAATGCTTCGGCTGCGCTCAGCATGACCGTTTTATTTTTGCTTGATATCCGCCCCACCGCATGACCCGCGCCAACCGCTTCCGCTACTTCCTCGACTACTTTACCACCAACTTCCCGGAGCCCAAAACCGAGCTAGCCTATGGCAACCCCTATGAGTTAATCGTGGCCGTAGTACTCAGCGCACAATGCACCGACAAGCGCGTGAACCTAGTGATGCCCGCGCTACTGGCCGAATTCCCCACCGCCGCGCACCTCGGCGCTGCCTCCGCCGATGAAATTTTCCCCTTCATCCGCAGTGTTTCCTATCCGAATAACAAGGCCAAGCACCTTTCCGGCCTGGGTCGAATGCTCACCGAAGATTTCGGCGGCGAAGTCCCTAGCCTCATTGATGAGCTCCAGCGCCTGCCCGGCGTGGGCCGCAAAACAGCCAACGTGGTAGCATCCGTCATTTACAACCAGCCTGCCATGGCTGTCGATACCCACGTTTTCCGGGTATCGCACCGCTTGGGCCTCGTGCCGAAAACGGCCACCACGCCCTTGGCCGTGGAAAAGGCGCTGGTACGCTACATCCCGGAAGAGCTAATCAACAAAGCCCACCACTGGCTGATTTTGCATGGTCGCTACATCTGCGTGGCACGCTCGCCCAAATGCAGCATTTGCCCGCTGGCCCCCAGTTGCGCTTACTTCGAGAAGAATTTTGGGAAAGCGCTGGCTTACGTTCCCATTCCGGAAGCTTAAAGCTGAACGGCTACAATTGCGCTTTTAGCAGCTTTTTTAGCACACAAAGTTCAATTACTAGTTCTAGAAAGCACAAACGGCTTTCGACTTGGCACAAAATCAATTGGCAGCTGCTTCCAGTATCCGTTGCACCTGCGCAGCCATGCGCTGACGGTCGAATTCCTGCACAGCTAAGGCATGACCGTTAGCACCGGCCTTGGCCAGCACCTCTGGCTGATGTAGCAGCTGCTGGAGTTGCGCTGCCATTGCCGGAGCATCGCCAGCGGGCACGTACCATCCGCAAGCGTGCTGCTCCACCAGTGCCTTAGTCCAGCCCGCATTAGTCACCACTACCGGCGTGCCCACGGCCAGCGAGTCGTACAGTTTCGCTGGCGAATTGGAATCCAGCACCGGCAGCCCTAGAAAAGACACCACCGATACATCGGCCAACGCAAACCAGCTGAACACCTCATGCCGCGCCTGCCCCCGCACCAGCCGGATGCGCCCCGGCCAGCGCGCCGCCGCCGCCGCAATCAGCGGCTCGAAAAACCCGTGGCCCAGAAACAGCCACACCACTTCCGCATCGGCGGCCACCATTGTTTCAGCCGCCGCCACCAGCGTTGGGATATCATTGGCCCGCCCAAAGGTGCCCGCATATAGCACCACGCGCTTGCCGGCCAGGCCCTGCTCCTGCCGAAGATGGGCCACGACCGTCGGCGTGGCGCGGGCCGCCAGTTCCAGGTCGGTGCCATTGAGCACGGTGGTTACTTTCGAAGCCGGAATGCCCAAATCCGTTACGTAGCGCGTCATATTGGGCGAAAGCGGCAGGATGTGCCGGGCACTTTTATACAGCCGTTTTTCCAACTGATAAAGCTGCTGCCGGGCCAATGCCGTGGGCACAGCCCCCATCGCAATGGGAAATGCTGGCCACAAATCCTGTACCTCAAACACCCACGGCACCCGCCGCCAGCGCGCCACCTGCGCCGCTGCCCAAGCGGCAGTCAGCGGCGTACTGATGCCCCAAATCACGTCCGGCTTGTCAATTCGCAGCCCCTCACGCACAGCCCAGCCCGCATACTGCGCGAAAGCCAGCGCCCGCCGCGCCGGCCCCATTTTATTGTCATACCGCACGTCGGCTTCGCGGACTGCTACCCCTTCCGGTACCCAGGGGAATTCCTGCGTCAGCCGCTGCCCTTTCCAGGCGGGCGTAGTCAGCAGCGTCACCCGGTGCGTTTTGGCAATGTGGGCCAGCAGCGTGTAGTGCCGACTGGTGGCCGGACAGTCGGGATTGGTGTGGTACTGGCTGAAAACGGCGATGTGCATTCTACAATGAATGCTACCGTTTGGGCCGGTAGTGCGAGTCGTTAAGAATGCGCTGGGCATTCTTCTCGGCCATCAGGCGCCCCAGCGTCACGTCAGGATGCTCGGCCACATACTTGCGGATAATCTGCAGGCCCACCCACTGGCCCACGCGGCCGGGGCAGGTTTTGTCGATTTCGGGCACGTTGGGCCGCTCGCCCACGTACTTCTGGAGCAGAAACGGCATGGTGGTATAAAGCAAATTCTTCTCTAGAAAATGGCCCCACACCCTGCCTTCATTGGCATCAAGCCCAATCATCTCGCGCTTGGTATAGCCCATCAAGACCGAATCGGGCGTACAGGGCAGCACCAGACTGGCGAAATACAGCGACTTGCCGGCATGCACCATCGCATCAAGCATAGTGTTGGCCGTGAGCTCGTGCTTGTTGTATTTGCTGGCCACATCTTGGGCCAGCAGCGGCATGAGGCCGGTTGGCGTGTAGCGGCGCAGCATGTACTGCGGCAGGTCGGGCCGCTTGCTGGCTTTAGGGCCGATAAACCAGTCCAGACTCATCACCAGCAGGCTGTCATTCACATAGATATCCTTGGCCAGAAAGCCGCTCACATAAGTAACCGTGGGCGGCACTCGGAAATCAGGAAAATAGTGATGCACCCGCCGGAACATCTCACCCAGGTCGTGGCGCAGGGCGGTGCTATCGGGAAATGCGGCAGCCGTCTCCTTGCCCACTTGCTGCAAAGCCGGGTTGGTAGCTAGGCGCACCAGACTACTATCCAGCGCCTTTTCGGTAGCCGGCTGGCGCTGCAAATAATAGCGGGCGAATACCGGATTGGCATCCATAAACTGCTGCGCCTGCGCCGGAGTCTTTAGCTGAAAAAAGGCTGGCTCCAGCCGCTTAATCCGCACAGGCACGGCCGCGGCATCTTCGGCCGCGTCGGGGCGGCAGCCTTCGGTTGGGCCGCTTTTGCAGCCGCCAAAACCAAGGCTGATTCCTAAAAAGAGGGGCAGCCAGCGCCGCCAGGCAAAATTATTCGTATTCACGCACGTTACTTTGAGGTAAAATTAGCCAAAACCTGTTGGCTGCCGGCTGTTGCCGACGGCAATTGAACGATAAACCCGTATGAAAAAACTATTGCTCGCGCTTTTCACGCTCGCCGCTACCATTGGCAGCGCCTCGGCTCAGGTCGAAATCGGCCTCAAAGTTTCGCCGTCCATCACCAGCCTGCGGGCCGAATCCACGTCCAAAAACAGCTTTGCCAGCGATGGCAGCCAGTTCGGCTTCAGTGGCGGATTGGTGGTCGATTATTTTTTTGGCGAAAATTACGCCTTCAGCACGGGCCTGGAACTGGCGGGCAAGGGTGGCAGCATCCGCTATACCGACTATCTGAATAGTGGCGTGGGCAACGGCAACCCCTTTCCGGTTTCAATGAAAATCAGTACGCAGTACCTGCAAATACCGCTTACAGTAAAGCTCTTCACCAACGAAATTGCGCCGGCCACACGCCTTTATTTTCAGGTGGGCGGCTCCCTCAACGTGCCCATCGGCACACGCATCAACGGCAACAAGTTCTATAACGACCCCGTCACTGGTACTGAAAACAAAGCCGGCGACTACATCTACTTCTTCGATGCCGATGCCCTTGTAGCTGCCGGTGCCGAGTACACGCTGGGCAAGAGCACGAAGCTATTCGCCGGCCTCGGCTACCATCGCGGCCTAGTTGACATCGACCATTACTTCGAAAGCAAACGCGGCTTTTCCGACGTAACCATCAAAAACAGTTCGTTCGGCCTAGACTTAGGCATCAAGTTCTAGCCCTATCGCCAAACGCCAACAAAAAGCCCCAGCCTCTAAAGAAGCTGGGGCTTTTTGTTGGAAAGTAATTTCACTCACTTAATCCACAATCTCAACCTCGCGGTCCTGCAAACGGCTCATGGCGGCGGCCGACGAACGCAACTGGATTTCCTCGCCCCGCTCGTCTTCGATGCGGTAGTCGGTGAGGCCCAGGCTGCTGTCGTTCACCACTTTCACCCACTTGTAGTATTTGAGGTACCACTTCATCTGGCGCGAAATCAGGCCTTTGGTGTAGTAAGCGTACAGGAACGGGTGCACCGACAGCGTGATGCCCGACTGGTTCTGGTTCACCAGCAGGTCGTCGATGCTGTTGTCGATGTCGTCCGTCACCTGGATGGAGGCCGAAATCTTGCCCGTGCCGCCGCAGGTGGGGCACACCTCGCCGGTCACGATGTTCTCGGCCGGCCGCACCCGCTGGCGGGTGATTTGCAACAGGCCGAACTTGGTGATAGGCAACACGGTGTACTTCGCCTTGTCAAGCTTCATCACGTCGCGCACGGCGTCTTCCACTTTCTTGCGGCTTTCGGCCGAGCGCATGTCGATGAAATCGACCACGATGATACCGCCCATGTCGCGCAGGCGCAGCTGACGCGCCACTTCTTTGGCCGCCAGCATGTTAATCATCAGCGCGGTGGCTTCCTGGTCGTTCTCCTGGTTGCTCTTGCTGCCCGAGTTCACGTCGATAACGTGCAGGGCTTCGGTGTGCTCGATGACAAGGTAACCGCCGCCGGGCACGGTCACGGTCTTGCCAAACAGCGTTTTCAGCTGCTTTTCAATGCCGGTTTGCTCAAAAATCTTGATTTTCGAGTTGTGCAACTTCAGCAGGCCAAGCTTGTCCGGCGCGATTTTTTGCAGGTAGTCCCGCATCTCATCGTACATCGCCGGAGCATCCACGGTGATGCTGTCAAACGACTCGTTCAGCATATCCCGCACCATCGATGAGGTGCGGCCGAGTTCGCCGAGCACTTTGTCGTTGGGCTTGGCGGTGCGCAGCGTGGAATATAGTTGCTCCCACTTCGCCACCATGTCCTGCATATCCTTGTCAAGCTCAGCCACTTCACGTCCTTCCGCCACGGTGCGGATGATGACGCCGAAATTTTCGGGCTTGATGCTGGCGATGAGCCGCTTGAGGCGGTCACGCTCGGCCTTGCTCACGATTTTCTTGCTGACGCTGATGGTGTTCGAAAACGGCATCAGCACGAGGTAGCGCCCGGCCATAGAAATGTCGGTGCTCACGCGGGGGCCTTTGGTCGAAATAGGCTCCTTGATGATTTGGACAACGATTTGCTGCCCTTTCTTGAACACGCTTTCCGCCTTCCCCACTTTTTCGAGGACGGGTTCAAACGTGAATTTTTCCAGCCCGGCGCTGGGCGCCCGGCCGCTCTGTACCGTGCGCGCCCACTTCGTGAAGGAAGGGAATTGCTCGCCGAGGTCGCCGTAGTGCAAAAACGCGTCTTTTTCGTAGCCAATGTCTACGAACGCTGCGTTCAGGCCGGGCATCACCTTTTTCACGGTGCCCAGGAAGATGTCGCCTACTGAGTAGTTGGTGTCGTTGCGGTCGAAGTGGTATTCAATCAGCCGCTTGTCCTGCAACAACGCTATTCGCTCGCCTTCCTGAGTAGAATTAATGACTAATTCATTACTCAAAGCCTTGATTTAGTTAAAGTAACCTGCCGGTAATGCCGTCGAAGGCCTACCCCGAAACCGGCAAAGGGAAGCCAGAACCTGACGGTTCTGGCTTCCCTCGCGAGCCACGGGAAAAGCATCTGGCGCGGCCCCACTCGGGAGGCTACGTGAGAGATAGGCGGCTGGCTCCCTTCCCGTTAGGAAAACTGCCGGCCGCCGCTACGCCCCGTGAGGCTTACTTCTTCTTGTGGCGGTTCTTGCGCAGGCGCTTCTTGCGCTTGTGGGTGGCAATCTTATGACGCTTTCTTTTTTTACCGCAGGGCATGATGCTTGGGGGTTAAGTTGGTGATTGATTGTGTCGTAGCTATTTCAATTTGGCAATTTCCTCTTCTACCGAAGCGGCCAGCGCGGGGTCGTTGCTGAGGCTTTTGGCGGCGAGGAAGGCCTGCTTGGCTTCTTCTTTGGCGCCAGTGCGGGCCAAAGTTACGCCGAGGTAAAACTGTCCGTTCACATTTTTCGGATTGACTTTCACCAAATCCTGGAAACGCTTCACGGCTTTGTCGAACTGGTTGCTTTGCACCGCGAGTATCCCCATGTTATACAGGGCTTTCTCGTTGCGGGGGTCGGCTTCCAGCACTTCGCGCAGGTAGGTTACGCCCTGCACGGGGTTTTCGGAGGCCATGTAGGCCATGCCGAGGTTGGTTTTGGCGTCGAGGTTGCCGGGTTGGTCCTTCAACACCTTGGTGTAGAGCTCCCGCGCCTTGCCACCGAGCAGTTTCACCCGCTCATCGGTAGCCGCAAAGCTAAACGCCTGGAAGTAGGCATCGGCGGCCTGCTGCCAGTTTTGGGCGCTGGGCTTGGCCAGGGCCACCTGCTCCAGGTAGTAGCCAGCGCTATCGAAACGCTCCACGTCGTTGTAGCGGCGGGCCAGGGTGGTAGCCACCGTGGCTTTGGCATCAGGCGTGGCAGCAGCCTTGTACTCGCCTAGCAACCGCGCCAGTTCCTGCCGTTGGGCGGGGCTGGTGGTGGTGTGCGGAGCGGCATTGGGGCCTTTGTTTTCGGTAGCGGTAGCGGGTACCGGCCCCGAGGAAGCCTCGGTTTTGGAGCCATTGGTGGCCATGCCGCCGCCGTCACGGTTGGCCGTGGCAGCAGCGTCCTTGTTCAGCTCCGATTTGCTCTCTTTCGGCTTCATGATGCCCTTGGGCAACACGTATAAGCCGCCAACCAGCGCGAGCGCGGCGGCGACGAGGACCAATTGATGCGGAGCGGTGCGAGTAGTAGCCATTAGCTGAAAAAAGCCGGCCGCCGGGCTTTCCCTTGCGGAAAAGACACCGGCGGCGCGGCCGGCAATTCATTGTAGTTAGGAAACTGGCAGGAGGTTAATCCACCGGCCAGCTTCTTAACAAACAAAATTAGGCTTTGGCCGCAACGGCTTTCACCTTCTTGCTGTTCTTAATCTTAGCCACGAAGGTTTTCGACGGCTTGAAGCTCGGAATGTAGTGCTCCTCGATGATGAGGGACGTGTTTTTCGAGATGTTGCGGGCTACTTTACGAGCACGCTTCTTGTTTACGAACGAGCCAAAGCCGCGTACATAAATGTTGTTGCCCTCGGTCATCGAATCTTTCACGACTTTGAAGAAGGCTTCAACAGTCATCAATACATCAGCTTTCTCGATGCCGGTCTTCGTGGAGATTTCGGCGATTACCTCAGCTTTAGTCACGTTGGTATGGTACTTAGAGTGGTTGAAAAAAATACAGTTTTAGGCAAAAAAGTCCCAAATTCCAGCGTAAGCCCTTGCCCGGTAAGCGGTTCGCCCTTGAATTGGGGCCACAAAGGTAACCCCATTTTTTTGTTTTACCAATCAACCCTTCTAAACTAGGTGTTGGCCCAAATTATTCGCTTTCAAAATTTTGACCGTAAAAACCGCTCACCCTTCCTTTCTGGCCTCGGCCCTACTGGCTTGGTACCCACGCCACCAGCGCGACCTGCCCTGGCGCCACACCCGCGACCCATACGCCATCTGGCTCTCGGAAGTTATTCTGCAGCAAACCCGTGTGGCGCAGGGCCTTCCCTACTACGAAACCTTCCTGGCGGCCTACCCTACCGTGCACGACATGGCCGCCGCGCCCGAGGCCGAAGTGCTGCGCTACTGGCAGGGCCTGGGCTACTATTCCCGGGCCCGCAACATGCACCGCACGGCCCAGCAGGTGGTGACGGAATATGCCGGAAAGTTTCCCGGCACCTATGCCGAATTGCTGAAGCTGCGCGGCGTGGGGCCCTACACGGCGGCGGCCATTGCGTCGTTTGCCTTCGACGAGGCAGTGGCCGTGCTCGATGGCAACGTGTACCGCGTGCTGGCCCGCATTTTTGGACTGCACTCCGATATCGCCGCGCCCAGCTCGCGCAAGGAATTCCAGGCCGTGGCCGACCAGCACATCCCCGCCAGCACGCCGGCCGATTTCAACCAGGCCATTATGGAGTTTGGGGCCATTCAGTGCACGCCGGCGAAGCCCGACTGCCTGTTTTGCCCCATGCAGCACCAGTGCTGGGCATTTCAGCACGGGCAGGTGGCGCTGCTGCCGGTGAAAAGCAAGGCCAAGGCGTCGCGCACGCGCTACTTCCATTACTTCGTGCTGCGCCACGGCGAGCAGACATATCTGCGGGAGCGCCGCGAGAAGGACATCTGGCAAGGCCTGTATGACTTTGCGCTGGCCGAAACCACCGTCGCGGAATTACCTGCTGCTGAGCTACTGCGCCATTTGGAGGCGTTGGGTGCCAATCTAGACACCAGCCAGGCTGCCGAGCCCAGCGCGGCGTACCGGCACGTATTGAGCCACCAGAAGCTGGAGGCTCGTTTTCACCCGATGGCGCTGGCAGAGCCGTTGCCGGATGCTACGTTGCGGGATTTGGGGCTTCGGGCGTATTCAGCGGCGGAGATTGAGGCCTTGCCCAAGCCGAAGCTGATTGCTAATTATTGTGACCAAAACCTTTAAAATACCTTTGCCTAAATAAATTAGATTTTTCAGCCTTTATTTTTAGCAAAAAATATTGCCTGGCAAATTTAATTTCTTATCTTTGAGACAGAAAAGGCCGGGTGGCTTTTTCAATTCTGTATTTCCTAACGTGCAATAATATGGCCGGAGTGAACAAGGTGATTTTGGTAGGCAACTTGGGCAAAGACCCCGAAGTGCGCCATTTGGAAGGCGGTGTGAGCGTGGCTCACTTCACCCTCGCCACCAACGACTATTACAAGGACAAGCAAGGCAACCGCGTGGAACGCACCGAATGGCACAACATTTCGGCGTGGCGCGGCTTGGCCGACATGGCTGACAAGTTCCTCAAAAAGGGCCAGCAAGTGTATATCGAGGGCAAACTGCGCACCCGCCAGTACCAGGACAAGGACCAGCAGACGCGCTACATCACGGAAATCATCGCCGATGAGATTTCGATGCTGGGTGGCCGGCCGCAAGGCGCTGCTCCGGCTGCGGGCGAGGCTAATGGTACCGCTGTTGCAGAGCCGCAGCACAGCTTCCGGCAGGAGCCGGAGCTGGACCAGCTGCCCTTCTGAC